>JAQUHA010000015.1 GCA_028683855.1 Desulfuromonadaceae bacterium
TTATGTTCGTGATGTTTAAAGGTGCCTGACCGCTGTTGCTAAGGGTTACTGATAATGTCTTGCTCGTGCCGGTGGCTATCTGACCAAAGCTCGATCCACCAGGGGTCGATATCCCAAGGGTCGCTACGGCTACGCCGGTGCCGGTAAGGTTTACAAGCTGGTTGCCACCCTGCGCGCTTACTATCGTTATGCTGCCGGTTACTGCGCCGGCTGTCGCGGGGGCAAACTGTACGGTTATGTTCTGTGTCCCACCAGCGGCTATTGTGAAGGGGGCGGATGGGGTGGTTACGCTGAATCCGCTACCAACTACTGTGTATCCGGTAATCTGGACTGGATTGGCGCTGTTGTTTTTAAGGGCTATTGTGTCGGTGGCGCTGCTACCTACGTTTACATCACCAAGGGCAAGCGGAGCGCCGCCTGCAGGGGTGGTTACCTGCAAGACCTGAATCGCTGTGCCGCTTACGGCTACGCTTTTGGTGCCGAGTGTGCCGCTGTTTGTCTGAATGCTAAGGGTGCCGATAGATTCGCCGGCGGCGGTCGGGGCGTATGCAACTTGAAGTGTAAGGGTTGTTCCGGCGGTAAGTGTGTATGGGAAGCCGGGGATTCCACTTACTGTGTAAGGGGCGGCAAGACCGCTTATGCTGGTTAACTGGTAGTCAACTGCGCCGGTGTTACTTACTGTTATTGATTTGGTTATGGTCTGACCTACGGCGTTGTTTACTCCGTAGGCTAAGGTGTCGGCTGATGTGCCGGTTATGCTGATTACAGGGGCTACGGCACTGCCGGTCATGTCAATAGTCTGGCTGATGCCGTTGGAGGCGTCAGAGGTTATTGTAAGGGTGGTGCTGTCACTACCTGCGGCGGTTGGGGTGTATGTTACAAGCAGTGTTACTGTGCCGTTAGGGAGTATCTGATACGCTGTCTGAGATAGCGTAAATTCTGCGTTGGAACTTGTTATGTTCGTGATGTTTAAAGGTGCCTGACCGCTGTTGCTAAGGGTTACTGATAATGTCTTGCTCGTGCCGGTGGCTATCTGACCAAAGCTCGATCCACCAGGGGTCGATATCCCAAGGGTCGAACCGACTGCTGTTCCTGATAGTGACGATGTAAAAACACCATAATCCGAGTTAATAGTCATTGTGCTGCTGTGCAAACCGATTGTAGCAGGATCGAAAGTGACCGTAATACTTTCTGTTGCCCCTGCTGCGATTGCCGCTGGTGCTGCTGGATTCAATGTAAAATATGAATTTGTAAAGGTAACTGAATTTATATTTACTGCTTTGTTCCCCGTATTTGTTACCAGAATTTCCTGAGTTGGCGGAGTGCCAGGATTAACAAGAACCGCACCAAAATCAAATACCGATGGAGTTATCGTAAGTGAGCCTGACTGCCCGACACCGGTTACAGTTACCGACTGTGTTGCCCCTGTCACATCAGTATATATTGTTAAGCCGGATGACACTGTTCCAGATAGTGTCGGAGTAAATTTAACTGATCTGGATACTGATTGACCAGAGGCGATAGTAAAATTTGCAGTACCGACAATAGTGTATTGCGATGAGAGTCCGGATATGCTGGTCACGTTTATAGGTGTTGAACCACTGTTTGTTATACTAAACGGTAATTCAGCGGACAGACCGACATCAACATTTCCAAAATCCAGTGCAGTAGGATTTACAGTAATATTTGATGTGACAGCAGAGCCCTGCAGTGTAATTGTTGCATTTCCACCGTCAGACTCAACCGTGAATGAATCGTTAATTGATCCGGGGGCAGATGCTACAAGATATTTCAGTTCAATTGTTACACTAAGTTCGGTACCGGCAGCCAGTTTGATTGGAGCAATTGGAGCCGCAGGTGATTTTAAACTGTATTCGGCTCCATTTGCTAACGACAGCGATGTTATTGATATTTCAGAGTCACCAACATTTTTAAGTTTAAATGTTTTTTCTGTTTGCGAATCCAGCGTAGCCCGTATTGAACCGAAATCAATTAATAGTGGGGACATTGGAGTCCCATCTCCATTCAATACTGCAAGTGCAGGGTTACCAAGATCAAACAGAATTCCATAAATATCTGCTCCTGAAACATTCTGGTTACGTGCATCCTTCCACATTGCCAGAAAAACCTGGTCAGTTGAATTATAGGCTAGCACGGGAGCATACTGGTTTGCCGCTGCGGTTGATATTGCATAATTCTGCCCACGAAGCGAACCATCTCCATCAACATACTGCCCATAGATATCAAGTCCGCTTGAAGTTTGGCTGTTCCTCCCATCCTGCCATGCTACAAAGAATCTGGAGTTCGCGCTATCGTATGATACATTCGGGAGTGTCTGTTTTGATGTCTCCAAACCTGTTGCAGTAGTAATCGGAAAGTTTACGTTATAAAGCCCACCTGAGTTTGTTATAAGCTGACCGTAAATTTTCTGATTTGTGGTACCGTCTCGCAAATCCTCCCATGCCACCAGAAAACGGCTTGATACGGGATCAAAAGCAATAGATGGCACTCCAACATCAGTAGCCGCAACTTCTGATATCTGTGTCGCTGCAAATGAAAAACCCACATTGCCAAGTAACATACCGAATGTCGATTTTTGAGGGGTACCAAATTCAAGAGCTGTACTTACAGTTTCAGTCAAACTCCCATCAATCATAGCGGGGGATTCAGCAGAATTAGTTTCAGTAGCTGTGTTTGTAACCTTAACAGTATTTCTTATACCTTCCCAAACGATGTAAGTAGCATTTGAGGTCGAATCGCTAGCAATGTCGACTGAAGCTATTCCATCAAAATACTCGTATTCATTAACCTGCTCAGATGGTGATGCAGCAGCATGACCTGAAGAACTAAGCAGCCTCATCCCCATAGTTTCATCACCTGAACCAACCTCTGAAGGGGGAACGGAAATTGTTGGAGTACCACCGACAATAGCATTAAGGGACGCATATCCAACAGATGTCGCATCAGATGTCGTAATTGTTTTGGAAACAGGTATTGGGGAGGAATAATTTCCGAATGGTTTGTAACTTAAAACTTTGGCTTCATTTCTAAGTTCAACCCACGCAATGTCGAAAGTATCTTTTGAACGATTGTACGCAACCCTCGGTTTAAGTCTTGATTGAGTATGATAAGTAATCGCCGGTAGAGTAGTAAGAGTCAGGTCGTGTACAGCCAACGTTGCCTGTATGGCAGTTGGACTTGTAGCTGCTAGCGGATCGGTTGTTTCATCAACTGTATCATCAATATCGGCATTTACTATTGTAGAGAACCTTACAAACGGAGTTACCGTATCCTGCCAGACAATGACAATTTTACCATCTGCACCGGATTTGTAGGCAGCGCGAGGGAAGGTCTGATTTCCAGCAGTATCACCGGTTATGTTGATTTCAGAACCGACAAATTCAAACTTTTTTGCCACGCTGTTAAACTTAATAAAACGCCCCTTGATCTCGGAACCGACAGCTGCGTTGTTACTCCAGTCTTCGTAACAGGTGAACCAAAGATTTTCGTCAGACAAGTAGATAACGTGGGGATTTTGCTGATCACCTGTCAGAATCGTACCACCGGTTGCATCAATGCTTATTGGAGTTTCAACATCAATTAATTTTGACATCGATTTTCCAGTTGAGTCTGAAGAAAGCAAACCGGATGTACCGGAGCCACTTCCGCTGCAGCCCCAGATTGCGAAAACAACAGATAGAAGCGAAGCTATAAGTAGTGCATGAAGCTTTTTCATTGTAGAACCCCCACAGATTCTCTGAATAACTCTTTAGTTTGTATAAATTTTAAAGTTAATTGCAATTAAAAAACGGCAAGCTATTTTTTTGTAGTTGCCGGCGAAGTCGGTACAACAACTGGCTGAGAAACCAGAGTTTTCATAACTTCCTGCGTAAGATTAACTTTATCTTCAGCCCTCAGTATACTTCCGCTGACAACATAATCCCCTTTTGTATCTGTATAGTAGACAATAGGCTTGCCATCAATACTTATAACTACCTCAACAAGACCGGGAAAATAGTCAAGTGGCTTTACCGAAGTAATCTTCGGTTCAATCGGCATTATCTTTTTTATTGATGCTTTAATCTTCTCCTCACTCGGCTTGTTGGAGGAACACCCTGACAATGCAACTACAAGTAACAGAAAAACAAATACGCTGCTCTTTTTCATTTTTTTCATTTTTCTCTCCAATTTTTAATAATCATTATCTTTTTTAGTTTAATCAATAATTAATCACCCCGCTGCAAGCAGCGGGGTATCTAATAAACAACTTAATACTTCAATCGCAACCCGCTGCGGGAAATTGCGCCACTGAGAGTCAATAAGATAAATATAAACGTTTATTTATCTATGAAATCTGAAAAACGTAGTGACATGGAGGAACTGACAGTAATCTTTTTATCAGTTCCAATCTCAGTAATATTAAAAGTTATCGTAGTATGATAGCTATAAATTGGACCGTTACAGGCAAGCACATCATATAGTGCAATTTTTTGTTCCTGTGTTGCTACTCTTACCGGTATTGTTGCAGATGTGCCATTTGGTATTGTCATGCCTATTGCCTGGAATTCCGGTGGCATTGCCGGAGTATCAGTGTTAGCGGGCGTATAAGTAATTGTTGCTGATTCAATACGAAGTGGCAACCCCATTGATCCCGTATTTGAGTATGCCGTAGATTTTATAACCACATTTACAGAGTCAGCAGCAGGTATAGAAGGGAAGCTGGGCGCACAGGCAGTTGCCTTTGAGCCTGCATCATCAACCCATGCAACTACGTCTGAATCCATGACAAGAGTGTCTATCGTAGCATTAACAGATGAAGTGGCTAGTAATCCTACTGTATCATCACCACTACCACCGCATCCAAGCATTGATAAAGATAAAACGCCCCCCAAAAGCAACAATCTTTTCATAAAAACTCCTGTAAAATTTATCTGTAAAAGAGACCGCCTTAATCAACACAACCTAGACTTATTAAACTTAACACTTCCTTATATATGCAGCTCACCGGATGCATCCTGCACGTATAACCAGCCTTCAATAAAAGCACTCTTTCGTACTGTCTTAAATAGCCCCTAAAATTCGAGGAGTTATGAAGATAAGTAACTCTGTCTTTGTTTTGCTTTTAGAGTTGGATTTAAACAGGTTTCCGAGCAACGGAATATCCATAAGATAGGGAACACCCTCATTCCCTTCAGTTTCACTATCAACATAAATGCCGCCTATAACGGTAGTTTCACCATCTCTTAACAGCATTTCGGTCGTAGCCTGTTTTGTATTAATGGGAGGAGGGCTCCCAGTACCCGGAGCATCATTTTTTGCATCTATTTTCATAATGATAGTGCCGTTAGCGTTAATATGCGGGGTGACTTCCAGTGATAACGTAGCAGCTACGAAGGCAGTGACTGCACCGGTTGTAGCGGTTGTGTTCTGATAAGGAATCTGCTGCCCCTGAGATATTTTGGCAGCTTTGTGATTGAGAGTTGCGACTTTTGGAGACGATATAATCTTTACCATACCGGCGCTAGCAGCGGCGCTAAGACGGGTATCAAGCTGAATATTACTTGCAAGAGTACCAAATGAAATACCCATTGAACCGCCGGCAGCAGAGCCTGTACCAGAAGTTGGAGCAGTTGAAGCTATCCCACCGAAGGCTGTATCCAGTGAGTTGATCCCCAGAAATGCAGCGGAACCATCGCGGTGGTGCATACCCCAACTTACACCCAGGTTACGGCTGAATGTAGATGTAGCCTCTACAATCCTTGCTTCAATCATTACCTGACGTTCCGGCACATCGAGCTGTGCGAGAAGTTTCTTCATATCGTCAAGAACCTGCGGTATATCTTTTACAATGACTGTGCTTGTTCTTGTGTCTGTAGAAATTGATCCACGATCAGTTTTTAACCCGTTAAACTGGCTGGCGATGGTTGCAACATCGGAGTAGTTTACTACGAATGTAGCTGTTTTAAGCTCTATACCTTTGGCAAGAGCCTTCTTAATTTCAAGCTCCTCGTCTGCCTGTGATCTAAACTTCCCTTTACCTTTTATAAGAATAATATTTCCATCTTCACGTTTATCAAGATTTTTTGTGTCAAGAATTATATCCAACGCCTGATCCCATGGGACATTCACAAGCTTAAGACTTATTGCCCCGGTAACATCATCACCAAGAACAAAATTCTTGTTACTAACCTCTGAAAGGAGTTGAAATATTTTCCTGACTTCAGCATCAGCAAATTCAAGTGTTATTTTACGACCTTTATAACTGCGGGTTGTTTCTGAAACATTAGAAGCCGGTTCAGAGAGTGGCAGAAGGTCAGAGGATATATTCTGCTCATTTGCTGCAGCGGGCTGTTTCTGTACGACATTAATCTTTTGCTCTGTTGCTTCGATAATAAGCTTATCACCGGATAAACCGTCAGGATGCTTAAAATCAATGTAGATCATATCGCCTTCCTGACGATATTTGAAAGGTGCGGCTACACGGATTGCAATGCGTATTTTAGTATCACTGCTTTTTCGATTTTTTAGGGATATAGGAGTAATACGAAGTATTGGGGAGACAAAGGATTTTGTTTCAAGGGAGTGCCGCAGGTTTTTTGGCAATGTTGTGTTTTTGATTAACAGCGTAACGTAACCGGGCGTAGCTACAGGCTCTTCACTCTTGAAATCTCCGTTTATCTTTACAGAGACTCTGGATATGTTGTCTATGACCTGGAAATCAATCATTTCGACACTGGGTGTCGCTCCGGACGGCTGTTTAAGATTTACAGGAGGCGTAGCAACGGGTTTTTCGACAGTAACCTGCTTTAAAGGTTCCGCCTTAACTTGCGGCTCTACAAGATTATCTGCAACTTTCTGAACCGGTTTTTTAAGCGTATTATCCACCGTATTTGAATCAAGTGTTATCGTTATACCGCTATCACTCTTAACTGCGGAGGCTACGGGAAATGAGCCATTAACCGCATCCAGAACAACACGAACTCTGTCCGGATAGAGTCCTAAACGTGCAGACGCCACCCCTGATGCATTTAATGGAATAATACGATCAGTCAGACCGCTTTTAACATTCATTAAATCAACGACATATCTTTCAGGATTATCCAGTCTGAAAGTTTTAAATTCATCAACGGGGGTATCTGTTGATAGCTTTATTACATTTTTATCAACCGTTATGGCTGTAAGTGTAATAAGTGAAGGTTGTTCAACTGCAGCTACTGGTTCAACTGCAGCTACTGGTTCAACTGCAGCTACTGGTTCAGCTGCAGCTACTGGTTCAGCTGCAACTACTGGTTCAACTGCAGGCGCGGGTTCAGCTGCCAACTCCATCTCCGGCTCGGTTGAAGGGGGTGGAGATTTTGGTTCTGTTTCGGTTTTTGCTGCAGATTCAGCCAAATCAGGGAATGATATCCTTATCTCATTTGGATTATCGGGGAGAGCGGCAACAATCGGCTCGTTATCACTCAAAAGTTCAATATCCAGACGTGTCAGAACGCCTGCTTCAGTATCAAAACGACTTGCAGTAACTGATTTAAAATTACCTTTGTTAAGGGGGAGCTGCTCTTTAAGTATCCCCTCTGTCACCTGCGATAAATCAATTACAAGCCTGAGGGGAGAGAGTGTTTTATAAGTTGTGTAGGCGGCAGGTGAAGAGAGCCGTATAATCAAACCGGTTGAAGCGCCTTCTCCAACGGTGGTAACAGATTCAATTGCGACATTTCTCTGTCTCGAAACAGGCTCGGCAGAGAATGCAATAGTTGTCGCTGAGAGAGCGCAGTAAATAAACATTGTAAGTGTTACCAGCATAATTCCAAGCTTATGTTTCATCCACATCATGCGGAACTCCTTATTGTTTCCTTGGAAGGGTAAGTTTAAGGTGTTCTTTACGAACCCTGCCGTTATCATCTCTGAATTGTTCAAGTATTTCCACGCCATTCAGGGTAACTGATGTCACTTTCCCATCGTTTTTACCTATCAACATACCTTTTTTAAGGACATAACCCTTTCCGTCCGGATCAGTGACCATAGCCTTATTTTCTTTTCCACCAGTGATTATGCCTATCAATTTAAACTGGTTGACATCAAAGCTGTGAATCGGGAGTGAATTACGCAGGGATCTTTTATCATCACCCTGCCTGTTTTTAGGTTCAGCTTTTATAGTTACAAAAGGCTTGAACGGATCTCTTTTGTTACTGAAATCAAACTGATTAGCCAAAACAGCGGGAATAAGACGCAGAGCGGATGTAGACTGTGCCTGTACAGGTTTGGTGTTATCACCTGTCGCTTTCTTTGCTTTAGGCGCTGATGGTTTTGAAACCACAGGAGCTGGCGCAGGCTCTTTGTTGCAGGCGGCAACAAGCAGTGCACCCAGCAGAATTGCAAAAATAGCTGATAGAGGACTATTTCTTTTTGGCAGGTTTCTTTTTGTCATCCTTAATCTCTTTCTTATCAAGGAAGCGAAATGTCGTAGCAAGACACGTAACCTTGGTCATCATTCGGTTATTAACATTCTTTACATCAGAAAAGGCAACATTGGTAATATTTACTATACGTGGGAGATTGGCAACTGCCGCAAAGAAATTGGCAACACCAAAATACGAACCTGAAACAATAATGTCGACAGGCACTTCTGCGTAGAAATCTTTTGAAACTTCAGGTTTTGGACGAAATGTAAGGAAATCCAGACCTGCCGATTTACCGGAAGTGGTAATGGCGGTTAAAAGTGATGGTATCTCCTTGGAATTTGGCAACTCCGTCAGAGCTTTTGCCAGTTCTTCATTCAAACGGTCATATTCAATTTTAAGTTTCGGCAGGTTATTGGCAATTTGCGTTTTTTTGGTTATATCGTCCTCTAACTTTACCAACTCTGCTCTAAGAGCATTAAGTTCGTTATGTTTCGGAAGATAGAGAAACCAGATCAACGCCGCTATCTCGATAAGCGAGACAAGAACCAGAATGATGATTTTCTGTTTTGTCGGAAGTTTGATTATTTTTTCAATATTTGCATTCATATTCAGACCACCGGAAGATTTCGCATTTTTCAGATTGTTTATTTATGGCTGAGGCGCAGTTGATTCGAGTTTCATTGTTACGTCAAATTTTTTCAGTTTGATACCCTCTACATCTGCCTGCTGCGATAGCAGCAATTCAACTCCGGCAAAATCGGAGGAAGCCTCAAGATCTCTCATGAACTGAGCAATAAGATCTTCAGTATAGGCTACACCTGATATTTTAATATTTTCACCGGCTTCACTATAGTTTGTCAGCCAGAGCTGTTTTGGAGTCATATCGCTTAAAGTTGAAAGCCTCTGAGCGGGACCGGTCTTGTTTTTTCTCAACTGGTTAAGTACGTCAAGCTTCTTTTTGACCTGCTCTTTGAGCGTCTTTATCTCTTCTATCTTTCCTATCTTGGCTTTAAGCTCTTTTACTTTATTATTGGCGGCAACTATATCATCTTTGGCTGCTGCAACCTGCACACGCTTTACAACGTATAAGGAAGTAATGATTCCGGCGATTAAAACTACAACAACAGCTGCAATTATGATTTGCTGTATTGCTGTTTCTTTCTTTTTTGATACCCTTACGGGTAAAAGATTAATTTTTATCATTTATCCCCTACCCTCCTTATGGCAAGACCGACCGGTACCGCCATAAACGGAGCGATCTCATGAAGGTATTCAGGGTCAAAATCTTTTTCGTTATATTTAAGTTTTGCGAATGGATTAAGTGTTTTAATCGTCAAACCAACTTTTTCAGATATGGTATCGATGAGTTTATAGACTTTAGAGCTGCCGCCGCTGACATAAACGGCTGAAATACGTTCATCGTTCGCGGTTGAGTTGTAAAAATCGAGAGAACGACGAATTTCCTGGGTTATGGTTTCGTTTATTTTAAGTATTACATTGAGAAGCGCTTCGTTATTTTTTTCCTCAGCAAGCAGTTTTTCAGTCTCGGCATCACTGCTGCTTAATCCGAGCTGTTTCTGAATTTCTTCGGAATAAAGGTTTCCCCCCATCTGGACATCGCGGGTAAACAACGTAATGCCGTCCTTGATTACATTTATATTCATCACGCTGGCACCAATGTTAACCAGCGCTACTATATCTTCAGGAGTTACATCGTGATTCGCTTCAAAAGCATTCTGGACGGCAAATGAATCGACATCAACAACGGAGAGCTGAAGCCCTGATTCGCTGAAAACAGAAACATAATCGTTAATAATATCCTTTTTGCTGGCGACAAGAAGAACATTCATTTTAGACGGATCGTTGATATCCGGTGACAAAATCTGAAAATCCATATTTACATCATTTATGTCGAACGGGATATACTGTTCAGCCTCCCAGGATATCTGATCTTCCAACTCCTCCTGAGGCATTGCAGGTAAAATTATTTTTCTTATTATTACCGAATTTCCGGATATCGAGCAGACTACATCTTTAATTTTTATGCCAAGACTGCCTACGAGGTTTTTTATAGCTGATGCAATGGCTGCACTATCCATAAGAGAGTTGTCAACTATGGCTTCAGGCGGCAGCGGATAAATTCCGACGTTTAACAACTGTAAGACACCCTTGTTTTCTTTAAGCTGAACAGCTTTAACAGAACTCGAGCCGATGTCTATACCCACTATTTCTTTTTTCTTTTTGAAAAAAAACATATCCAGCCCCGTTATTCCTGTCCGAGAAATACTTTATCCTTATCCTCAAGACTGTATCCCAATGCAAGGATAATTTTACGCATAGTCTCCACACGACACTCTTCGCCACGTTCTACCCTGTCAACGGTTAAGACAGACAGAGCAGCTTTGCGCGCAAGTTCCGATTTACTCATCAATCTGGATTCTCTGATTGTTTTTACATTATTTTTCATTTTCATAGTTTCACATTCCATAAAACGGCTTTAGTCTGTGAAACATTTACAATATTTCAGTTACAAGTCAAGCTAATTTTGCATAATTATGCATCATAATACAAAATTCTTTATATATTTTGTAAATCTATTCTATATTCTGCACCTGCTCACGCATTTTTTCCATCTCTGCCTTAATATGTATGACAAGGGCAGTAATTTTGGAATCATTAGATTTTGAACCAATTGTGTTTACCTCTCGATTCATCTCCTGCATTAAAAAATCAAGTTTGCGACCTACCGGTTCAAGACTTTTCAGAGCCGCGTCAAACTGTTTAAAGTGGCTTGCAAGCCTCACAAGCTCTTCTGTAATATCAGATCTGTCAGAAAGAATTGCTATTTCCTGTGCTAAACGACTCTCTTCTATTTCAGCTCCATCCAGCAACTGATCTAATCGTATTTTCAATTTCTGGCGATTTTCTATTACCATTTGCGGTGAGCGTGCTTCTATCTCTGCCGTCCACTCTGTAATCTGTTTACGCCTCCCCACCAAATCAGCCTCCAGTGAAGCACCTTCACATATTCTCATTTCATCAAGAGCCGCAATCGCTTTGTTTATAGCGATAAAGAGGTCTGGCTTCAGCACAGCTTCATCAACAGAAGAAGCCAACTCCTTCAGAACACCTTTCTGGGACATAATGAATGATGGTGCGGCATCTTGTGGCAGATTCAGCTCTTTAGCCAACTGCGTATAAACTTCAAAATAAGCGCGGGCAAGCCCCATATCGAGCTGCGGTGTAATATTTGCGGAAACGGTTTCTGTCAACTGAACAGAAATCTCAATCTTGCCACGTTTTAGAACTGCCGCAGCCATCCGTTTTATTTCGTTTTCAAATGCAAATAATGAGCGGGGTAGACGTACTGATATTTCACCGTACCGATGATTGACGGATCGTATTTCAACCGTAAAGTTTCCCGCAGATGAGGCAGCTTCACCCTTGCCGTATCCAGTCATGCTTTTTATCACTAAATCACCTCTTGTATATATTTTATCAATCGAGCCTTTTGCAAAAGCGTCAATATGATAATGTCTTCAAGTTATGTCGGAACTATTCAGTCAGAAAAAAAATAAGAGCCAACCTGATTACAGGAAGGCCCTTAAATATACAGAATCAAGCAAATAATATTAACCTTGTGCAGACCACTGGCCGTGCAGATTGCACAATTCACGAGCCGTGACAGTAGAAGCGGTTACATTAAATATTGCTTCAGCGACCTCTCCAGGCTTTAAAAACTGGCGATATGCTTTACCGTCAGCTATCAACTCAATCCACTCTATATAATGTTTCTCTTCCATAGGGTGTGCAACAGACCCAACGGTCACCTTAAAACCGCCTGCAACTTTCTCAATAACAGGAAGATGTTTTTCCTTTGCTGCATCAACAGTATTCTCCGTCAGCAGAAGCATCTCTTCATCACAGCAGGTTAGAGTACCGCCTCCGGCATGCAGCACCTCAACAATATTTCCGCACACATTGCATTTGTAAATTTCCAGTAATTTTGCCATTGAATTAATTCTCCTTTCATTTTTTATCGCTCTGCAACAGAGCAATTATTTTCACCAGTTTTCACCCAGTAATTCAAAATGCGCCTTAGGATGGAGACAGGCTGCACAAACTTCTGGTGCCTCTTTAGCTGTATGGATGTAACCGCAATTGATGCATCGCCACACTACATCGCCATCTCTGGTAAAGACACGTCCTGCATCTATATTTGCAAGAAGTTCCCGATATCTCTTTTCGTGCTGTTTCTCAGCTACAGATATCGCTGTCCAAGCCGCTGCTATAGAAGGAAAACCCTCTTCTTTTGCCGTAGCGGCAAAGGCTGGATAAAGAAGAGTATACTCCTCCTGTTCACCGTTAGCTGCAGCGAGAAGATTCTCGGCAGTGCTGCCAAGTTTACCTGCCGGAAAAGACGCAGTTATCTCAACTTCGCCACCTTCAAGGAATTTGAAGAACCTTTTTGCATGTTCTTTTTCCTGATTGGCGGTCTCTTCAAAAACATTGGCAATCTGAACAAAACCCTCTTTCTTGGCAATTCCAGCGAAATACGTATAACGATTTCGCGCCTGACTCTCGCCGGCAAAAGATTTAAGGAGATTTTGCTCAGTCTTTGTACCTTTAATCGTTTTTTCCATCTATATACCTCCTGATACATTTAAATACGACAGATATTGTCTTTTATACATTACTTTATTTTTTTTGCAAGCAGTAAAATAAAAGGGGGCGCATTTCTGCGCCCCCTCAGTGATAGAATAACTATATCAACAAACTTATGCCAACTCACGTCCGCCAGCAGCAGCCCATTTTTCAAGCATTGCCGTAGTAACAGATTTCGGACGCTCAAGAGCGTAGCCGAGACCACGATCCCAGGTGATGTTAGCCATGCAGCCGAGTGCACGACCTACACCAAACAGAACAGTGTAGAATTCAAACTCTGTTAAGCCGTAGTACATCTGGATTACGCCGGACTGTGCATCTACGTTCGGCCATGGGTTTTTGGTTTTGCCGTGCTCGGTGAGAACGCCCGGAGCAACTTCAAAGATCATAGCGATAACTTTGAACAGCGGGTAGTCTTTAAGACCTGGGGTATTCTGGCAGAATTCACGCTGTGAAGTATAGCGTGGATCTGTTTTACGGAGAACCGCATGACCATAACCAGGAATAACCTGACCGGCATTAAGAGTATCCCAAAGAGCTGCCTTGATCAGCTCTGCAGTAGGCTCTACATCTTTGCAGTATTTTTCCTGGAATTTGAGAGTCCAGTCAAGAACTTCCTGATTTGCAAGACCATGCAGAGGACCGGCAAGACCGTTCAGACCTGCTGAGTATGCGTAGTATGGATCAGAAAGAGCGGAGTGTACAAGATGGGTTGTGTGAGCTGATACGTTACCGGACTCGTGATCGGAGTGCAGAATGAAGTACATACGTGCAACATCCTTGTATTCATCACTCTGACCAATCATGTGTGCAAAGTTGGCACCCATGTCCAGAGTCGGGTCGATATCAATCTGCTTGTCGTTACGATATTTCAGGTTATAAATAAAAGCAGCTATAACCGGAATACGGGCAACGATATCGCAGGCATCTTCATATACATATTCCCATGCAACCATTTTGTTGAATTTGCCTGAGTTGTAGAAACCGGCAAATTTTGAATCCTTCTGGAGTGCCAGCATGGCTACGGAAAGCATTACCATTGGGTGGCTGTCACGCGGGAGAGCGCGAACTGCATCAAAAACATACTGTGGAACGACCTGACGTGTTTTCCACTCTGCAACAACTTCAGCAACCTGAGCTTCAGTCGGAATATCCCCTGTAAGAAGCATATACCAGAAGGACTCAACGGTCGGATATGCAGAACCAGGTGCCTTGGGCAGCGCAGCAAAAGTCTCAGGAATGGTTTTACCACGGAAACGGATTCCTTCCTGTGGATCCAGGTAGGAGATATCTGTTACGAGTGAACGGATATCACGAGCACCACCGATACACTGATCAATGGTAACTTTGTCGATAACAACCTGACCAAATTCTTTTACAAGTTTGGTGGTACGTGGGCGGTGTTCCTCGATCTTCAACTTGAGCGTGTCTTTCAGGGCCATTGTTTTACTCTCCTTTTTGTGATGTGGGCTTAAAGCCGGATAAAAAGCCTGTACAGCTTCCTAACAGTAATCTATTAGTTTTTACGGGGAGAAACCGGACTCTTTTACAGCATACCGTATACAATTTGCACTGATGTTATACTCGACCGTATACGAAAAATGCAACAAAAATTTTACATCGATAAATCAAACCAGAATAACAAGTTCATCGCTGGAGCGAGTCAGACGTTTAAGACCTTCATTACTCAAATAAAAAGTATTTTCAATGCCGACTGCGCCTTCGCCTGGAAAAACAACTTTTGGTTCAAAAGCAAACACCATTCCAGTTTCCATCAGCATATTATTAAATCCGCGGGCAATAAAGGGGTATTCATCAATTTCGATTCCAAGACCATGCCCTATAAATGACACCTGTGAACCTTTAGCTCCCATAAAATTATCGCCATATCCCATTTCAACAGCCATTGCCGAACACCTGTCGTAGATTTCCCCCCAGCTGACACCAACTTCGACAATACTGGTCATAAGCTCCTGAATTTCAAGCATATCGTCAAAAGCTTTTTTCATAAGTTCACTGGGCTGACCGACTGAAAAAATCCTGGTAAGATCGCTTAGATAACCGTCAGCGCACCCCGCAAAATCTATGATAACCATTTCATTCGCTTCAATTCGCTTAAGTCCGGCACCCTGCCCGAAAGAGGGGTTAAGTCCCATACCACCTAATGGCGTGTCAGGGTATCCCGGCACTGCACTGTCGGTTCCGGAGAATATCTGGGCGTAAAAAAGTTCTGAATTAAAAGCACGCATCCGTATCAAACCCTGGTGTCCATCTTTACGAGCGATATATTCCAGTTCTGCCGCAAGCTCGAGGTCTGTCATTCCGACAGCAATAATCTCTTTAGCCCGCTGATATACCCGATCCACCTGATCAGCAGCGTCTTTTAAAAGATGTATTTCATATTTTGACTTTATCATTCTGACACGCCTGATTAAAGGTGTTGCGTCTACAAATACCGCATTTGGATATAGCTCCTGATATCTACGATAAAAGTTGACAGGGAGGACATCCAGTTCCAAACCAATCCGCTGTGGCACTCCGTATCCGTATTTAGACAATATAGGCGGAATATCTTTGATTGATTCAAAGGGAAGGACCTCCTTCAATCCTGACTCCATTCTGGCTCGCCCCACTTCCTTACGCACCATAAAAAGTGGTTGACCTGATGCAGGAACATAGAGATTTCCTTTCTGAACAGTACCGGTGAAATAAAAGAGATCGGCATTCTGAATTATAATTACAGCGTCCAGTGATGCCTCAAGCATATAGTCCTGAAGTTTTTTACATCGATATTCAAGTTCTACAGCCGGTGTTAAACGCATTGATATTCTCCTGTATACGAAAGTTTTATGTAGCTAAAGTGATTTAACTCATCAGGATTAAAGATTAATTTCCTGATAATTTCATCAGGAATCGTATGTTCCGGTATTTTTCAAAAAACCTCAATCAAGCACAAGCATGAACCATGGCTATAATTTTAACCTTTTTATCTTTTCAACAAGAGTGGTTCTATTGATACCCAAAAGAGCCGCAGCCTTTGCCTTAACCCCTCCTGCGGATTGAAGAGCCTGTGAAATAAGTGTTCTTTCTATTTCTGAGACTGTTTCTACTAAATCCAAACCTTCTCTAGACATATTGATAGCCGTTCTTTTCACTGTCAATTTATGATCTCTTATTTTTGAGGGGACATCGTCAATAGTTATAATATCTGCGTCCGTAAGCACAACCATTCTCTCAATCAGATTTTCAAGTTCACGCACATTTCCCGGCCAGGAATACTGTTCCAGAAATTCCAGCGCCTGCTTACTGATCGCACAGACCGGTCGCGCCATAAGATGGCACTGTTTCTTCACGAAATAGGTACTCAAAAATATTATATCCTGCTGACGCTCACGGAGCGGTGGAAGGTGAAGAGGTATAACATTCAAACGGTAATACAGATCCTCCCTGAATTCTCCCTGTTGCACCATATATTCAAGATTGGCGTTTGTTGCAGAAATGATTCTTACGTTAAGCCTGACAGGTTTGTTTGAACCTATTCTTTCTATCTCCTGTTCCTGCAAAACCCTCAATAATTTCGACTGTAAATGCAAGGGGATTGTTCCTATTTCATCCAGAAAAATTGTTCCGTGGTTGGCTGTTTCAAACTTGCCAGGCTTGTCTTTAATTGCGCCTGTAAACGCACCACGGACATGACCAAAAAGCTCGCTTTCGAGTAATGCGTCTGGGATTGCACTGCAGTTTACCGCCACAAATGAACGTTCCTTGCGCGAACCATTGTAGTGCAATGCTTTTGCTACCAGCTCTTTTCCTGTTCCGGATTCTCCGGTTATGAGTACGGCTGATTCTGTTTTTACAATACGCCTCATACGTTCAAAGACCAGATTCATTGCGGGTGAACTGCCTATGATATTGCTGAACTCGAAGCGCCCCTGAAGCTGTTTACGAAGATAAATGTTTTCTGTAAGAAGCTTCTGTTTCTCAAGTGCCTTAACGACTACTATTTTCAACTCATCAAAATCAATAGGCTTTGTAATGTAGTCAAAAGCGCCGTCTTTCATTGCTCTCACTGCAGTTTGGGCAGAAGCATGGCCGGTAACCACTATTACTTCACTTAAATGGGATTTCTTTTGAACATATTGGAGTATGTCGAGACCACTGATATCCGGCAGAAAAAGATCTGATACAACCACCTGATATTGGTGCTTTTTTATCATATCAAGCGCATTTTGTCCTGTTGCCGCAGAGCTGACATCATACCCTTCTGAACTGAGAAGGAGAGTAAGTGCCTCACGACCTGAATCATCATCATCAACAACAAGAATCTTTGTTGCATTATTCATCTTTTCGCCTGTATTCATAATTTATTCTGTAACAAGGCATATTGACTCCTCAACAACATCCAGGAGAAAATCCAACTCACTATCTGAGATAACAAGCGGCGGGAAGATAACAATGGTATTTCCAAGTGGACGCAAAAACAGACCACGCCTGCGTGCTTCAAGACACACTTTAATTCCGATTTTCTGCTCCCATGGATATTCTGTTCGCGCTTCCCTGTTCTCAACCAGCTCAATACCTGCAGCCATACCACACTGACGAATATCCCCAATATGCTTTAACAGTGCTACATCATTCAGTCTGTCACTCAGTCTGACAATTTTGTGTTTAAGCTCTTCAAGAAGATTATCCTCTTCAAAAAGCTCAAGACTCCTTAAACCTACAGCACACGCCAACGGATTTCCAGTAAATGTATGCCCATGAAAGAAGGTTTTAAGTTCGGAATATTCCCCCATAAATGCTGAATATATTTTATCGGTAGTAACTGTTACAGCCAACGGGAGGTAACCGGCTGCAATCCCTTTGGAAAGCGCCATAATATCTGGAATGACGTCTTCATGGTTACAAGCGAACATTTCACCGGTTCTGCCAAATCCAGTTGCAACTTCGTCAGCAATCATCAATATTTCATATCGATCACATAACTCTCTTATCCGCTTCAAAAATCCTGCAGGCTGAACTATCATTCCGCCCGCACCCTGTAGAAGCGGTTCAATAACAAGAGCAGCAATCGAGTTGCAATGTTCCTCCATTATCTTCTGCAGAGCATTAACACAGTTAAAACCGCAAGAGTCTTTGCTGCAACCTAGTTCACATCTATAACAATAGGGGGCGGGTGCCTGAAATGTTTCAAACATCAACGGTTTGAAGGTTGTGTGATATATATCTATCCCCCCGATACTGACTGCTCCTAGTGTATCTCCATGATACGCGTTTGAAAAAGTCACAAAGCGGCTTTTTTCCGGCCGCCCCTTATGCACATTATATTGATATGCCATTTTAACTGCGACTTCCATAGCCGTTGAGCCGTTGTCCGAATAAAAAAAACGATCCAATCCATGAGGGGTTATCTCGGCAAGCCTTGCAGCAAGAATGATACTCTGTTCGCTTCCAAGCCCCAGAAGTGTGGAATGCTCAAGACGGTCAACCTGTGCCTTCAAGGCATCATTGAGTTCACGACGACAGTGCCCATGGACGTTTGTCCACATGGAGGCAACTCCATCAAGGTATCGATTGCCATCAGTATCAATAAGCCAGCACCCTTCACCCTTCTCAATTACAATCTGCTTATCCCGTTCCCAATCCTGCATCTGGGTAAAAGGATGCCATACGTGACGTTTGTCCCACTTATGCAGCATCTCCGCTGTTATTGCTACGTTTCGACTCATTTGCACTTCCCTGATATGTAGTTAAAGTAGCTATCTTATATAAGAAAATACCGTATCCGCTTCTGACTTTCAGAAGTTATGTTCGCAAACAACGTAACTGGATACAGATTTAATCTCAACTTTATTCAACTACCTGCTATCAATAAAAAAACCCACCAGACAGTATCTCCAGTGGGTCTTTTAACTACCTTATAAATGACAATTAAACAAGTCTGTCTGAGTAAAGAGGAAATTTTTTCATCATAGCGTTCACTTGAGCCTTAATCTCGGCAAGTTTATGGTCATTCCCAATATTCGCTATAGAATCGGCTATATATCCGGCTACTTCTTCCATTTGAGCTTCTTTCAATCCATGTGATGTGCAGGCGGGCGTTCCTATGCGAATGCCGGACGTTACAAAAGGTGAACGAGTTTCAAACGGGACGGTGTTCTTATTAACCGTAATACCCGCTTTATCAAGCGACTCTTCTGCTGCCTTGCCGGTAATATCGGTGCCTGAAAAATTAACAAGCATAAGATGATTATCAGTTCCGCCACTTGTAAGTTTGAAGCCCCTTCTAATAAGAGCCTCTGAGAGAGCCTTGGCGTTTTTAACAATCTGCTGCTGATATAGTTTAAACTCAGGTTGCAGGGCTTCCTTAAAGGCAACAGCCTTGGCAGCGATAACGTGCATCAACGGTCCACCCTGAATACCCGGGAATATCTGTGAGTTTATAGTCTTGGCGAACTCCTCTCGGCAGAGAATCATCCCACCCCTTGGTCCGCGTAACGTCTTGTGCGTCGTAGTTGTTACAAACTCTGCATAAGGCACGGGGCTAGGGTGTACACCTGCGGCAACCAAACCGGCAAAATGAGCCATATCAACCATCACCACGGCTCCGACTTTATCAGCAATGGCACGGAATGCCGGAAAGTCGATGATTCGTGGATAAGCGCTTGCGCCAACAACTATCATTTTGGGTTTATGAAGAACTGCGAGACGCTCAACTTCCTCGTAATCTATTGTTTCAGTATCTTCTGCCACTCCGTACGGAACTATATTAAACAGTTTACCGGAGAAGTTTACAGGACTGCCGTGCGTCAAGTGCCCACCATGCGAAAGATTCATACCAAGAACAGTATCGCCAGGCTTACAAGCTGCAAAATAAACAGCCATATTAGCTTGTGAGCCTGAATGCGGCTGGACGTTAGCATGATCAGCACCAAAAAGCTCTTTAGCCCGGTCAATAGCCAGCTGTTCAACAATATCAACATGTTCACAACCACCGTAATATCGCTTCTCAGGATACCCTTCAGCGTATTTGTTGGTCATTATCGAACTTTGAGCTTCCATAACCGCTTCCGATACAAAGTTTTCAGAGGCTATCAGCTCAAGATTGTATTCCTGTCGCTCTGTCTCGCGACGAATAGCATCCGCAACCTGCGGGTCAAATTGAGAAAGGACAGACATGGGTTCTCCTATGAAAGAATTGATAATACAAATAAAAACGGGACGCATGCCGCAGCAGGTCCCGTCTTTGGGTATAATACACCTAAACTATTATTGGCAGTATTTTTTCTCGAGTGCAGATATTTTGTCAAGACGAGATTGATGACGACCGCCTTCAAACTCAGCATCAAGCCATGCTCCAACAAGATCACAAGCCTTTTGTTCATCAAGAACACGACCGCCAAGTACAAGTATATTGGCGTTATTGTGTTCTTTAGCCATTCTAGCCATAAAAACATCAGTCACCAGGGCTGCTCTAACGCCAGGAATTTTATTTGCAGTTATTGACATACCTATTCCGGTTCCGCAGATTAAAATCCCCAACTCTGCACCCCCTTTGATAACAGTCTCCGCAACTTTCTGACCAAAATCAGGATAATCAACGGAGGAATCACTATTGGTGCCAGCATCACTGACCTCATAGCCTCTGCGCTGAAGGTAGCTGTTCAGGGCTGTTTTGAGGGTCAGGCCCCCATGATCACTTCCAATAATGATCATAAACTCACCTCATCTAGATTTTCTTAAACAGAACAGTAGCGTTTGTACCGCCAAAACCGAAGTTGTTGCTCATGGCATATTCTATTCTGGCATCACGAGCAGTATTCGGAACGTAATCAAGATCGCATTCAGGATCAGGCTCTGTGTAGTTTATAGTCGGTGGAACCACACTTTTTTCCATAGCCATAAGAGTATAAACGGCTTCAATAGCACCGGCTGCACCCAACAGATGTCCGGTCATTGATTTTGTCGAAGAGACCATAACACTCTTTGCGTACTGACCGAAGACGCTTTTAATTGCCATAGATTCGTACATATCTCCCACGGGAGTTGATGTTCCATGTGCATTAATGTAGTTAACCTGTTCAGGATTGACGTTTGCGTTTCTAAGCGCCATCTTCATGCTTCTTGCGCCACCCTCACCACCCGGAGCCGGGGCAGTCAGATGATAAGCGTCGCCGGACATACCAAATCCGACAACCTCAGCATATATTTTTGCTCCACGCGCTTTTGCTGATTCATACTCTTCAAGTATTACAATACCAGCCCCCTCACCCATAACAAAACCATCTCTACCCTTGTCAAAAGGGCGGGAAGCAGTTACTGGATCGTCATTACGATCAGAAAGAGCTTTCATGGCAGCAAAACCACCAATGCCGAGCGGCGTTACAACGGATTCTGTTCCACCGGCAATCATTGCATCTGCATCACCACGCTTAATAATATGATAGGCATCCCCGATTGAATGGGTACTGCTGGCGCACGCAGAAACTGATGAAATGTTTGGTCCTTTAGCACCGTATTTAATTGATATGTGACCAGGGGCAAGGTTTATAATGAGCATCGGTATAAAAAACGGTGAGATTTTCTTTGGACCGCTTTCGCTCAATATTGTGTGATATTTCTCAATAGTAGGCAAACCGCCAAGGCCGGCGCCAACCTGCACGCCAACTCTTTCAGCATTCTCATCATTTATTACAAGACCTGAGTCTTCCATAGCAAAATGAGCAGCAGCGAGGGCATACTGAATAAAAAGATCCATCTTCTTGACCTCTTTTTTATCAATATACTCTTCAGCATTAAAATCATTTACCTCACCGGCAATTTTAACCGGCATATCGCTTGCGTCAAAACGCGTAATAAGACCAATTCCGGATTTACCTGCAGTAATTGCTTCCCAGTTTTTACTGTTTCCACAGCCAAGAGGAGAAACAGCTCCAACTCCAGTGATTACAACTCTTCTCATGTAAATAGCTCCAAGAGTGTGACTTTTTTGATTATCAGACAAAAAGAAAGAGAGGGATTTTATTCCCCCTCTCATGTTTTATTTTATCAGCAATGCTCTGTGATGTATTCTATAGCATCGTTTACGGTCTGAATTTTTTCGGCATCCTCATCTGGAATTTCAATATCAAACTCTTCTTCAAGGGCCATAACCAATTCAACAGTATCGAGCGAATCAGCTCCAAGATCATCCATAAATGAAGATTCTGTTAAAACCTGAGCTTCTTCCACACCAAGCTGCTCTGCAACTATTTCTTTTACCCGCTTTGCGATATCCGACATCTTCCACCTCCGTTTGATTTTAAACCCTTTCAGGTTTCGTGTATAATGCTGTGTGCTTAATTAAGCATGAAATTTTTAAAAGTCAATTGATATTTTGCTAATACGTAAAACCTAAACCGGTTTTATAAATACTACATATACATACCGCCGTTGACTGAAAGCACGTGTCCGGTTACATAACCTGAAGCTTCAGAGGCGAGAAAGACTACGGCATTGGCAATATCATCTGCGCTACCCAAACGCTCAAGAGGAATCTGAGCGGTCAACTCTGCACGGACTTTATCCGAAAGAGCATCTGTCATAGCAGTTGCTATAAAACCAGGGGCAACGGCATTTACAGTAATATTTCTCTTAGCCATTTCCCGTGCATTTGATTTGGTAAGTCCAATTAACCCTGCCTTGCTGGCGCAGTAGTTTGCCTGACCGGCATTTCCCATCTGCCCGACTACAGAGGCAATATTGATAATACGCCCATATCGCTGTTTACTCATAACCTTGAAAGCAGCGCGAGTACAGAGGAAAGCACCTTTAAGATTGACATTCAGAACGGCATCCCAATCATCATCTTTCATGCGCATCAGCAATCCATCTCTGGTAATTCCGGCATTGTTTACAAGAATATCTACACGGCCAAAGGCTTCAACTGCAGCTTCTATAATATTTTCCACATCTGCCGAAGCTGTAACATTACCAACAACTGCCAGCGCTTTTGCTCCAATCGCCTGCAACTCTGATACGACTGTTTCAGTGGATGTCTTATCCATGTCTACAGCAACAATCGTAGCCCCCTGGGCTGCCAATGCAAATGCTATGCTTCTACCAATTCCACGGGAGGCACCGGTAATGACGGCAACTTTCTCTTTAGGCATAACTACTCCTTTCAGGTTATGAGATCACGTTAGCTGTTTTTATCCGCAAAAGTAGCTTTCAGTTCGGCTTCTGTAACCAACAGACCCGCAACAAAAGCCTTTGCAGTAAAAAACCAAATACCACGCTTACACCCGGTAACATTTACTTCAAAACGAAGCTGATCTCCGGGTAAAACCGGCTTACGAAACCGGGCATTATCTATTCCGGTAAAATAAGTTATCTTGGAACGAATACTCTCATCCGAAGAGTAGGCTAAAATAGCTGAGACCTGTGCCATCGCCTCAATCACCAAAACTCCGGGCATAACAGGATGCCCCGGAAAATGTCCTTGAAAGAATGGTTCGTTGATTGTGACATTCTTAGTTCCAACAATCTTTTTACCAACTTCAAGCTCAACTATCTTATCTACCATCAGAAAAGGGTAACGGTGAGGCAATATTTTCATTATCTCGTTTATGCCAAGCACTAATCGTTCTCCTCAAAAGAATAAGTGGTGAATCGGCTCATTCCTCTATCAATAATTTTAAACTTGCCGCATCTTCAACATTAAGAGCGGTCATATCTTTTTTGATTCGTTTTGCCAATCCTGATAAAACCTTGCCCGGTCCTATCTCTATGCACTTTGTTACACCAAGAGCAGACATCTCAAGCACAGACTGCTCCCACAGAACTGGAGAGCATACCTGCTCAACAAGCAACGGCTTTACCCGCTCTTTAAGAGCATTTGCTGATGCAGTAGCATTTGCTATAACCGGCGCAGACATTTCACAAACTGAAATGCTGTCCAAAACGGCTGAAAGGCGCTCTGCAGCCGGCTTCATAAGTGCACAATGAAAAGGAGCGCTGACAGGGAGAAGCATAGCTTTTCTGAAACCTCTCGCTTTTGCAATTTCAATAGCACGCCCAACCGCAGCAACAGTACCAGCAATAACAATCTGTCCCGGAGAATTGAAATTGGCTGGGGAGACCACTTCGCCCTGTGCAGCCTCAAGACAGATTTCCTGAAGAATATCAGCTTCAACCCCGAGTATTGCCGCCATTGTTCCGGTTCCAACAGGAACAGCCTCCTGCATAAAAGTGCCACGAGCCCGCACTGTTCTGACTGCATCAGCAAAAGTCAGTGCACCTGAACATACCAAAGCAGAATATTCGCCAAGTGAATGTCCGGCTAAATAATCAGCTTTCAGCCCTGTCTCCTGCTGAATAACCTTTAGAATTGCTATGCTGGTTGCAAGAATTGCGGGCTGTGTGTTTGCGGTTAGTTTGAGGTCAGCTTCATTCCCTGAAAAACAGAGTTCTGACAATTTGAAATCAAGAGCGTCATCAGCCTCTTCAAAGGTTCTGCGTGCTACAGCAAAGGTATCGGCAAGATTACTCCCCATACCGACATACTGAGAGCCTTGACCCGGAAAAATAAAAGCAGTTTTGGACATATCCGTTTATCCTTGTCTCAAATAATACATTTAATATTAACTACCAGTTTATAACTGCAGACCCATAAGTAAATCCGCCGCCAAAAGCAACAAGCAGTAATTTATTATCAACCTTAAGTAAACCCTTTCGATTGACTTCATCAAGTGCTATCGGTATTGAGGCTGAGGAGGTGTTTCCATAATTATGCAGATTGATAAACAGCCGGTCTGATTCCACACCAAGGCGTTTTGCAGTAGCATCGATAATACGGCGATTAGCTTGATGAGGAATCAAAAGAGAGATCTCTTCTGATGAAATGGAGTTTGCAGCCAGAGCCTTTAGAGAAGCCTCTTCCATAGCCCGTACCGCATGTTTGAAAACATCATTCCCTTCCATTGTAATATACAGCAATTTATCATCAAATGTACGCCTGTCAGAGGCAGGATTACGGCTGCCGCTGCCCGGTTGATAGAGGAGGTTCCAGTATGATCCGTTACTGAATGTGTGAGTTGAAAGAAGGGAGTGTCCGCCATCCGATGCCTCCAGGACGACAGCTCCGGCACCATCACCAAAGAGAACACAAGTGTTTCTATCCTTCCAATCAACAATCCTTGACAAAACCTCCGCGCCTATAACCAGAACTTTTTTGGCGGAACCGGAACGAATATACTTTTCTGCCACAGAGAGCCCAAAAATAAATCCGGAACAGGCTGCTGAAAGGTCAAAAACTGTGGCATTTACTGCACCAAGCATATCCTGAACTATACATGCAGTTGAAGGAAAGGGGAAATCCGGGGTAACAGTACTTAAGATGATAAGATCTATTTCTTCCGGATTAACTGCAGCCATTTCAAGAGCTTTTCTAGCTGCCTCAGCAGCAAAAGTTGACGTGTATTCACCATCTGCCGCAATATGTCGTTCTTTTATTCCGGTTCTGGTTGTAATCCATTCATCGGTGGTATCAACTAATTTTTCTATATCTGCATTAGTAAGAATTTTGTCAGGCAGAGCTGAACCGGTTCCGGTAATTCTAACATTCACGATTTAGTCTCCGTTAATCAGCAACCGAAGGTGAGATAGTGTCTCTTCGTATTGAAACAGTATTATTTTCAGACAACTTATCTGCAACATGATCTGAAACGCCATTTTTAGAGTATTGATAAGCAAAGTGTACTGCATTCTTTATTGCCTTCACATTTGAACCACCATGGCAGATCATCCCCACCCCATTTATTCCGAGGAGTGGAGCACCACCATATTCAGCGTAATCCACGGTCTTTTTAAAACTGTCAAAAGCGCTACGAACAAATAAATAACCAATTTTGGAGATCCAACTCTTAATAATCTCCCTTTTCAGCATCTTACCTGCAGCATCCGCCAGCCCTTCAGAAAGCTTTAATACTATATTACCTACAAAACCGTCGCAAACAACGACGTCAACGGCACCAGCAAAAATGTCGCGCCCTTCAATATAACCACAATAATTAAGCGATGTTTTACGAAGAATGCTGTTTGTTTCCCTTGTCAGCTCATTCCCCTTGGAATCTTCTTCACCATTTGACAGTAACCCCACTTTGGGTGAAACAACCCCCATAGCATAACGAGCGTAGACTTCGCCCATAATCGCAAACTGAACAAGGTGAAGAGGCTTGCAATCGACGTTGCCGCCAACATCCAAAACCAGAGTATGACCTTTAAGAGTAGGAAAGAGTTGAGCAATAGCAGGTCTCTCAATCCCTTTAATACGCTTAAGAACAAACATACCGGCAGCCATGGTCGCCCCGGAGTTTCCAGCGCTTACCGCTGCACAAGCCTTTCCGTTTTTAACAAGTTCAAAGGCTTGGCGTACCGAGGAGTCCGGTTTTTTCCTTATTGCATCAGAAGCGGAATCATGCATACCCACTACTTCAGTTGCATGATGTATGTCAATATCAAGACCTGCTGTATTGTGTTTTTGGAGTTCGATTTCTAAGCGATCACGATCCCCGACAAGTGTAACGGCTGTACCAAATTCACGGCAGGCAGCGACAACACCGGCGACCTCAATAACAGGTGCACTGTCACCGCCCATTGCGTCAACTGCCACCCTCATCTGTTTTACCAAAGACACAGGAAATCTCTCTAAGCTTGCGCCGCAGAGAGATCAATAACTTCTTTACCCTTATAAGTTCCACAGGCAAGACAAGCGCGATGTGGCAGTTTGGCGGCTTTACACTGTGGGCATACGGATAAAGATGGAGTTGTCAGAAAATCATGTGCCCTTCTCATATTTTTGCGTGATTTGGATGTCTTTTTCTTGGGTACTGCCATGGTGATTCTCCTTTTTCTGGTGATGCACATTAAAGTGCCACCGATCTATTTTTTGGATACTTTAAAATCCTTCAGCGAACTGAACGCCAAACTTACCTGCTCTTTGTTGCATATACAGCTGATTTCGTTCAAATCAACACCGCATACATGACATAGCCCCTTGCATAAATCAGTACAAAGCGGCTTTAAAGGAATCTCCATCGCAATCTGCTCTTCTATTTCATGGTTAAGATCAATCTCATTACCGGTATATGTAGATGAAAGCAGATCCATCTCGGCAAGTTCAAGTTCATCTTCTGTAGAAATTTCAGAAGCAGCATCTTTGCGAAAGAAAATAGTAAAACTGGTGTCAACAAAAGATTCAATATCTCTCAAACACCTGGAACATGAAAGAGTTATAGGTGTGACAATTCGACCGGAAACTCTCAAGGTATCAAACTCGCGGGAAACGGTCAGATCGCCCTGAATAGAACCGGTAAAAGAAACATCATTATCATCCTGCATAACCGCAAGCAGAGGGAAATTAGTTAGCGGTTCATCTATATGAATAAAAAGAGGTGTATCTTTGACATGGTCTACAACAATCTTCACTTGCACCATCCATCTATCATACTACATATAAATTCAAGCTGATCAGTATAGAGAATATGATACAATTGTCAAGAAATTTACTAAAACCTATTATTTCTACCATAGCACTCAATCTGGGCATAAATATTAGACGGCATATACGCTGGAATCATATCCCACCTAAACCTCCAACTCCAGTTACCAAACGCCATGCCGGGAACATTCATACGAGCCTCACTACCAAGCCCTATCAGATCCTGAAGAGGTATTATGGCAGTATCTGCAACAGACATTAAGACAGTACGAAGAATCCCGTCTACTATACCCTCTTCTCCTGTTCCAAGATACTCTCCCACTCTAACACGTTGAGACTCATTTAATGAATTATACCACCCTACAGTAGTATCATTATCGTGGGTGCCACTATACACAATAGATCTTTTCTCGTGATTATGAGGCAAATAAGGGTTTAAGGCATCTGAATCAAAAGCAAACTGTTCTATCTTCATACCTGGAAAACAATATCGATCACGAAGCGCAATAACTTCCGGAGTAATCATTCCCAAATCTTCAGCAATAACAGGAATTTCCCCAAGCGCTTCAAGCAGAGTATCAAATAAAAGCGCCCCGGGAGCCTTGACCCAACTTCCGTTTATTGCTGTTTTTTCAGTTGCAGCAACATTCCATGAAGCTTCAAATCCACGAAAATGATCGACTCTGATGATGTCATAAAGCTCAAGCATGGCTCGAAAACGCTCTACCCACCAGACAAAGTTTTGCGATGACATTATTTCCCAGTTATATAAAGGATTACCCCATAATTGCCCCGTCTTACTGAAATAATCCGGGGGGACACCGGCAACAAACGTAGGCTTCCCATCTTGGTTCAGAAGAAATAACTCCCGATGACTCCAGACGTCAGCAGAGTCATAACCCACGAAAATAGGGATATCACCTATTATCGCAATACCGTTTTCGGCAGCATATCTGCGCAACTTTTTCCACTGCCTCTGAAATTGCCATTGAATATATTTTTGAATACCAATCTCAAGACCAAATTTAACTGATGCAGTTTCATAGTTTTCCGGAGTCAGTAACGCAAAATCGAGGGGCCACTTATCCCACGACTTACCCTTGTAATGTTTTTTTAGTGCCATAAACAGCGAATAATTATGCAGCCATGCTGTATTATTACAAAAATCCCAAAACTCCTGCTTATATACTGAAGTTTCAGATTTTAAGAAGTTTGCGCCTGCAAGCCTGAGCATTTTCATCTTACACTCAGTTACAGCTTCAAAATCGACTTTATTATCATCTAAGCTATCACAGTCATTTATTTCAGAAAGATGTCCGTCTGCAACTAACTGATTTAAATCTATTAAAAGAGGATTTCCGGCAAAAGCCGAAAAAGCAGAATATGGCGAATTACCGCAAGCAGGTGGTGTAAGAGGCAAAACCTGCCAATAGCTCATACCCATACTGCTTAAAAAATCGACAAATCTTATGGCATCCTCACCCATTGTTCCAATACCACCTGAACCTGGCAAAGAGGTTGGATGTAAAAGCACCCCGCAAGCCCGTCTGTCTAACATTCTACCTCTCCCTTATTCCTAGTCATTTGCTGCAGACTCATTTAGTGAGAGCGCAAGACCTTCCAACAGCCCAAAATCACTGACCTTCATGTACTCAAAACCAAATTTATCCATGACCGCCGAAATAATAAGCATTCCGGCAATAATAAGGTCTTCTCGCCCCTTCTCAACTCCTTTTATTAATAAACGTTCAGAAGGGCTCAACCTTGAAAGATGTTGATAAATTTCTTCGATATCTCCTCTGCATATTTTGAGGTTGTTAACTTTACGATAATCATAATTAGACATTTCAAGCTTAATTGCGGCAACTGTCGTAGCTGTACCTGCCGTACCGATAAATTCTTTCCCACCTGAAAGGTCTATTCCAGAACTTAACAACTCAGATTCAAGTTGGTCTATTATATCACGAATACGCTCTTTCATAAGGCTAACGGTAGAGAAACCCTCCGTTAGCCGAACCACTCCAATAGGCATACTCTTTATAAAAACCGGCATACCTTTTGAGGACACCGTAAATTCTGTACTTCCGCCACCAACGTCAAGCAGAATCAGCGTATCAAAATCTGAGTCTATCCCGGACAAAACACCTTTAAAAGTCAGAACTGCTTCCCTATTTCCATCAATAACCATCAGATTAATGCCTGTTCTGTTGAATACATTTGTAACAAAATCAGCGCCATTTACAGCGTCACGTACTGCGCTTGTAGCGGAAGCAATAACCTTCTCGACACGATAATCATTTATTAAATCAGAAAAACGCTGCAGGCAGAGCAAAGCTCGCTCTTGAGCATCATCCGACAAACCGTACTCATCAGTGAAACCACCTCCGAGCCGAACAACAACGCGTTCAACATGAGCAGGAATCAATCCGCCCAAGGAGTGCTTTGCAATCAGCAATCTTGCAGTATTTGTCCCGAGATCAATGGCGGCACAATATTCATTCATTTTGCACTTTTCTTATTTTACAATTTTAAATGGGAAAGAAAATTCAGGAGGTGATGCTTTGGAAGTTCCCTTAGGATATATCAACAGCTTTAACTTCTGGTGTTCAGCCGGGTCAATTTTGAAATAAGAGAGACCCTCAACTTTCATTCCAGGAATAATTGTCGTGGCTGACAGAAATTTTGTAAATATATCCTGCGGATATAAATCATAGTAGTAAGGGAGAGAAGAAGTAAATGAGTTATAAGCAGTAGTTTTTTCATAATCTTCAAGGTAATAAAACCCCACATACGGATATGGCACCAGATAATAAGAATCCTTCTTCAGCATATCACGAATTTTTTCCGGTGTTAGTAATGAATACTGCAAACCGGTTTCATCAACAAGAAGGTATGAATCATCATTAAAAGAGATTTCGTTGTCTGAAATGTTTTTTATTACAATCTGAAAAGCTGTAACCGTACTATCAAGGTTATAAGAGTTTATGGCGGATTCATCTACTCGAGCTGTAATCTCTATATCGCTGGATCTTATGGTTTGTGAATTATCCGTGCTGTTTATACTCCCCTTTTGCACCTGCTCTGGAACAATAGTTACAGAGGAACAGCCAAGGAGCAGACTTGTTATTAGCAACATGGATATGATACTAAATTTCATGTATTACCCCTCTTGAATTATTTTTTCTCTTTTTCCAACGGATCTATAAGTTTTGCATCAAGAGCTTTTATATCATCAGAAAACACTGCAATAGTAAGAACTGGAGTGAGTTTATCAGATTTAGGCGCAATATCAATTGACAACCACAAATCAAGTTTCATTTTATGAGTTACGCGCAGATATCTTTCGATTTTAGCAGCAAGCATATACGCATTATCAACATCTTTCTTGCTGTTCGGATGCCCTGAGTAGCGGCATTCCAGTTTAATTATCCTGTTATTGGCAATTTTTTTCAGCTTTGGCACAAGTCGGTCGAACTGTCTGTAAACAGTCCTGTCAACTTTTCCACTATTCAGCTGTATTGTTGCCAGAATCTCCGATGCATCTATATTAGGTTCACCCGCCAATGCATATCGATCTGTCTGCATAGCCGAAAACAGCATAATTGTAAAAACTATGTATCTGAGAAACTTCATATTACTGGCCTTCCTTCGCTACCAGAAACAAAATTTCCGTACGTCTGTTTTTACGACGCCCTGAAACCGTATTGTTTTCTGCAATCGGTACAGACTTTCCAAGTCCTTTTATGAAAACCTTGGAAGGGTCAACCCCCTCATGACTTATAAGGTAGGATGCCGCTGCAATTGCTCGCTTTAATGACAAATCCATGTTGTATGATAAAGAACCAATCGAATCGGTATGACCATCTATTTTTATATATAACCATTTTTTATCTTTTCTGATCTGCTCCGCAACTTCAGAGAGCATTTTTTTACCACCTTCAGAGAGTGTCCACTGATCGAAATCGAAAGTTACGTCAGGAAAACGAAATTTTCTGTATACAGACATACGCTCTGGCAGTGCAACAGCTGGCGGGAGAGTAACCTGCGACCCTTTTACATCAATGCCAAAAAGTGGGCTTATCCCACGAATTCTGTCTAGTGTATAGTCTATTGCACTTGCTTCGCGATCTTCAGTTTTGAGAGGTTGAAGGGTTATCTCTTCATCTCTTGACTTTAACGGTATTTCCACAGGAATAACCGGTGATGTTAAATTTGAAGACGCCTGTTGTGGAGATATTACTATCTGACCATACGGTTTAATAAGAATTTCTTCTGTTTCGGGTTCAAGCTCGACTTCAAGTTTACTAACAGGTGCGGATTGAGGTGCGGAAGCTTTGAGCAAGAGAGTGGAGATAGGAATAATTTTTAATGGTTTAAGCGCTTCCTTGATTTTACTTCGTGCTGACACACGCCTTCCAACAGAAGGTATGGGATTTACATATGTGCCAACACCCTGGCAGGAACTTATACCAAAAATAAATTTAATTTCCGGGTCATTCGGTCCTAAACCGGTCCCAAGCGAGGAATTTAAAGTAAAATGAGGGTTTAAAAAATATTGAGCTCCTATAGAAGCCTCAACGCTATAAGCACTGAATATTTTTGAATTTACCCTGTTTCTTTCTTCTGTTCCATAAGGATTAGTATCCTCAACGTAATATCTGTCCGTACCTGCAACAATTTCCGTAAGAAGTTTAAGACGAGGTATAGGTGTATACTCAACGCCAGCGCCAAAAACAAATTCATCACCCAGTGAAACAGTGGTTTTTCCGTAGCTGGAGTTGAGAGAAGTGTCTACGGCAGTAGGAAGAATAGTTGTCTTTTTAATCGCCCCGGCTTTGAGATATCCCGCAGAAACGTGTACTCCAAAATCATTCTTGTTGTATGAAGCGACAATTTTTGCCGAAATATCTGTTGCTCCGTCAATATCTCTGCTTTCTGAAACATGACGCTGCCCCAAAAGATCAACTGCAACTTTAAGATCTGAAGAACGCCCACCCAGAAAACGCAGCTTTGTTCCTAAATCCAGAGTCCCTCTGCCTGAAATATCGTCATCACCGTTAAAAAATATATTAGGATATGCACCGTAAACTTCCCAGAAAGTACCTATTCCCAAAGTAATAGTAACCGGCATTATAAGAGAACTCTTCTGTGAAAAAATCTGATTTTCACCATAGCAGGACCAGACACCAATACAGATATTTCCCGCATCAATAGTTTCTGCTGAAGAAACATTAATCAGACCACTTGAACCCGACTGTGCAGGACTTGCGTCTGCAAAGGAAGGAAAAACACAAAAGAGCATAAGAGCGATGATTAAATTTATCACTCTACCGCCTACCAGATCTTATTTTAAACAATTTATTGAATATCATAGAATCTGTTCTACCCAAGTACCATTTCTTTAAGCTCTTTACCAACTTTAAAAAAAGGGAGTTTCTTTGGACTTACTTTTATGGGTTCACCCGTTTTCGGATTTCTACCTGTATATGTTCCGTACTCTTTAATAACAAAGCTGCCTAGACCACGAATTTCAATGCGATCCCCCGCAGTCATAGCCTCTGTCATAGAAGAAAAAATCAAATTAACAAGTTCTTCCGCACGTTTAATCGGTAAATCTTTTTTCAGTGCCAATTGCTCGATAAGTTCAGATTTATTCATTGTTCCCTCCAGAAACTTATGAAAAATATTTCAAACCCGCTACCCATTATATTTAATGACATGATTTTTTCAGATACTTCTTAAGTATAACAGCAGCATCCTCATATCGCCCCATCTCGTGAAGCAACCCATAAAGTTTTTCTGCGGCAGTTCTCGCATATCCTGTGTGCAGCAGTTCAGCATACTGATTTACTGCAGTTTCATAATCCTTTGTCATCTCATATATTTCTGCACGCAAGAGAAGAGCGTATTCAGGCATTATCCCATCTACAATCATCAACTCAACTACCTTCAATGCTTCCTGAAAACGATTATGATCGAAAAGTAGAAGTGCCAGTGCCAACCAAGCAAGAGAGTTTTCATTGTTCAACTTGATAGATGCGCGGAAATTTAGTTCTGCTTCACCATCGTCGCCAAGCCGATGAAGTAGTTTGCCTTTTTCGTAGCAGTATATGTCCTCTGGAGTATGTGCGAGGCATTTCTCAAAACCAGCCAATGCTTCCTCATGCTCATCACGGCTTGCAGCGGCGTAGGCGTATGCAAATTCCTCTCCTAGTTGCGAATAACGATCATACTGGTCATTAGGAAGCTGTTGAATAAGGAGTTCATAATACTCCATAAGGGGAAGTAATTCTTCCGAATACGTATCAGAACCACCCCCTCCGGTATGTGATGCAGAACACGATGTACATGATGACGTTGGAATTAAAACTTCAGTACTCTCCTCCGCCCCCCTGTAACTTTCCAACAGCCTCTCCGCGTTTTCCCGTAAAACAACGTCATAAGTCAGTGTTTTTACAAGTTCAAGATGATCAATGGCTCTGTCAGAATCCCCTCTTGAATAAGCATACTCAGCCTCTTCAATATTGAGCTGAGCTAATTTATAATTCGCATTATCAATATTTTTTATAAAAGTAGATTTTATATCGGCATATTCATCTCTACTTGAGCATAGATTCAACCCATCCTCATAACACCCTCTTGCATCATAAAAACTGCCTGACTCCATGAGCTTATCCCCCTTAGACAATAAGTCTGACGGAGATTTAGTAAACAAGCGTCTAAAAAGACTCACAAACATCCTTCCCTTTTGAGAGCAAGGTAACACTCTCAATATGAAAACTTTGCGGAAACATATCGATCGGTACTGATGTTATAACACTGTATCCAGATTTATTTAAAAGGCTACAATCACGAGCCAGCGTACTTGGATCGCAAGAAACATATATGAGCCTTTCCGGTTGCAGCCTGACAATATCGGATACGGCTTCACCAACCCCTGAACGAGGAGGATCCAGCAGGAGAATATTGAATTTCTCCTTACGGTCGGCAAAACGTCGAAGAGCCAGTGGAACATCATCACAAAAAAAACTTGCATTTTTCACATGGTTAAATTCTGCGTTGAATTCTGCTGCTCGAATTGAATCCGGATTAGCTTCTACTCCGGTAACATCAGCAACTTCTGCTGAGAGCGGAAGCGAAAAATTCCCATTGCCGCAATACAAGTCCAGAAGTCTATCTGAGTCCACAAATGATCCAAGTCGCCTGATTACTGATAAGATCTCTATATTTTGCGCCTGATTCACCTGCGCGAAACCACCTGGCGGATAGTATAACTCAACGGCTTTATTATCATTATGCAGAGAAGTCATGCTATACGAAATATCTGAACTTCCCCATATTTTCTCTATGGTATCATTTCCGGCAACCTTAAGAAACAGACCGGTACAGACAGAATGTTTTTTCACCTGTTCTACAAGATAACTCTCGCCTTCCGGTGTGATTGTTCTGTTTTGATGAATAATAACAATAACTGAGTTGTCACCGGCATTTATAGTAAGTTGGAAAACCGACTCTATAGAAGAATAGGATGCTAAAACTCCTCTTAACTTTTTGAGCGTTCTATTTATAACCGGAAGAGCTACAGGACACCAATCCCCGGCATCTTCCACTTCATGCGAGCCCTGTCGGTAAAAACCGATGTTAAGCTTTCCGTTTTTCAGTGCAGTTTTAAATTGAAATCTACCACGATATCCATATTTAAAAGGAGCCGGAATAATATTTTCAATTTTTTCAGCAGAGACTCTCGCCCCTCTCCAGAGGGTTTCCGTCAGAATTTCACGTTTTTGCACCAACTGTTCAGGATAATTAATATGTTGCCAACTGCACCCGCCACATTTTCCAAAAATTGGGCATTCTGGAATAGCCCTTAAATCAGATGGTGAAGTAATCTCTACTATCGATGCATTACAGTAAGATTTTTTATTACCGGTTAATTTCACATGGAGCTGGTCACCTGGACAGCTGTATGGGACAAAACAGACTTTTCCATCAATCCGGCAAACACCGCTACCACCAAATGCGAGCCTGTCTATAGTTACTTTTACCTCAGACATATCAGACTCGCGGCATTCTCATGTTCATTTTCTTTGATATCTTCAAATACTCCTTGAAAACAAAACGAGGGGCAAAATCAGGAACGGAGATATAATGCTTTGCCGTTTCATCAAACTCTTCAAGCAACTTCTTGCGGACAGCATCAACGTCGGTCTCCAACACCGCCATTTTTTGAAGCATTCTTTCAAACCTTACTGTTGTACCAAGCCTGATAACAGCATCATTGTATTCATTATCAGTTTCAAAATATCTTCTTTCAACCGCAATATCACAAGCAACCATCAACTTCACGTGAAAATAACCTCCAAAATAGTGGCTTGTGTGATCAGTAACTGAAGTAATCATAGTTGGTGTCTCTCTCTTCTTTGCATTATCAATTAAAGCACACTCAGCATTCTATGCATCTGCGGAATAACCCTTACATCAGAGAGATGTACACTGACAATCTCCTGGATTCTAAAAAGTTTGGAGTAACTTATACCTACAGTACCATCGGGGAGTGTAAGCGGCTGCAAGAAGATTGGAATTGCAGTATCCACCGAAGAGATAACATTACAGACCTGACTGATTTCAGCATCAGTGGTCAGGTCACAGAGCACGATTTTAACGGAAAGATTGCATCCGTACGACTTGCGAAGGAAGGCAGCATGAGACTCCCAAAGCTGCTCGGTACAACCTGCAGTAGACGGCAACTTCATATCCATGCTTATGTAGTCAACGTTGCTCTTAACCTTCTCCAGAGCAAGATGCATTGTTCCATTTGTTTCAAGAAAAATTGGGAGTACTTTTCTTAGTTTTGGGAAGAGCCGAGCAAGAGCATCAGCCTGAAGCAGCGGTTCTCCACCTGTAAAGCTTACAGAATGATGTACGCCGGGCAACTGGTTACACCAGTCATTCATAATTTCAGATAGCTCAGTCAGAGTCAGCGGCTGTGGAATATTAATAAAGACGCCTGAACCAGGTTTTGACTCGATTCTACATATATCCGATTTTGCGTAATCAGTGTCGCAGTATCTGCAATCAAGGTTACACTCCATCAAACGCACAAAAATCTGTCGACGCCCGACCAGCACCCCTTCACCTTGAATCGATGAAAAAATTTCACTTACATGAACTGCATCACTCATAATAACATGCAGAAGCGTTATCTGATTCCCAAACAGTAATTGACTGGACCTTTATATTGTCATTATTCAATTTTTTTGAAATGCGTTCATAAAGATATTTGGAGATATTTTCTGATGAGGGCGAACTATCTTTAAATGCAGGGTTCTCGTTAATATATTTATGGTCAAGTTCATTGATTACAGAACCAGCCTCCAGTTTCAATACCTTAAAGTCTATTCCCAAACCTGCCTTGTCCAGTTCACGCGCAGTAACCGCAACCTCAACTTTCCAATTATGACCATGCAAATTTTCACAATCACCCTGATAGTTTATAAGATTATGAGCAGCAGCAAAACTGGTGCGTATGGTCAATGTATACATTATAAAGAACTCCCTCTATTTATGACTATTCTTCTTTCAAGAGTTGGATACTACACAAAAAAACAGACAACCACAAGTGGTTGCCTGTCAATCAACTCGATTTATTTTGTGTTAACTCTGTGATACTGCGAGAGCTTGATCTATATCCGCGATTATATCATCAACAGATTCAATACCGACCGAAAGTCTTATAAAATCGGCGGTAACTCCAGATGAAATCTGCTCTTCATCCGTCAACTGCTGATGCGTAGTTGACGCTGGATGAATTACCAGTGATTTGGCATCACCAATATTTGCAAGATGTGATAGCAACTTCACGCTGTCTATGAACTTCTTAGCAGCCTCCATCCCACCTTTAATCCCAAAACCAATTATTGCCCCCTCCCCCTTCGGAAGATATTTAAGAGCTCTGGTATGATCTTTATGGCTGGAAAGTCCGGGATAATTAACCCATAAAACAAGTGGGTGCTCCTCAAGCCAATTGGCAACAGCACGGGCGTTTTCAACATGACGTGACATACGAACATGCAGAGTTTCCAATCCGAGAATAATCTGATGCGAATTAAAGGGAGAAATGCACGCTCCCATATCACGAAGCAATGATACCCGCATTTTGACTATGTATGATATTGCCCCCAGTGCATCCCAGTATTTAATGCCGTGATAAGATTGATCAGGTTCGGTAAATTCAGGAAACTTGCCGTTATTCCATGGGAATTTGCCGCTATCAACAACCGCTCCCCCAATACTTGTACCATGACCGCCAATAAATTTTGTCAGCGAATAGACAACAATATCAGCACCATGCTCTAGTGGCTTAAAAAGAAAAGGTGTCGTTACCGTGTTATCGACAACGTATGGGATTCCGGCATCATGGGCAACAGCAGCAATAGCTTCAAAATCATCAACATTATTTTTGGGATTCCCAACAGACTCACTATAGACCAGCCTGGTTTTTCCATCGATAGCCTGACGGATTTCTTCAGGATTGGATGTATCAACAAACTTCACTGTTATACCAAACCTGGGAAGAGTATAGTGGAAGAGGTTATATGTACCACCATAAAGGTAGCTTGTTGAGACTATATTATCACCGGCTTTGGCGATATTAAGGACTGCGTATGTTATTGCTGCCTGCCCCGAAGAGACAGCCAGAGCCGCAACGCCACCATCCAGGGCGGCAAGCCGCTGTTCAAGAACATCTGTTGTTGGATTCATAAGTCGGGTATAAATATTTCCAAACTCTTTGAGACCAAAAAGATTGGCTGCATGTTCAGAGCTCTTGAAAACGTAGGATGTAGTCTGATAAAGCGGCACCGCCCTCGACTGTGTGGTTGGATCAGGAGACTGACCGGCATGAAGAGTTAAAGTTTCAAAAGAGTGTAGTGTTGCAGACATAGATCCCCCTGATATATACAAAGCTGATACTTGGTGTTCGTAAAAATACAATTTACACGTAAAACAGTCAAGTTTATTTCACAAACCTAAATACCCAAACTGAGTTAAATTAAACTGAGTACGTTTGAATTATTATTTCAACACTTCACTTTAGATTGACTGCCGCAGTCAACAGTTTCAGGTTCTAAACAATGAAATACTTCATACAGAGACTTATACAACTAATTCCAGTACTTGGGTGGCTACCGCGTTACAAGACTGACTGGTTATTACCTGATATGCTTGCCGGGCTTACGCTTGCAGCCTATGCTGCTCCTGTAGCAATGGCATACTCCACATTGGCGGGACTAACACCGCAAACCGGTATTTACTGTTATATTTTCGGTGGCATAGCTTACGCTTTATTCGCCTCGTCACGTCATCTATCAATTGGCCCTACAGCTGCTATCTCGGTTATGGTTGCAAGCGTCGGCGGAGGGATGTCTGCAAGTGATCCTGCAACTTATCCAGCAATAGCAGGCATGACTGCAGCAATGGTTGCTCTCTTCTGCCTTATCGCATGGTTCATGCGTCTCGGCTCATTTGTAAATTTCATATCCGAATCAACTCTGCTGGGATTCAAAGCGGGGGCGGCTTTAAGCATAGCTTCAATGCAGCTCCCTGCACTATTTGGGATTAATGGAGGTGGTGATAACACCTTTGAGCGACTGAAAATTATTTTTCCGCAGCTGTTGAATGCAAACCCGGTTATGATTCTTCTCGGAATAGCCTCACTCTCTTTACTACTGATCGGTGAGCGCTTATTACCTGGAAAGCCTGTAGCGTTGTTTGTGGTTATCTTGACTACAGGTATAGTCTCTTTTTTCGGACTCACCGAATACGGCATAAAAGTAGTTGGCTTCATTCCATCAGGATTGCCATCTATCTCTCTCCCGTCAATCCGTAAAGAACAGATTGAAAGCATACTGGAATTGGCATTTGCCTGTTTTCTACTTTCTTATGTAGAGAGTATTGCCGCGGCACGGGCATTATCCGCAAAGCACCATTATGAAATAAATCCAAGACAGGAGTTTCTCGGACTCGGAGCAGCAAATCTAGTAGCGGCTATATGGCAAGGTTATCCTGTCGCAGGCGGCTTATCACAGTCTGCTGTCAACGAGAGTGCCGGTGCAAAAACGCCCCTTTCTCTCATTTTTGCTTCGCTAACCTTGCTGACAGTTCTCTTCTTTATTACAGGAATGCTAAGCAACCTCCCAACCTCTGTTCTTGCGGCTATCGTTCTGGTAGCAGTTGCCGGTTTTATAAAAATTCAGGATTTTAAAAGATTGCGAGAGATTAGTCGATTGGAATTTAATGTGGCGTTAGTTGCATTTATAGGAGTTCTGCTATTCGGAATTCTGAAAGGTGTAACCGTTTCAGCAGTTGCCTCTTTGCTATTTCTTCTCAGGTTGATAGCGAAGCCCCACATTTCGGTATTGGGCAGGATACACGGCAGTACCCGCTTCAGCGATTCTGTCAGACATCCAACTAACGAACGATTTCCCGGACTCTTTCTGTTTAGAATAGAGGCACCATTACTATATTTCAATGTCAATAATATTAACACTAAACTACTGGAAGCCATTCATTCGGAAACCACTCCTGTAAACCTCGCAGTGTGCGATCTATCTACATCACCGTACATTGACTCAGCAGGAGCTAAAATGTTACAGCAGCTTGAAGAAGAGCTTGAACTTGAAGGAATTCGTTTCAGGATAGCAGAAGCACATTCAGAAGTTAGGGACATACTCAGGGCAACCGGAATCAGCAGAACACTAGGCGGAGTCAGTAGACACATATCACTAGCAGATATAGTCAATGAATATGAACTGGAATTTAAATCAAACCCCAAGCTCCCTTAAAACTATGCCGGTTTCCAGCTGACGATCCAACCACGCCGAAACTTCTTCCACTATACCCATCTGCTCAACCTTATTACTTTTCGGCCATACTCCAAGAATCGATGAACCGCAGAGCGAACCTATCTGATGAGAAGCACCTTTTTCGGCAAGATCTGGATTTTCCGGCATACCGTTAATAACAACACCTGCAACCTTTAGCCCAAGCTGCTGAGCTGCATAACAGGTTAGAACCGTATGGTTTATAGTACCAAGGGCGGCTCTGGCAACTACCAATAGAGGCAACTCAAGTTCACGGGCAAGGTCGGCAATCAGTAAGCCTCCAGAAAGTGGGACCATAAGACCTCCGGCTCCCTCAACGATAACATAGTCGTATTTTGCACTCAGGCGGGTAAAGGATTCTTTGATGGCTGAAAAATCTATTCTTACTCCATCCAGTCTTGCGGCTGCAGCCGGTGCAACAGGCTCTCTCAGGCAGTAGAGTGAGACGTCATCCGTACATGAAACCCCGGCAGCCTCACACAGCAGGAGAGCGTCATCAGAGACCAGACGACCGTTGATTTCACGGCAACCGCTGGTAACGGGTTTCATTACGCCAACTGACACTCCCCTTAAGCTAAGCACTCTGGCTAATACTGCTCCAACAACTGTTTTGCCGACTCCTGTGTCTGTTCCTGTAATAAATATTCCTCTAGGCATCATGTTTATAATCTCCACAGCAACCCTCAACGTCCATTTCAAGGTCTCTCAACATCTGTTTATCAAGTTCTGGCGGTCTACCAGGAGTCGTAAGATAGTTGCCGGTCATAGTTCCACTTGCACCGGCAAGAAAAATCCATGACTGCAATTCCCGAAGATTTCTTTCACGTCCACCGCAGACTGACAACCGTTTATCTGGGAGCAGAAAACGATAAACAGATATTATAGTCAAACATTCCATGGGGGTTAGATTATCGGCTTTCTCAAGCAACGTGCCAGCAACCGGATTCAGGAAGTTCAGCGGAATTGAATCTACACCCAACTCGCGCAACGTAATTGCCATCTCAACACGTTGTTCAAAAGTCTCTCCCAAACCAAAAATACCGCCACAACAGACCTTTAATCCGACAGATTTTGCAGCACTAATTGTTGCAAGATCATCTTCATAATCATGGGTAGTACAAATATTCGGAAAAAAGCTCCGGGCAGTCTCAATATTGTGATGATATGTTTCCATACCGGCATTCTTAAGCCGCACAGCCTTTTCCACGTCTATTATACCAAGAGAACAGGAGGGGGATATGCCGGTTTCAGATTTTATTCTGGTGACAACGCGACATACACGATCAAGCTCATCATTATTATTAATTCCGGTTCCGCTGGTAACGATTCCGTAGCAACCTGCACCATCCTGTTCAGCCAATATTGCACAGCGCACCATCTCGTCCTCATTAACCAATGGGTAAACCGGGGCGCCGGAATCGTGATAAACCGACTGCGCGCAGAAAGCACAATTTTCGGAACAGCGTCCAGATTTAGCGTTAATAATCGAGCAGAGGAAGACCCTGTTGCCAATAAAATGATCACGAATTCTTGCAGCCTCGGCAAAGAGAAGTAACCGGTCTGCAGCGGAAGCAGTAGAAAGCCGGACTGCCTCCTCAGCATCGAGCCCCCCCCCCGCTATAACTTTGGACGACATCTCAAATATGAAATTGCGTATTGACATATAAATACCTCCGGAGATGTCGATAGCATACAGGCAGAAGCATTGTCAACCTAATGAAATATAATGGTTGACAAACATATAAATTACCACTCTGCACTCCAGTAAAAAACAGACTCAGAGCGTTATCCAGCGAATATAATTATTGGACAAAAAAGCTTATGAAGTGGTAGCCTGCAATTCAAACTCAACCTATCGTACAGTTCGCATTCAAACGGAGTACAACCAAGAGAGATGAAGGAGTCGCCAAAGGGACATAGATTATGGCCAGAACCAATCTGGTATATAATCACAATTCTGATATTTGTTCTGCTGGTCTCAATTGGCGGCTATCTACTTGTTGAACAACAAAAAGAGTTCCTGCTGCATGATAAACAGTTGGAAATACAGACCATAGCAGACCTTAAGACAAATCAGCTTGTTCAGTGGCGTAAGGAGCGCTTTGCAGAAGGCGCATCAATCAGAGCAAATGCTATGATTGCAAGCCGTGTTGCAGACTTCAATAACGACAGAGACAAGTCCAAGGTTAAAAAGGAGATAAGACTCTGGATTGAAAATCTGATTGACCTTGGCGAATACAGTGATGGAATTCTGTTTAAAACTGACGGAGATATAATATTCTCAAGCTCAAAGGAAAATTTAACACCCTCCAGACACAATCTCTATATGCTGAAAGAGGCAGTCATTGAGAACGAATTAATTCTGTCTGACTTTCATAGAAGTGAAACATCCGGTGGACTCGAGATAAATCTTGTAGTTCCGATCATGTACGTTGATGATATTGATTCCAAATGTGTCGCCGTTCTTATACTCTGTATAAACCCGCTCAAAAGACTCTACCCGCTCATCCAATCATGGCCAACCAACAGTAAGAGCGCAGAAACATTACTTGTTAAACGGGAAGGTGACTCCGCACTGTTTCTGAATGAACTCCGCCACACCAGAGAAAACACACCCCCGCCCACTCAACCTATAACAAATATTAATATGCCGGCAATAAAAGCCATACTTGGCGAAGAGGGTAATTTTACCGGAGTCGATTATCGCAATGAAGTTGTCCTCTCAACTACCAGAGTGGTACCTGGAACAAAATGGGGTATCGTCGCAAAAATTGACTTGAGTGAAGTTTTGTCCCCACTATATAAAAGTATCTTTATGATTGTAGCTGTCGGGATAATACTACTAACGGCTATGACGCTTGGTGTTTTTCTTTGGGGGATCAGAAGAAAAAGCGAATCACTCAGAAAACTTATTGAAACTGAAAAAAAATACAGTAACGATTTAAAAAAGTCAGAGGAGTTGCTTGAACATCAGGTACTCGAACGAACCAGAGATCTAATTGAAATAAACTCTCTCTTACGTCAGGAAATTTTTGAGCGTAAACAGCTTGAACAGAGACTGATCAGCGCCAAACGCCTTGAGGCGATTGGACAGATAGCCGGAGGAGTTGCGCATGAAGTTCGCAATCCTTTAAACGCGATTCTCACAATAACCGAGGCTCTTTTTAAAGAAAAGGAAATCGAAGACAACCCTGAGTTTGAGCCTTTTATTCATCACATAAGAACACAAGTAAATCGACTTGTACACCTTATGAACGACTTGCTGGATCTCGGAAGAACTATTCCTGAGGCAAATATACAGCCGCTAAAGCTGTATGACATCTGTAGAGAAACAGTTGAGTTATGGCAGGCTACAGGTATGGCTAAAAACAAGGGGGCTGTGTTGAAGTGTGACGAAGCATATTACAACCTTAAAATATCAGCTGACCCAATCAAAATCCAACAGGTGATTTTTAATTTACTTGAAAATGCCGGTTACCATACGAGTGGGGGCAAAGATATTATAATCCAGCTTATGCCGCCTGCTACCTTCGAAACCATGAGTATGGCTGTTATAAGGATTACAGACCATGGCAGCGGAATACCAGAAGACAAACTCAGCCACGTTTTTGACCCATTTTATACAGACAGAAAAGGGGGAACCGGTCTTGGTTTAGCCCTCGTAAAACATTTCACTGAAAATATGTCTGGAATAGTTCAAATATGGAATAACGACGAACAACCGGGCTGTACAGCTGAAATATGTATTCCTTTATACCAGGAGGAGTTGAAATGAAGCCGCAAGTTTTACTGGTAGAAGACAATGATTCCACACGTTTTGGCTTCATTCGCTACTTCTCAAAAGATGGTTATGAAATATTTGAGACAACGACCATTGCCGAAGCTAAAGCAAAAATAGCTGAACAACACTTTGACCTGATGATCCTTGATATAAACCTCCCGGATGGAAATGGCATCGAGTTTATAACAACCGCAAGACAAAGTGACCCATGCATACCTATAATAGTAATAACAGGAGAAGGTGACATACCTCTGGCAGTCGAGGCAATGCAGCGTGGAGCGGACAATTTTCTGACAAAACCGGTAGACAATGCCGCCTTGGCTGTTTTTATGCGTAAAACTCTTGAGATAGGCGTTCTCAAACAGCAGCACTCGGCCCGTAAGCGCCTAGAAAAGAAAGCCCCTTTCTTTATCGGGACAAACAGAACAATGCTCGAAGTTCATGAATTGGCTGAAGTTGCAGGCAGAAGCGATATTCCAGTTTTAATAACTGGTGAGACAGGCACCGGAAAAGGTATGCTCGCAAAATGGATTCACCAACAGGGTGCTCGCTCAGGCTATGAGTGCGTGGAATTAAACTGTTCAGGGTTACGTGGCGAAATGCTTTCGCGAGAAATATTTGGAAACTCGAGGGGGGCTTTTACCTCTGCCGACCAGGATCGCAAAGGACTGCTCGATATTGCCGACCGTGGCACGCTGTTTCTGGATGAAATAGGTGATATGAGCATTGATGTACAGGCACAGTTTTTAAAAGTACTCGAAGATAAGAGTTATAGAAGGCTTGGCGATACGAAACTGTTAAGAAGTAATTTCAGACTTATATGTGCAACCCATCACGAACTGGATAATCTGGTAAGTTCAGGTCAGTTCCGTCAGGATCTTTTGTACAGAATTAATATGATGACAATAAAGCTGCCGCCGCTTAGAGAGCGAATGAACGACCTGCCGGAGCTTGTTACATACCTGCTAAACTCTCTGGGCTCACCTGCTGAGACCCTTTCACCTGATATAATGCGGATACTTAATTCATACAATTGGCCCGGCAATATTCGAGAATTGAAGAATGTACTTGAAAGAGCCATACTTCTGACTCCTCACGGTTCACAGATTCGCCAGACACACTTTTCAGGGCTGACAATTAACCGCCAGACACCAAACAACGCTTCTCTTAATTCAGTGCATGAAGTAGAAGAAGCGCATATTATGAAAGTTCTCGAGCAGATGGGGGGAAACATAGAGCGTGCCGCTAAAACCCTCAATGTCTCGCGCGCAACAATTTATAGAAGACTTAAAAAGAGCAGATAATCAGAAAAAATCACTTCTAATTATTCCTCTCAATAACTATTATCATCTTCTGGTATTAACAAGCGCAACTCAAAGTTTGTCTATTGCAGTACTAAGGGGCTAAGAATGTATTTAAAAAAAATGAACAGTTTAACGATTTACACACTACTGACTCTACTACTATGCTCCTCACCTGCCTTTGGCGGGGCTATACTTTCAATCAATACAATCGGAGATAAAAGTTATTCTATTCAGGGTTCCAACATGGATGGTGTATCCGGAATACAGCTTGAGATATCCTATGATACATCGTCACTGAAAGCCCCAAACGTAGTTCAGGGAGGGCTTGTTTCTGGTGCAATGATTGCTGCAAATACGTCTATTCCAGGAAAAATAATAATTGCGATTATCAGCACTAAATCTTTTTCCGGAAATGGACAGATCGCGAACATTACATTTGCAACTAAAACAGGAAACGGGAAGTTAACAATTGACAGTTCCAACATAATTGACAGCAATGGTTCCCCTGTCACATCACTAAACAGTGATGCTGTCGAAAACAATCAAACTATTTCAACCACAGAGACTTCCACACCTTCAAATATCGCCTTAAGCAACTCACCTCAACAACCACAAGAGGTTAAGCCTTCACCTATCAATCAAGGTACTCAGACAATCTCAACACCTATCCAGACATATCTGGGGACTGTGACATTACCGGCAATAAATACTCCTGAACAGGAGACTCCAGAACCATCCGTAACTGTTATAACAACTTCAGATAATGAGGCGGGTTCAACTTCATCAAAAACAGAACCTGTACATGAAAAGGTTTCGTCAAAAATTGATGAAACAAAACCAAACGAAACTCCACAATACATTGTCTATAAAGGGATAATAGACCGATTCAAAAATTATGGCAGTGATAAAAATTTATCAAACGTTATCAAGCTGTTCGAGAAAAAAGTATGCCAGATAGCACAACAGAATCCTCAAATTATGGTTTCAGACGGAAAAAACAGCGCGATTTTAACGATTGATCTCCCGCCGAGAATATCTACTTCACCTAATTTTGCAGTTAATAATGGTAAACTTGTTTCATTTTACAAAGATGAAAAAACGAAGGGGCGCTGGACTGCCGAAGTTTTGCCAACAATAGCCAGCAGTATGTCAACTCTTACAATAATTGCAGGAGTTGAAGAGTTTGAATGTCCTATTACTGTGACTCAACCGCTTAACGACTCGATATCTCTTGATGAAAAAGGATGGAACAGATTTATAACAGAGATTGGACCTGCAGAATCACCATTGCACGACCTGAATTCTGATGGTGTAAGGGACTATAAAGACGAGTTTATATTTGTGGCAAATTACCTTTTAAACACCTCTATTAAGCCAAAACAGGAAAAACCTGTAATTCCACCGAAGAGGTAAACATTAGTATTCTGATACGGATACCATTTCAGGTATCCGTATCAGAGAGATAATTACCTTTTTCAGAGACAAGACAGATATTACCCGGTCATTGCAACAACCTCCTCGTAGGTTGTCACCCCTTCCAGCATCTTATTTATGGCAATTTCACGCAATGAAACAACTCCCTCTTTCCTGCCTACCTCAATTATGGCTGCAAGATCTACCGAACCCGACACCAGTGCTTTCATGCGCTCACTCATATCCATAATTTCAAACAAGCCACTACGCCCCTTATATCCGGTACCTCGGCACTCCTTGCACCCCTGCCCTTCCCAAACAGCATACGACTGCTCAGGCAGCTGAAGATATTTACTTTCATCCTGTGTAAGTGTCCGTATTTTTTTACAGAACGGGCAAATTTTGCGGACCAGTCGCTGTGCAACAACGCCAAGTAGAGTAGCAGAAATAAGAAATGAAGGAACTCCCAAATCAAGAAGACGTATTATAGTAGAAGCCGAATCATTGGTATGAAGAGTGGAAAGGACAAGATGTCCAGTTAATGCCGCCTGCACGGCATTTTCTGCGGTTTCTCTATCGCGAATTTCTCCGATCATAATAATATCTGGATCCTGACGGAGTATATTACGAAGAACAGTATCAAAACTGACACCGATTCCCTGCTGCACCCCTATCTGGTTGAACTCCTCCATAACCATCTCAATCGGATCCTCAACAGTCACTATGTTTACTTCGGGTGATGCTAAAGTCCTAAGTGATGAATAGAGGGTAGTCGTCTTACCGCTCCCTGTTGGACCTGTCACAAGAATGATTCCGTTGGGACGACGTAGAAAGGAGTTGTAAAGAGACATTTCACGAGGATAAAATCCCATGTTATCTAGATCCTGCAGAAGAATATCAGGATCAAACACCCTTATTACAACCTTTTCTCCAAAAGCCACTGGAACTGTGGAAACGCGTAGTTCAATATCCTTATTATTAAAATTCGTCTTTATACGTCCATCTTGAGGTCGCCTCTTTTCAGCAAGATCCATGCGTGACAACATCTTTATTCTGGAGACTATCGGTGCGTGAAGAGGTTTAGGGATAACATGGATATTGTGCATGACTCCGTCAATGCGGAAGCGTATCAACGAGGTCTCTCTCTTTGGTTCAATATGAATATCACTGGCGTGCTGATCAAAAGCATAATTGAGGAGAAAATCAACCGCAGAGACAACGTGCGTGTCTGTGCCTTCAATTTCCTGATGCCCTTTCAGTTTAAAAAACTGCTCAAGATTTCCTAAATCAACTGAGGTTGAAGCTTCAACTTCTGCTGCTACCACAGATGCACGAAAACCATAAAATTCACGTAAAATTTTAAGGATATCTGATTTAGAACTTAGAACACGTCTGATTTCAAGGCGCCTGGCTGTTGCTAATTCATTTATTATCGACTCGTTGAATGGGTCGGCAACTGCTACTGTTATGACACCATTCTGTTCACCTACGGCAACTATCAGATTTTTTAATGCAAACGGGCGGGGGATGTGATCAGTTACAACTTGAAGATCAAGCTTGAGTGGATCTATTTTAAAATATTGAAGCCCGGTTGCAAGGGCAAGAGCCTCCGTTATCGCATCTTCTGTTAAAATTTGAGATGGAGAACCGTTTAATTCCAATTTGAACGAGGCGAGCACCTCCACAGGAGAGATATGCTCGACTCCGCCTGAAGCCCTTCGTGCTGTTCCGTCATGTAGATTTGAATAGAGGCGGGACTCCTGACTCTTTCCTTTGGCTAGAACATCACGTAACTGGTCGAATGATATCAGACCGCGACGTTCAAGAAGTTGAGCAAGATTTTCAATAGTAAGCATTTTTGGTTGTTGCATAATTCCTGTCAGTTGATCATTTTATTCTTCTTAAGGGCTTCATTTTTTTTAGATTCAATTCTTTTAGCAACTTCCGCAACCACCTGATCAGCCGTATAACCGGTCTTTGCAGTTATCTGAGCAAGAGCCTCCTGTTCAGATTTCAGAGCTTGACGAATGTTCTGGTCTCGAATAATAGATGAAGGTGAAGGGACATCACGATAGGCAATCATAGTAGACAAGAGGTTTCTGTACAACCTAAACAGCATCCATAAAACAACAAAAAGAGGTACAATATCGCTTGCCCAATAATCAAAGCTTCGTAGACGAACCATTTCACCTGCCAGTAAACCGGCAGAGGCAATGAGCAAGCCAAACGCATTGCCTATTACGCGATATTCTATATCATCAGGTATTTTCAACTCAACTGTCTTTGCCACTTACAATCCTCATTTTTGATTACATAGACGGTTTCTTACCAATCGGCATATTTACATTTTTCTACAGTTTTTTTACGTTTAGGATCAGCAATACATCCATTTCCAGCTTTAATCTGTTCCGGGTTCAGAGACAAAACCGGATGCTGTTGCAAATGATTGACCCCATTACAAAGCTTTGATACAGTACCGGAAGTGATTATATCTCGGCGTTGGAGGAACAGATGAAAAGGGCATTAATATATGGAGTTATTGCTGCACTGGTTACACTTTCCACTGTAAAGGCAGAGGCAACAGATATCAGTTTTATCAATGGCATAACAAAGGATGCATTCAAGAATTTGAGTAAAGAGGCTGGAGCGGCATTCGGTTACAGAAATATGGCTCCTGCTGAACCGCTTGGTATTACCGGTTTTGATATAGGTGCAGAGGTTTCAGGCATCAGTATTGATAGAAACAGCAGCCAATGGAGTTCCGCATTCAGGAGTGATGCACCTTCATATCTGGTTATTCCAAAACTCCGTGCAAGAAAAGGACTTCCACTCGGAATAGATATAGGAGCTTCATACTCAAGTGTTCCAAACAGTAACATTAAGCTTATCGGTGCCGAAATAAGCAATGCAATTCTAGAGGGTTCACTCGCCACCCCCGCCGTTGGCGTAAGAGCAACCTATACCAGACTTACTGGAGTTAGTGATCTTGCGCTTCAAACTTATGGAGCTGATGCTTCCATCAGCAAAGGTTTCCTCTTTATAACCCCTTATTTCGGCGCCGGAATGATGCATATAAGTAGCGAAGCAAAGGGAACTTTAAAATCAGCGTCACTAAGAGAATATGGGATCAACCTCGGAAAAGAGGGTATTACTGTACCGCGTTATTTCGTTGGCCTGACAATTTCACCACTTCCATTAATATCCATTACTGCTGAAGCTGAATATGCAGTACGTCCGATTTACTCATTTAAAGCGGCTGTTAGTTTCTGACCTTGCCTGCTTCAACTCTGACAAATGATAGCGTGGAAGAGCGGTGGATGCGGAGTGCAGTTGCAGAAGCTGAAAAAGCAAGATTAAAAGACGAAGTTCCTATTGGCTCTGTTATCGTATATGAAGGGAAAATCATAGCAAGAGCCCACAACCTCCGTGAGACGACACAAAACCCTACAGGTCACGCAGAACTTTTAGCGATTAGAAAAGCCGCCAGGAAACTTGGTTCCTGGCGGCTTCTTAATACTGTTTTATATGTTACACTGGAACCATGTGTCATGTGTATGGGTGCTATCATACTAGCCCGTATACCAAAAGTCGTGTTTGGTTGCTACGATTCAAAAGGCGGGGCTGCCGGTTCTCTATACGACCTCTCAAACGATAAACGACTAAACCATACAGTTGAACTGACGCCTTGCGTTCTTGAATACGAGTGTTCTACACTGTTAAGCAATTTTTTTGCCGAGTTGCGCAAACGAAAAAAAAATAAATAATCAACTTTCAATAACAAATGTCTCATGCATTACTCTAACAGCAAGTTCAGTATACTTCTCATCTATTACAACAGATATTTTTATTTCGGATGTTGAGATCATCTGGATGTTGATTCCGTTCTTAGAAAGAGCACTGAACATCTGGGTTGCCACGCCAGCATGGCTACGCATTCCAAGCCCAACAATCGAAATCTTGCTTATATTCTCATCTGAAATAACTTCTTTTGCCTGAACCTCTTTGGCAACAGCATTGGTAATAAGAATAGCCTGTTTAAGATCCGCCTTTGTGACAGTAAAAGTAAAGTCTGTCATACCATTGTCGCTTACGTTTTGAACAATCATATCAACCGATATAGCGGCATCGGAGAGTGGAGTCAGAATTTTAGCTGCAATACCAGGCTTATCCGGCACTCCCTTGACAGCTATCTTTGCCTCATTCTTGTCGTATGCAACACCTGAAACTAAAATCCCTTCCATATCTTCATCCTCCCTGGTAACCATTGTACCGGTATTTTCATTTAGGCTTGAACGGACATGCACGTCCACATTGTATTTCTTTGCAAACTCAACTGAGCGGATCTGAAGCACCTTGGCTCCAAGACTCGCAAGTTCCAGCATTTCGTCATAAGATATTTTCTCTATCTTACGGGCATCCCTACATAAATTAGGATCGGTAGTATATACGCCGTCAACATCAGTGTATATTTCACAAACGTCCGCTTTCATGGCTGCGGCAATAGCAACCGCTGATGTGTCAGAGCCGCCTCGCCCGAGAGTTGTTACATTACCTTTGGCATCAACTCCCTGGAAACCTGCCAGGACAATGATAGTTCCCTCTTTCAGATCCGCACGGATATTTTTATCATCAATGCTTTCAATACGGGCTTTTGTAGCGGTTGTATCCGTTACAATGGGAACTTGCCACCCCTGATAAGATTTTGCCTTGTACCCCTGTGACTTAAGATACATCGAGAGCAGACCTATAGTGACCTGTTCACCGGTTGCCACCAAAACGTCATATTCGCGCCCGTCAGGTATCTCACACATTTCGTTGGCAAGAGCTACCAGTTTGTTGGTTTCGCCAGACATAGCAGACACTACAACAATTACATCGTTTCCAGCGTCATACGTCTTAATTATCCGCTTGGCAACATTTTTGATTCGATCGGGAGTCCCAACCGATGTACCTCCGTATTTTTGTACTACTAGTGCCATACTTCTCTCCTTGAAGGGAAATTTGCGACAGATTATAATATATGAGATGTTGCTCTATAGCAGATAAGCTGGTTTCCGGTCAAAGTTTTTTTAAGGATTATATTTTTTCACGAGTGCATCGACAACTTTTTCTGAGTTTTCTCCGGAACTGCTCAAAGAAATAATACGACGGTTTTCGTCCAGATATTTAAACTTCATCGTAAGAACGTCTGAAGGCAACATTTCAGTCAAACGCTCTGACCACTCAACAACGGAAATGCCGTCCCCGTAAAAATACTCTTCAAAACCGAGTTCGTTAACATCATCATCACCAGTCAGGCGATAAAAATCAAAATGATAAACTGGAATAGCTGCAGAATAACTGTTCATAATTGCATAAGTAGGACTCGAAACCAGATGTGCGCTTTGAGGGGCAATAGCAGAGACAAGACCACGAGTAAAGCAGGTTTTCCCCCCCCCAAGATCACCACGTAATGCGATAAAAAATCCTGGACTCAAAAGTGCAGCTATGAATATCCCAAGCTCTTCTGTTTCTGCCGGCGAGGCAGTTGTAATCCGCAGAGTGGACACACTAACGATTCATTGATCGGATTATATCAATTCTAGACACAATCCCAATTAATTTTTTACCCTCTACAACAGGGAGGGCGTGCAGTTTTCTGCTACTCATAACTTCTGCGGCGGTACTTACCAAATCAGAAGCAGATACCGTAACAACATCTGTGGAAGCAAGCTCTGATGCAGTTTGTGCAGTTATCTTGTTCAATTCCCGCTGTAAAGCCCCCTCTCCTTCAATTGGAATAACCCAGTCAAAAATAGAAATAACTGTTGGAATATGAAGCGGTCTATCCTGCTCAACCAGATCAGACGCCGTGACAATTCCTGTAAGATTTCCTGCTTCATCAACTACCGGCAATGTTCCAAAACGCATGGAATCGAATATATCTGCCATTTCTCGCACAGTTGTAGTTTCCTTTATTGAAACTACTTTACTTGTCATAATATCTGCAACTTTCAGCATGGCATTTCTCCTTTTTCAAACTGCCCGTTTATGAAAATTAAAGTTCACCGAACATTTTGAGATTCGTGAGCAGTGTGTTTTTCAACAATTTATTGTACGCATACGGAAGTTGTTCAAGTACATCTGACGCTGTTATACCAATTTCACCTTTTTCTTCAGCAATCATATCTGCAGCGAATCCATGAAGAAACACACCTAGACAGCAGGCTTCCCAGGCTACATACCCCTGCCCTAAAAGCGAAACAATAATTCCTGTAAGCACATCACCCATTCCACCAGTTGCCATACCTGGATTGCCGCTACCATTAATGGCAGCAACCCCATCAGGGGAGGCAATAACGGTTCGTGCACCTTTTAAAACCAGATAAACTGCATATTTACGAGCAAATTCCTGAGCAACTGAAATTCTAATTGCCTCCACATCAGGGATTGAAGCTCCAAGCAGCCGGGACATTTCACCAGGATGTGGGGTCAGAATCAAATTGGCAGTTTTTTTCCGTTTTAAAACTGTTATATCTTCCGCAAGAGCGTTTAGCCCGTCAGCGTCTATGACCATCGGCATATCAAATGTTTCTACAATATTCTGAACAAGAGCGTATGTTCCAGGGCGACGATCCAGACCTGGACCAATTGCTACAGCATCTTTTCCAACAATCAGCTTTTCAATCGCAGGAAAGGCGCTATTTGTAAGATGTCCACTTCCGGAATCAGGAAGAGGCATCGTCATTGCTTCCGTTGTCTTGACTTCAAGAATTGAGTTTAAGCTTTCTGGAACTGCAAGTGTAACGAGACCTGAACCTGCTCTTACTGCACTATTGGCAGAGAGAGCTGCTGCTCCGGTTTTTCCAACAGAACCGGCAATAAGGAGAATGTGTCCGAAATCCCCCTTATGAGCGAGGCGATCCCTTCGATGAAGTTTCTGGCGCATTGTATCAGCATTTAGAAAATCATAGCCCAAAGCGGTTTTCATCAGTTCAGACGGAATCCCTATATCTGCAACGACCAACCGTCCCGTATGCTCTGCGCCGGGGTAAAGAACATGGCCCAGCTTTGCGAAGGCAAAAGTAACTGTTATATAAGCCCTTACGGCATCTCCAAGAACTCTTCCAGTTGTGCCGTGAATCCCTGATGGAATATCGACAGACACAACCGGACGACCTGAGGCGTTAACAAGGTCAATGGCTTCCAGATAAACATTACTGACATCCCTGCGTAGACCAGTACCCAGCAACGCATCGATTATTACATCCGCGTGAAAAATTTCCTCCATATGTAGAGCAGACAGCTGCCCCTCATGAGTACAGTAATTTATAGTTGAATCGGCGAGTTTTGCAATATTTGCAGCGGCATCTCCTCTAATATCCTCTCTATCGGCAAGTATAATTGTCTTGACACTCCACCCTTTTTGGCTGAGCAGACGTGCGATTACAAACCCGTCACCGCCGTTGTTCCCCTTCCCTGCCATAACAACAGCTCGCCCCTTCAACCCAAACTCGGCAATAATCTCTTCAACACAACTGGAACCGGCTGATTCCATCAACTTAATTCCCGACAGACCATATTCACAGATAGCCTGACGATCTATTTCCTGCATTGTATGTGAAGTAACAACTCTCATGGACTTGACTCCAGAACAACCATAGCTATAGCATTGCCACTGTCATGCGACATAGTCAGATGGATTTTAGTCAGCATTTTGAGCTGAAACTGCTCCTTAGCCTTTCCTGATAATTTCATTTCCGGCTTCCCCATAGAATCATTAAATACTTCCATATCATGCCATGAAATACCATCTCTAAGACCTGTACCAAGCGCTTTTAGAAAAGCTTCCTTTGCAGCAAATCTTGCTGAAAGACAGGAAGCGGCATCTTTTCTGTTGTCACAATGGGATCGCTCGGTTAGTGAAAAAAGCCTGCATATTATGGCTGAATTGCCACTATCCAGAAACTTCTGAAACCTCCCGACTGCAACTATGTCACTTCCAATTCCATATATCATGCGTATTTAAGAAGCTCCACCATATCACGCACAGCGCGGTCTAAGCCTACAAACATAGACCTTGCGACTATTGAATGTCCTATATTGTACTCTTCAATTCCGCCAAGTGCGGTTACAGCCTTAATGTTACTATAGTTAAGACCGTGACCGGCATTTACACCCATACCAACTTTGCGAGCAAGTTTTATTGCTGTGTCTATATGTTCGAGTTCATGCTGCTTTTCATCCCAGAAGAGTGCCTCGGAATATGCACCCGTATGAATCTCAATGTAATCCGCATCACTCTTTTTTGCAGCTTTAATCTGTTCCTGTTGAGGGTCTACAAAAAGACTGACAACTATTCCACCGTCTTTAAGCCTCTTAACCGTATCTGTTATCAACTTAAGATTTACAATTACATCCAGTCCACCTTCCGTTGTCAACTCCTGTCTTTTCTCCGGAACCAGAGTAACCTGCTCCGGCTTAATCTGTAGGGCAATTCGCACCATCTCCTGGGTCGCAGCCATTTCAAGATTAATCTTTGTTTTAACTGTTTGACGCAGAATTTCCAGGTCTCGATCCTGAATATGCCTACGATCTTCACGTAAATGTACGGTTATACATTCCGCTCCTGCCATTTCACCAATTGCAGCCGCTGTAACCGGATCAGGTTCACTCCCGCCACGCGCCTGCCTGACAGTAGCAATATGATCAACATTTAAACCCAGTTTAGCCATCACTTCTCCCCAATATTTTTTTTCACAAGGTCACATATTTCATTTGCCCACGCAGTAATTTCATATTTGTCCTGCCCTTCGATCATAACTCTCAAAAGTGGCTCTGTCCCTGAGTAACGTATCAAAACACGCCCTTCGTTACCGAGACTCTTTTCAACATCAGCAATTTTGGCAGAGACATCTTTCAAAGTGGAAATATCACACTTCTCTCGTACCCGCGTGTTGCAGAGCACCTGTGGCAAAGGTATCATTATCTCAGCCAGTTCTGAGAGCTGCTTCCCCTGTCGACGCATAACTGCAAGCAGTTTTAAAGCGGAAAGAATCCCGTCACCGGTAGTACAGTAATCCAGAAAAATCATATGTCCAGACTGTTCACCACCGAGATTGTACCCACCTTTACGCATCGCTTCAACCACATAACGGTCACCTACATCGGTCTTGACTATTTTGCCACCTACCTTGCGCAACGCGATATCGAGCCCCATGTTGCTCATAACTGTTGCTACAAGAGTCTTTTTCAGAAGCAGCTTACGCTTCAACATATCTGTAGCGCAAATCGCCATAATATGATCACCGTCAACTTCGTTTCCAAATTCATCGCAGACAATTACTCTATCGGCATCTCCATCAAGAGCAATACCGATATCAGCACGATGCTCCTTGACTGCTTCGCTTATTACTTTCGGATAAGTAGAGCCACATCCAGCGTTTATATTAGTCCCGTTGGGTTTATTACCTAATACTACAACCTCTGCACCCAACTCTTCAAAAACAGCAGGAGCAACTTTGTAAGCGGCTCCATTTGCACAATCAAGAACTATCTTCATGCCGGAAAGATCCATTTCCTTTGGAAAAGTGTTCTTAAGAAAGACTATATATCGACCAGCGGCATCTTCTATGCGGTAAGCCTTACCAACCTCTGTAGCAGTAGGACGAAGAGCATCAATCTTGTTTGAGGCTATCAGTTTTTCAATTTTAATTTCTACTTCGTCCGGCAATTTGAAACCATCTGCAGAGAAAAACTTTATACCATTATCCTGGAAAGCATTATGAGATGCAGAGATTACCACCCCCGCATCAGCCCGCATTGAGGAGGTAATATTTGCAATTCCAGGGGTAGGCAAAGGACCGACCTGAAGAACATCTACACCCATAGAACAAATCCCGGCTACAAGGGCATTTTCAAGCATATAACCGGAAAGGCGTGTATCTTTTCCTATAACTATGCGATGCCTATGTTTGTTACTCCCCTTAAAGATATAAGCCGCTGCACGTCCGAGCTGCATAGCCATCTCAGCAGTCATTGGATATACATTTGCCACACCACGCACTCCATCAGTACCGAAAAGTTTTTTCATTATAAAAAATCTCCCTGTTATAAAAAATGAGCATTATCGGAAACCAGACCGAATCCGGTATGAGTCTCGTAATTACGGATCTAATATTACTTCATGAATAAAAGGTATTGCTTTATTTTTTAAACGGAAACAGCTCCCCTTGGAACACGCCTACCTTCAATAGCCTTGCGGGCAAGACGGCGTATCTCAGCGGGATCGGCATCGTAGGCTATCTTACCTTCGTGAACTATTGATATTTTCCCAGTTTCTTCAGAAACTACGAGTACAAGGACATCCGTCTGCTCGGATATCCCGAGAGCTGCTCGATGCCTGGTTCCAAAACTCTTTGCAATATCCGGATTTTGAGACAACGGAAGTATACAACCTGCCGAAGTGATTTTATCCCTCTGAATAATAACAGCACCATCATGAATCGGTGAATACGGGAGAAAGATTGAGTTCAGCAACTCACTGGTAACCTTTGCATCGATTTCTGTACCAATCTGAACAAGATGATCAATTGTGTTCTGACGAATAATAACAATCAGAGCGCCAATCCTTCTTTCAGCCAGAGAGTGCAGACCTTTTGACAATTCGTCTACGGTCATAGTGACTTCAGGATCATCTGTATCTACGTTTCTAGAGCGTTGCCATGATGAAAAAAGTGCGCGTTTGATATCACTCTGGAAAATTATTGCCAGAATAATCGGAGATGAGACTATAAGAAGATGAAAGAAAGCAGTAGTTGAGGTAAATTTAAAGTGCTCAGCGGTAAACTCTGCAACAACACAAACTCCCAAAATAGACAGAATGCGCGGGGCAGCTTCTTTTCTTAAAATCAATGTACATAGGTATACCAAAATAACAACAAGCAGCTTGTCTAGTAAACTAGGCAGGGTTGCGCTGTCAAAAAGTAAAGGCATACTTCCTCGCTTTATCCAGTTCAGCTATGCATAATGGCGTATGCCATATCGGCAACATCACGCATTGCCTTGACATCATGTACACGCACGATGGAAGCACCGTTTTTAATAGATAGCGCAACTGCTGCTGCAGTGCCGAAAAGACGATCGTCAGTCTGTTCTCGACCAAGTACAGACCCGATAAAGGATTTACGTGAAGGTCCAGTTAGAATTGGAAGAGCATAACCTGACAGCTCGGAGAGCCTTCGTATAAGCTCCATGTTGCCGGCTACACTCTTGCCGAAGCCTATACCGGGGTCAATTGCTATAGCATCAGCCGGAATACCGGCAGCAGATGCCAACGACAATGAAGTCCTTAAACCGGCAGAAATTTCAGCCATTAGATCAGAATAACCGGTATCCTGCTGCATCTTATCCGGAGTTCCCCTGGTATGCATAAGTACAACAGCAGCGGAACTCTCCGACACTACTGACGGCATTCCAGCATCAAAGTTGAAACCGCTTATATCGTTTACAATTTCTGCTCCAGCATCAACGGATCTGACCGCAACTGAGCTTTTCCAAGTATCAATGGATATAGCACACGAAACTCTTCCAGCAAGTTTCTCTATAACCGGTATAACTCGTGACAGTTCTAATTCAGCCGAAACGGCGGTCGCACCAGGCCTGGTACTTTCACCACCGATATCTATAATATCAGCGCCTTCATCTTCCATCTGAAGCGCCCTTTCAACAGCAATATCGGGTCTAACGCAGAGACCGCCATCTGAAAAAGAGTCCGGTGTAAGGTTAATGATACCCATTATCAAAGGTCGCTCAAGTGATATTGCACGCCTGGAAGTTCGCCACAATAGTGGCGGCTTTGCAATTGAAGAGATAAGATCTGTCAATTCGACAGCCAGGCTTGAAAGACTGAAAGGCTGAAGTAAAAGTTTTTTACACAGTTTAGAGAGCTGTTTTTCAGTCCCAATAAGAATACAATCTGTCGATTTCACCGAGCAGGCAACAGTCCCGCGAGCAACAGCTGCGTCACCCCCTACAGAAAGCATCTCCTGCTTTAATATGTTAGCTTGACGACACTCCAAGCCAGCGACTTTAATGCACCTCGTCAAGGTTTTTGAAGCCATCTCAATAACACCATATTTATCAGCAGAAACACGCTCAAGCTCTTCTGTTGCCTGCTTCATCGTTGATATAGCAAGCAGCCGTGGGTTGAATGCCCCCATTTCAGACTTCAACATCTGTATGTACAGCAGGCTCTTCAGTAGAACCTGACTGCGTAGATTGTCTAGAAGATGATTCAAGAGAAACAAGTTTCCCTGTTGAAATTATCTCATCAACCTGCTCACCGCTCAGGTTTTCCTTCTCTACAAGAATTTCAGAGAGATTATGGAGATTTTGAAGATTGTCGCGCAATATACCCATTGCACGCTCATAAGATTCATCAACAATACGTTTAATTTCATTATCTATATGTTCAGCGGTTTTTTCACTGAAGTTCTTATGCATTGCCATTTCGCGACCAAGAAAAATTGATTCATCCTTTTTCCCAAAAGAGAGCGGACCCATTTTTTCGCTCATACCCCACTCGCAGACCATTTTTCGAGCCATATCCGTGGCACGCTCGATATCATTACCCGCTCCTGTAGTAAATGTTTTAAAGATAAGATCCTCAGCAGCACGCCCCCCCATAAGAACAGCTATGCGACCGAGCAGTGCCTCTCTGGAGTAACTGTGTTTATCTTCTATCGGAAGCTGCATTGTCACGCCCAATGCACGACCGCGGGGTATTATTGAGACTTTATGGACAGGATCTGTACCAGGCACCATCTTGGCTACAAGTGTATGCCCTGATTCATGATATGCAGTACTCCTTTTCTCTTCGTCAGAGATAACCATACTGCGCCGTTCCGCACCCATCAACACCTTATCTTTAGCATTATCAAAATCACTCGGATCAGCTACCGTTTTATTCAAACGTGCAGCAAGCAAAGCCGCTTCATTAACGAGATTAGCAAGATCGGCTCCGGAAAAGCCAGGAGTACCACGAGCTATAACAGCCATATCTACTTCAGGGGATAAAGGCACTTTCTTTGAGTGTACTTTAAGGATCATTTCACGACCCTTAACGTCAGGTCTCGGCACAACAACCTGTCGGTCAAAACGTCCTGGGCGCAACAGAGCAGGGTCAAGCACATCAGGGCGATTAGTAGCCGCGATAAGAATAACCCCTTCATTTGACTCAAAACCATCCATCTCTACCAACAACTGGTTTAAAGTCTGTTCGCGTTCATCATGCCCGCCACCCATGCCAGCTCCGCGATGACGACCAACTGCATCAATTTCGTCAATGAAAATAATACATGGAGCACTCTTTTTACCCTGCAAAAAAAGGTCTCGTACCCTGCTGGCACCGACACCGACAAACATCTCAACAAAATCAGAACCGGAAATAGAAAAGAACGGAACACCAGCCTCACCAGCTACTGCACGAGCCAGCAAAGTCTTACCTGTTCCAGGAGGGCCTATAAGCAAAACACCCTTAGGAATTTTACCACCTAAAGCGGTAAACTTTTTAGGCTCCTTAAGAAATGCAATTATCTCTTCAAGCTCCTCTTTTGCCTCTTCGATACCGGCAACATCTTCAAAGGTAACCTTACCCTGTGCTTCAGTCAGCAGTTTGGCACGACTCTTTCCAAACGACATCGCTTTACCGCCACCCATCTGCATCTGACGCATAAAAAAGATCCATACGCCAACCAGCAGAATCAAGGGGAACCAGGAGATAAATATCGAAAACCATGAGAATTTTTCTTCTTCTGGCTTGGCATTTATGGTTACTTTCCTGTCGAGCAGTTTTTTAGTCAGATCTGCATCAGAGTAAGGCTTGTATGTTTGAAACGACTTGCCGTCCTTCCCCTCATATTTCCCTGAAATTTCATTACCCTGAATAACTACGGACGTAATTTTACCTGTTTCAATCTGGTTCATAAAGTCACTGAAATTAAGCTTTTCAGATATAGGCTTTGGCTTGTTGAACATGTTGAAAAGCAGGATCATCATAAGGCTGATGACCAGCCAGAGTGAAAGATTTTTGTAAAACTGGTTCAAAATATGCCCCCTGTTAATGTGCATCTCTATGGTGTTGAAAATTTTGTAAAACTAGCATACCGGATGGTGCTTGACAAGCTGAATTGCGGATCAAACACCATAGATAATCGTTAAAGCTAAACATTAAAAGCTTTACACCAAGCCGAGACTTTGCCCACAGGTGTGAATTTATAACACGACAAAGCTTTTGTATCAGGGAGGTCCTCTCTCATTGACTCCAGACTACCCGGACAATAGTTTCAGGAGAGGTATCAAATCTGGATAGTTCAGAAACACAAATACCCGCAATCCATACAAGATCTTCGCCGCAGAAGAGCAGGGGTATACGTCTCCTCTCTGAAAGCGGAACTTTTCGATCAATAAAAATATCCTTGACCTTTTTTCTCCCTTTCATACCAAGCATTGTCATGCGGTCACCGGGCATGAATGTGCGTATATGCCAAGGGAAAGGAAGTTTTTGCAGATCTAAACATACAGAACTCCCTGTTGCTGTAATGTCTCGAGAATCCAACAAGTTAACTGTAATAGAACCGCCTACTGGCAGTTTATATATTCCCGGCGCGGTTAATTTAAGTATTGAGTCGTCGTATTTAACCTCTTCACTTTGAGTTAAGAATAGATGTTCGTACTCTCTGACCGCTATTGTGTTATTCGGGAGGGAAATTTTTGAATTAGGGCGTGAAGAGTAAATCAAATCGAAAACAGCATTTATGTGTGAATGTGTAATTTCAGCCAACGTGCCAGTAATCTCTTTAACTGCCTGACGCAAAACTCTCAGTTGAAGTGCGGTATTTAACTTTGTAATGTCTGAAATACCGCAAATAGCTCTTCCACCTTCAACTTTAAACAGCTTTTTGAAGGTTTGATCCGTTAAATCCTCCAACAACTCGTTATCCCGCTTAATTATCTCTGCGGTTAACGAGAGTCTAGAGCGTATAGCCGGGTTATATGTTTCAAGAATGGGTAGAAGCTCATGACGAATGCGGTTGCGTAGATAGATGGTATCACTGTTGCTCGAATCTTCACGCCATTTCAGGCTCGATTGTAAAAGATAGCGCTCTATCTCCTCACGGGAAATGTCAAGAAGCGGTCGCAGATAACCTCTTTCATTCCTGTATGCCATTCCAGACAATCCAGTCATTCCGGAGCCACGCAGTAACCTCATCAGAACAGTTTCAGCTTGATCGTCACGATGATGGGCGAGAAGCACAGATGCCGCAGAGTATCTGATTCGCATTTCATCCAGAAACCTTATCCTCTCCCCTCTACCGGCATCTTCAAGATTTAATCCTCTACTATTCGCTATATCTTTAAGATCAACGCGGCGCACCTCAAAAAGCACTTTATAACCGGTTGCCAGTTCGCGGCAGAACTCTTCATCAGCATCAGACTCCGAATCACGTAGAGAGTGATTGAGGTGAGCAGCTATGATAGTAAGATTATATCCGGTCAGGTTTACAAGCATATCCAGCAAAGCAGTCGAATCAGCTCCACCGGAGATACCAACTATCAGAGTGTCACCTGGATTAAAGAGTCTATTTTGCTGAACCGTCTGCATCAGGCGCTGAAGTAGTGAATATGAAAAATTTGACATAATTTAACTTACAACCAGCGTTTTTTTCTAAAATATGTAATCATCAGGAGTGCCAGAGAAATCATAAATATCCATAGAATGAAATATCCATAACTCCACTCCAGCTCCGGAAAATGTTTGAAGTTCATACCATAAACACCCACAAGAAAAGTGAGCGGCATAAATATTGTGCCTATTATGGTCAAAAATTTCATCACCTCATTGGTACGATTGCTGACGCTTGAAAGGTAAAGGTCAAGCATACCGGAAAGCAGGTCACGATAAGTCTCCACAGTATCGATAACCTGTACTGTATGATCATATACATCCCTGAAATAAAGGCGGGTGTTGCTCTGCAGTATAGGGCTGTCACCACGTTCCAGAAAAGATATTGCCTCACGCAGAGGCCAGACTGTTTTACGAAGAAAAATTATCTCTTTTTTTATACTGTTTATAAGCTGTAATGTTTTTTGGTCAGATGATAGTGTTAATTCCTCTTCAACATCAACTATACGCTCACCCAACTCTTCAAGAATAACAAAGTAACCGTCCACGATAGCGTCAATAAGTGTGTAGGCAAGATAATCTGCCCCCATGTTCCTGATTTTACCTTTTCCACCCCTTATGCGATCTCGAACAGACTTAAAAGGATCGTTCCTTCCCTCCTCCTGGAAAGTGAAAATATAATCCTTTCCAAGAATAATACTTAACTGTTCTGAACTGAATTCACCACTCCCTAGAGGCCTCAGCACTTTTAGAACAATAAAGAGATATTCCCCGTAATCCTCAATTTTAGGGCGTTGTACCGTATTTACTATATCCTCAAGAACAAGAGGGTGAAATATATGTTTTTCGCCTAAAGTACGAATAAGTTCTACATCGTGTACCCCTTCTACATTTACCCATAGAACTCCGGTCTCACTCTGGTTTGCCACGTACTCTTCAACTTGTTCATAATGGCTTTCCAGAATTTCATCTGCAGTATATGCAATAACAGAAATCGGCACGATTTTATCTGAAGCAGCGCCGATATGGATCATTGTGCCAGGTGGAAGACCGCTTTTAACTGATCTGTTAATTTTAGAGTGTTTATCTGAATGCATGGGAGAAATCTTTTTCAAATTTGTCAGGGTCTGCCAGAAACCTGTCTAAAGGTTTAGATGTCTGAGTATAAATTTCACGGTAGATGAATAGCGCAAATATATTGCCAAGGCAATAACTTATAAGGAGAGAGGAGATAATGAGTGCAGGAAGCTGAATATTTGCCACTGCACTCAAAGTTTTAGAATTTTATAAACTCATCATCCAGATGATCAGGTCCTGCCTGACCAAGCTGCAAGTGTACTCCGCCGCCGGAACTCCGTTTTGCCGGAGCAGAGGCACGACTGCTGTTATGAGCGATCTGAATCTTCTGCGACGCTTTGCTGCCGGATCCTGCGGACAAAGTGCGACGACCGGAGTTGCCTATGTCGAAGAAGCTGATTGAGTGCTGCAACTGCTCTGCCTGACTCGAAAGCTCTTCGGAGGTGGATGCCATCTCTTCGGAGGCACTGGCGTTCTGCTGGATTACCTGGTCAAGCTGCTGGATGGCTTTGTTGATCTGTTCTGCTCCGGTGTCCTGCTCTTTGCTGGAGGCGGTGATTTCTTGTACCAACTCAGCGGTCTTCTGGATGTCGGGTACCATTTTGGTGAGCATTTCGCCTGCCTGTTCGGCTATGGCTACGCTTCTAGTGGAGAGGTCGGATATTTCGCCGGCGGCGGATTGACTCCGTTCGGCAAGTTTACGGACTTCGGAGGCTACTACGGCAAATCCTTTGCCATGTTCTCCGGCACGGGCAGCTTCAATGGCGGCGTTGAGGGCAAGAAGGTTGGTCTGACGGGCTATTTCTTCAATGATGCTGATTTTGGTGGCAATTTCTTTCATGGCGGAGACGGTTTCAACTACGGCTTTACCACCCTCTTTGGCATCGGTGGAGCTCTTCATGGAGATCTTCTCGGTCTGCATGGCGTTGTCTGTGTTCTGACGGATGCTGGATGCCATCTCTTCCATGCTGGAGGAGATCTCTTCGGCGGAGGCTGCCTGCTCGGTGGCACCCTGAGACATCTGCTGGGCGGTGGAGGATAATTCCTGACTGCCGGAGGCTACGTTGTCGGCGGCGGTCATTACTTCGCCAACCACCTGTTTCAGTTTGCCGACCATCTCTTTTATCGCAGTTAAAAGCTGGCCGGTTTCGTCGGTACTATTTACTTTAACCTCCATGGTAAGATCACCGGCAGCAAGTCTGTTGGCAACTTCAACTGCTTCCTGCATGGGGTTCACAATCCCACGGGTGAGGAAAAATGCTGTAAGAAGTGCTATAAGAACGGCAACTGCACCAAGAATCAGCATAAAAGTACGGGAACTTTGATAAGTTGCAACCGCTTCATCGTAACGCATTTTATTGCGTTCCATGTTGTGCTGCAGCAGACTACTTATTGCATCACCAAATGAACGGGCAATCGGGCCCCCCTCCTTACTCATTAGATTTCCGGCTTCTGCATCTCTGTTTGCAATTGCAAGCTCAACAACCCTGGTATTAATATTGCGGTATTTTACCAGTGTTTCTTTCATCAAATTGATTATTTCCCATGACTTTACGTCTGATTTATTAGTCATCTCTTCAACTTTTTTAAAGTTGTTTGAATACTCTTCTCGGTATTTTGCAATTCGTTCATTGTACTCCTGACGTTTTTCAGGGTTATTGTTATAGAGTATATTCCGGACATTTATGTCAATGTTTGCAATGTCCATATTCATCTCGCTAACGAGCGCAATTCTTACAGCGTTCACTTTTACAATCCGTTCCAGATTTAATTCTATTTTATTCATACTACTTATCCCGATCCAGATAAGCGCCATCATTATGACAACAAGCAAGCCAAATCCGAGTCCAAGTCTTTTTCCAATCCTCATGTTTGCCAACATAACATCTCCTTTAATTTTTTATGTAAAAACGTAAATAAACCCAACCAAGCCTACCATCGCTTTAATGTATGTCAAGCAGCGACACTTTTTTTATGAAAGGATACTTTTTATTGGAATCTTGACCTGCAAGGAAGAGTAGAGTAGTTTGCCATACTGAAAAATTATCCTCACCGCAGGAGCGAATCAACTATGCAACGTCCTTCCTGGGATCAGTATTTCATGGACATCACACGTCTTGTGGCAACCAGATCCACTTGTATGAGAAGACAGGTAGGCGCAATTATTGTTAAAAACCGCAATATACTTGCAACAGGTTATAACGGTGTACCATCCGGGATAACGCACTGCGAGGCATCAGGCTGTCTAAGGGAACGCCTTCAGATACCATCAGGCGAGAGACATGAACTATGTCGGGGGCTTCACGCAGAACAGAATGCTATCATTCAGGCAGCTCGCCATGGGATAAACATTGACGGTGCGCTCCTCTACTGCACGACCATGCCATGCATTATCTGCACTAAAATGATAATTAACGCCGGCATAACAGCCGTAATATATGGAGAGGGATACACTGACTCTCTTGCCAGTGAAATGATTGCAGAAACCGGAATATCTGTAACAAGTTTCAACGCTGAAAAACAGGAGACAGCGTTGTGAAATGCCCTTTCTGCAATAACATGGACAGCAAAGTAGTCGACTCGCGACCTGACAAAGGGGGCTCTGCCATACGCCGAAGGCGAGAATGCGAGCAGTGCGGCAAGCGATTTACAACATTTGAACGTATTGAAGAGATGCTGCCGCAGGTCTGCAAAAAAGACGGCCGTCGCGAACCATTTGACCGCCTGAAGATTATAAATGGTATTGCAAAAGCTTGTGAAAAAAGACCAATTTCAAAAACTGAAATTGAAGCCGTCGTTGACCGTCTGGAAACCAGATTGCAGGAATCAACCGAACGTGAAATTTCAACTACAACTATTGGCGAATGGGTAATGATGGAACTGCATAGTATGGACGAAGTCGCTTATGTTCGTTTCGCATCGGTCTACCGATCATTCCGGGATATAGGAGAATTTATGCAGGAGCTGCAGGAGTTGCTGAAAAAATGATTCCTCCTGACCATAAATTCATGAAAAGAGCTTTGACACTCGCCCGCAAGGGATTTGGCAAAACAAAACCAAATCCTGCAGTAGGCTGTGTTATTGTAAAAAACGGCAAAATAATAGGCGAAGGGTGGCATAAACGTGCCGGTGGACATCACGCTGAAATATATGCTCTTGAGATGGCTGGTTCTAACGCCCAGGGCTCTGATGTTTATGTGACTCTTGAACCTTGCAGCCACACAGGCAAGACACCACCATGTTGCGATAAACTGATTGGAGCGGGGGTCAAGCGAGTAGTCGCAGGTATGACCGATCCAAATCCGCAGGTAGATGGCAGAGGTCTACTTGCTCTACAAAAAGCCGGGATAGATACCGTTTGTGGAGTAATGGAGGAAGAGTGCCGAGATCTTAATCGGAGTTTCATAAAACTAATGACAACGGGAAAACCATACGTTACATACAAATGTGCTATGACTCTCGATGGCAAAACTGCCACTATGACCGGTGATTCCAGATGGATAAGCTCTGCCGAGTCACGCAGTTATGTCCATAAATTAAGAGCTGAGAATGATGCCATTATGGTAGGGGTAAACACCGTTATTGCAGACAATCCGGAACTGACTGTACGACATATAAAAGGGGACAGTCCGCTAAGAGTCATTGTTGACTCAAAACTACGCACTCCGGAGAATGCAAAAGTACTTAGTGAAACTCTTTCTCACGGAACTTTACTGGCAACTACAGAAACAGATTTACAACTTCACCTACCTTATATACAGGCCGGTGCAACTGTTATTATATGCGAATCCCTGAATGGCAGGGTTAACATGAATGACCTGTTAAGTAAACTGGGTGAACGGGGTGTTCAGTCAATTCTGCTTGAGGGTGGGAGCTGCCTTGCCGGAGATGCGTTGCTTCGCGGTCTTATAGACGAATGCATCTTCTTTTTTGCCCCGAAAGTCATAGGGAGTGATGGTTTGTCGCCCTTCAAGATAACAGGCAATGCCGCTATCTCAGACTCCACAAGGTTTAATGAATTAAAGATACGCCGCATTGGTTCGGATATTATGGTTGTAACACGACCGGAGCTAAAATGTTCACAGGATTAATTGAAGATACCGGCAGAGTTGTTTCTTTCCGAATAGCTGGTGAAGCCGGTATACTTGAGATTGAAACTGCTCTGCCAACTGATGACATCGCAATTGGCGATTCTATTGCGGTAAATGGAGCCTGCCTGACCGTAACCTTTAAAAAACGGCAGACTTTGGTTTTTGATGTTTCCCCTGAAAGCATTTCACGAACGCTGACAGGGGGGCTTGTATCAGGCTGCAGGATTAATCTAGAAAGAGCACTCCGAATAGGGGATAGAATTGGTGGTCATATCGTAACCGGACATATAGACTGTACTGCCAAATTAAGTCGGCATGAGAACCGTTCGGGAAATTATCAACTTTACTTTACCCTGCCAGAAGCGAACGCACGATATATTGTTGAAAAGGGTTCTGTAACAATTGACGGCATAAGCTTAACGGTAAACAGCGTTTCCAATACTGGATTTTCAGTCAACATTATTCCACATACTTATACCAGCACCACTCTATCCGGGTTGCATATTGGCGATCAAGTTAACATAGAAACTGACATAATCGGTAAATATGTGGAACGCCTTACTGCCCCTTGGAAACCCGCAGGCACTTTAACTATCAAAACATTGGCAGAAAATGGATTTATATAAAAGGAGTTCGAATGTCCGTAGCAACTATTGAAGAAGCAATTGAAGATATTCGCCTTGGTAAAATGGTAATTCTGGTTGATGATGAGGATCGTGAAAATGAGGGGGATCTTACTCTTGCCGCAGAAGCAGCCACTCCTGAAAATATCAACTTCATGGCAAAATATGGTCGCGGTCTAATATGTCTGACCCTGACAGCCGACAAGTGCGATGAACTTGGATTGCGTCCAATGGTTCGGGATAACACTTCGCCATTCGAGACCGCATTCACGGTTTCCATTGAAGCAAAACATGGCGTAACAACCGGCATTTCTGCCGCCGATCGGGCTCTTACCATTGTTACTGCAGTCGCAGACGGAGCCACACCAAAAGACCTGGTCAGCCCTGGCCACATCTTCCCGCTTAGAGCGCGTAAAGGGGGTGTACTGGTAAGACTCGGACAGACCGAAGGTTCGGTTGATCTGGCGCGTCTGGCAGGAATGAAGCCGGCAGGTGTAATCTGCGAAATTATGAATGATGACGGCACAATGGCACGTATGCCCGAACTTAAAGAGTTTGCAAAAGAGCATGGCATAAAGATATGTACAATTGCTGATCTGGTTGCATACCGTCTTAAAAATGAATGTTTGGTTCGTACCGTTGCAGAAGCGCGCCTACCTTCGTCATTTGGTGGTGAGTGGCGTGCAGTCGGATTTGAAAATGATATAGACAAACTTGAGCATATAGCCCTGGTAAAAGGGGAGCTTAAAAAGAATCAGCCGATACTTGTCAGAGTACATTCTGAATGCCTGACAGGTGACGTACTCGGCAGCCAGCGCTGTGACTGCGGTGAACAGCTTCATCATGCAATGAACCAGATTGCTGCGGAAGGATCCGGAGTAATTCTGTATATGAGGCAGGAGGGTCGAGGAATAGGCCTGCTGAACAAACTTAGAGCATATCAGTTACAGGATAATGGTCGTGATACCGTTGAGGCAAACCTGGAACTGGGTTTCAATGCTGATCTGCGAGAGTACGGCATCGGAGCACAGATACTTCTTGCCCTGGGGATCACCAAAATTCGTCTTTTAACAAACAACCCCAAAAAGCTGGTAGGTCTTCAAGGCTATGGAATTGACATAGTAGAGAGAGTCTCCATTCAGGCTGAACCAACTGACAATAATCGCGATTATTTGAAGACCAAGAAGAAGAAAATGGGACATCTGCTGGAGAATCTTTAATGCGCATTCTGCTACATATATGCTGCGGTCCATGCGCCCTTTATCCGATATTAACCTTACAAGCTGCCGGCCACGACGTAACCGGTTTTTTCTATAATCACAACATACATCCCTATACGGAATACCTTAAGCGTCGAGATACAGCCCTTCAGATGGCAGAACAGAATGGGATAGATTTGATTGTACATGATGACTATGATCTTGAGGGCTTTCTTGCAAATGTTGCGAACGAGCCTGATAGGCGCTGCACCTATTGCTACTCATCAAGATTAAAAGCAACTGCCAAGGCTGCTGTTAAGGGTGAATTTGAGGCTTTCACATCGTCGCTACTATATAGTCGCTACCAGAAACATGATGAAATAAATCAGTTAGGTGCCAGGTTCGGAGATGAAGCAGGAGTTGCTTTTTTATATGAAGATTTCAGACAGGGGTGGCAGCAGGGCATAAAGCTTTCAAAGGAAATGGGGCTTTATCGTCAACAGTATTGTGGCTGCATATACAGCGAGAAGGAGAGATATTTGCAAAAATGAAAATGGCTCACAAAATTAAAAAGGCTCGTCTTTAGACGAGCCTTTTTAATTTTGATGCTAAGAATGTGAATTAAGCGCTGATAGCATTTACAGGGCAGGAATCTACACATGCTCCGCAATCAATGCAGGTATCTGCATCAATTACACGCTTACTTCCCTGCTCGCTGATTGCGTTAACAGGGCAGGAATCTTCACAGGCTGCGCAATTTGTACAATCATCATTAATTGAATGTGCCACGATTTTCACCTCTTAATTTAGATTAGCTCCCCATACAGAAAGCGAGCCTTGATTTACCACACAGCTTTTTAAAAGTCCAGCAAAGAAATTGTGGTCATAAATCTCACCGGCACAAATTTTGTTGAATTCAGTTACTGTTCCGTGTATATATCAAAAACAGTTTTATTACAGCTAGTTATTTTAGTTTAGATGTTATTTTTTTACTAATATTATAACCTTAAACTATTTTTATAAAGGGGGTAATTATGATTATTATGGCTCTGAACTGCGGAAGTTCATCGGTAAAATATCAGCTTTTTGATTGGCACAAAATGGAGGTTGTTGCCAAAGGCATGGTAGAACGGGTTATTATCGGCGGATCATTCATCATGCACGAAATTCCGGGTCAGGAAAATTATCATCACGAGCTGGATTGTGCAAACCATAAAGAGGCTATAGATCTCGTCATAAAAACCGTAACAGACCCGGTTCACGGAGTGCTAAAAAGCGTTAAGGAAATATCTGCAGTTGGTCATAGAGTTGTTCATGGAGGAGAAAAATTCACCTGCTCAGTTATGATCGACGAAAGGGTTCTTGATGCCGTAAAAGAAGTTCAGCACCTGGCTCCACTTCATAATCCACCTAATATTGAAGGGATCGAAGCTGCGAAGGCACTAATGCCGACTGTTCCTCACATCGCTATATTTGACACAGCATTTCATCAAACAATGCCTGAAGAGGCTTACATATATCCACTCCCTTACGAATGGTATAAACAGCACCAGGTACGCCGTTACGGTTTTCATGGAACCTCTCACCTTTATGTTTCAAAACGTGCTGCTGTTCTGCTTAACAAAAGTGCCAAAGACATCAATATAGTAACTATGCATATTGGGAATGGAGTTTCACACTGCGCTATTAAAAACGGGGTATCAGTGGATACAAGTATGGGACTTACTCCACTTGAAGGTGCTGTAATGGGAACACGCTGTGGCGATATTGATCCTGCTATACCGGCATTCATGATGCAGAAGAACAATCTGTCAGCCAAGGAGATAGATAGTATACTTAATAAGAAAAGTGGCGTAATTGGAATTACTGGACGCTTTACGGATAGACGTGATGTCATAGAACATGCCAACGGAGGCGACAAACGTTGTCAGTTATCACTTGATATTGAGGCATATCGACTCAAAAAATATATCGGTTCCTACATGGCAGTCATAGGCAAACTGGATGCTGTTGTTTTTACGGCGGGTGTTGGAGAAATGGGGGCGGTTATCAGGGAAAAAGCAATAGAAGGGCTTGACCATATTGGAATAATCCTTGATAAAGAACGCAACAAAAATGCGATGACAAGAAAGCGCGAATCACTCATTACTACAGATGATTCACCGATAAAGGTATATGTCATTCCAACCGATGAAGAGCTCGTATTCACAGAAGATGTTGTAGGAATACTTAACGGAACATACACTGACCATATGCATTTTGAGTATTCATTTGCAAAAAAGGATTTTGTTAGAAAATAGCAGGAATAACATTACGTGCAATATTACCAAATTGAAAGGTCGGTATTCACCGACCTTTCAGCGTTATAACACTTGTTATTCAGAATTCCTTTGTTATCTCTCTCACCAGCGAAGTGGCATAACTCCCCCTGGGTAAAACAAACCTCAGATTGAGCCTGTCATCTTCCAGATCATAAGTCAACTCAGTGACCGGCACTCGCAGCACCCTCCGTTCGCCCTCCATCCGCAATCCACCTGGCATATCGAACATCGAGAGTTCCAAACCAGAACTGCGTAGAATTTCAGACTCTACGCCCCAAACATCACCTTCGGGACACTTCATTTTGCATCCGAACATAGGTCCACTTGCAGAGATCTCAAAGTCATCAGCCCTACCCTGCTCTGTTTCAGCACTGCCGACCATAAAACATGAGCCATTAATATGTTTGACAGCCAAATCCCCATCCAAAAGCACGTCTAAATTCTGAATTCTCATGGCTACCGCTTTATCAAATAAAAAAGACTGAGTTGCTGATAAATACAACTTTTTTAAACGGGGATGAATACTTGAAAAGGCTTTTTCGTACTCTTCAGGCTTAGCAATCAAGCGTTTCAAAACATCACGCTCACTACGACAATAAGGTGGAAACTGATGTAGTGCCCCCGCTAAATCACCCTTTCTGTATAGCAGGATAGCCGCTGCCCACTCTTCATCTGTAATCTCTGCCTCTTCTCCGATCAGTAAATCAGTTGCAAGCTGCCAATTTCGCTGTAACATTGCCATACCCAACAGATGCGAATCGCCTCTTAAGCCATAGCGTTGATAACCAAAAAAATTTGGTACACCACGTTTTTCCAGAGTCTCCAAAACTTTCGGAACAGACTGAACTGCAGACTCGGAAACACCCCTAATCGCTATATTGAAACGGTTCCCTTTAAGATGCCCAAGTTTGAGCTTGTTTGAGTGAAGTTCAGCTGAGAGAATGGAGACAGAGTCGAGCTTCAATGAGAGCGCCTTCTCAGGCTTCACCCCCTGAACAGAGATAGTCTGACGGGTAATACCCGCAGCATCCTTCATACCGGCGTACCCGACATTACGCTCCTGAATCTTTAACCCGGCTGCAACTCTGCGAATTGCCTCCAAAGTGGTAATTCCTCGTTTCTCAATTGCAAGATAGCAGTGTTCACCGGAACCGGATGGAGTGTATGAGGGGATTTCCTCAACAATAAAATCCTCAGGATAGGATTTAAGAACACCCCCAACACCATCAACTTCAGAAGTAAGGTATGGGTTAAAGAATAGTGCTGATTTTTTATACATCAATTAAATCCCTCCGCTCTGACGCAAAGCCTCATAAAGAACAATTCCGGCAGAAGTTGAAAGATTGAGACTTCTCACCTTCTCTGAAGGCATAGGGATAGTAAAGGAGGTTTCCATGTTTTCTTTAAGAAGTTCTTCCGGCAACCCTTTGGTCTCCTTACCGAAAACAATAAAATCCCCCGCTTTGAATCCTGCGTTCAGATAACTTTTTTCTACTTTAGTACTAAGAAAAAAGAATCGCCCCTCCGGAGCAGCTGCCTGCAATGTTTGGAAATCCGGCCAGATTTTGAGAGTAACAAATTCCCAGTAATCAAGTCCGGCACGCTTGAGATAGCGGTCATCAAGGGAAAAACCGAGTTTGCCGACCAGATGCAGAACTGTGCCGGTAGCCGCGCATAACCGTGCTATATTACCTGTGTTTGGTGGAATTTCCGGTTCAATAAGAACTATATTAAGTGGTTTCATAGTATGAATGTATACCATTATTATCACCTGCCATGCTTGCATTTTTTTTACTCTGGTACTATTGTAGCATCATAAATTTATGGAATCTGGAGATATATAATGAAGATTATAGTTACAGACGAAGTCTCACCGGATGGGTTGGCATTATTGACACAAGAGCCACGAATCGAGCTCGATGTAAGGCTAGGGCTTAAAAATGAGGAGCTATATGACATTATTGGCAATTACGATGTAATCATAACAAGAAGCGGCACTACTGTGGACAAACCTCTTCTGGATGCTGCAACTCGACTCAAAATGGTTGCCCGTGCCGGTGTCGGTATTGATAATGTCGATGTTGACTATGCAAGTTCAAAAGGGGTTATTGTCGTTAACGCTCCTTACGGAAACACTAATAGTGCTGCAGAACACACAATGGCTCTTCTTCTCTCTTTTTGCCGCAACATACCAAAAGCAAACAACAGTCTTAAAAATGGGGAGTGGAAACGGGCACCATTCACCGGTATTGAACTGAAAGGTAAGACTGCCGGAGTCATCGGTCTTGGTAAAGTTGGTGGCAGAGTAGCGACTCGTCTGAAAGCCTTTGAGTGTGATGTGCTCGCCTGTGACCCTTATATTGCAGTCAAACGAGCTAACGACCTAGGCATCAAGCTTGTCTCACACGACGAAATATATAAGAATTGTGATATAATAACGGTTCATACTCCGTTGACCGACGAAACTCGTGACATGATTGGTGCTCGCGAATTCGGTCTCATGAAAACAGGCGTAATCGTTCTTGATGTTGCGCGGGGCGGTATTATTAACGAGGAGGAATGGCTCAAAAATCTGAACTCCGGAAAAATAACCGGGGGCGCCTGTGATGTCTGGAGCAAAGAACCGCCTGATACCAATACACTTAAAGAACTGATTGCACATGATCACCTTGTTGTTACTCCACACCTTGGTGCAAATACGTTTGAGGCACAGGTTAATGTTGCAATAGACGTGTCAAAGGAGATTATAAACTACCTCGATGACAAACCACTTGAAAATGCTCTTAACATTCCAAGATTTGACATGGCTCTAATGGATCAGATGCGACCATTTCTTAATCTTATGAGTGTAATATGTGACTTTGGCATTCAACTTATGGATGTAAACCTCGAAAAAATCACCTTCGGCTTCAGCGGTGCAATCGCACATTATGACTGTTCACCATTGGCTGTCTGCGGATTATCCGGCATACTGAACAACAGACTCGATCAGGATGTTAATATGGTAAACGCAAGCTTGATTGCAGAACAGATGGGAATAGTTGTAGATGAATCAAAATCTACGCAATCAGACGCTTTCTCTAATGTGATTACTCTGATTCTTGAGGGACAGGGGAAACGCAGACTTGTTTCAGGAACACTTTTCGACGGACAACCACGTATCGTACAGCTTCGTGACTATTCCATGGATTTCACTCCTGATGAACATATGCTGCTTCTGAACTATCAGGATCGTCCCGGTATGATCGGCAAAATAGGTACAATAATGGGGGAACATGACATAAATATTGCCTCCATGAATCTTGGACGAAGTGAGAAAAAAGGTGAAGCCATGGTTATACTCTCACTTGATTCACCAGTTCCAGCGGCGGTTCTCGATGAATTACAGAAAGCAACAGAAGCGTCATTCATAAGAGCCCTTAAGATGAGAAGCGGGGTATGTTCACGTAATTGCGGCTGCGGAGTATAAATCAGACTTATGCAATTTCCTCACATCGACCCGGTTTTCTTAAGCATCGGCCCGCTCCAGTTCCGCTGGTACGGGCTTATGTACGTCTTATCTTTTATTTTCACCTACTTTATTATTCGTTCCGAATCGTTACGAAAAGAACTGCCACTTACAAAAGATGACGTAGCGGATCTTGTATTCTATGGAGCCATGGGTGTTGTTCTTGGTGGACGATTAGGCTACATTCTATTCTACAATCTCACTTTCTACATAAACAACCCACTTAAACTTTTTGCCGTATGGGAAGGCGGTATGTCTTTCCATGGGGGTTTTCTGGGGGTTGTTGTAGCTTTTCTAATTTATGCGAAACGCAAAAACATTAGTTTTTTTACCATAATAGACATTGCTGCGCTCTGCGCACCTGTCGGTCTGGGGTTTGGCAGGATCGGTAATTTCATAAACGGTGAGTTATATGGTCGTGCGACAGACTTACCGTGGGGTATAATATTTCCAGGCAGTGATGGTTTACCACGGCATCCGTCTCAACTATATGAAGCTTTTCTGGAAGGACTCACTCTTTTTATTGCTGTACGTTTTATGTCACGAAAAACTGACCTGACAGGGGTTGCAGCCTGGACGTTCTGTGCCGGCTATGGTCTGTTCCGCTTTACTGTTGAGTTTTTTCGTCAACCGGATGCTCAAATCGGCTTCTTATTCGGCGGAATATCGATGGGCCAGATACTCAGCCTGCCAATGTTTATGGCAGGAATCTCCATGGTAGTATTTCTAATAAACAGAAAATCCAAATCTTAGCCAACGTTTTAGCTGCAATTTATCTTGCTCTACCCCGTATTCATGGTTGCTTAAGACCTTATTTAAGTTATACTGAAACAAAATAACCTCCGGAGGCGTAAAAATGATCAGTAAAAAAATGTCCGATTCACTTAACACGCACATGAACCTGGAACTTTTCTCAGCTCATCTCTATCTTGTAATGTCATCCTGCGCCAATGACCTTGGACTAAAAGGAGCAGCTAACTGGTTTTTTGTCCAGTATCGTGAAGAGATGGTACATTTTATGAAATTTTACACTTATCTAACCGATCAAGGCGTTGTTATATCCCTACCTGCCAATAAGGCGATACCAAACAAATACAAATCATTACTTGAAATGATGCAAAAGACTTTAGCTCACGAAAATCTGATTACCTCTTGTATAAATAATCTGAGCGAACAGGCTGTTCAAGAGAAAGATCACGCAACACAGATATTCCTCCAATGGTTTGTTACCGAACAGATTGAAGAGGAGAATAACGATAGGGATCTTATCGCAAAACTTAAAATTGTAGGTGATAATGGACACGGGATTTTAATGATCGACAGCGAAATGGCTCAACGCACTTTTGTACCTCTTGCCGGTTCACCGCTCGCGGTATAGCCAATGACAACCAAAATTAGTTTTTGTGAACACAACAAAGGTAAGGGGAAAATTCTCAGAAGATTACAGGAGGAATTTCCAGATCTGAATATAAAGGTAAAAAGCTGTGTTAAGCAGTGTAGTGTTTGCAGAGATCAACCAGTAGCAGTTGTAGATAAGATTAAAGTTACCAGCAGAGAATGGGATGAACTGTACGATAAAATTGTCGGGATGATTGGTAAAAATTCAGTTATTGAAAAGTAAGTTAAACCGGGTCTGAAAAGACCCGGTTATTTTTTAGAATTTTACTCACACTACTTACACTGTTTGAAAAGATTGTATTATTTAAAAAAGACTGTCGACTCCCCTTCAGAATAAACCTGGATCATAATTTTATCTTTCTGAACTATCACATCATTAAAATTCAATTTTTTAATATCACATCGCAAAAATATATTATCCTTTAGCTGTATTTCAGACAAAGATTTTGCAGCCATTTCTCGAGTCTGCTCCAACTGAGCTGTCAAATTCATATTCAGCTTTTCTTGAATTACACCCTTAATTGTACTGTGAAGAAGCCAGTCGGCTGACTTTATGAGAATATCTTCCGTCTGCAGATCAAAGTCTACGTCCTCTATAGAAAAAATATTTGTTTCAGCATTAAACTTTGGGGTCGCTGTCAAATAGAAAATACCTTTAAAATCACCCACAGTTTCCAGTTTTACTACTATTTTTTCACCGTTACCATAAAGATCGAAATTCTTGATTGTTATACTCTTTCCATCAGAATCAAACTTTTTATTAAGAAGCAAAGGGAGAGCAATAGCACGCAAATCTGTATAAAAAAGGTTAGTATTCAAAGCAATACGGAATCTTTTATCAAATTTATTTACTATCTTGAGTCTAGGCAGAGGTTCTATTTGAGGCTTAGCTGGTTCAGGACCGACAACCATTTCGGCGTAAGTATCTATACCTACACTAAGTTTAACTCTGTTGTTTTCTGTATAAAGCGGAAATAGCATTAATTCATAAGGAGTTAACTGTAGCCAGACATTATAGTTAGCGTCAAGAAGGAGAGGTTGCTGGGCAGTCGTCCAGATTTTTGTTATCTGCGTCTTAAGAGGTACGAGTTCATTGATTTTTTGTGCAATTAAATTTGACACTAATTTCTGAACCGGTTGGCTGATGCTCTCAACAATTTTACGAGGTTTGAATTTTATCGGGCCTACACCAACCTCTTCGGCAAGAAGATCAGAGACCCCTTGGTAGTAGAGCTCTAACTGAAAACGCCAGTCGGGAGTCACAGTAGCCGCAGCTTTAAATTTAAGTTTAAGTGGGATCGGAGTCATCTCGTACATACTATAGCTCAATGAGATAACAATAGGTATGGTTAGATATATGTAATTGTCCGAAGCAGTCACAGCAATTGAACCATTTCGCCTTACCTCTGCCATTACACCACCGATCGAGGTAGCTCCTCTATACAACTCCTTACGCACTGACAAATTCAGAACTGTCGATAACTCCTCCGATGAAGCTTCAATCGGTATATTTATTGTCGACTTCTCCTTTTTAAGCAATGTTTTAAAAGCCTCTTCCTTCGGGCGTTCAGCATCTAATGGCTTTAAACCGGAACAAGCTGAGAGTAATAATAGAACAATCAGTAATATTATTAATGATTTTATAAATTTAAGCGAATTCATTGAAACTCCGGTTATGTTATGATTTTTACCTATCTAAAAACTTATATCCAGCCCAATACCAAATAACTGCGGGGGTGAAGCGTTATCACCCTGAGGCAATTCGGGTGAAAGAGATAAATATCTGTAATCCAACTTAAGTGTAAGGCTAGAACCAAGAAAATACTTAAAACCAAACTCAGCTGCTAAACCGGTTTTAAGGTTTGTAATATCTCCATTTTTTGAATTGGAATGGTAAGTATACGCTAAGCCGGTACCTATATACGGCATAAAGTCTTTGTTTACTACAAATCCATACTTTGCAGTTACTGCTCCTGGTGCAGAAACATCAGTATCAGAAGTAGTAATAATTAAGTCATTTGTTCCCAGAGAAAACCTGCCGTAAAGCCCCTCGGCGGAACATGGAGAAACACACAAGAGATACGCCATATAAACGATTAGAGATACAAAAAATATATTTGAGGTCTGCATTACAGAGTTATGATTATTGTGACATTCTTGCGAGGAATCTTTCGTGTAGAACTCTGGCATAGTCAATCTCCCGCATAACACCCATTACATCTGCCAGGTTATCACTCTGTTCATACACCCCTGTTAATTCGCTACTTTTACTCAGCGAACCATTAGAATACAGCTTCCATATTTCTCTTCCGTAGTCAGTTGAAAGTAGTTCAGGCGCAAACCGCCCAAAATAAGAGGTAATATTCTGAACGTCACGCTCCAACATTCCACGAGCATTGTTATTGCCTGATGCATTAACAGCTTGCGGCAGGTCAATGATAACCAGTCCGTTCTCACCTGCAAGCACATTATACTCTGAAAGATCACCATGGATAATTCCGACGCACAACATTTTTACAACCGACTCAATTAATTCATGAAAATATTCACGCGCCCTTGAAGGGGTCAGGTGGAGATCGTTTAACCTTGGAGCAGGATTACCATTATCATCCGTAACAAACTCCATAAGCAATATTCCGTCCGAATATTCATACACAATTGGCACTCGCACACCGGCGTCAAGCAAAGTTCTAAGTGCAGTTACCTCGGAGTTTTTCCAAGCATCTTCAGTCTCTTTGCGCCCATACTTACTATTCTTCTGCATCGCCCTTGCCTGACGACTGTTTCTCCCCTTACGCCCTTCCTGATATTGGGCAAACTGACTGAAACTACGTTTAGCTGAATCTTTATAAACCTTTGCACAGCAAATCTCACCCTTTGACTGAACAACATATACATCAGCTTCCTTGCCACTCATCAATCTGGATAAAACTTCATCAACCAAACCATTTCTAACTAATATTTCAAAACAGTCCGGAGTTCTCATATTTGAACAACACCGGCAATTAGATTATTCAGTTTCGACATATCTGATTCCTTTACTTTCAAGTATTTAATTTTGAGGAGAAACAGATAAATGTATTAATCCTTTTAAAATCAATTTCTAACTATACACTAAATTTATTATAAACGCAAAAAGCCCGATGAAAACTCATCGGGCTTTTTGATAAAGATCAAAGATCAATCTAGGCGCTGGCAGCCAGAGCCTTTTCAAAACCTATACTAAATGCCTTCCTGTTAAGTTCGATGAATGCCTCTGGCACACTTGAAAGAACGGCTTTTTCAGCATTCTCGCGACTAACCTGACCGGTCAAAGCAACCATCGCACCAAGAGCAACGATGTTTGCAACAATCTCACGACCAACATCGTTTTTAGCAGTATTGATAATTGGGAAAGAGATAATTTTGAAATTACCGGTAGTCGGCAGTTTCGGAACGAGATCAGAATCCACCAGCAGGATACCACCCTCTTTCAGATCGTGCGTATACTTGTCGCATGCTTCCTGAGTCATCGCCAGCAATGCGTCAACTGCAGTCGCTTTCGGATAATCAATCGACTCATCAGAAATAATAACTTCTGATTTTGAAGATCCACCACGCGCTTCAGGACCGTAACTTTGTGACTGAACAGCCTGCTTCCCTTCATATATTGAAGCGGCTTTGGCCATAATAATTCCGGCGGTGATCAGACCCTGTCCACCCGAACCGGAAAACCTGAGTTCATATCTTGACATGAATATATCGCTCCTTTTCCTGTAATTGTTACTTGGCAGCCTGGGCACGCTCGATAACTTTAGCGTACTCGGCAGTATACTCAGGCTTTGTATCATCCTTGTAAAGAACACCAGTCAGAACCTTGCCCTGAAGCTGCTCAGCAGTCATTTTTTCAGCTGCTTTAACAGGCACAGCAACGTCTTTCAGGCGATTCATCATTTCGATAACCGACTTGTACTTGTTACGACGACCGTAGGTGGTCGGACAGTCATCAAGAATCTCAACAACCGAGAAGCCTTTGTGCTGAATAGCTTCTGCAATCAATTTATCGATCTGGTTAGCATGAAATGCAGTACCACGAGCAACAAAAGTAGCACCGGCACCAATAGCCAGTTTAGCGATATCAAAACCTGGATCAGGGTTGCCATAAGGAGTCGTAGAGGCCTTGTGACCGGTAGGTGTACAAGGAGAGAACTGACCACCTGTCATACCGTAGATGTAGTTGTTCATGATGATGTACGTCATGTTGATGTTTCGACGACATGCGTGGATGAAGTGATTACCGCCGATTGCAGTTCCATCACCATCGCCGCCAACCAGAATAACATTCATTTCAGGCTTAGCCATTTTAACACCGGTTGCAAAGGCAGCGGCACGACCATGGGCAGTGTGAAGAGTACAGCAGTCAATATAACCCGGAAGACGTGAAGCGCATCCAATACCAGATACAACTGCTGTTTCTTCTTTCTTGAGGTTAAGAGTGTCCATCGCGCGGATAAGACCTTTCATGACGATACCGTGACCACAGCCAGGGCACCAGATGTGAGGTAACTTGCCGGGACGAATCCATTTATCATAATCAAATGCCATGGTTATTTAACCTCCTTGATCTTAGCGAGAATCTGGTCAGGATTAATCGGCTCACCGTCAACACGGAATATTCCGAGGACTGGAACCTTACCTTGCGCACAGCGCTCAAGTTCAAGCGAGCACATACCAAGATTCATTTCAGGAATTACAATACCTTTAACTTTGGCAGCCAAGGCTTTTATCTGCTTATCTGGAAATGGCCAGAAAGTTTTGATGCGGAACATACCAGCTTTGATGCCCTGCTCACGAGCAACATTGACAGCAAAACGGGCAGATCTTGATGTAGAACCGTATGCAACAACGACAACTTCGGCGTCATCAAGCATATACTCTTCAAAGGTAACGATATCGTCAATATTTGCATCAACCTTACGGATCTGGCGTTCTTCTTCAGCTTGAACAACGTCAGCCTTAGTAGTAGGGAAGCCATCCTGCATCTTATTGAGACCGGTTACATGAAACTTGTAGCCGGAACCAAAAGCAGCAAGAGGAGGAACATCGCCGAAACTCGTGTCGTAAGGCTTATACTGCTCAGGTGGTACAGTTGGTGATTTGCGCGGAACAATCGCTATTTCACCTTTTTCTGGGAAAACTACCCGCTCACGCATATGAGCGACGATTTCGTCAGGCATAACCATAACCGGTGTACGATACTTTTCGGCAAGGTTAAAAGCACGAATAACTTCTTCGTATGTTTCCTGAACGGAAGCAGGAGTCAGACAGATTGCAGGATGGTCACCATGTGTGCCCCATTTGGCTGACATGACATCTGACTGCGAAGGACCGGTTGGCATACCGGTTGAAGGACCACCACGCATGACGTTGTATACAACGCAAGGAATTTCAGCAATACAGCCATAACCGATCAATTCCTGTTTAAGGGAAAGACCTGGGCCGGAAGTTGAAGTACATACTTTTGCGCCGGCAAGGGATGCACCAAGAATTGCAGCCATGGCTGCAATTTCGTCTTCCATCTGCATAAATTTCCCGCCAATTTTGGGTAATTCAGCAGACAGCACTTCAGAAACTTCTGTCGAGGGGGTAATAGGATAACCTGCGAAGAAGTCACACCCGGCGTATAATGCACCATGTGCGGCTGCTTCATTACCCTGAAGAAACGCTACTTTTTTGGACACTGTTCATTTCCTCCTGTAGATTTTATTCGTTTGTGACTTTGATAGCGAAATCGGGACAACGCAACTCACACTGCATACAGCTGATGCAGGCTTCAAGATTTTTAACAGAGGCATAAAAGCCTTTCATCTCAAGCACATCTTTAGGGCAGAACTCAACACAGATGTGGCACCCCTTGCAGTACTTCTCGATAATCTCAATTTTTGGTAATTTTTTTTCCATCTTAGAAAGACTCCTTTATTCCGTAATAAAAGGTGGTAATCAGGTTCCGAAAAGTAGCAAAAGAAGGGCAGACATTTCCACCCTTCTTTCGACTACTTCCAGAGACCTGGAATTAAACTCTATTTCATGCTGCCAACAAGTTCTTTTACTGCAGCAACTGATTTGTCCATCATAGCCTGCTCAGCAGCATCCAGCTTGAACTGAATGATTTTTTCAACGCCCTTCTCACCAAGTACAGCAGGAACGCCAACATAGAAACCGTCTACGCCAAACTCACCCTGCAGGTAGCAGCAGGTTGGTAGTACACGTTTCTGATCTTTAAGAATTGATTCTGCCATTGCAATCGCAGATGAAGCGGGTGAATAAAATGCTGAACCAGTTTTAAGAAGAGCAACAACTTCGCCGCCGGCACCACGAGTACGCTTAACCATAGCTTCCATAACTTCCTTACCCTTTTCAGCACCGTATTTCTGCTCAAGGAGTTCGGTTACAGGAATGCCGTTTACGCTTGCATAACGTACAAGTGGAACCATGTCATCGCCATGACCACCAAGTGTCATTGCAGATACGTCTTTAACAGAAACACCAAGTTCCCAAGCTATAAAGCTTGCAAAACGAGCCGAATCAAGAACACCAGCCTGACCGATAACACGGTTGTATGGGAATCCTGTTATTTTCTGACAGAGAGTAACCATAGCGTCAAGAGGATTTGAAATAACTATGACGATTGAGTCAGGAGCATAGGCTTTGATACCTTCAGCGACCGATGTCATAATCTTTGAGTTAACCTCAATAAGGTCGTCTCTGCTCATACCTGGTTTACGTGGAAGACCCGCAGTTACTATAACAACATCTGAACCTTTAATGTCTTCATAGCTGTTGGTACCTTTGAGGTTTACATCATAACGATCAACCGGACCAACTTCTGCAATGTCAAGCATTTTTCCCTGTGGAAGGCCTTCAACGATGTCAAAAAGAACTACATCACCTAATTCGCGTAAAGCGCAAAGCTGCGCAAGAACGCCACCAATCTGCCCGCCACCGATAAGAGAAATCTTTTTACGTCCCATACTTTTACCTCCACTTTTATTTTTCTAAGATAAGGCAAGGAGTCATCCCGGCCCCTGCTAACAACTAATTAAAAAATATGAAAGATGAAACTAAACTATATTTCAAAAGGAAGCAAGATTCGAATTAAACTATATTCCTAGGCAATTGCATTAATAATTGCGTTCAAAGTTGCACTAGGACGCATTGCTTTTTCTGTTTTAGCCGGATCCGGCTGGTAGTAGCCACCGATATCCTGTGGCTTACCCTGAGCGCCGATCAATTCTTCATTGATCTTAGCTTCATTTTCCTGAAGCTGCTTGGCAACTTTGGCAAAGCGTGCGGCCAGATCAGCATCCTTGGTCTGGGCAGCAAGAGCTTCAGCCCAGTACATTGCCAAATAGAAGTGACTGCCACGGTTGTCGATCTGTCCAACCTTACGAGCCGGATTCTTATTGTTATCCAGGAATTTAGTATTAGCCACATCAAGCGTATCAGCCAGGAGTTGAGCTTTTTCATTCTTGAAAGTAGCCGCCAAGTGTTCCAGCGAAACACCAAGAGCCAGGAATTCACCAAGTGAATCCCAACGGAGGTAACCTTCCTGTACAAACTGCTGAACATGCTTGGGAGCAGAACCGCCAGCACCTGTCTCGAAAAGCCCACCACCAGCCAGAAGAGGCACGATAGACAGCATCTTGGCACTGGTACCAAGTTCAAGAATTGGGAACAGGTCGGTCAGATAATCCCTCAATGCGTTTCCAGACACGGAAATGGTATCCAGACCAGCTTTTGCCCGAGGAAGCGTAAATTTCATTGCATCTACCGGAGACATGATATGGATTTCAAGACCGGTGGTATCAAGGTCTTTCAGATATTTTTCAACTTTCAGGATCATCTGGGAATCGTGAGCACGGTTTTTATCAAGCCAGAATACAGCAGGAGCACCTGTTGCCCGTGCACGACGTACTGCCAACTTGACCCAGTCCTGAATCGGCAGATCTTTTGCCTGGCAGCCGCGCCAGATATCGCCTGCCTCTACTTCATGCTGAATCAGCACGTTGCCAGCCTCATCCACTACACGAACAGTGCCGTCTGTCGGAATCTTGAAAGTTTTGTCGTGTGAACCGTACTCTTCAGCTTTTTGTGCCATAAGACCAACGTTAGCGACAGAACCCATGGTCGTAGGGTCGAACTGGCCGTTTTTCTGACAGAATTCTATACATTCCTGATACCACTCGGAATAGGACGTATCAGGGATTACGCATTTAACGTCGTGAAGCTTGCCGTCTGGCCCCCACATCCCGCCAGAGTCACGCATCACAACAGGCATTGAAGCATCGATAATGATGTCGTTACTTGCATGAAGATTAGTAATACCTTTATCAGAATCTACCATCGCCAGTGGCGGCTGCTTCTTGTAAACTTCCTGAATATCCGCTTCAATCTCAACACGCTTTGCTTCCGGCAATTTCTGAAGTTTTGCATACAAATCGCCCATACCGAGATCTGGATTCACGCCCAGTTCGTTAAATGTTGCAGTATGCTTCTCAAATACATCTTTGTAGAATACTGAAACAAAGTGGCCGAACATGATCGGATCGGAAATTTTCATCATGGTGGCTTTGAGGTGTACTGAGAACAGAACGCCTTTTGCCTTTGCATCTTCAATCTGCTCAGCGATGAAAGTACGGAGCGCCTTGGCGCTCATGAAGGCACCGTCCAGAACTTCACCAGCCTGAAGCGCAAGCTTCTCTTTAAGAACCTTGACGTTACCGGATTTATCAACAAGCTCAATTTTTACGTTGCCAGCTTTTTCCATGGTAACGGATTTTTCACTGTGGTAGAAATCACCAGCCGTCATATGAGATACGTGGGTTTTTGAATCCGTGCTCCATGCACCCATTTTATGAGGGTACTTTTTGGCGTATTCTTTCACCGCGCGTGCCGACCTTCGATCAGAGTTACCTTCACGCAGGACAGGATTAACCGCACTTCCAAGGCACTTGGCATAACGTGCATTCAGCTCTTTTTCAGCATCGGTCTTCGGCTCTTCAGGATAGTCAGGAAGCTTGTAGCCTTTCTCCTGTAGCTCCTTGATAGCTGCTTTCAACTGCGGTATTGAAGCACTGACGTTAGGCAGTTTAATGATGTTGGCTTCCAGTTTCTGAGTAAGATCACCAAGTTCAGCCAGATAATCCGGCATCCTCTGCTCTTCCGTAAGATAATCCGGAAAGTTCGCAATAATTCTTCCTGCGACAGATATGTCGCGTGTTTCAACTACAACTCCGGCTGCTTTTGTAAAAGCATTTACAATTGGAAGTAGTGAGTAGGTAGCCAGCGCGGGAGCCTCATCAATTTTTGACCAGATAATCTTTTGTGTTGTCATGTTCTCTCCTTAGTTTTAATACTTCGTGCTGCAAAGCTGTTAAGCATATAAAATTATCTTTGAAAACATATACCTTAATTCAATATTTTTTTCGTAAAACTATAAGTTATACCGACAAGTTACAGCCACAATAAAAATTCTGTATACAGTATACAAAACAAGTTTTTCTGTCAAGCAAAATCACCTCAATTCAAACAGTTGCGCCATGCTGCAAAAAATGAAAACTTCTATTTTTTGCTTGAAAAACGACGTGCATCTACTGCTTCATCACGACTGAAATTACGTGGTATGACAAGCACCTGTCCCGGCCATAGACGCTTCGGATTCCTTATTTGATCACGGTTTGAGCGATAAATAATCGGCCATAGTGTTGAATCATTGTAAATTTCTTTTCTGGCAGAAATCTGAGGCAGGGTTTCACTGGGACGAACAGTATACGTTGTTGTCAGCGATGGCTGAGGCTCCCTGTTTTTTTTATGGGTAACCCGCTTTGATTCAGAAAGCTGTTGTGCCACAAGTCGCATTTCAGCTTCAGCAGCAGCACGCATCAGCAATTCCTGCTCTGCTTTGGCAGATAATTCGGCAATCTGTTCCTGCTGTTCTAAAAACCGCCGTTTTTTTTCGAGTAGAACAGCAGCCTCCAGAACTGATGCCTTCTGAAATGCAAGACGGAAATATACATCTGCCCCTGCATCATCTTTACGAACTTTATAAAGAGCCTCACCATGCTCAAATGTCTCTAGAAGACTCCGGTATTCCCGCGGAAATAACTCAGAAGTTTCACTATCGGCAAACCCTTCCACATAGGCAAGACTCCTGCTCCGCCATACAGGCACCGGTGTAGAACAAGACGTCAGAAATGCACTAAATAATGATATGTACAAAATCCGACGATACGTTCCAGCCACGATCATGCCTGTTTTTCTACCAGTCGTATACCAAGTTCACGAAGTTGTTTAGTATCTACAGATGATGGTGCCTCTGACATCATGCAGGTACCTTTCTGGGTCTTTGGAAAAGCTATAACATCTCGTATAGAGTCACTACCGGTCAGCAGCATTATCAATCGATCCAGACCAAATGCTATGCCACCATGCGGAGGTGTACCGAACTCAAGTGCGTCAAGCAGAAATCCAAACTTGCTACGGGCATCATCGACGCTCATACCCAGAAGTTTAAACATAAGTGACTGTACATACTCTTGATGAATTCTGATAGAGCCTCCACCTATCTCATTCCCGTTAAGAACAAGATCGTATGCCTTGGCACGACACCTGCCTGGATCTGACTCTACAAATTCAAGATCCTCGTCCATTGGTGCGGTAAACGGATGGTGTACTGCAGACCATCGTTTTTCGTCTTCATCCCACTCAAGAAGAGGAAATTCTGTTATCCATACAAAACGATAACAATCCTTGCTTGTCAATTTGAGAATATTCGCAAGATTATTTCTGAGTTTACCAAGAGAATCATTTACCACCTTGGGTTTATCAGCAACAAAGAATAACAGATCTCCCTCTTCTGCACCAAATGCGCTGTTCATTGCTGATATTTCATCAGCTGTAAAAAACTTGGCAATTGGAGAGTGCCACTCGCCATTCTCAATCTTGACATAAGCTAAGCCTTTTGCACCATATATTTTTACAAATTCAGCAAGATCATCGATATCTTTACGGGAAAACTTTGAGCACCCTTTTGCGTTAATTCCCTTTATTACCCCCCCTTTTGAAGCGACATCAACAAAAACCTTAAATCCTGATCCATTGACTATTTCAGTCACATCACAAAGCTCCATACCAAACCGCAAATCAGGATTGTCTACACCAAATCGACGAATTGCTTCAGAGTATGTAAGACGTTCAACCGGAAGTTGCACATCAACCCCCTTGGTTTCATTAAATACTCTCGCGATAAGCCCCTCCATGACAGTAATGATATCTTCCTGATCAATATAAGACATTTCGCAGTCAATCTGAGTAAACTCCGGCTGACGATCCGCACGCAGATCTTCATCGCGGAAGCAGCGAACCACTTGAAAATATTTATCAAACCCTGAAATCATAAGAATCTGTTTGAAAATCTGTGGGGATTGCGGTAACGCGTAAAAATGCCCTTGGTTTATTCTTGATGGTACAAGAAAATCACGAGCACCTTCAGGAGTAGATTTAGTCAGGAATGGTGTTTCAAGCTCCAGAAAACCGTTGTCTGTGAGGTAAGAACGTGTAAGCTGTGCAACCTTTGAGCGAAGAATCAGATTGTACTGTAACTGTGGGCGTCTCAAGTCCAGATATCTGTATTTAAGACGAATATTTTCGTTAATCTCACTATGCTCATCCAACATAAACGGCAACGGCTTCGATCTGTTTAAGAGCTTGCATTCCAAAACCTGAATCTCAACCTCACCGGTTTTCATATTCGGATTAACTGTACCTTCCGGACGTGGAATAACTCTGCCCTTAACAGCCAGCACAAACTCACTTCGAACAGACTCCGCAACAGAATGAGCGGTCGGGTTTACTTCAGGGTCAAAAACAATCTGTGCGATACCTTCACGATCTCGCAAATCAATAAAAATCAGCCCACCGTGGTCGCGGCGACGAAGAGACCAACCCATCAGAATTACTTCACTACCGATATCTGTAGATTTTAAGTCACCACAGTAATGTGTTCGCTTCCAATTTCCAAGAAAATCCATTATTTCCCCCCAACCAGTTTTTATATTAGTTAATCAATCTACCTATATTTCCAAACCTTGGTCTCAGTTTTTCACGATCCCATGACCAATACTTTATAAATGCCAGACCCTTTATCTGATCTCGCCGAACAAACTTCCAAAAACGACTGTCGTATGAACGATCACGGTTGTCCCCCATAACGAAATACGAACCTTCCGGCACAGTCACAGGACCAAAAGTATCACGCGGATTCATCTCTTTTGGAATCATATCTTTTTCTTTATGAGTTTCGTGTGGATTAACGTAATGAATACCGTTAACATATACCTTCTTATCTTTACCCTCTACAATATCTCCAGGAGTTCCGACAATACGCTTTATGAAGTCCTTGCTTGGATCTTCCGGATATTCAAAAACAATGACATCACCCTGAACAGGATCACGAACAGTAAGTATCCGCTTGTCTACAAAAGGAATTTTAGTGCCATATATAAACTTGCTTACCAACAGATGATCTCCTATTGCCAATGTGTCTTCCATAGAACCTGACGGAATTTTAAATGCCTGCACAAGGTATGTTCGAATAACTAAAGCCAATAAAACTGCGATTATTATCGACTCTGCGTACTCTCTTATCAGACTTTTTTTTCTGGCTGTTTCAGGCTGTATCGTAGCAATTGACTCTGTTTCTGCTAAATTACCATTTTCTTCCATGCGATTTCCTTTATAAATCTGATTTATCAGTCGACCTTCAGAATGGCAAGAAAGGCGTCCTGTGGCAGTTCGACGTTACCAACATTTTTCATTCTCTTCTTGCCCTCTTTCTGTTTTTCAAGCAGTTTTCGTTTACGCGTGATATCACCACCGTAACATTTTGCAAGAACATCCTTGCGCATTGCCTTAACAGTCTCACGAGCTATGATCTTATTTCCGATTGCCGCCTGGATGGCAACTTCAAACATCTGCCTGGAAATCAGCTCTTTCATTTTGGAAACAAGTTCACGACCACGATAATATGCTTTCTCACGATGCAGAATAAGGGAGAGTGCATCAACAATTTCTCCGTTGATCATTACATTCATCCGCACAAGATCACTCCGTCTGTACTCCAGCGGCTCATAATCAAGTGAAGCGTAGCCCTTTGTTATAGACTTCAAACGATCGTAGAAATCCAGAACTATTTCATTAAGCGGCAGCTCATAAACAATCATTACCCGCGTGGGAGTTAAATATTTGATCTCACGCTGTACACCTCGTTTATCTTCACAAAGCGCCAACACTCCACCCACAAAATCATTCGGGACATGAATATGAGCAAGAATAAAAGGTTCTTCAAGGTATTCGGTACTATGCAGTTCAGGCATCTGATTAGCACTCTGAATGGAATAGACATCACCATTCATTCTGTGAACGCGATATACAACAGTCGGAGCAGTAGTAATGAGATCAAGAGCAAACTCACGCTCCAGACGTTCCTGAATGATCTCCATATGGAGAAGACCGAGAAAACCACAGCGAAATCCAAAACCGAGTGCGAGCGAAGTTTCAGGTTCGTATGTAAAAGATGAATCATTTAATTTCAGCTTTGCCAGTGCATCCCGCAACTGCTCATATTGAACGGTATCAATAGGGTAAAGACCGGAAAAAACCATGGGAGTAACAACCTTGAAACCATCCATAGCATCCAGGCACTGCCTATGAAGGAGAGTCACAGTATCCCCGACCTTTGCATCGGCAACATCTTTTATACCAGCAATGATAAAACCAACTTCTCCAGCTGCCAGTTCAGGAACCTCTATCATATTAGGCGCAAAAATACCTATTTTAAGAGCCTCAAAAGAACAGTTTGTAGACATCAGCTGAATTTTTTCACCTTTTCTTATTGTACCGTCAAATATTCTGACCAGAATGATAACGCCTTGATACTGATCATACCAGGAGTCGAAGAGCAAAGCCTTAAGCGGAGCATTTGGATCCCCGACAGGAGGTGGTATTTTCTTGATTATTTCTTCAAGAATTTCATGGGTTCCAACCCCCTCTTTTGCACTGGCCAGAACAGCATCATGAGCGTCAATACCGATAATATCCTCAATTTCCTGCTTGACCCTATCAGGATCGGCAGCAGGTAAATCAATTTTATTTAATACTGGAAAAACCTCCAGGTTAATATCAAGGGCAAGATAGACATTGGCAAGAGTCTGAGCCTCAACCCCTTGCGAAGCGTCAACAACAAGAAGCCCCCCTTCACAGGCGGCTAGGGAGCGGGAAACCTCGTAAGTGAAGTCGACATGGCCGGGGGTATCAATAAGATTCAGAATATAATCAGTACCGTCGTCAGAGCGATAATTAAGACGTACTGTCTGTGCTTTTATAGTGATGCCTCGCTCACGTTCCAGATCCATCTTATCAAGAAACTGGTTCTGCTTATCCCGCTCAGAAACTGTCCCGGTATACTCCAGAAGACGATCAGCCAGCGTAGATTTTCCGTGATCGATATGGGCAATAATAGAAAAGTTGCGAATTTTAGTGATCTTCATGTGATCCTTCGGCTAAATAAAATCGGACTGTGAAGAATAAATAAAGATGACAGGAAAGTAAAGCGGAAAAGGGATGAAATCGATATCAGAGCAGATGGGGGATTTATTGATATTAATTATTGATATTAATGCTTTTGTCGTAATTAAATAAGGTTTGTTTGAGAGTGAGAAAGTGTGAGTTAGTGATTGACTAGGCACTATGGCCAAAAGGTTGCGGGATGATCAGGAATTGTGTGGGATACATCCCGGTTCCTTATTTGATGCGGGGTTAGAAACACCAGGCGGAAAAATTTTACTTCCAAATCGCCCGCAATAAAAAATCGGGGTATTTCATGATTTGATGCCGGTAGAGAAATATTTTCATTTGATTTGGCAGTAGAAAAAATGTTGCTACCAGCCCGAAGGATAGGATAACCTAATACCGTGTATTAACCACGTCCGGAGAATAGATATGAGACGGTCAACGATACAGAGCTTGCCGCTGAATATTATTATTGAGGTAAAGAGACGTTTACGGGCTAACCAGGCCACCCAGCAGGATATAACCGACTGGATCAATGGGCTTGGCCACTCGGTAACAAAATCATCTTTAAACCGTTATGCAATGAAGCTTTACAAAGCGGATACAGCTCTGGGAATGGATCGGGATATAATGGCTGTGAAAGACGCTGACGTAGTAGCGCTATTCGAAGAGCTGGCAACCCTGAAAGCCCGTGAGGCCGCTATCCTCACCCAGATCAGAATGTCAATAGCACCCTAACCACCCCCCTTACACTTCTCCCGCACCCGTCCCCCTCCAGCTTAATCATTTACTCCGGCAACGCCAACTTCACCAGGGCTTCCACATTCTTCTCCAGCGTATTCCGTCTGAACTCGGCACTTTCGAGGAAGTTTTTGCTATAGATACGTGCCAGCAACATAACCAAAGTAACTGATTTATCAGATGAAATTTCCGCCCTTCGATTACCAACCTTTCTATCAAAAATCCTCGTGATTTCTTCAAAAACATCTTCAATAACATCCAGATAGACCGCTGGCTTATCGGGATCAATGGTTTTCCTTTCCGCTTCTGGAACCGCCGTAAAGCCCTTCATGGGGCCTTCACCCGTCAGCAGCCAGTTCGCGTTAAAACCAAGCTTTACAAGGGATTCAAAGACCTTACCGCCAGGCACACTTTTCCCCGCTTCATAATCTTGCCACGAACGAAAGCTTATGTTCAGTAACAAAGCGATTTCCTTTTGTTCTTTTCCAAGAGAATCTCTGGCTATTTTTAAGCGTTCCGATAATTCCATTAAATTTACTCCGCGTCGGAGTAAAGAACTTATACTCCGACATCAATGCACAGAATAACTTCGACACGTCTATGTTATGTAACTAGCCGTTGTTATTGCCAAATGACATTACATGAAGAGCCAAAGCAAAAAAATAAACTTCGACGCACATTTTTGTGTTGACAGGCACAGAATCATTCTGTATTTTTACCCCAAGATTCAACGTCGTAAAAACCGCAACCAAAAAAACAGAAAAAAGGAGCCGGTCAGTACCCCGAAAACGGGTCCCGTCTCGGCACACTTATCGGTCCAACAGAAGGAGGTTTATCAGCATGATTAATGATCGTTTCGCCACACTCATTGCATGTCAGTTTCGCCCCACGGCAATCATAGCCAGAGAACTGCAAAACCGCCTTCCTTCGTTTCTGGTAGCACCCGTAACACACGTGGTGGGCTGGCTCACCGTTGTGTTCGAGGTCAACTGGAATATTGCGCAGCTTATATGCGTATACCCCTTTGGCAAGCTCTATCAATTCATAGCGAGGGACTACATCGCGTTCCCACTGGAGCATATTTTCAAGTTCACGGCGAATATCGACATTTTCTTGCGTGAGGGTCGCGACGCGCGTCTGTATCTCAATCAGTTGAGAAATCAGGGAGAGAATCTGCGTTTGCAGATCTATCGTCCGCTCCTTGATGCCGTATTCGGCAGCAAGAGAAGCAATTCCTTTTGTCAGATCCAGGGCACCCCTGGCTCCGCTGATTGCGGCAGTAATCTCAGCAAGCATATATAACTCCAACCAGGCTCAAGCCAAAAAAACACAAAAAAAGGAGGCTGATTATGAATCCGATCGGAACGGAAAACCATCATCAATATCTGGGTGATCAAATGGCCACAAATCGCGGACATCAGTTGCATACGACGCAACCACATTCAGCATCAGATCCCGCTGCCGTTGAGGGGTGTCAACCGGGGCGGCATTCGGTGGCAGAGGGAAGTACTCGCGATGAATTTTCGCGCGCCAAAGCTCAACAAATATGCATGCGTGGTGAAGAACTAGCGCGTCAGTGTCGGGAAGCTTTTTTAAACGGCGAGCGCGCTGAGCGCGATTTAATTGGTCATATGTACAAATCTCAACCCTTGCATCTAAGAGCCAGCTCTTCCAGGATTCGTAGGTTTTGGTTTTCAGTTCATCATAAAGTCGCAACTGTTGCGCTTCGTCAAGTTCATCGACGAGTTCATCAGCTCGGTCTGACTCGTGTCTCGGATACCAAGGGTTTTCTCGCAAAACACTGTGGTTGGTATCTTCGTTTCTGCTCTTTTTCCCGTTTCCTGTACCCATAAAAACCACCCCCAAAAGGAGATTAACACCATGATGAAACCAAACAAAATCAAAGCCCTGCTCGTAGAAAACGGCATAACCCAAACATCAATCGCCCGTGAACTGGGCATCTCCACAACAACCGTTGCCAAAACCATTGTCGGCGGTTTTGTCTCACGCCGCACCCGTATGCTGATAGCTGAAAAAGCCCAAGTGCCTTTTGAAAAAATGTGGGGTCAAGCCGCCTGATCCTGCTGATAACAGCATAAAAGACAGGGTAACAAATTACCCTGAAAAGTTCCACCATTTGATTGTGATCGTAACGAAAAGTGCAGAGGAAAGTCATGGCAAATCACAGCGGTCCAAAAGATACCAGCATATCAAAACAGCTCAAACTGATTGATAGCGGTGTAGACGAAGGCTCTTTTGACATTGTACTGGGGTTGAAACAAACCCTGTCGAGGGATCTGAAAGGCTTTGATCGCTATCTGGTGGCCGCCCAGATCAGCAAAGCCACGCTAAAACACATCAGCAAAGACACCCTCGACAAAAAGCTGTCCTCCGACCCCGATTATCAACCCGGCATGGTTGAAACCGCCGTCATCTGCCACCTGACCGGATCACTGGAGCCTTTCCGCTATGTGCTTGAGCACTTGGGCAGTGATGTGTTGAACCCGGAAGATCGTGATCTGATCGAACTGGCGCGGCTGCAAGAGCAAGAGCGCATTATCAAGTCAAAAATGGACGCCATCAGGGCGAAAAGGGGGCTGAAATGAAGCGTGTCAGCGTAACATTTACCATACAGGACGATGGCACAGTCGATTCGGAATTTCATCCGATAGAAGGTATGTGCAGCAACCCGGCAATTGATAAGGCACTGATGGCCATCGCCTGGGGCGCAGGCAAGATCGAAACTACCGCGTTCCGTTTAAGCAGGGCCGTAGCATGAAAACCCACTACACCGCCAAAGAGCTGGCTGGACTTCCGGGGATGCCCGGAACGGAACGGAGTGTACAGCGCACAGCCGACCGCGAAAACTGGCCATGGCGGAAGCGTGCCGGTCGCGGTGGTGGTAAAGAATATCTGCTTGCCGCCCTCCCTCTCGTCACCCAAGCTGCGCTAATGCCGACCAGCTCCCTGCCGGTTGTCAGCAAACCTGCCCCGCTGCCGGTTGTCGCCGCCACCATCCAGCCTGCCAAAGCCCCGGAGCAGCTCAAACAGTGGCAGCGCAGCATAATGGATGCCCGTGTCGCCATCATGCGTCT
>JAQUHA010000016.1 GCA_028683855.1 Desulfuromonadaceae bacterium
GGCAGAGGTATACTTCAACGGACTACTTGAACAAGCTGATCTTTCAAAGAACAAGGGGCATTCAACTGGGCTGAACCAAACTTAATTTCATCATTTTTCTGTCTTGACAACCGTCAGTACCTTAATCAGCCCAGGAGTCCTTTGAGAAAAAAGGGTTTAAAGATAATTATGTAGTTGCTATCGATTGAGAAAGCATATTTACTATCCGTAAGTCAAATACACCTAAAAACAGCCGTATCTGCCAAACCTCTAAATTCAATCAAAAAAAGAGTATCCACTTTTAGAGAAACAATTTTTATAAACTCTTTCAATCCTCCATACCGAAATAAAAAATTTTTACATCAGACCCAGTCATCGATAGCCACCATAAGTTTACTGCATATTTCATTCAGTTTTTCCGGGATAAATATCTTATGACCAAAGATATCCTTAACATAAAATACGTCTGCTACCTGATCGACTTTTGTGGATACCTTGGAAACCCCGATATAAAGACCCATTTCAGCCAGAGTACTGGTAATAAGATACAGAAGCCCAACCTTGTCATGAGTCAGAATGTCAATGACGGTATACTCTTCAGAAACATCATTATCGATATCAACTTTAGTGGCAAAACGTGGTGCTGGCCGTACTGTCAATAATGTTGGACGTTTCCTCGCTGCAACAAGCGAGGAGACCTGAACTTCTCCATGAATGGTCTGACGCATATCACGTTCGATCTTTTCCCACCGTGACGCATCTTTCACCAGATTACCCTGCGGAGAATTTACCTGTAGAATATCAAGTACTTTACCATTTTTGCTGGTATTTATTTGCGCCCCTAGAATATTAATTCCGTTTGCCGCCATAACCCCTGTAATCATGGAAAAAAGACCCGGTAGATCGTGGGCGCATATAATGAACTCAGAATACCCCCCGTCATTTTGATGGGTCAACTGAAGTTCTATTTCAGTTTTTTCCAGACCGAGCAAAAGACGCGCATATTCAGCTATCAGTAAAGTCGGGCTGGAAAGAAGCAGTCTAACCGGCATTGCCTTAAGCTCGCTGCGAATTTCCGCTGTTGGAAATTCATCCTCAAGTATAGAGGTAACTTTTCTGATAACAGTTCTGATTCTTTCGCTGCTGACCTCCTGCTGAAACCCCCCTCTATCAAGGATAGCAAAGGCTTTTTCAAACAGCTCCTGAAACAGCGATGCTTTCCAGGTCGTCCAGACATCAGTTCCAACAGCCCTTACATCGGCAACTGTAAGAAGATAAAGCATTTTAAGATTTTCACTTGATTCCATCTGACGAGCAAACTGAGCAACCATTTTTTCGTCATTCAAGTCACGTCGCTGAGAGATATGGGCAAACAGAAGATGCTGGCGAACGAGAAATTCAAGTCGTTCGCTGTCCTCTCTTGACAAACCTATACGTCGGGCAATAGTCGGCATCATTGCAGCCCCCTTCTCTGCGTGCCCCCCTCCTCCCCCCTTGCCTATATCATGGAAAAGTACCGCCAGCATCAGAAGTTCGGGCTTACCGATTTCTGACGCGACCCTGCATGGAAGTGGCATCTTTTCCTTATATTCACCATTCAACATTCTCTCAATCTGCTCCACAGCAAAAAGTGTATGAATATCGACGGTATATATGTGATACATATCGTGCTGAACCTTGCAGTAAATATGCTCCAATTCGGGGATAAAGCGGTTAAGGAACTCCAGATGGTGCATTAGACGCAATGTATCTGAAACCCCCTTACTTGAGCGTAATATATTAAGGAAAGATTGATTTACCTCGCGAGTACGACGAAATTTGTCATTTATAAGCGAGAGGCTCTTTCTTATAAGCCCTTTGACTCTGACATTGAGTGCAACATTATGCTTCTGAGCCAACTCAAATATTTTCATCAAGACTTTGGGGTTCTCTTCGACAACGGTTTCATCCGGGATTATAAGTTCACCTTTTATAACAAAACAGCCATCACCAACGGGACGGCGGACAAAATATCCCAAGATTTTAAGAGCCCCCTCATCACGCCAGACGCAGCGTGAAATAAGGCTGGACGTAAAGTGCTCAACTTTATTTGCCTGACGATAGTAATCCCTCATAAAGTCTTCTACCGCCAGGACTCGTTCACGATCCTTATAGCCTAAAAAACCTGCAAGATGTACCTGGGCATCAAATGAGAGCTGATCGTTCTTTCGACCATTAAAGTAATGCAGTTCGTTGCGAATTCTCCAGAGATAATCAAGAGCCGAATAGTATCCTTCCAACTCTTCATCATTAATAATCCCCTTAATTATCAACTCTCTAAACTCCGAAAATTTGAACTTTACGCGAGCCACCCATATTGCTGTCTGCAGATCACGAAGCCCCCCCTCACCCTCTTTGAGGTTAGGCTCAAGCAGATAGACGGTAGATCCGTATTTTTCGCGACGAATCTTCATATCCGATATTTTTTCTTTTATAAATGAGTCGCTGGATTTTGGGAGAATCTGCTTGAAAATAACTTTAATGAGGTTAGTAAACAGAAGTCGGCTGCCGGAAAGAAAACGGGCATCCATAAGCGCTGTTTTTACAGTTGCGTCTGAGGCAGCCATCTCTACGCAGTCAGAAATCATTCGCACAGAATATCCGACATCAAGCTTCATATCCCAAAGGAAATAGAGCAGTTTTTGTGCAATATCTTCTACTGTTGTAACGGGAAGCGTGCCGTCATGAAGAAACATAATATCGATATCAGAAAACGGATTAAGCTCACCGCGACCGTACCCACCTACGGACACCAAAGTTATATGCTCCAACATAGCGTCCCCACCACCCATATCATAGATAATGGAGAGAAAAAGCTTGTTGTTAAGTTCATCTATCATATCGCAAATAAGATGTGCTACTTCACTCCCGCTTGCACCTCTATCATGCAACCCTTTTATCTCTGCACGATATGTCGCCAGAAAGTTTTTGCACCCCGAAAGATACAGTGGGCGCTTCTGATCAAAACTGGCCATACCGGCATCACCAATCGCATCAATTGTGTCTGGAAAATACGGGTCAATAAAAAATTGCATTCAATGATCCTTGTAAAACTGGAGTTGGAGCGGCGGGCGACATTGACAACCGAACGAGGGGGGGATTATACTTCAGGACATTGAACGAGTCAAAAACATAAAAATGTCCCGCATCCTGAAGGAGACGGGGCATTTGAATAAAATATGAAACTACATACTTTTATTCTCACACAGTTCCAAGGGCTTTACTTGTCATAGGTTAGTCAGGGGCAGCACTCAAAAACTTTGCGAAAAATTTACTGGAGCAAAACTTATCAGCTAGTTCATTCTTTTTTACCCTTTGAAGCCACTTTTGCGACAAACCTGTCGTTATTGACGGTGAATCGCTCGTGGGTTCCCTTGCCAATTATCTCCACTTCGTCACGAGCCTCAATCTCCCAGAGCGTCCGTTTGCCATCTACTTCCAGGCATTTTACATGAGCGGTGACGGTCATTCCAGCTGGTGTTGCGGCCTGATGACTTACGTTGACCAGCGTCCCAAGGGTTCGTTCACCCTCTTCAAGATAGGGTCGAAGAGCTTCCATACAGGCCCACTCCATAAAGCCAACCATAAACGCTGTGGCAAAAACCTCCGGCATCTCACGAAACAGGTCAGATTCTGGATATACATGAGGAACCGTCTTTTCTTTTGTTACGAGGAAGCTGAATGTGTGCTCCAACCCGGGTTTCAGTGTCTCTTTCATCTGTAATCCTTTCAGTCGAAATTTTATCGAATACTACTCTTCAACGACTACTTTCCTTCATCCATATTAAACGGTTTGGTAAAATCAACTGGATATGCTCAGGAAATATATGTAGATTGTGCCGTGCAGATACAACTTGTGGAACCAAACTTCTCATGTGTTAAATCGTAAATTATATTGCAACAAAACCGAGGGTGTTCAGCTTTACAGTTATCTGCATCCCCCTCCCGACAAGATAAAAACCTAAAAATTCAGTGCTATAATAACACTATTTTGCAATTGAGTTGAATAATATATATTTCGCATGATCCATATCCTGCTTTGATTTAGCCACTCAGCAAAGATGATGTAATAAAGACAAAAAAACAGAATAATTTAAATCTTGATTATTCATAACACTTTTTAAAATCAGCTACGTCTTAATTTTCAGAATTATCTTGCCAACTTCATCAGTTCAAAAGGGTTTGTTATGTTAAAAATCAACTTTCTATTGATTTTGATCCTGATTTTTCAAAATGCGGGACTCGTTACCAAATACTCTTTGGTCCATCAATGTTAACCTGGAATATTAACCCGCTTTTTCTTGATCTCGGCATACTGCAGATTCGATATTACGGACTCTGTTTTCTTGTAGCAATTCTTGGCGGATATTTTCTCTGGCGCAGACAGATTCTCCGCTCCGACAGAACTTCCGACTGCGCACGCCGATTTCTCCTGCTTGGGTTGCTTGGCGTACTGATCGGCGGAAGGGTTGGACATCTGCTCTTTTACGATATTCAGACTCTATTAAATAATCCTCTGGAAATCTTCTATTTCTGGACCGGCGGTCTGGCCAGCCATGGCTCTTCAGCTGGTCTGCTGCTCGCACTGCTGCTTTTCTCCCGACAGCAAAAAATCCAGTTTATCGATGTTGCCGATCGCCTCACTTTCTCCTGTGCCTGGGGAGCGGCATGGGTACGTATCGGTAATTTTTTCAATAGTGAGATTGTCGGCTCTGTCACAGCCCTCCCCTTTGGAGTCAAGTTTCCACTTTATGACTTCCGCCTTCCCCCTGAGGCGGTTCCCCTGCGTCACCCGACCCAGATTTATGAAGCGGTTATGGCTTTTGCCGTATTAATCGCCCTGATTATGATAGATCGTCGCCGGGGTGGTGAGAGACGCCCCCTTGGTCTGCTTACCTGCACTCTGCTTGCGTTGCTCTTCTCCGGCAGATTTCTCATTGAATACACCAAGCAGTATCCCTCCGCACAGACTCACAATCTTCTTACTACTGGGCAATGGCTTTCATTGCCGTTCATGGCAGTAGGCATCATGGGACTTATTAACTTGTATTTACGCAACTTGAATTATAGATCCTCGATACAAAAATGAAGAGTAATCGGATGCTCTTCTTCGCAGGGTGCGACATCGGTTCAGTCAGCGCAAAAGCGGTGCTGATAACTCCAGATTGCTTTACTCCTCCTCTTACAGAATATTGGCAAGCATTCCCCGAATCATCACCGGAGGGGAGTGCTGGAACACTCTTTGTATCTCCCTTACTTAAGGTATCCGGGAAAGTAAGTGCTGCTGAAAAGATGCTGGCACTGATCACTGAATTTGTTCCGCCTGATGCTGATCTTGCCATTGCGTTCACTGGTTCCGGGGGACGGTTGGCTGCAAAGCAGTCCAGCAACACTTTTTTCAGCGATTACCGGGCGCTGGTGACTGGAGTTTCTGCCTGTTATCCCTACGCTGACGGAATTATAGAAATCGGTGGTGCTCAAAGCAGTTTTCTGGAGCTATACAGAGATGGTGATGAAACCATTATGCTCGACTACAGCACCAATGGTGCTTGTGCTGCCGGAAGCGGCTCATTCCTGGATCAGCAGGCAACTCGGCTGGGCATGGCAATTGATGAACTTGCAGAAGCGGCAACTGCTGCCACACAAGGTTCAGCTATTGCCGGACGCTGTTCGGTCTTTGCCAAGAGTGACATGATCCACGCTCAACAGAAAGGTGCCGGTCAGAATGAGATCCTGCGTGGTCTCTGCGATGCTCTTGCCCACAACTACTGTGCAACGGTTCTCAAGGGTAAAACACCAGGGAGTCAGACCGTTTTTACCGGCGGGGTTGCCCGCAACCGGTCTGTCGAAGTGGCACTGCGACAAGTTGCAGTTCAGTTGCATGATACTCTTCTCGTACCTCCGCTGCCCACTCACTTTGCCGCGCTTGGCGCTGCTCTTCTGCTGCACCGCTCAACTGTGGCACAGACAGAAAGCCGGCGCACTCAACCATCTTCATCAATTGCAATACATTCAGCCCATAACCATTCCGCGACTCTTCCGCCACTCTCACCGGAACGGGTAAATCAGATTGCCATCACTACGGAAACTGTTCCCATCGAATCCGAATTATCGGTCTATCTCGGCATAGACATCGGCTCGGTTTCCACCAATCTGGTCTGTATTGATGAACAGGGCACACTGCTCAGGGAAATATACCTCCGTACCAAGGGTCGGCCGATTCAGGCGGTAACTGAGTGCCTGTCCAGAATGTACGACGAGTTTGGGGCTCGCCTCAATGTGTGTGGTGCCGGCACCACCGGTTCGGGCCGGGAACTTATAGGTGAACTGATCGGTGCTGATACGGTCAACGACGAGATCACAGCGCATGCAACCGGAGCCGGGCAGATCGCCGCCCGATACCTGGGACTGCAGGTTGATACAATATTGGAAATTGGTGGTCAGGATGCCAAGTTTATTTGTCTCGAAGATGGAGTGGTGGTGGATTTTGCCATGAATGAGGCTTGCTCCGCCGGTACCGGCTCATTTCTTGATGATCAAGCTGAACGTCTGGGAATAAGCATCTGCAATGAGTTTTCCAGACTGGCGTTTTCCTCGCTGCAGCCGTTATGTCTCGGTGAGCGCTGCACCGTGTTTATGGAGCAGGATATAGTCGATGCACTTGGGCGTGGTGAAGCCAAAGAGGATCTGGCTGCCGGAGCAGCTTATGCAGTGGTCAACAATTATCTGCATCGGGTCAAGGGCAGTCGGCAGATCGGAGAAGTGATCTTCTTCCAGGGGGGAACTGCTTATAACCACGCGGTGGCGGCTGCGTTTGCTCAGGTGTTGGGAATGACAGTTCATCTCCCCCCCCATGCCGGGGTAATGGGTGCATACGGCGCGGCGTTGCTGGCGCGGGGAAAGATGAGAATGCAGAGCAACAGGAGTTCTTTTAGCGGTTTCACCATCACACCGGAAAGCCTCCAACGACGTAAATTCACCTGCTCCGCCTGCAGCAACCGCTGTACAATCAATGAGTATCGCCAGGGTAATTTGGCAAGTTACTGGGGCAATAAATGCGGCGTGCGTTTCCGGAAAAACGCATCAACCGGAAAAACACCACTACTTGCCGATCTGTTTAAATTTCGCGAAACCGAGCTGCATCGCGATTATTTTGTTGAGTTTGCGGCTGGAAGCCATGGTGACCGCAATGAAAAGGATGCTATCGCGCAGTATGCTCTTCTTCGCAAACAGGATACTGTTCCATGCATAGCCCTGTCACGCACCATGTACCATTTCGAATATTTCCCCTTCTGGAACACATATCTTGCCTCTCTGGGAATGAAAGTAGAGTTGTCAGCGGAAACATCAGACGCTACAGCAACAACCGGTATCACCCATACGGTTGCCGACCCCTGTTTTCCTGTGCAGGTTGCCCATGGTCATCTTCAGGAACTGTGCAGCGGAAACGCCGACTTTATACTGCTGCCGGCGCTGATTGATGCCGAGAGCGATGATCCGAACGTTCAATCGCACTTCTGCCCTTGGGGGCAGACCCTCCCATATGTGCTTGCCGCCAGCAGTGCGTCTACCGCAGCACGTGGCCGGTTATTGACACCAATCGTTCATTTCCGTCGTGGTGTTTCCGTAGTTGAACAGGAATTATGGAGCAGCTTTGCCCCCTTTGCCGCTTCAAGGCAGCATCACCGTAGCGCCGTTGCACTTGGCGACCGCGCCCTGGCACAGTTCCGCGACTCGCTGCGCCAGGCTGGAACAGCAGCGCTGCAGTCTCTGGCGGAGCAGGGGGAAAGAGGTATTATTATGCTGGGTCGCAGCTATACTCTTTACGACAACAGGCTTAATCTGCATCTCCCCGCCAAACTGAGGAGCCGTTTCGGTGTAAACATCATTCCGCTTGATTTTCTGCCATTGCACACAGTTTCACTTGCCAGCCTGTCCGAGAACATGTTCTGGCATTCAGGGCGGAGGATACTGCAGGGAGCCCGCTTTACTGCAACTCACCCACACCTGCACGGAATCTGGCTGACCCATTTCAAATGCGGGCCTGACTCATATATCAAGCCGCTCGGGCTGCAGGCTGCTGAAAAGCCAATGCTGATTATACAACTGGATGCCCATAGCAACGATACCGGGGTGTTGACCCGTTGTGAAGCGTATCTGCATTCAAAGGGGCTGTTGGCTTGACCGCTACTGACCGCAAGCCGCTCGACGGACGAAGCTGTTATGTCCCATGGATGGGGGGTGGCTCAACGCTGTTGTTCTGTTCAGCACTGCGCGGCGCCGGAATAGACGCCAAGCCGGTACCTGAAAGTGATCAGTGCACTCTGGAGTTGGCAAGCCGCCACGTTTCAGAACAGTGCTATCCGCAGAAAGTAACCCTCGGCAACTTTCTTAAGGTCGTGACAGCCTCCAACTTCAAATCAGAGGACACAGCATTCTTCATGCCTACTGCCAGCGGCCCTTGCCGTTTCGGTCAGTATGCCGCCTTTACCCGTCAGGTTCTCAAGCAGTACGGAGCGGGTGATGTGCAGTTGTTGTCACCACTGTTTGATGACGGATACGCTGCTTTAGGAGATAACGGCACTCAAGCTATGCACTACGGTTGGTGGGGGTTGGCGGCGGCGGATGTTCTGCGGAGGGTGCTACTGCGGCTACGACCCTATGAGCTGGAAACGGGAACAACTGACAGGGTCTATGAAGAGACGCTTACGAAGTTAGCAGAAATCCTTTCTGATCAGCACACTAGCCAACGGCAGAAGTTCCGCAGGCTCTGCCGTCAGCTTGCCGAAAGTGCCGCCTCATTTAGTTCCATACCGCTGGATACGGCTGCCGCCAGACCGATAATCGGCATCGTCGGCGAAATCTTCTGTCGCCTGGATGACTTCAGTAACGACAACGTGGTGCAGCGTATCGAGACTCATGGCGGCGAAGTGTGGCTGGCTGGATTGTGTGAATGGGTTCACTACGCCAATCACTGGGAGCAGGTTGAACTCCAGGCGGCAGGCGACTGGTCACTGCGGCGACTGCGTTCCTGGCTGTCAGCACGTATTCAGCACCGTGATGAAGAGCAGATTGCCGCTCCGTTTGCCGCCATGCTGGCCGACCGGCAGGAACCGCAGCATGTCGCCGACCTGCTTAAACTGGCTCACCCCTACCTACCTGCTGCCGCAGGCCTCGGCGAAATGACCCTCAGCCTGGGGCGCGCCGCCTGGCTGCAGCAGCATGGTGCCGCCGGCGTGCTTGACATCAGCCCCTTCACCTGCATGAACGCTATTGTCAGCGAAGCCATCTATCCTAATCTTAGCCGCACTTATGGAGGCATACCTATTCGCAACCTCTATTTTGACGGGACATATGCCGCCACAGACCAACAGTTGGAACTGTTCATGGAGCTTGCCAGTAGACGACAAAAACGATAGTAAATTCTTTTTTAACAAGAGTGTTTTTATCTTGAACTTGACTGTTATATTTTTTATAATGCCGTTACATTTTATTTCCTGCATAAAGGGGCAACGTCGCCTTGAAACTATCTGCACTCAAGAAAGGACATACCATGCTGAAGAATATCATTGCCGTGTCAATCGTTTTACTGCTGTTGGCATCATCTGCTTTTGCCTCAGAACGCGATAAACCGGGGTGCGAAAAGAATCCGCTGTTTTCAAAATTTCCCGGTGAATATGTTGACGGCTGCGAGTATGTACCGTTTGCCGAGCTTGGGCTGTGGCGCTGGGTTACCCCGGGCGACCCCAAAAAGGGTTCCGATCCGTTCAAGGTGGAGGGTGAATACTGGTATTTTCACTGCGGCATCGACAAGAGTGTGACCGGAAAACCGGCGGGGAAACTGCAGGTGCAGCGTAATTATGAAAATGCGGTCCGTCAGGCGGGCGGCACGATATTGAGCATTAATGAGGGGGGAGGCCATGTGACCTACCGCGTCCCCCGTGATGATGGTGATTTCTATGGCCAGTCCGGTTGCGGCGGCGGCACCAGTACCGTTTGTAATTCAATCCTCCATAAGATCGTCAAGATCGCCCCGGTTGTGCAAACCGTTGTGGTCACGGCAGAGCAGATCGCAGCGGGGATGGCGGACAACGGTAAGGTGGTGTTTTACGGCATTTACTTTGATAGCGGCAAATCTGTCGTCAAGAGCGAATCGGCGCCGACCCTGGCGGAAATTGCCGCCTGGCTGAAGAAGAACAGTGCCAAAAAAGTATTTATCGTCGGCCACACTGATATGCAGGGGAGCAAGGAACAGAATATCGCCCTTGCCAAAGCACGGGGGGCGGCAGTGGTGGATGAACTGGTCAGTAAATACAGCATCGCCCGCAATCGTCTGACCCCGGAAGGTGTCGGCCCGCTGGCGCCGGTGGCAACCAACAGCAATGACGCTGGTCGTGGCAAAAACCGTCGCGTGGAGATGGTGTTGCAGTAACTACTAGAAATCGCCGGAGGTGAGCGTCATGTGGAAGAAAATGATACGGAATATGGAGTGGTTGCTGATTGTGGCGCTGCTGGCTGGGGCGGTGGTGGCGGTGGGGTGTGATGGGGGCGCCTATAATATTTATGTTGCGAATGCGGGACCTGATAGAGTTGTTGAAATTGGAACGCAATGCACCTTGACCGGCACATTAACTCTCGATGGGGAACCGTCAAAAGAGGCGGTATGGAGATATTTCAGTGTCCATTCGTCAGGACCTGAACCAATATATACTAGAGGTGCTTATGATTCTTCGACTAACACAATTTCATTGTCAGTTTCATCAGCGGTTCCTGGCAGATATGTTTTCCTCTTTGGCGTACCAGATGAGGTCTTTACCGGTCAGCCGTCGGACTTTGCCACGGTATACGTTATCCCACAAAATTACTCAATTAATGCTGGTGAGGATCGAACAATAAACATTGGAGAAACTGTTTTGCTTACCGGAACTGGTAATCTTTATGGAATGGAGGACCGTTGGTACCAAGGCGCCATTGGAGAAACCCAGCTGATTGGCACTAAAAATCAAGATTTAAATGAGTATACTTACAGTTTTACCCCAAATGCTCCAGGGAGTTATACTTTTACTTATGCGCTTACAGCTGGTGATTACGTAATTACGGATACCGTTACTATTACAGTAAATTCGAATGCCGGATCCAGCAATACCGCCCCCGTCGCTGATGCCGGAACAGCCCCGTCGAATATTTCAATTGACACCCAGGTGCTGCTAAGCGGCTCCGGTTCAGATGCCGACAACGATCCGTTTACCTATAAGTGGACTCTTGCTAATCCGCCCGCCAGCAAACGTTCCACACCACCGACGTTATTCGGTGCCGACACCCCTGCACCGTATTTCACCCCTGTTGAGGACGGTGATTACATCGCTACCCTGATTGTTAATGACGGCACAGTGGACAGCGCGCCGAGTACGGTTACTATCACGGTCCCGCCGGCTTCTTCGAATTACGTCACTGATTTGCAGAACGCATTGGCTAACAACGCCTTCCTCGTTTTTTTTAACAACGACTTCCTTGAGACTATTGAGTTTGGCCAGGTGGGTGGGAATATGACCTTCACCTATATGATGCCAAGCTGGTACCCCTCATACAATGGTAACACGAGCATTCAGAGAACCGGTACCTGGACTGTGGCGGATGCCGGAGGGTTCGCTCAGGCAACGGAGAACGCCGGGCCACGTACGCTCAACACAGACGCCCCTGTAAATTCTACGAATACCCTGCTCATGACAGGTTATATGTCCTATAACAACACCAGTTCTGTGGATATCGCTACATGGATTAAAACTGCCGCACTAGCCAACGCGACACTTTACGATCATAAGCTGTCTGCCTCTGTGGATGGCTACACACTCAGTTACCAGTTCAACGCTGACGGCACCGGTGTACATGTTGAAGATATCTATTCTCACCCGTTCACCTGGGCGATTGATGCCAGTACAAGAAAAGTTGTGGTGACTTTTGCTGGTGGATTTACCGACAGAAACGGCGTCGTAAACAGTAAGCACAATCTCTTCATGACGGAGCGACACAAAGCTGATATTGGCAAGCGTGAGTTTGGTGTTGTCAGACTCGGTAATAGCGACGCTGTTATCGGTGGAATTATGCTGGTGTGGGATTGGCTGTAGCCCGAAAAGCAGGTAACCGCCGATGAACGCCGATACACGCCGAGTAACCAAATGCTTGAACAGATGGACTGGTTTTATCGGCGTACATCCATTTTTATCGGCGGTTAATTGTCAAGTATAGCTTAAACCGAGGAGTTGATTTATGGCGAGTTATGGAAAGAGAATAGCAAATTCGGCAATCGTAGGTATGCTGCTGCTGATTGCTTTGCCAGCTGTTGCCGCCACACCAACTGTGGAAGTACTCTCCTTTTCTGCAGCCAAGCCGCAGAAGGGCAGCCTCGACTTTACCGGTACTCAGCTCAAACTGGCGATTTCAAATGTTGGCGCGGTCATGAAAATCGACCCGGAGACAACGAAGCTACTCTCCTTCACGGATAACAAGGGGTCCGATCTGCTGGCGGCGGGGGTGAAGTGGCGCGAGCAGCAGAACTATTTCACCTCCCGCGCCGAGAATCGCTTTGACACGCAAAACAGCAGTATCGACGGCAACACCCTGACCATCCCGGTGGCGGTGACAGCGCCACCTTCTCCCGGTGCCACCACCGTCACCGTCAAGGGCACCATCGGCCTGTTCACCTATCCGGCTGAAGGTGCTGAAAAACGTGAGACCGGTGCTGTGCCCTGTGCGGATCTCTTTTCAAAACCGCTGCCGCTGGGTGAATACATTCTTACCCTCACCCCGTTCGGCAACGGTGAAGTTGATGGTGTGTTGTACACTTATGCGAACTTTGCCAGTGATGCGGTTATCCACCGCCTGACACTAATGGATGAAAAGAATCGTGAGCTACTGGTTATTCAGGCGCCGAACCCGAACGAGAATCTGGTGATTGAAAGTCGACTGCTGCCGAAGATCAAGGCTGTCAGCATCCAGTATGGGGCTCCGGCAAAGGTGACTGTTCCGATTGAGGTTACTACGGGAATCGGTCTTATTTAGACTCACATAAAAAAACGCCCCGGCAGTCTCAGACACCGGGGCGTTTCGGCATGAATCGAATTCTGAAGATTACTCGATCTCTATAACAAGATCTTCCTTCTCAACCTTATCACCCTCTTTAAACTTGACATCAATAACCTTCCCATCGACCTTGGCCTTGATATTTGTCTCCATTTTCATCGCTTCGGTAACCATCAGGACGTCACCGGCCTTGATAGAATCGCCGGGCTTGACGTTGATCTTTAATACTTTCCCCGGCATCGGAGCGCCGATATGGGCAGGATTGCCTTTATCAGCTTTTTCCCTGACAGCTTCATCACTCTGTACAGACTGATCCCTGATAACAACTGAACGATTGTTGCCATTCAGCTCGAAATAGACCGTCCTTGTTCCGTCTCCCTGCACCCTTCCGATGGCATTAAGCTTAATTATCAGTGTCTTGCCCTGCTCGATATCAAGAGATGTCTCCTGACCCGGCTCCAGTCCGTAGAAGAATATCGGTGTCGGAATCACGGAAATATCGGAGAATTCTTGACGATGACGGTCGAACTCCGGATACACATTCGGGTACAGGATTGCCGAAACAAGAGCGCGATCATCTACCCGATGACCAAGCTTTTCTTCAAGCTTGAGCTTCTCCTCGTCGAAATCTACCGGTTCAAGCAGCTCACCGGGGCGGCAGGTTATCGGCTGCTCACCTTTCAGAATAATCTTCTGAAGCTCTTTCGGCCATCCCTGATAAGGCTGGCCCAGCATCCCTTTGAACATCCCTACGACTGATTCCGGGAATGCCAGATCTTCCTTCGAATTAAATACATCTTCAGGTTCGAGGTTGTTCTTGACCAGGAACATCGCCATATCACCAACAACTTTGGACGAAGGTGTTACTTTCACAATATCACCAAACATCATGTTTACCTTGTGATACATCTCCTTGCAGTCATCCCAGCGCTCTATCAGACCAAGCCCTGCGACCTGCGGTTTGTAGTTGGAGTATTGCCCCCCCGGAATTTCGTGGTGATAAACTTCGGCAGTTCCGCTCTTGAGACCGGATTCGAACGGTGCGTAGTAATCACGCACAGTCTCCCAGTAGTTGGCCAGTTTCTGAAGTCCTTTAGCGTTAACCATCGGATCACGCTCACTCCCTTCGAGAGATGCCACAAGAGCATTGAGGTTTGGCTGGGCTGTCAGGCCGGAGAGGGATGAAAGCGCTGCGTCAACGATATCAACTCCAGCTTCGCTTGCCTTGAGAAGCATTGCACTTCCGTTTGAGGAGGTGTCGTGGGTGTGCAGATGCACCGGAATTCCGATATTTTCTTTCAGAGCCTTGACGAGTTTATAGGCGGCAAGTGGCTTGAGGAGACCTGCCATATCCTTGATGGCAAGAATATGAGCGCCCATGTTCTCAAGTTCTTTCGCCATATTTACGTAATACTCCAGCGGATATTTGTCACGTTTCGGATCGGTGATATCGCCGGTGTAGCAGATAGAGGCTTCGCAAATTTTCCCTGATTTCCGTACCGCATCCATGGCAACCTTCATACCTGTTGTCCAGTTGAGAGAGTCAAAAATGCGGAAGATATCGACGCCGGAATCGGCGGCCTCTTCAACAAATTTCTGCACGACATTGTCCGGATAGTTTGTATAACCAACCGCGTTTGAACCGCGCAAAAGCATCTGGAAGAGAATATTCGGCACCAGCTCGGAGAGCTTGTGCAGGCGCTGCCATGGATCTTCCCTCAGGAAACGCATCGATACGTCAAACGTAGCTCCACCCCAACACTCAAGCGAGAAGAGGTCGGCGCCCAGATATGAAGTAGGCTCGGCAATTTTGAGGATGTCATAGCTTCGAACTCGGGTAGCAAGATTTGACTGATGCGCATCACGCATGGTGGTATCGGTGATGAGCAGTTTCTTCTGCTCCAGAATCCATTTGGATAGCCCTTCCGCTCCCAACTGCATGAACATATCCTTGCTGCCAAGCGGACGAGGCTTGGTAACATCAACGAATGGAACACGGGCCTCAATCAGTTCGGATGATTTCAGTGGTTTGGCGACACCCGGAGAGCCATTGACTATAACCTCTCCCAGGAAGTTGAGAACCTTGCTAGCGCGATCCTGTTTTTCACGGAAGTGAAGCAGCTCAGGATGCTTTTCTATGAATGATGTATCACACTGCCCCCTCTGAAATACGGGGTGAGTAATTACGTTCTCCAGGAAACCTATATTGGTTTTGACGCCACGTACGCGGAATTCCTGCAGTGCCCGATACATGATGTTGGAGGCATCCTTGAAGGTGAGTCCCCATGAACTGACCTTTACCAGCAGTGAGTCGTAGTGCGGAGTAATTTTTGATCCGGTGAATGCATTTCCGGCGTCAAGGCGGATACCGCAGCCGGCGGCAGAACGGTAGGTGGTCAGCGTGCCGAAATCAGGTGCAAAATTGTTGGCGGGATCTTCTGTTGTAATCCGGCACTGAATTGCGTAACCACGCATATCGATTGAACTTTGTGAAGGGATATTGATCTCAGGATCGGATAGCTTGTGACCGCAGGCAACAAGAATCTGGTTCTGCACAAGATTGCGCCCCGTAATCATTTCGGTAACGGTATGCTCAACCTGTATGCGTGGATTCATCTCTATGAAGTAATGTTTCCCTTCGTTGTCCACGAGAAACTCGATTGTACCGGCATTCTGATATTTCACATGTCCGGCAATTTTAAGTGCGGCAGTACAGAGTTCCTGTCTCTGCGCCTGGGTCAGTGAGAGAGACGGGGCAAACTCTACAACTTTCTGATGACGGCGCTGTACGGAACAGTCGCGATCGAAGAAGTGAACCAGATTACCGTAATTATCACCCAGAACCTGTACTTCTATATGCTTGGGATGCGCCAGATAGCGCTCCAGAAAAACTTCGGCATTACCGAAAGATGCCTTTGCCTCGCTACCTGCTGCCACCAATCCTTCAATAAGCTCTTTTTTATTATTGGCGACACGCATACCACGACCGCCGCCACCCGCAGAGGCTTTGATAATTATCGGATAACCATGCTCTTTTGCAAAAATAAGGGCATCCTCTTCTTTCTCGATCGGATTCTCGGTTCCGGGAACTACATTTACTCCGGCAGCAATCGCCGCCTTGCGCCCTGAGACCTTATCACCCAGCGCACGCATCATTTCGGATGTCGGGCCGATAAAAGTAATTCCGTTGACTCTGCACTCCTCGGCAAATTCAGCGTTTTCTGCCAGAAATCCATAACCGGGGTGAATCGCATCGACATCAGCCTTGATCGCCAGAGCGATAATTTCGTCAATTCCGAGATATGCATCAATCGGCGACTTCCCCTTCCCCACGAGATAAGCCTCATCTGCCTTGTATCGATGGAGGGAAAGTTTGTCCTCTTCTGAATAGAGCGCTACAGTTCCGATACCCAGCTCTGTGCAGGCACGAAAAATACGAATTGCAATCTCTCCACGGTTAGCAGCCATGACTTTGCGAAAGCGGTATTTCTCCATTTTCTGATTCTCCTTGGTAAATTTATTTAGCAAAACTAAAATTATTCAGTTATTTTGAATAGTTATGAATATAACTGTCGGCAATAAAACAGATCGGTTTAGTTTTGTCAATCACGTTTTTAATAAAAATATTGCTGATGCTTTTATGAAGCCATAACAGCATTACAAAAAACCGGATATGTAACTGTTGGAGACTTTACTGCTTTTATTACTCATTTTGCAATTTTCGCAGAGATAATCATGGCAACAACTCTTCTCTTTTTTCAACTTGCCGCAATAAATCAAATATGGTAGTTACAGCAGGCGTTCTATAGATAAATTGAGGTGATTTATGGACATTAAAATAGTTCCTTTACCGGCGGAAAAGATGAAGTCAAAAATTGCCGATCAGTCACAACTCGGCTTTGGCAAGTACTTCACTGATCGTATGCTGGTCATAGAGTGGAAATCCGGACAGGGTTGGTTTAACGGACGGATTGAGCCTTACGCGCCATTTGTCCTGGATCCATCCAGTGCAGTTTTTCATTATGCACAGGAGATCTTTGAAGGGTTAAAAGCTTATAAATGGGTTGACGGTCGTGTTGCTCTCTTCCGTCCGGAAATGAATGCACGCCGTTTCAACCAGTCAGGTGACCGGGTCTGTATGCCGGAGCTGCCGGAAGAGCTGTTTCTTGACGGAATCAACAAGCTCGTTTCACTTGAGCAGGAGTGGATTCCAACTGCCGAAAGCACATCGCTCTATATTCGTCCGGCTATGATTGCCGTAGAACCGTTTCTTGGGGTTCATCCGTCAGATCATTTCTACTTCTTCGTTATCCTTTCACCGGTTGGTGCCTACTACGCCGCAGGGTTCAATCCAATCAAGATTATGGTCGAGGACAAATATGTCCGGGCCGTACCAGGTGGAACGGGTGAAGCCAAGACCGGCGGCAACTACGCCAGTTCCCTGAAAGCCGGGCTTGAGGCTAAACAGAAGGGATACGATCAGGTACTATGGCTGGATGGCCGTGAAAGGCGTTTTATTGAAGAGGTAGGCGCAATGAATATGTTCTTTGCTTACGGCACACACATCGTTACCGCTCCGCTCTCCGGTTCTATCCTCTCAGGCGTTACACGCGATTCCGTGCTTAAACTGGCACCGACTCTCGGCTATACGGTTGAAGAGCGACAGATCGACGTCAATGAGCTGATGGCAGACATTCGCTCTGGCAGAGTGACTGAAGCTTTCGGAAGCGGAACTGCCGCTGTGATAACACCGGTAGGAAATCTCTGTTACAAAGATGAAGTAGTTGAGCTTACCGGTGGTAAAGTAGGAACGGTTACACAAAAACTGTATGACACTCTGACCGGCATACAAACAGGTAAACTGAAAGATGATTTTGGCTGGGTAAAGTTTGTAGAATAAATTTAATTCCATCTTAAATTCAAAACTCCTCCATAACACTATAAATAGTTAATGGAGGAGTTTTTGGTAAAATATGAAAATAAAACGGGAAAACAAACAGAAACAAGAAGCTTCAAATAAACTTTGCTACTCCTGTCGTCGCACCTGCAAACAGTCGGCAAATGCGATTGTAGCCAAGTGTCCACGCTACTACCCTTTTAATCACAAAAATTCAAAATCGATAAAAATCTGGAAACAGATGGACCTTGGCTTGTAATTCATCTGATGAACTCTACTCCGACTATTGATAAAGCGACTATTGATAAAGATTTATGCAGCGGATGTGGTCGCTGCGTAGCTGCCTGCCCCGAAAAAATAATTACGCTCGAAGTAATCGGGTTTCGTAAAACAGCAACAATCTCCGGCACTGAACTTTGCAGGGGATGTTACCTCTGTATGAACATCTGCCCCATTTCTGCCATCCACCGTTAGAGCTTGTTTTTACCTTGATTTAATAGAAGTTGATATGCTATAAATTTTCGCTATTCAATTCACACGCCTCGGCAGATCCGGTGGTGTCCCTGTTGCTACATAGATGTCGGGGATTCTCGAGGCGGAGGAAAAAACCAAAGGAGAAGCAAATGTCAAGTATCAGTATGAAGGAACTGTTGGAAGCTGGGGTTCATTTTGGACATCAGACAAAGCGTTGGAACCCGAAAATGAAACCATATATTTTCGGAGCCCGTAACGGCATCTACATCATCGATCTGCAGAAAACTGTCCGTTATTTCAAATCCGCCTACAATTTTGTAAGAGAAGCCGCACAGGAAGGTAACACCGTACTGTTTGTCGGTACTAAAAAACAGGCTCAGGACTCTGTTGCAGATGAAGCTACCCGATGCGGAATGCATTACGTTAATCAGCGTTGGCTCGGTGGAATGCTGACTAACTTTGCCACTGTAAAGCAGAGTATCGACCGTCTAAAGAGAATAGATGCCATGTTTGAAGATGGCACTATAGACGCCTACACTAAAAAAGAGGCTCTGCAGTTTACGCGTGACCGCGAAAAATTACAGAAAACACTTGGCGGCATAAAGACTATGAGTAAACTGCCGGGTGTAATTTTTGTTATCGATCCTAAAAACGAGGAAATTGCCGTTCAGGAAGCAAACAAACTTGGAATTCCGGTTGTTGCTGTTGTTGATACGAACTGTGACCCTGATCCGATTGATCACGTCATCCCTGGCAATGATGACGCAATCCGTGCAATTAGACTGCTCTCCGCAAAAATGGCGGATGCCGTTATAGAAGGAAATCAGGCACGCAACGCAGCATTGAACAAAGATTCAGATGATACCGGCGAGTACGCACCTGAAGAAGTGACTGAAGCTGCAGCAGAATAAATATAAAATCAATTAATTCCTGTAATATCAGGGTAGGAGGATAGTAATGGCTGTAACAGCTGCACAGATATCAGAACTGAGAAAATCCACCGGTGCCGGAATGCTGGACTGCAAAAAAGCTCTCGAGCAGACCGACGGTAATTTTGACCAGGCTGTTGATTTTTTACGCACCAAAGGTTTGGCTGCAGCTTCTAAAAAAGCCGGTCGCGCTGCCACAGAAGGTATGGTTGCCGCTGCCATCTCAAATGAAGCTGACAAAGGTGTTCTTCTTGAGATCAACAGCGAAACCGATTTTGTAGCGAAAAATGATAAATTTCAGAACTTTGTAAAAGATATTGCCGATCATATACTACAGGCAGCTCCAAACTCTATTGAAGAGCTCTTTGCACAACCTTATTCAGGAGACAGCAGCAAAACAATACAGACACTCCTTAACGAGGCAATTTCAGTAATCGGTGAAAATATGCAGATCCGACGATTTAACTCCTACTCCGTAACCGGTAACGGAGCTGTCGGTTCCTATATCCATGCAGGTGGGAAAATAGGCGTTCTTGTTGAGGCGACCTGTGAAAGTCCGACTGCAGCAAAAGATCCTGCTTTTACAACTTTCGTGAAAGACGTTGCGATGCACATTGCGGCTGCCGCACCTCTCTACGTTCAGCGTAGCGAAGTTGATGCTGATGTTCTTGAGCGTGAAAAAGATATCTATCGCGCTAAAGCCCGTGAAAGCGGCAAGCCGGATAATATTATTGAGAAAATAATTGATGGACAGGTTAACAAGTTCTATGGTGACATATGTCTGGTTGAACAGCACTTCGTTAAAGACACTGACAAAACAATCCAGCAGTACGCTGCAGAGACAGGAAAATCTCTTGGCACTGCAATTACAATTACCCGTTTCACCAAATATGTACTTGGCGAGGGGCTAGAGAAAAAAGAGTCCGACTTCGCCGCCGAAGTGGCGGCAGCAGCCGGCCTCTAATTAACTCATCGAAGCCGGCCTGAAATGGTCGGCTTTTTTTATTTTTGTAAAGTTGGTTACAATATCTGTTAACCCTCTTATAGTGCATTAAAACATGATTGCGGAGGCACGATATGGGCAGAGAATCCTACACCCGGGTACTTCTAAAACTTTCCGGTGAATCACTTGCCGGTGAACAGGGTTATGGCATAGATCCAAATATTCTCCATGCAATAGCCAGCGAAATTAAAGAAGTTGTAGACAGCGGAGTGCAGCTCGCTCTTGTAATAGGCGGCGGCAATATTTTTCGCGGTCTTGCGGCATCATCAAACGGTATGGATAGAACAAGTGCTGATCACATGGGGATGCTGGCAACTGTTATAAATTCGCTGGCTATGCAGGATGCCCTTGAGAAGCAGGGTGTCTCGACCAGAGTGCAGTCCGCTATTGCAATGCAGGAAGTTGCTGAGCCGTATATCCGTCGACGCGCCATGCGCCACCTTGAAAAAGGTAGAGTTGTAATATTCGGTGCCGGAACCGGAAATCCTTATTTTACAACAGACACAGCAGCAAGTCTTAGGGCGATGGAAATAAACGCCCAGGTTATACTTAAGGGGACAAAGGTTGACGGTATTTACACCGCTGACCCCAAAATTGACTCCAGTGCAGTTAAAATTTCAAAATTGTCCTACATCGAAGTCCTGAAAAAAGGACTTCAGGTTATGGATGCCACAGCTATTTCCCTCTGCATGGACAATAATCTGCCAATAATAGTTTTTGATTTGACGACTGAAGGTAATATCAAAAAAGTTATCTTTGGTGACGAAATCGGCACTATCGTACAAGGAGAATAGGCAATGCCAAAAAGCGTACTTGATGACATGAAGATTCATATGGAAAAAACCGTAGGAGTACTTAAAAACGAGTTTCAGAAGATACGAACCGGCCGTGCAACCACTGGCATCCTTGACTCTATAACCGTTGAGTATTACGGAAGCACCTCTTTATTAAGCCAGGTTGCAACTCTTGCCATACCTGAAGCGCGTACAATTACAATTACACCTTGGGAGGCAAAAACCATCCCTCTGATAGAAAAAGCTATTCTGAACGCCAACATCGGTCTCACCCCATCTAATGACGGAAAGTCAATACGTCTAAATCTCCCGCCGCTCACAGAGGAGCGTCGTAAGGAGATCGTGAGAGGGCTTAAAAAAAGAGCTGAGGACGATAAAATTGCCATTAGAAATATTCGGCGTGATGCTATTGATAAACTGAAAAAGCTTGAAAAAGAGAAGGCTATTACTGAAGATGAACTCAAAAAGTACGAAAAAGATGTTCAGGATGCTACCAAGAGTTTTGAACTGAAAATGGATGAAGCAGTTGCGCACAAAGAGAAAGAGGTTATGGAAGTTTGATGAATCCATTGGATCCGAATAGACTTCCTGTTCACCTGGCAGTTATCATGGATGGCAACGGCAGGTGGGCTCAGCAGCGAATGCTTAAACGTGTTATTGGCCATCAACGTGGTGCAGAAACGGTTAAAATGGTAGTTGAGCAGGCTTCTCTACTCGGCATAAAATATCTGACTCTCTTCGCATTTTCTTCGGAAAACTGGTCACGTCCGGCACTGGAAGTTCGTGCCTTGATGACTCTGCTTAAAAAGTATATCCGCCAGGAGACCGGACGGATGATGCGCAAAAATATCCGCTACAATGTTATCGGGAATCGTTCCGAACTGCCTGAAGATGTTAATGAGACTCTTGACGAAGCTATTCGTAAAACGGCAGATAACAGTGGAATGGTATTAACACTGGCTCTCTCTTATGGTGGCAGACAGGAACTCTGTCGCGCTGCAGAACAACTTGTCGAAGATGCCGTAGCCGGCAGAATATCATCCAAAAATATCAATACAGAAATCTTTGAGAGTTATCTCGATACAGGAGGGTTGCCCGACCCCGATTTTCTTATCCGCACAAGCGGAGAGATGCGTATCAGCAATTTTCTATTATGGCAGTTAGCCTACACCGAATTATATTTCACGGAAACCAACTGGCCTGACTTTACGATAAGCGAACTTCACAAAGCGCTCGCCGATTTTCAATCCCGTGAACGACGTTTTGGTAAAACCGGTGACCAGATAGCACAAAGGGGAACCCTATTAAACGCCTGATTTCAGCTGCAATCATATTACCTGTTGTCATACTTGTTGTCTTAAAGGGTAGCCAACTCTGCCTTGCATCTCTTCTTGCACTGATTTCGGTAATTGGAATTTTTGAATTTTACAATATGGCTCTTCCTGAGCGCAAATTTGAACGTAACCTTGCATCACTGCTCGGATCGCTGCTTATATTTATTCCACTACTTGACAACTTAAAATTACCACTATTTATAATATCCATCTCTTTCATAGGTTTTTCGATACTCTTTCTGCTTCGTATTCGCACAATTGAAAAAGCTGCCAACGAAATAGCCCTTGCCATTTTTGCAATTCTGTATATTCCATTTTTACTAATGCATCTGGTTCTTCTCCGAAAAACAGCTTTCGGAGTTGAGTGGCTTTTTGTCATTATGCTTATCGTGATGACGAACGACTCTGCAGCATATTATATCGGAAGTGCATTTGGCAAAAAGCGACTATATGAACTGGTTAGTCCCAAAAAAAGTATCGAGGGGGCTATCGGAGGGCTGTTCGGAAGCCTGCTAGGAACTCTACTATCCAAATTTATTTTCTTCCCGCAATTGACCTATATTGACGCAGTTATAACAGCTCTGGTTATCGGAATAGTTGGACAGACGGGCGATCTCTTTGAATCACTGCTGAAACGAAGCTTTGGAGTTAAGGACTCCGGAACACTTATACCCGGACATGGTGGCGTACTTGATCGTATGGACAGCATTCTTTTTGCTGCACCGGTTACATACTATTACGTACTCTTTTTTTTTAAGGGCTAGCAAATGAAAAACATTACCATACTTGGATCAACAGGCTCTATCGGCGTCAGCACTCTCGAAATTGTTGATGCCCATCCTGACAGATTAAGAATCATCGCAATGACTGCAGGTAAAAACCTTGAGCTTTTTGCGCGACAGATAAGAAAGTTTAAGCCCAGAATAGCAGCTGTCGCTTCTGCTGAGGACATTCTTCCACTCAAAGAGCTATGCAGCGGTCTGGATGTGACCATTCTTGGCGGGATAGAGGGACTCATTGCAGCTGCAACAGCTGATGAGGTAGAAATGGTGGTAGCAGCTATAGTCGGTGCAGCGGGACTTATACCTACAGCTGCTGCTATTCGCGCACGCAAGGACATAGCTCTGGCAAATAAAGAGATTCTGGTTACGGCAGGCCAGATATTCATAAATCTTGTAACTGAATATGGAGTAAAACTTTTTCCGGTCGATAGCGAACATAGTGCAATATTTCAGTCTATTGAAGGGCACAGAAACGAAGATATCCAAAAAATAATTCTAACTGCATCCGGCGGCCCCTTCCTGAATACTCCAAAATCAGAGTTGGCAAATGTTACCGTTCGAGATGCGCTGAATCATCCAAACTGGAATATGGGAAAGAAGATAACCATAGATTCTGCAACTATGATGAATAAAGGGCTGGAGGTTATTGAGGCTCGTTGGCTGTTTAATACTCCGCCGGAAAAAATAGAGGTTAATATTCATCCGCAGAGCATCATTCACTCAATGGTAGAATATGTAGATGGCTGTGTTATTGCTCAACTTGGCACACCAGACATGAAAGCTCCGATCGCATATGCACTTGCTTATCCGGAAAGAATTAAGACAGGCGTAAAACCACTCGATCTTACTAAGTTTTCAGGGCTTACATTTATAACTCCTGATTTTGAGAAATTTCCATGTCTGGAGCTTGCATATATGGCAATGTCAATGAAAGAGAGTATGCCGGTTGTTATGAACGCTGCCAATGAAATTGCAGTTGCAGCCTTCCTGGAAGGTCGAATAGGTTTTATGCAAATTGCAGATTCCATCAAAAAAACGATGGAGTCTCATGAATCACACGAAATTTTCACAATCGAAGAAGTATTAAAGGCAGACCAGTGGGGTAGAGATACTGCGCACGACATCTGTCTGGAGTTGGTAAACTGATATGATGATATTTGGAAAGTTATTCTATTTTATTCTTGCGCTCGGACCACTTATTTTTGTTCACGAGCTGGGTCATTTTCTACTGGCAAAACTCATGGGTGTCAGCGTAGAGAAATTTTCGCTCGGTTTCGGGCCTAAACTGATTGGGAAAAAAATCGGAGAGACAGAGTACCTTCTCTCGGCATTCCCCCTCGGCGGCTATGTAAAGATGTTCGGAGAAGGTGGTTATATTGAGGGTGGTGAGGTTCACACTAGCGATGGAGTCGATAATGTGCCATCAGATGGGCTTAAACTGGACTCTCTAAGAGAACTTACTAACGAGGAAAAAGCCCGATCTTTTGCACATAAGCCGGTACTTGCCAGAATTGCAATTGTCATAGCCGGTCCTCTATTCAACATTCTGTTCGCATGGTTAATCTTCATACTTCTATGCATGATTGGAGTCCCAACCGTAACATCCAGAATAGGTGAAACCCTTAAAGACAAACCTGCGGCAAAAGCGGGTATGCAAAAGGGTGATGTTATTACCGCAATCAACGGAAAACCGATAAGTCGTTGGGATCAGATCGCCGATGGAGTCGCAGAAAGCAAAGGGCAGCCGCTGACCCTGACCGTAAAGAGAGATTCAAAGGAGATTACCTACAACATAACTCCTGAACCCCGGATATCCAAAAATCTCTTTGGTGAGAGCGTAAATGGTTATGCCGTTGGGGTTGCCTCAGCCGGAGAAGTAATCACAGAATATTTTGGTCCGGTGGACGCTGTGGTGAAAGGAACCGAGCAGACCTGGAAAGTCGTAGATCTCACCTTCATGTCTCTCGTCAAAATGGCGCAGCGTATAGTTCCGATGGACAGCGTCGGTGGTCCCATCATGATTGCTGATATGGCTGGTAAGATGGCGGAATCCGGTGGAGCCAGTTTTCTTGCTTTCATCGCACTTATTTCCATTAACCTTGGAGTGCTGAATCTCTTGCCTGTACCGGTTCTTGACGGTGGGCATCTGCTTTTCTTTTTCATGGAACTCATATTCCGTCGCCCGATTCCACAAAAAGTCAGAGAATACTCTCAACAGATAGGAATGGTACTGTTATTGGGACTGATGGTACTTGCCTTTTACAATGATATTGTCAGATATTTTGTCAACAGCCAGGGGTAACAGTGAAAATTCTGGCTATAGACACATCAACGTCTTTCGCTACAATAGCTGTAGCAGTTGAAAATCAGGTAGTTGCCGAATTACTCCTTAACACAAACCGGACTCTGTCTGCCCGCTTAATACCTGAAATCGAGAGAGTTATCGCAACTGCAGGGCTTGGAATATCTGATATAGATCTCTTTGCATCTTCAATCGGACCCGGCTCATTTACCGGGATTCGTGGTGGAGTTGCAACTATTCAGGGGCTTGCGCTGGCAACCGGAAAGCCGTGTGTCGGATTCTCATCACTGGAAATGCTGGCGATGAACTTTTCACTCTCCAGCACTCTTATCTGTCCGATGCTCGATGCGCGTAAAAGTGAAGTCTATGCCGCACTGTACAACCTCTCATCACAAGCACCTATACCATTAATTTCTGACGGAGTTTTCTCACCTGAAGACATTCTAAATGAAATTGCCGCTGCTACAGAGGAGCCGGTCATCTTTCTTGGTGATGGTGCGGTACGATATCACGACATAATTAGCAACCGCCTCGCCAGCAGAGCGAGATTTCCAAACTACCCGTTAAATCATCCAAGGCCATCAAATGCAGTTACACTGGCTCTTAACACCTATCTTTCAGAAAAATCAGTTATGCCATCCGAACTGTTACCGATTTATCTGCGTGCTTCAGATGCTGAAATAAATCACAACAAAAGGCTGACATCTGCCGGATATCAGTTTGTAAATGAACCGAGCTAAATGCAGTTAAACTGTTACATACCACTATAGATACACAATCAATGCCCTCATTTATCGGTTATTTAATTACTTGAATTCTCAACCAGAAAGCTTCAGTTACAGTAATTTAGGTTGATAATTGAACGGCGCTTCCCTATAATCCCCCCTTTATTCTTTATGTATTTCTAAATACTGATATCAGGATTATATCTTGGGCTATTTCATTACATTTGAAGGTGTCGAAGGGTGTGGCAAAACCACTCAGATCAAAATGCTGTCTGACAACCTGCTTAAGCTCGGCTACTCGACCAAGCTTACCCGTGAACCGGGCGGCTGCAAGATATCAGACAAGATTCGCTCAATTCTTTTAGATGCTGAAAACAGTGGAATGTCTCCACTAACAGAACTTATGCTTTACGCCGCTGCGCGCGCCCAACACATTGAAGAAGTTATCGTGCCATCAATTGAATCAAACAAAATTGTTCTGTGCGATCGCTTCTCCGATGCAACCGTAGCATATCAAAGCTACGGCAGAGGCATAGACATAAGTATTATCAGTACATTAAACAGCTATGCCTGCCAGGGGATAACTCCGGACTTAACTGTTCTGGTAGACTGCGAACCTTCTCTTGGCTTGATGCGGGCTCGCAAGAGGATAGAAGAATCAGCCGGTCCACGGGAAGAGCGCTTTGAGCTTGAGACTCTGGCATTCCACAACCGCGTCCGTAAAGGTTATCTGCAGTTGGCATCAGAACAGTCAGATCGTTTTTTGATTGTTGACGGCTCTGATACAATTGAAGCGATATCAGCTGCGATTGCTACAAAAGTATTGCCCCGTATTCCGGAGAAATTGCGTGCCGTTTGCTGAGATTCTTGGACATAACCAAAATATTGAGGTGCTTAAACGTTCTCTGCTGAATGGCAAAACTGCGCATTCGTATATTTTCGAGGGGATTAGCGGGTCTGGTCGAAAAAAAACTGCATTATCACTTATTCAAGCGCTTTTCTGCAAAGTTATACCTGATGACTCTTGCGGTGTATGCCCGTCATGTCGAAAAGTATCTGGAGGAAATCACCCGGATATTCATATCGTCTCACCATTACCTGATAAACGTGATATAAGTGTCGATCAATTGCGTGATCTGCAGCACGACCTCTCTTTGCGACCGTATGAAGCACCCAGAAAAACGTGCATAATTGATCCGGCGGAGCGTATGAACCCAAGTTCTGCCAATTCCCTGTTGAAGACTCTTGAGGAGCCACCAGGCAATGCTTTGATAATTCTTATAACTGAAAACTCCGGGACTCTTCTGACTACGGTGCGTTCAAGATGTCAGCTAATACGCTTTGCCCCTCTTTCAGTTGAGAATCTGACGGAGCTGCTTATGAAAAACGGGATGAGCCACGACGCAGCAGCTCTTGTTGCTCCAATGTGCGGAGGAAGCCTGCAGAAGGCTGTTGAACTTAACAACGAGGCTCTTATTGCCCATAGAGAAGATGTTTTAAACAGAGTGAGCCATCTGAATATCAATCAGATCTCAACCGTTTTCAATACCACAGAAGAGTTGTCAGGCAACCGTGAAGTAACTCTGGAACTGCTCGATCTGCTACTCTCATTGTACAGGGATGCCGTTCATATTGGAGCCGGTAACCGTGAAATAGTTAATCAATCCGTCAGATCAGCCATTGAATCAATTGCAGCTAAAAACTCATTCCGTCGCAACCTTGAGTTACTTGAGCGAATTTATGAAACCAGACGCGATGTACAACGCAACGCAAATACAAAGCTGGCTCTGGACAATCTCTTCATGGCTATGGGATAAATATTTATATTCAGGAGGTTTTTTTGTCAAACATCGTAACCATACAATTTAGTAAAGCCGGCAAGATGTACGATTTTGACGCCGGCACACTTGAACTGATACAGGGAGATTACGTTGTAGTAGAATCTGAACGTGGTTTAGGCGTTGGTCAGCTTGTAAAACCCCCTGTTGAAAAAAAAGAGACTGAAACAGACGTTTCACTTTCGCAAGTGAAGCGAAAGGCTACAGCTGAGGATATGGCTACTGTAGAGCGTATTTCCCAGAAAGAGCAGGAAGCCTATCGCTTCTGCCTTGACAGGATAATTGAGCGCGGTATGCCTATGAAGCTTGTAAAGGTTGAATACCAGTTTGACAGCAGCAAGGCAGTTTTTTTCTTTACCGCTGACGGCAGGGTGGATTTCCGTGATCTGGTCAAGGATCTGGCTCACACTTTCCACACCCGTATAGAAATGCGCCAGATCGGAGTTCGTGACGAAGCCAAGATGGTCGGCGGTATAGGCATCTGCGGCAGAGAACTTTGCTGCAGCTCCTTCCTACGAGAATTTCAGCCTGTTTCTGTCAAGATGGCAAAGGAACAGAACCTGGCTCTAAACCCGAATAAAATTTCAGGGCAGTGCGGACGCCTTCTATGCTGTCTCGACTACGAATATGAAACATATTGCTGTCTGCGTAAAAATTTCCCGAAGGCGGGTAAACGCGTACGAACTGTTGATGTAGCAGGAATAGTTGACAAGGTAAATATTCTGACAGGAAATATAGCTCTTAAGCTTGATGACAACAAAATAGTTAACATAAAACGGAGTGATATACTTGGCGACAGTTCTCCAGCTCCTGCCGCCGCACAACCGGCAGCCCCGGCTGCTCCGAAGAAAGTGCGTGAGCGCCGGCTGGAACCGAGGCGAAAGCAGGAGAAGACCTCTCTTGAAGCCTTTACCGAGGGGAAATCCGCCCCAGCCGCTCCAGCACCACCGGTAGATGCGGCAAAGGAGCCTAAAGCCGGGCAGACCGATCCAGCGGCGCCGGCTCCGCCACGCAAAAAGCACCGTTCCCGCAAACGGGGACATAACAAATCATCCGCTAATAAGAGCAGCAGTGAGACACCAACACCTACTTCCGGAGCCTGATATGAAACCGACTTTTTATGTAACAACCCCGATCTATTACGTTAATGACGTGCCGCACATCGGTCACGCCTATACAACTGTTGCCGGAGACGTACTGGCCCGCTACAAGAGATTGATGGGGTATGATGTCTACTTTCTTACCGGAAGTGATGAGCATGGTCAGAAAGTCGAGAAAGCTGCCACCACTGCCGGCGAAACCCCTCTGGAGCTGGCTGATCGGGTGGTAAAGAGATTTCAGGCTCTCTGGGAGCGCCTCGGCATATCGCACAACGACTTCATCCGCACCACTCAGGAGCGGCACAAGAACGGAGTCAGCAGCATATTCAAAAAGATTCTGGACAAGGGTGATATCTACCTCGGCGAATATGAAGACTGGTACTGTACCCCGTGCGAAACCTTCTGGACCGAAACCCAGCTGATCGAAGGGCGCTGTCCGGACTGTAACCGTCAGGTTGAAAAACTCAAGGAAGAGTCATACTTCTTCCGCATGAGCAAATATCAGGATCAGCTGATGGCACACATCGAGGCAAATCCGGACTTCATCCAGCCTAAGAGTAAACGGAATGAAATCATCTCCTTCATAAAAGAGGGGCTGCGCGATCTTTCAGTCTCCCGCACGACCTTTACCTGGGGAATTCCGGTACCGGGCAACGACCGTCACATCATCTACGTCTGGTTCGACGCGCTGACAAACTATATAACCGCTCTCGGCTACCCTGATGAATCCGGAAATTACGGCAAATACTGGCCGGTCGATGTCCACCTGATCGGCAAGGATATTCTCCGTTTCCACTCGGTCTACTGGCCGACCTTCCTGATGGCTGCCGGCCTGCCGCTCCCGAAAAAGGTTTTTGCGCATGGCTGGTGGACCGTTGAAGGGCAAAAGATGAGCAAGAGCCTGCAGAACGTGGTCGAACCAAACATGCTGATCGATAAATACGGCGTTGATGCCGTGAGATACTTCATTCTGCGCGAGGTGCCATTCGGCATGGATGGTGATTTCTCGCACACTGCCCTTGTTCAGCGGATTAATTCCGACCTCGCAAATGACATCGGCAACCTGCTCAGCCGCTCAACCGCAATGGCGGTCAAATATTTTGGCGGGACTCTTCCTGCTATCGGAGAGCTGACGGAAATCGATCAGGCGCTAAAGCAGAAAACAGTGGATATGATTGAAGTAGTTGATAAATTCATCGACGAGCTTGCCTTCAGCAAGGCACTTCAGGCTATCTGGGAGGTAATCTCGGCAGGGAACAAATATATCGATGATACGGCACCATGGACTCTGGCAAAAGATCCGGCTAATTCTGGACGCCTTGCCACGGTCATGTACTGCCTGCTGGAATCGCAGAGGATAACTCACACCATTCTGTCGGCATTCCTCCCCGCCACCTCCACCAAAGCTCTTGCTTCACTTGGCTGGAACGGTGCAGTTACGAGAGAGGGTCTCGCGTGGGGCGGCTTGACAGCCGGCACAACTATTACAAAGACGGAAGCACTTTTCCCGAGGATTGAGGAGTAGTTCCAAGTACTCCCGCTTCTCTTAGGCCAGCCAGCAATTCCAACCCTCCAGGTGACTGAAAGAAACTGCGGAGGGTTTTTGCTGCCTGTTTATCTCTCCTGGAAAGCGGGGGATGCTTTACACCTCGCCCCTCCATAAGCTCATCAAGGGTGGAAAACTGCTGCGCCAGTCGAGTTACCGATTTCGGGCCGACTCCGGCAACCCCCAATGCATTTACCAGACGGAAAGAGTCGGGACGGGACGCCGAATCAATCGCCTTGATCAGACGTCTGGCCGATTTGTGGCCAAAACCTGACAGACGGGCCACATCATCCTCCCGGAGCCTGAAAAGAGAGGAGATATCATTGACCAGCCCTGAATCTACCAGTTTTTGCAACTGTCCACGCCCCAGACCGGCAATATTGAGACCCGCTTTAGATGTAAAATGTGTCAATCTGGCCAGAAACTGCTGCCGGCATTCCGGCGAATCCTGCAAACAGGCGTCCAATCTCAGATTTTGGTCAGAAAAAGCCAACCAATCTGATGTACCTGATCTCGCTCCCCGCTCAATCACATTGACGACCTGCGGAATAACATCTCCGACAAGAGCAATTTTCACCAGATCTCCGGCAGCGATATCCAGCCTTTTTAGCTCGTCATCATTGTGCAGCGTAACATTTGACACCGTGACACCGGCAAGCAGAACCGGAGCGACTTCAGCAACAGGGGTACGTCTGCCGGTGCGCCCTGCCACCCATTTGATTTTAAGAATCCGGGTAGCGACCGTTTCCGGAGGAAATTTCCAGGCAGCCGCCCAGAATGGTGCACGTGTCCCCTCTCCCAGCCGCTTGCGCAGATCAAGGTTGTCAACCTTTACCACCACCCCGTCCATCGCGAACTTCTGCTCATCACGTTTCGCGAGATACTGACGATAAAACTCCCTGATTTCAGAAATATCACTCACGATCCGGCTATATTCCAGCTCAACTGAAAAGCCCCACTTCAGAAGAAGATGGAGGAGTTCTCTATCCGAGTTATCTGTCCCGGCAGCTGTCCCTGAGTTAACCAGTTGAAAAGGGAAGAACCTGAGGGTAACCAACAGTCCAGGGTTCGGTTTTTCACTCTTCAGCAGACCGGCCGCCAGATGGCGTGGCGTAGCGTAATTAAGCTCCAAAGGCTGCGCCACCAGTTTTTTGAGCAGATGCAGATCGGCATATATCTCGCCACGAACTACCAGCAGCTGCGGAAAAGGTTCAGCCAGACGGCGGGGAATACCCTCAATGCTCCTGACCCGCTCTGTAACATCAACTCCAGAATGTCCATCTCCCCGTGTCGCAGCAGAAACCAACTCTCCGTCAATATACTTCAACTCAACAGGCAACCCGTCAATCTTTGGCTGCACCAGCAGCTGTACGTGAGACGATTTCTTCAACCTCTTCAGAAGCCTATCCACCGCTTCCGGACCAGTAGCAGAGTCCAGGCTGAGCATTGGCTGTGCATGTTCTACTCTCTTACCGGATTCGGCAACAGCCTTGCCAACAGTTTTAGTCGGGGAATCTGTGTCAGCAAGCACAGGAAAACATCGCTCAAGATTGACCAGTATCGCAAACAGCCGGTCATAGTCGGCATCACTAATTTCGGGCTGATTTTTTTCATAGTAGAGGTGATTGTGGTATCGAATCTCCTCTGACAGAGCCGAAATCTGTCTGGTGGCTTCATTAGCTGAAATATCCGGGCAAGAGGCGTCAGAGCTGAATGGCTGGAAAATTGATAATAGAATCAGGAGAAAGAGGAGAACTGTAGTTAAGGACAATACTTTTATTCCGGGCTGAATTTTCACGCCACTTCAACCCAGTCCCGTTTACAGCACCGGGATGGCATTGCCCCCACAGAAGTCAGAAGGACAGTAACTGCATTGAACACCTCATCAACAGTAATATCGCTCATGCATTTTGAGTTTATCGGACAGGGAGGGGTGCGACCAAATGTTGTACATGGAGAACAGGGCAGACCTTTATTAATCACGATATGGTGATCACCCTTGGGCGCCCATTTACTGACCATGCTGGCGCCAAACAGGGAAACGGTCGGGACACCGAGTCCGGCAGCAATATGCAATACACCGGAATCTCCGCTAAGCAGCAGAGCACTTTTTTTTATGACTGCCGCTGTTTCCGCCAGAGAGGTAAGACCGGTAAGATTCAAACCCAGCCCTCCGGCCCAAATAGCCTCACTCTGCCTGACCTCATCTTTCCCACCAACTGCCACTACCTTTATGCCAAATGATGCAATCAGCTCAGCTACCCGCATGAATTTTTCAGTACCCCAACGTTTTTCCTCGATTGAAGCACCGGGAAATATCGCCATAAATGGTTCAGAATTGAGTGGTTTCAAGAGCCGCTCTGCCCTGGAAAGTGAAAGATCCGGAACGGACAGAAACTGCGTTGCACCATCAATCTGGCATCTGACTCCCAGCGGTTCCAGAAGAGCCAGAAAGTTATCCACTTCGTATGCGTCCATATCGTAGTCAACAGTGTGGCTAAACATTCTCCGCCGCTCGTTGGTGTCAAATCCAACTTTGAAAGGCGTATTGACCATTCTTGCCACAACCGCAGAGAGTCGGTGACTCTGCTCCGTATCGATAACAAGATCAAATTTAGTAGTCAACGCTTCAACAAAATCTCCGGGTCTATCATAATTCAGTACTTTATCTACCTGGGGAATAAGCTGAAAGGTACCTGAGTTTCGACGCTCCGCAAGAATAGTAATATGTGCATCCGGGAATGTTTTTTTTATACAGCTGATTGGCAGAGCAAGAAGGGCAGCATCACCGATGCCGCCTGGCCGGATGAGGAGGATACGCTTTATATCAGATAATTCAAAATTCCTAGAAGGGAGAGGAATAATCGATGCCAGCAGCCTACCTGCAACAAAATCGGCAGTTTTCAGTATATTATGCTGAAACAGCATTGTGTAGTTCATTGACAACTCAAATTTACTTATTGATAAAAGTTATTACAGATTTCTAAAAAAAACACCGTCAACCTGGAATGTTTTACCAGTTTTATCATCTGAAAAACATGGATTAATATCAAATAATTGAAATCCTAATGATTCTACATAATCAATCATTTCACGATAAAGCGTTTCGTCTGAATATAGTGGCTCAAGTGACAGCTCAAGCTGAATACCTTTTGCCTTCCTCAAAAGCTCACTAGCCCCTCTGAGAACTGCCATTTCATATCCCTGAACATCAATCTTGAGAAAGATATTGTTTGATCCAAGCAGATAATCAAAAACAACGTCATCAAGCCGATTCAGTGGAACAGTCTCATTGCCAATGGATTTTGCAAGTGGCTCCAATGATATATGAGTATCAGAAACCGATAGTAGTGAACTACTCTCAGAATTGGCAGCCACATTTATTGAAACTGAAGCAGTACGTTCGCCCAAAGCCATACGCGGTGCTATGGTAACATTGCAGTCTTTCCTTGCATACTTTGTAAGTTGTCCGAACGCTTCCAAAAGAGGCTCAAAACAGACTATTCTACCTTTATATCCTATCGAACGCAGGTGTCTGGCATACTGCCCACTATTCGAGCCAACATCAATAACAATATCAATTCTGTGAGTTTCCAAGAGTTTTGCCAAGCGGGCTGCTTCTGAACGAGCAGGTCTGTACGCTCTAATATCAGCACCCAACATCATGACAAAACACTTAATCAGGAACTCACATTGAACTGCTATTTTTTTGATGATAGTACTCACAATAACTTCCTGTAAATTTCTGCAGTTTCTTTTGCGCAACGCTCCCAAGAGAATATCTTCGTTCTCTCCTTACCTTTTTTAATCAACTCTCTTCTGATCGTTTCGGAATCAACCACACGCTCAATAGCGTCCCTGATATTATCAATATTTTTGGGATCAAAATATTCTCCTGCATCACCTACAACCTCAGGGATGGAACCTTCGTTACTACAGACGACAGGACACCCAAAAGACATGGCTTCGAGCGGAGGAATGCCAAAACCTTCATAGAGAGATGGATAAACAAAAACGAGAGCAGATTTATAAAGGGCTGCCAAAATATGATCCCCGCCCCCAATAGGAACAACTCTATTTCGATTTAGTCCCATTTTTTCAATCAACTTCAATTCTGTATCATTAAATTTTTCGGAACCAAAGCAGACCAATCGACAACGACCTGTTAATTCTTTAGATTCAGCATAAGCCTTTAGAAGGCTCAAAAAGTTTTTGTATCTACCGCGATTTCCTACATAAAGAATAAATGGTTCGCCAAAATCTATTACCGTCTCGGTTCTGGCAGTAGTAGCGTAATCCATCAAGTCAAATCCGTGATAAATCACACTTGTTTTATCAGGCTGAACACCCAGCAATTCAATCAGGTCATTGCGAGTATTTTCTGAAACACAAATAATATGATCTGATCGTTCAACTGACATCGACTTGAATCTAGCGGTTCTATCACCCGCCTCAAAATCATCGGCAAACTTCTCATGGATCATGTCGTGCATTGTCAATACCCGCCTTGCACTTGAAGGCCCTAACCTATATGGGAAGTAATAGGTCTCATGAATGACATTCGGAGAAAAGGATCGTAGCATCATATCTCCGATGAGCATTCCAATTCCTCGTACGGTAAGAGAGATTTTATCCGCATACGGCAAACGGAACCCAGAAACTATATGAGGTGGTAAGTGTTCGAGATAAGCATTTATATGCATCGGAGCTGTTATAGAAACCTGTAGATCTTCATAAGCTGAAATCCGTTTGGCAATTTCGCAGAAGTATCTAGAGACACCACCATATGGCTGTTCGAAAAATATCTGGGCATCATATGCAATCTTCATGAATCAGTCTGCCTGGATATATAATGAGTCCTATCGATTATAAGCTTATGATCACTCACTGTTTTCGATCCCAAATGAAAACGAATCCATAAAGCTACACAGGGTGACAAAATTGACGTGACCAAACCAAGTAACTGCTCATTGATACGTTTCTTTGAAAAAATATGCAGCCCGTTTGCACTCACAAAATATAGCCCCAAATTGGCTGCAAGCCTTTCCAAAGTTCTACGCTGATAGAATGCTATATGTTGTCCGTTGGCAAAAGCATAATAAGGCCAGTCATCAGGCTGAGGAGGGATTCCATCATATAATTCGGTTGAGAACAGAATAGTGTGAGCACCTGACATTGAAAGCGCATCCTGAATAAATTCTGCGGGATTTTGAAGGTGTTCCAAAACCTCAAAAGCGGTAACAGCTCTGCAAGCCCCTATTTCCTGTTCATATTCAAAGCCCTGAGACAATATATTCTTGCAATATAAATCAACCCAATAAAAGTCGAAACCCAGATCTCGCATCAACCTGGTAAACAGACCATGACCTCCAGCAACATCAACGTAACGCCCTATACCCCTCTCTCCCATAAGCAGATACAACACCCCAGCAACTTGTGATGCCAGAGAAATATTTCTCCTAACCAAACCAGTGTCAGCAGCCGCGATAGGGTTTGAATTTACATCATCAAGCCAAAATGGTTCCAAAACAGCCAAGAGTCCACAGCTCTTACAAAAGCAGTAATCCGCTAGATATATACCAAGAACCTTTGACCTGAAGTGAAGTTCCATTTGACTTGAACAGATTGTACACTCCATACATGAACCTCACGCAAACCTGAACATTTTCTTTGTCCAGACAAAAAAAATTAGATGTAACCATCACAAATGCCGCTTCCACTTGTCGGTCGTTGTCAAGATAGTTGTCGCCTTCGGTGTTCACGCAATTTGCTCAGGCACAGCTTTAAATGCAGGCATAAATGCCATATTTTCTGTGCAATGGTTGGGCGCACACTCCAAAAGTAATTCTGAAGTAGCTTCATTGCGATGCCATTTTCCTCAATTGGGATCCTTTCCATTCTTACAAGGCTCTCGCTGACTTTTACTGAGAAGTGTTCTGTTATGTTTGGATGAGTTCCTGTACCATCATGGCCGATATTTTTAATAAGTGGACGTCCGGGATATAATGTTAGACGATCATTCAAAAATGCCGAAGCCTGCCAACGAATTGCCCAGGAATTGTTTTTTCCTTTGATCTGATCTTTAAGCATATCAGTATAAGGATAGGCTCCATCTAAGTCAAAAGCTCTTGTCAATCCTTCTTCATTCAATCTTTGGAGCAATTTTTGTCCATCCGCTTCAAAAAGTTTCCAACCTCTCTCCCATGTTGCCCACCCCCAGCAAGCAGTATATTTTAGAAAAAAACTCTCCGGCAGTTCCTCTGCAACTGGGAAGATGTAACCATGAATACTGACAACCTTCTCATCATGTAAGTACATATTGAGTGCCGAATTCATATATGATAAGAAAAATGGTGATGAGACCATATCATCCTCGATTACAATAATTTTTCCAAACTTTTCTATTATCTCAGTAACACCTGTAATTATTGAGCAAGCAAGCCCATAATTATATTCCCGTTCAATCACCGTTACCCTCTTGAAACCGGATACAGTTGTTAGATATGATCTGACTTTAAGCACAGATTCAATATCTACTGATGATTTGGCACCATCAGAAAAAACTATCAGTTCACTCTGATGTGACAGTAAATTTTGTTGAAGCGACTCCACTGTTAGTTGAAGGTGGCGCAATCTATTATAGGCAAACAGCACAATAGGTGCCAAAACCATTTTAGATGCTATAACTTGTAGTGACATTAGAACCGCGTCCTTTTTTAAAACATTAATTCAGCAATAGAGACAAAACCTTAACCTGCAATCAAACCAGAGCTATTCTCCAATTTTTAGTTTAGATAACCTTTTGTATAGGGCTATAATTTTTTGTTCCTGAACTGTTTCTGAGAAAGAGTTTGCACACCTATACTTTCCATTTAGACCCATCCGCTCACTCAGTTCTTTGTCGTCAAGAAGTTTCAAAATCTTATAGACTAATCCAGCAGGGTCGATAGGCGAACAAACATAGCCCGTCTCCCCGTCAACAACCGATTCAGGCAATCCTCCAATATTTGTAACCACACAAGGCAGGCCAAAGGCCATTGCTTCAAGAACTGCAATTCCATGGCTCTCTCTTAGACTGGGTTGAAAATAAATCTGCGCTTGAGCGTACCACTTTGATGGATTAGGTTGATAAGCGAGCAAGAGAATGTTTTTCTCTAAAAATGCAACTTTCACCTTTTTGCGAACAGCCTCCAGAAGTTCGCCATCACCCAACCAGATAAAAATAGTGTTTGGACGCTCTGATATAACACGGCAAGCAACTTCAAACCATAATTCTGGATTTTTGTGGGAGACCAGGTGACCAACCGTCAGAATTATTGGCGTAGCAACCTCATTCCTGTAGGCTACTACACTACAGCTGTTATATACTACTTCAACTCTGGAGGGAGGAATTCCCATGAAAGCCGAAACAGATTCTGCTGCAGCATGTGAGACAGCCACAACACAGTTACCGAGCCTCGAACCAATAGACAGATAGGCTTTTGGCAGAATTTTAAAGCATCTTTCGGGTATCGTATGAAGTATGTAAATAACTGGAATTGGGAAATAAAATGGAATCGAGAGTCTCCCCGGATCACCAGTAGACACAACAATCAGATCCGGACGATTGACAAGAACAGTACGCCAGATAAACAGGAAGTCAAAAAACGGGGTGAGTACTGGTCTGGTGTCCGGCAAAGTCCGACTATGCGACAACACAAGTTCGATTCCATAACGGACTGCGAGTGAACCAATATCAGAATTACACCGATCTGTCGGCGCTAGTAGTGTTGTAAAGAGTCCATGCCTAGCATGGATATCTAACAGACGTTCAAGAAAACACCTGGTTCCTCCATAACGCCCTACATCGGGAACAATAACAAGAACTTTCATTTCGTCTTCCGCAGAATCCATGCAACAAGAGCCCGTAGGCGATGCCATACAGGAATGTTTACCGTAGACCAGAGCGGCGAAATCAGACATCTCCTAAGAGTACAAACTGAGTCATCAGCAAGAGCAATACATACAGAAAACCAGATATCCAAGAGCCTTCGTGAAAAATAAGTTCTGGAATAAATGCCAACATCTCTGTTTGCAGATTCCAGCTGCATAAGCCACTTTTCTGCGTGGTCTAACTGTCGCGATTCAGGAGGTAATACTCCGTTCATAATCATTTCATGCAACTCATGCTGCTCCGATGTTGGTTCTATACGAAGCTCCCGCACACGCTCAAGTCGAAGCGGTGCTACTGCCTTCAATTGTTCATCACGACGAATTGCACATATCTGCTCGGAACTAACACGGTAATCCAAAAGAACTTTCTGGATATTTGAAAACTCCATATACCTGATAGCGCGTCCCCACAATTCATAGTCTTGGGAATAACGATAATCTGGATCATATTGCAGCCCATACTTTTCAAAAAGCCGACGACGTAAAATAACCGTCGGATGAGCGACCCCAACCGAATGAAACTGCCAGCATCTAATCATTTCTGATTCCTTTGGGAGTTTCCACACACTCTTTCTTGGGAAATACTCCAACCAACTGCCGCATACACCGATCTGAGGATTAGAATCCATGAAGTCAACCTGACACGCTAGACGCTCCGCTCTACTAATGTCATCGGCATCCATTCGAACCAAATACTCTCCTTGAGCAAGCGACAATCCTTTGTTTAAAGATGCCGCCACCCCAATATTATTATCATTGTGTATAATACAAATCCTAGAATCTGAGTAAGACTGGATAATACTTACGCTTGAATCGGTAGAGCAGTCATTAATAATCAAAAATTCAAAATCATGGAAAGTTTGCAGCAGTATACTCTCGATAGATTCCCGCAGATAACATTCAGCATTATATACCGGCATCAGCACAGAAACGCGGGGATGACTCATGATCAAAGCCTCAACCACGACTCTGGGATCAAATCGCTTGTGTCTATGGAATCGGAACTGAACCAACGTGAAGGTGCAATTACTGTCTTCTCAATTTGGGGATTAAGCCATGCACCCCACCAACTGAATGAACTGTTTGCAATTATATGATGCTTGCAGCTACTCATAAGCCTCAGGTCTTCATAAGCCAGAACTGGGCTATTATGGTCTATCAAAGTCATTGGATACGGAATTATGAATTGCTCCCTAACCCAATCCGGATCGTCAGTGAAAACAAAGAAGTATGGCTTATAAACCCGTTTTGACATTATATTCAATGCTTCTTTGTAATACGCATCACTACACGTCCCGTGACGAGCTGCAGCTTTTGCATCTGTAACATAATCACCTCTGCGTATATGAATAGATACAGAATTGCAAGCGTGCATAACTGAGATAACTTCACTATTTTCAGAATCAGGTTCTTCGCAAATAGTAAAGTCGTCCTGTATTACTTTTTTTATGCCAATAAAATATTTTTCACTCTGCCAATAACCTTCAAGAAGAACATTATCTGGCAGTAAGAGTATTGACTCATCAAATTTTACACCATTGCCCCGAATATGACGCGCACTAGTATTCATAAACCCTAAAAAACGCCTTACCTTTCCAAGAGATGAATCACGTAAACTGGCAATTTCCTCATCGGTAGCTAAATCAGCTTGTATGCGAAAGTGGTTCAACAAGAAAACGCGGGGTGTAACAGCGGTTAAGTTACTGGAAAACCAGGTAAGATCCAGCTTTAGGGGGACATTGTGCAGACAGGCAAGCCGCCGTCCGACAGCATACTGGAACATTTGATTTCCAAGCCCACCCATTAGCCTAACAATAATCAATGCAGTCTCCAGCAGCTAAACTATACGATTGAGATAGTAACAAATTATTCCGTCATAAACATACTATCGAATTATTAAGCCGTAGAAAAATCTATTTCTGTAACTTCTCATTTTTTAGTTCCTTTTACAAAACAACCATAACTTAGAAGTTCGGCTGAACAAGAATCATTTTTGCTGAATCGGTCAAGCATATACAAAACTAATCGCATAGCTAAAGATTCCAGAAGTGTGACACTTAGGCTTGTATATCGCCTAGCTACTGTTGGGGTACGCCGTATTTCCTGAGCCATATATTCAAAATAATTACCGTTTTCAAGCAGTTCATCAATCTGTATGCCATAAGCTGGTAGATGAGTTTCATAGAAATATCTGCTGAATCCAGTGTAGAAATGGTACGGGGCAAAGTGTGTAAGACTACAGAATGGAGCTGTCAAAATCAACTGTCCACCTGGACGTAGAAGTCTAGTAAATTCATTGAGGGCAGCAATCGGTTCAGGTAGATGTTCAAAAACTTCAATGCACATGATGGCATCGAAAGAAGCATCAGACTCCGGAATTGATGTAATATCGCATACAATATCAAGTCTTGACTGATCCCAACGCCCGGTCTGCAAACCACTATTATCACCGATACCATCATACTTAGCAAAATCTTGAGAAACATATTTTAGATGAGCACAGTATTTCCGCCATCTCTGTTCACCGGCACCAGCATCAAGGATACGTGAACCTCTAGGTATTACCTGAAGTGTTTTTTGTATCCATATTTCACGTGTATGCTCGTTTTTGGTGCCAACTTCAAGCATTTTACCACCTATATCTTCTTGTATGTATGAAGCTTAGAGTGCATGAAAAAATTGGACACCCCTGATCCGTAAAGCACTGTAGCAGACTTTCCAAGAGCTGATGCTAAAGTAGCTGTACCAGTAACAAGACAGTACAAATCGGTACACGAATTAATAATATCGCAAAACTCTTCAATGGAACTGGATGAAAGCGAGGCAAGGTTATTATTTATCGGCAAACATTTTTCCCTGAGTTTCATTTGGTAATCAATTTTTACATTATTGGAATAGAAATATTTCTCAACCTTCTTGGCAGAAAGAGATCCGGCATTTGATATAAAATTAGGATCATACACAGCCTTCCCTGCTAAGTTTTCAAGTATTTGAGGTTTATAGTATATCTCCGGTTCATGATGCCTCTCGCCATCATCAAGGTCGTGGCAAAGCATAAGCTGGTCTAGTAAATTGCATTCTGGACTAACTCTATGAATTAAATTTGGATAAGGACATATCTCATTGCAAAAGCCATCAATATATGGATTCAACTCCCATACCAGTCTACGTATTTCTAGGTTTCGAAATGGTGATGCTTCGGAAATGAACACATTCCGATAGCGGCCGGTTTCCTTAGCAATCCTCGGCAGGTGGCTATAGAACAAGTGATCGCCCAGTCCGGAATACTTGATATGAATTACAAGATCATTGCTTAGTCGCTTTTTAGGAATGTAACTAGTTGGGGCTGAAGGGATATTCCAACCTTCACGAGCCAACTTAACACCAAATGCAGCATTATTTCCAACAACCTTAGGCCGCCATGCATCTAATACCGATTCCCGTCCCAAGTGTTCTACATAACTTATTTCAGTACAAAAATTTCGCACTCTACGGCGGGACATTTTTCTGGTCATCAGTGTTTCATCATCTCTTGATTCTTCAAAATATCCTAAATTTTGAAAATCGGTTTTAAAGTAAAAATAAACCAGTCCTCCCATACGTTCTTTAACGACATATTTACCAGCAGGAGAATTATATGTACCAAGGATCCTATGAAAGTTATAATCACTTGAGTTAAAGCATGAGAATGGTCCTAAAATGTGCTGTTTGTGATATTTTTTAGCCCATAAAGCTACTTTCATCATACTATCAAGCCACTCTGGATGAAAGTAAGCATCGGAATCGCATGAGCCAACAATGTCAAAATTGCCAAGTTCAAGCAGTTTCCGCATGGCTTTATTAAATGCAGCCCCCCATGAGTCGTGCCCCTTCTTGGAATAACTGCGAAATATCTTATATTGAGAATTACGAGTTTGCTCCATGATCTCACGCACACGTGAATCTGAGGAGCCATCATCCTGAATCAGAAAGGTGACATCATATTCATGTAGATTTGTAGTAAAAAGAGAATCTAGGCACAACTCAAGATATTCCGGACGTTCATGGACAAGAATTACAATACCTATACTAGGATTGAGTTTTATACTGGTAGCAAGATTATTTGTGAATGGAAGTAGATACCAAAGTGAATCAAGAAACCTTTCTACCCGATCAAAACGAACAGACAATAATCTCGCTCTAAGGAGATTAAGCGCATGGACACATCTCCAAGCCCAATCAGCTATCGAGTTGAGCATAGATGAATAAGCCTGTCTGGAACGAACAAAACGTCCATCGTTTCTGAAATACTATCAATGTCAATTTTTGATCCACCGGGTACTAATGATGTATAACCCAAATCCATAATGAGGTTTAGAACTTTAAGTTCCATGTCCCAGAATGGATGGTTTTGCCCCCATCCAACCTCTATCAGCAGCACAGGAAGTCTTGTGCTACGCTCCAGCACAGGAAGCATTCCAGACAATACTTGATATTCTCCTCCCTCTACATCAATCTTGATTGCCCCAACAGTATCAAGTTCAATATTCAGTGAATCAAAGCGACGGGTTTCAATCTCTGTCCCCTTCATTCCAGACGAAATTTTGCCCTCAACCACAGTATTCCAGCCTATATTACCATCAGCAGCAGTATAAATTATTGTAGTGCCGTTCATATCTCCCAATGCGAAGTTATTGATCATAACATCAAAATGTAGCTCCATAAATGTGGTGTCACATAACCTGGCAAGATTTGATACTGGTTCAAAAAGATATCCCCTCCCTTTGAAACCAATCCTGCTCATATATTCGAGAGAGAAATAGCCAATATTAGCACCTACATCAATAAAGTCATCTTCAGGTGTCACAAATTTGGAAAGTACTGAAACTGATTTTTTATACTGCTCATGCTTATTTTTAAAAAAAGATAAAGCTTCCTGATAGTTTACATTATGAGGATCAAGTTTAACAGAAGGTCTACCAAATATTGAACCCAAAATAGTCTTAAAATAGTTTTTTTTTGACATTACACTCCCTAGCTATACATAAGATAACCATTAAGTTTTTCAGTGATTTTATTACACATAGTAACAGTATCAAATAAGGCTAAAGCTCTTTCCATATTTCGCAACCCAATATCTTTTCTTAATATTGGGTTGTTAATAAGAGTTATAAGGTGCGATGCCATTTCATCTGAATCTCTCGGTTTAGAAAGCAAAGTATAACCATCGCCAACTGCTTCCCGTATTCCTGGAATGTCTGAAGCTACTATTGCTTTCCCAGCAGCCATACACTCTATTACGCCGTTAGGCAGACCCTCCGATATTGAACTGTAAACACCAATATCAACCGCTTGCAACAAGCCGGCAATATCATCTACAGGTCCCAGAAAAGTTACATACTCTGAAATTTTCAGCACTCCAACCAACTCTATAATGTTTCTTGACGCATTATCATATCTCCCTGCCAGCAATAATTTCAATCTCCCTGCAGCCGGCAACAGTTCTTTTAAGACTTTGCTCCAAGCATTTATAAGCGTCACATGATCCTTCTTATCTGACAGATTGGCAATCATGGCAACGCAAACCGAACTGTCAGATATGCCGAGCTGTTGCCGACAAACAGACCGTGTTTCTTGTGGCTTCTCTAACGCAATTCCATTGTGAACAACTGTTACCTTCTGACTGTCAACGCATAAACTCCCAATGACGTAATCAGCCCCAGCTCTTGAGTTAGCAAAAAACATAGGAGTCAACCTTACAGCCCAACGTTCAAAAGGCTCTCTATGCCCCTCTGTCCCCTCATCCCGCTGATTCCAAACACAAAGCTTAGCTCCGCCAAGACGCCATGTAATCCCACTGATAACATTTGGTACGAGTGTATACGGTAAAACAATATCAGCATTTGCCCTGCGAAAACTCCATGAGATTCCAAGAAGTTTTACAACCGTTGAAACGAAAGTGCCTGAAAGCGGATTACCCAAAATACGCCACGGAATACCAAACTTATCACACTTTGAAGTAAGCTTCCCTCCGTGAGCAACTCCCCATATTTCCACATACGCTCCACACTTCTCCTTAAGAAAGCGGGCAAGAAGAAATGCCTGCTGCTCTGCACCTCCTATTTCAAGGCAGCCAAGCATTATTATCACTTTAACACCTTGAAAAAAATTATAGTTTTGATCGGGCATCTTTATTTCCGATAAACCATTATCAAATTTCGATCATCACAGGAAACTCCAGGGCCAAAATCCAGAAAGCTTTCCATACCAAGAATATCCCGGATCTCATCTATCGTCACTCCTATCTTTTGCCGAACAAAATCTTTTGACGATCTGTTATGTTCAAGAATAATAAGATTTTCAGACATAGAATATGCTTTAAGCAGCACCTTTTCATAGTTTTCTGTCGGAACACCATGTCCCTGTAAAATATGGACGACAATTGAACTGAAGGTAGAGTCACCCTCAAAAACAAGAAAATCATCCAACATAATGTATTTCGTATTGGCAAGCTTTGATTTTCCTTGATCCGCATTAAACCAGGATCTTACTGATATTATTTCAATATTTTTATTCCCTCTTATATAATTACTTACCTTTGCAAAGTTCTTGGTATGCACAGACCATTTGCGAAAACGACTCTTAATATTATCGATAAGTTTCGGAAGCATTATTCTCGTGCGCTCATCTTGCAGCAATACCACATCTATTTCGGGAAATTCGGGTTCAAACTGCGTTCCTAAAGTAGATGAGACTTGAATAATTTGTCGCAACGCAGGGTTCTTACTCGTAAAATAATCACACAACAAGTTAGAACACCAAACAGATATCGGGCTATACCTATTTGATAAAAGAAGATCAGAATATATGTCCGATAAATCCGCATGCAACATATAAAGCGGCGTTGTCCTCAGAATTTCTTTCATCCGGTTGAACGTAATTTCATTCTGTAGAAATCCTGACCCATACCCTGCTGTAAAGGGCCAAAATTCGTAATCCGACCTGGAACAGCAAAGAAAAGTTGCAAAATAGGTATTAATATCGCCAACAGTATCTGCCTGAATCAGCAGGCCACTATCCGACACATTTGCCTTTAAGCCGTATGTGTTCCAAAAACACTCATCATCAAAGTGCAGGTTGCCCCATATCTCCTTTTCGACAAGAAAATATGGGTCTCGTTCTACCCCTCCACGCACTTCATCAATTTTTGAAGTACTCACCCCATTTAATTTACTAATAGCCTTACTATTAAATCTGACTTTAAATAGACGCTGTAGATAGTCAATTCGATTGGATGATTGCAAGACAGTTGCACAAAGTCTATTGAAGTGAATAAGCTGCTCGTGATTTGCATCAACTGCAATAATACGTTTGAGTGAAGAAACAGTAGAATATATGCTGATAATATGTAAAAAATGAGGGTTAGCAACTCCTATCATTACAGTTTCAGCAACATTTGGACTTTTGGGTAATTTAAACCTAAATTGATCGTTGCTAAGAAAATAATAATTACCTGATCTGCTATTCTCACATCGGTAAACAACATACAAACCGTCTTGATTACCGCAAGGTATTCCTTGAAATTCAAGCTGCTCCATCTATATACCCTTATTCGATATCATTCAGATTATTTGAAACAACAATTCCACATTTATTTACAAAAAAATAGTTTTAATTAGTTTTAAGCAAAACATTCCTTATTAAATTAATACGATCTGACAACTTATGTCTCTGTATTACAAGGTCTCGTCCGCTTTTACGTACTGCTAAAAACTGTTCAGAATTCCTTTTGTAATAATCAATATTTTCAAGGAAGTTACTCTTCTCAAATATCAGCGAGTTTGTTTCATTAAACCCCAAGGGCGCGAGGTCTTCACAACTCTGTCCAACAAGCAAAGCACCCGAAGCTGCAATTTCAAAGTATTTTGGCGTAACCAGATTGTAAAATGGTTGAGAAGAGCCTGCTGCAACAATGGCATCAAATTTACTAAGCCAGGAATGATACTCTCGATCAGTCATCTGCTTGTTTTCAACCCCGGAAAAGTTAAAATTAATAACGCATGATTGTTCTCGACACCAGTTTCTGACATCATAAGCATCACTATTTTTTCCGCCAAAAATTACAACCTTACTATCTCTAACCTTTAGTTCATTAGTTTTAATAAATTGATCAGGTACAGCCCAAGGAAAATGTACAAATTTTTGTTCTGGAATCTTCTTGAAATGATAAAAGAAAGGAGTTTTATACAACGAAAAAACAAAATCAAAATTATTGTCTTCAAAATATTGTTGACGTCTTTCTGTTTGCCAATGTGGATCACTATACATTACCGCTTTAATACAATCTATTTTTGGATCGAAATTGATTCTAGGAGCTGCCCACTCTGGTTCAAAGGAAAATAGATACCGTAGTTTTTTTTTATAATGATTGTATTGAGACTGTGAAGAGATAACTATTGGCTCAAACTGTCTTAACATTTCATTAACAAGAAACGGAGTATAAGCACTTACCCATTTATTTCTGCAATGAAAAGTCCAATCCAATATTAAACCAAATTCAGACTTTCCGAAAATATTTTTAATCGACCTCCAGATCATTTAATTAAATCTTTTGGTACAATGTAGAGTCCAATCCATGAGTCCACCAAATGGAGAATTTTACCCTTTATAAAACCATCAGCGTAAAGCCTCTCAACACCTTCGCATACGCTGCTTATCCAGTCATATACATTAACGAGTTCCGGACTGAAATCATGCCACATAATAACGCTACCAGGCCTCGTATTAGCAAGAATCTTTATAGTGTCATTGTACACATAGTCAGCATCATGGCAGCCGTCAATAAATGCCACATCAATAAGCCCCAAATCTGGAATCCAATTTTTGGTATTGACAAATATCTGCTTAACATTAGTACATTTTCTTTCACGATAATATTTACCTATCTCCTCTATTCTAGGAGCAAAAGTAACGTATTTACCGCCTTCCGAAATATCTTCAGGGGGAATATTAACTGTGTAAACAATACCTTGTGAAGCATTCTGAGCCATTAATGCGGTCGCCCTACCATAAGAGGTACCTATTTCAAGAAGAGTTTTCGGGTTGCCATTGCAACATACTGCTCCCAAAACCTCAGCATCGCGAATGCGACGATCATTTAGATCCGTCAGAAATTCAAATTCTTTTAGATATTCATATTCAATATTTGGACTTTCAGTCCATTTCATTGCTTTTTTAAGGCAATCCAGATTACGAACTTTAAGCACATTTGCAGCTAAAAATGGTAAATTCGTTGCTTCACACCTTGATTGCCTGAGTCGACTAAAAAATCGCGAAAGCATCGACACCTCTGTTTATTTCTTTATTTACAATTACTATTGCTGATCAAAAGATTTACTTACGCAATCGATCATTCTGCCACTTAATCCGTGGCATAAGTTTAGCCCTTACGGGATCATTTGGATAGGCACGGCCTATTCCATTATTTCCTTTTACTTCCAGATAAATGGCAACACCTTCTGGAGGTATGCTTCTTACATTATATATTGTGCCGTATAAACGCAATTCATAGCGCCTTGGCGCCAGGAGATCAGGCGGAATGATCGCCCTTGAAACATATACACCTGGTTCGAGAAGCGACATCTCATCTGAATCGTCATCATTAAAAGTGCGAAACAGTATGTTTCTTTCCTCATCACGCAGGTCAAAATATATTCTAAGCCCTGATGTGCGGAGTAAAATTTCGTAGCGAACCTCAATTTTAAGAGGAATGCCATTCAGCGCAACATCGCAGTGGATTTCATTCTGCGTAATATCTACACTGAGTAGGCGTAATACAGGATCTGGTGGTAGTGAATCAATGATAGTAGCGAGATCTAAATGCGGCTCCTTTCTAAGAGATTGCTTCAAATATTCTTCAGTTATAGTTGCAGCATCTCCGATTTGATGAATACATCCATCTTTCAAGTAAACTGCATTCTTGCACAAGTTTTTTATTGCAGTCATGTTGTGACTTACAAACAGAAGCGTCCGCCCATCATTACCAACCTCTTTCATCTTACCAAGGCATTTTTTCTGAAAAGCAGCATCCCCCACAGCCAGTACCTCGTCTACAACCAATATTTCAGGTTCCAGATGGGCAGCTACAGCAAAAGCAAGCCGTACATACATTCCTGAAGAATAACGCTTTACTGGGGTGTCTAGAAACCTCTCAATTTCAGAAAACTCAACGATTTCACAAAATTTTTCCTTAATTTCAGCCCGCCTCATTCCAAGAATAGCACCATTAAGATAAATATTTTCACGTCCAGTCAACTCAGGATGAAAACCGGTGCCAACCTCAAGAAGACTCGCCACTCTTCCCCTTATTTTTATGCTGCCGGTGGTAGGTTCAGTTATTCGGGAAAGTATCTTAAGCAGTGTTGATTTGCCAGCCCCGTTACGACCAATTATTCCAACACGATCACCCTGTTCAACTTTGAAGGATATATCTTTTAGAGCCCAGAAATCCTCAACATCAGGGATGAGGGATGAGGGGCTATTGATTAGGGTACAGCGGAAAGGATTAAGCAACCTTTGCCCAATAGATGTGACACGGTTGGTTATGACATCACGCAGGGAGGAATATTCCTCACGCTGTTGGTGAGATATTGTGTATTTTTTACCGAGATTTTCTACAGTTATTACGGTAGACATTAATAGATTACTTTCTCTTTTTTGTTTTCCAAAAAAACAATTTCCTCAATCTGAACTTTCAGATTCGGAAGTTTCTTCTGAACAATGTCAAAAACAACTTCTTCGTTTACGCCGAAGTACTCATGAGAGAGAACATTCCTGAAATCTATCATCAATCGCCATGGCACTGCGGTATATTGTTCTTTATTTATTGCAGATATTCGACTTGCGGCCTCTCCGATAATCTCTAACTCCCTTATAGTTGCTGATTTTGTTTTTCTGTCACTGGTAAAACTCTCAATGTTATAGCCCATAACGAATTCTAAAGCGGCATTTATAGACTCAAGGATATCTTGAAGAAATTGCAAATCCGTTCGTTCACACATAGACTATTTCTCTCATAATGTAAGGTTTAATAATTGGTTTAAAGTTAGACTCTATGCCAAGATCAATTCGCAAATGGATAGAATCCTCAAGAAAATGGAGTAAGCCAAAATAACTATCTGCACTGTACCTGGAAAGTTCAATCGCCACGTCAACATCCGAATCTTCCCGAGCTTCACCGCGGGCATAACTGCCAAATAGACCTATCTTGGTAACACCAAACCTATCATTCATTTCTTGTTTATGTTGTTTCAAAAAATCAAGAATTTGTTCTCTTGTCATGATCAAAACCCTCCTTGGCAAACTATATCACATCTGCCAATATACGCTCGGTTTTCCTGAAAAACCAGAGTCCAGTTACCAGCAACAGCACCGACAGAGCGGTTGAAAGAGCTATGCCCGGCCAGTACAAACCAATGCTCCCTTTAAGCAAAGCCCACCTGAAACCGTCGATAACTCCTACCATCGGATTCAGCGAATACAACAAACGCCACTTTTCAGGAACTATGCTACTGACGAATCCAACCGGTGAAACATACAAACCTAACTGGAGCATAAATGGCACTACATAACGAAAATCACGATATTTAACATTTAATGACGAAAACCATAGACCCGCTCCAGCCACAGGCAAAAAAGCCAGTAAAAGAAAAAATGGCATCGCAGCCACACGCCAATCCGGCATATATCCATACCAGAGCATAACTCCACCCATAATTACCAGTGAAATGGCAAAATCAATCAAACTTACAATAATGCTGCTAACCGGAATTATGATGCGAGGAAAATAAACTTTGGTAAGCAGGTTGGCATTGTTGATCAATGAGCCTGAACTCTCAGAAAGGGCATTAGTACAAAAATTCCACGGGAGCATAGCTGCAAAGACCAGCAACGGATACGGTACTCCGCTTGAAGGCAATTTGGCCAGCATCCCAAATATGACTGTAAAAACAATCATCGTCACCAAAGGCCTGATTACACCCCAGGCTACCCCGATCACTGTCTGTTTATAGCGAACCAGAATATCCCGCCATACAAGAAACCAGAATAGTTCTCGATATCTCAATACGTCACGCCAGTAATGGAGTACCGGCCTATTTGGCTCAATCAGTAACTCTTGTTGTGGTGTCTCTGATCTGCCCATATTTCCTCAGTTCAGTATTTTACGGTAAGGTCTCAACTGCTTAAAAAATGGAAATAACTTCATGGCATAATAGCCCGACAGTGCAAGCGTTGACCAGAAATACCCCTCGTTTTCCTTTATTATGCTATATGACTCAGCAAACTCCCCACTATCACTGATACCACCTGGAATTGCATAACCTACAAAATCAACAGCGTATATGAATTTTGCACCGAGTTTCTTAAGTCGCTGATTGAAATCAAAATCAGCATAGACCTGGTAACTGCAATTAAATGGTGGAGATAGATGAAGAGATTTATTTACAAGAAGAGCCTGATGGTGAAGTGAGTTATACAAATTCAGATGGTAATCGGATCTTGGTTTAAACACAACACCCCCCCCCACCTTTACAGAACCGTAAATTACATGATCAACAGAGTATATATTCATATTAGCAGGTAACGAGATAATCCTGTCTCCCACACCTAGAAACATAATAAAGCTGTTATCACTTGCAATACTCCACCCTTTATTCATGGCATCATAAATACCTTTGTCAGGCTCACTCACCCAATTTGTAATATATTTTGAGTATTTATTTATGATGTCAGTCGTACCGTCTGAAGAGCCTCCGTCAATAATTATGTAATCGATTAGATATGTCTCCATCTTCTCAATAACGCTGAGGATGGTTTCTTCGAGATATTCAGAACCATTCTTAACTACAGTAATGATTGAAATCTGGGCAGTTTCAGACATTGTCAAGCTCTGTGTTCCGGCTGAACTCCAAAAACCAGCCTTAAAATCATTGCTGCCCGCCCCCACTGCCCAATAAGTAAGCGTAGTATAAACGCAGTAAAAATAACCATCAAAACGGTAGGTAACGCAGCAGGATAGAAACGTCTAGTGAAAAGCAAACGGTTTTTAATATTGTAATAATCACTTGTATAACTTTTTTTTGATGGATTGCTGTTCGTGCCGATGCTTGCGCCCACCTTATGATAAACAATACTCTCTGGAGCATATCCAAGTTTAAAATAATTTTGTGCCCTGATAGCCCAGTCAGCCTCTTCAAAATAAAGGAAATAATCCTCACACATCAAACCTACTTTTTCTAAAAAAGATCGAGAAACAAGCATTGATGCACCTTCAACATAGTTTATTCGACTTTCAGCCTTTGAATAATTTATTTTATTGTTATAATTTCTAAAACGTCCGTAGTGCCACGGCAGACCTATCCAGCGGCAATATTGCCCCCCTCCCAACGCCTGAATCCTACGACGATTATTGTATGACAGAATAGTTGAACCACAAATGCCTATTGATGACTGTTCTTGCATACGAGCAACAAGATGAATAAGCGCATCCGGTTTTACAACAGTATCATTATTCAACAGCCAGAAATAATATCCATCTTTCCTTGTTATCGCATATCTGATTCCAACATTATTGCCACCTGCAAAACCCAGATTTTCACCATTACTGATTAATGTCAAAATCGCATCACTGCGTTCTGAAACACCTGATTCAGCAAGAGTACGCTGGCATTCAAAATAACGTACAGAACGACGATTCGCCCAGTCTTTAATTTTATCCAATGAACCATCGTTGGAACCATTGTCACAGAGTACAATCCTAAAATTGGGGTATTCAAGAAGTAAAAGGCTTTCTATACATTCTACTGTATCGCGCCACCCATTCCAGTTAAGCAGAATAATATAGACACGGTTCACTTATAAATGCTCCAAACAACCATTAACAACCAAACAAGACTAACTACTAATAACACAGGATCCTTTATGAGTGATTCGGTCGGATCTCCACTTTGACCGGAGCTAACTCTGAATATGTACCTCAGTAAGCCAAAAAGACAGAGAGGAACAGTATATACAAGCTTCTGCTTATTCAAGGCGTACATTGAGTATGTTACAAGAACGGCACCAGCCGTCATATAAAGAGTTCCACTCAGAAACCCTGTCGGGTAGCAAGTAAGAGTGGTACGATGTTCTCCAGCCATAATTCCAAGTGTTCTAAATTCACTTAAACGCTTCCCTGTACTTAGAAAAACTGCAAGCAAAAAGACAGTTAAAAATAACCATGACGAAATTTGAATATTAAACAACACGCCACCAGACTGAAGTCGGATTAGAAAACCGGCTGCAATGCAAAAAACATCCACAACAGGAATAGTTTTAAGCTTCAGAGAGTACAGAATAGTAATAGCAGTGTAAACAAGCAGTAAAAAAAAGAATTGGTGAGAAATGAAAACAGCAAGCAGCAGGCCAGCCAAAAGCAGTAAACTTAAAAGTAGAAATGCATGAGTTATACTTACAACACCGGCAGCTATAGGGCGAAAACGTTTTACAGGGTGGTTAATGTCCCGCTTTCGATCCATTATGTCATTAAAAACATACCCGGAGCTTGATACCATGCAAAAAGCAGCAAATGGCAGCAGGCCTAGAACAAAATGTCCCGGCAATAATATCTGACCTGTCAGAAAAGGTGGAAAAAACAACATAACATTTTTCAACCACTGACTAGGCCGCAACATTGTTAGATATTTTATAATCATTTAAATTTTTCCAACTTAATAAGATACAATTTGGCGGCAGCCAGATAATGTGCGTCAACTGGTGCTGTCAAAGCGGCTCGACTGAAATAATCCTTAGCCTTTGCCTCGTCCCCTGCTTTTAGTGCCATCTGTCCGCTTTGGTATAGCCAGAACGGATCCGGTTTCTTCTGGTTTAGTAAATCCAGTGTTTCAATTATATCTTGAGCCAATAAAGCTCTTGATTCCTTATCAACAGAATCTAAACATTTGAAATCAGCTTTGTATAATATCTCAAGGAAATTTGCTGAAGCATTCTTTTTTTTCTTAAATACCTCGAAAAAATAATTCCTTGCCTCCAAGCATTCACCTTTGGCAAGCATGACTTGCATAACCGCTGCCTTGATTGGGTAGCGCATTGAGACTCGTTTATTCAGACGATCAGCAGTTCCCATGGCTTCAGCAGCAAGCTTGTATTCTCCATTTTTTATAAGCTCGCCACCCATAGAATAATATAGTGAACCAAATTCAGGTGACTTACGCACAGCATCCTGGAAAAAGAGCAATTTATCACGCCAAAGAATATTCTGCTGAAAACAGATCAAACTAAAAAAAATAAGCAGTAGTGAAATTAAAGTTGTAATTACAACTGGAAACCTTCTGTACCAGACTTCGGTAATACCAACAATGCCAAGAGCAAAAAAAACAGTTGGCATATATAGATAGCGCTCTGCAAACGGTGTCCAGGTAATATGCTTTATTGAAATAAACGCCGCAGGAGTGATAAAAAACAAAGCTGATATAAAAAATACACCAGACAGTCGATAATTACGATAAACAAACCAGATAATTGGTAAAATTGCTACTCCCAAAAGTACGTACATATGGTGTACAGCAGTTATTGCAAAGTTAAGCGGTAGTGGTATCATTAATTTTCTTGCATAGAAACCGATCGCAACAAGCAATTCCACTGTTCCATCCAATACCTTAATCTCTTCACTCGATATGAATTTGCTTAACCCACTTGAGCTACCTCGAAAAAAAAGAGCAATGAAAACTACTAAACATACTGGAAACATTACAGCTACAACTGCCTTGAAGCGCTGCCGTAGCGTTGCAGTACCCGGCAATCGCATGATGAGTAAAAGAAGTACTCCTCCAAAAGCAAGTGCAGTCTCCTTGACCAGAAATGATGCGACAAGAAACAGAAGAGTAGCAGCCAGAGACCTCTTGTTCGGTGCTTCAAGCCATTTCAGACAGAATAAACAGGCGGTAAGCACTAACAGTGCCATTAGTGGGTCAGTTCTTCCTGCAATCCAAGCTACCGCTTCAACATTAACAGGGTGCAGAGCAAATAATAGTGCAGCTAACGAAGCGAGCAGAACAGCTTGATTATCACGACTGACAAGAATTTTACTCGCGAGAAAATAAACCAGCAGAGTATTTCCACAATGCAGAAGAATATTCTCCAAATGCATAGTACGCGGTTCCATTCCCCATAACATATTATCAATATAAAATGATAGTTCTACTATCGGTCTATAATAATAGGTATCGTCAGGCAGCAGGATTCTAGAGAGTGATTGATTTAACGAATAGTAGTTAAAAATACCGGGGTCATCTATTGGATGTATACCGCTAAATATAGAAGGGTAGTAAATCGCCAGTACAAAACCAAACAAAAGGAGAGGGATCAGGTATGAATGCAACTGTTTTCTATCTAGCCACGATCTCAAGGAAGAATGCCTCCATATCTTTGCTACGCGACTCAATCTTCTCTATTGATTGATTATTTTGCAACGATCGCTGTATAAAAAACTGGAGTTCATCTTTACCAACATAATTTTCTTCTTGAACACCTTCAGGTGATATTGTTAGTACGGAATATCCTTCAATTCCACGCTGAAGAATGTTTGTTACGCTATCAACCACAAGCAATTGTCCATTATTTATAACACCAACCCTATCACAAACTTTTTCGACATCATCAGTTATATGTGTACTGAAGAAAACACACTTACCCTGTTTTTTCAGATCCAGTATAATATCCTTTACAAGAGCCCTACCGATTGGGTCAAGCCCACTCATCGGTTCATCCAGAACATACACATCAGGGTCATGAACAAGAGTCTGCGCAAGACCAACCCGTTGAACCATACCCTTACTGTAGCCCCGCATATGACGTTTGCGGGCTTCCCATAGATCCATACGCTTTAAAACTTCCTCAGTTCGAGTTGCCAATAAATTTGCTTCCATACCAAATTGTGAGCCAACAAATTTTATATACTCCTCAGCGCTCAGATAATCGTAGAAAGCTGGATTCTCAGGTAGAAATCCTACGTTTGTACGAGACAAAGTCTGACTGGATTCAACCCCCATAATTCGTGATAGACCTGTTGTTGGCTTCAATAACCCCATCAACAACTTTATGGTAGTACTTTTACCCGCACCATTAGGACCCAGAAAACCGAATACTTCTCCCCTCGCCACTTCAAGGTTAAGCCCTTTAAGAGCCTCAATTTTTGTCATTCGCTTGCCAGTAAAATTCTTACACAACCCAATTATTTCAATTGCGTTCATGGATATCTCCTGCTCTTTGTCTGCTGGTTTTCTTTACTGCGCCAAAAGCGAACTTACTGGTAGTAACAACCTTGCCGTCATTTTCCAGAACAAACTGTCCACCGTAAGGATCGCTTGGGGGGGGGGAGAGAAAACCCTCCATAACGAGTATTTCGATTGATGCCGGCACAACTCCAGCTGATGCTAAATAACGATCTCTAGCCTCCTCAATCCTACGTACCTCTCGAAACGCAGCTATACGTATCTGATAGTTCTTTTTTAGAGTAGTATTCGTTTCACCCTTCTCCATCGAAATCAGGTATGCCAACGCAAGCGCAGTCTGCCCCGAAGCCTGCAAATAACGTCCAGCCAGACTCTTGTAAATAGGAGCTCCGCTTAATTCACCAGCAAGTTTATAAAATTCTGCCGCTTTAACAAAATCTTTCAAGAAAAATGCATTATTAAATCCTGCAAAATATGGGAGCTGCCAATCCCATGTACGAAACTTCATACCATATTCAAGCAGTTCGTTTGCAATTTTAAACTGCCCTGCATCCCATGTAAGAAATCCCTGTGCAAAGTAATAAGCATCCATATTGTAAGGATCAAGCTTAACAGCACCATGTACAAGACGAGACATCCCCTGCAAATCAATCTGTTCCGGAGTTATTTTCCCCTCCATCCCCTTGCTAATCTCTCCGCCATAATACATCATTACCTTCATCACGAGTGAGGCAGCTGCCAGCTCCTTTAAATCTGCACTGAGCGATTTAACAACTTGCAGACTGGGAACGTAACCCAGTTTTTCTTCAATAGGTTTGTTAAGCATATATGTCACAAAAGGGGAAATGGATAAGACATACAAAATCAAACCCGCAAGCAACAGACAAACAGGAGCAGAAATACGCATCACTTCATCTCCCTGCGATTGAACAATATCGCAGCGCCACCCAGAAGAATTGCGGTATATGCAACAAAATAGGCAACTGTAACACCTAAGCCTGTAAAATTAGCAGGAATGCCGTAGATTGCATTGACCTTAAGATCAAAACCAGACAGGTTAGGCAGAAAGTAGTAAAGTGCTGTAACTAACATCTTAATAAGAGGAGAAACAAGCTTTTCAGCCGACGGAGAGTATACAAATTCATAAACCTGCTGGGTTACACCGCTAGCCAGAAAGGCACAGATAGTACCGAAGATCGGGAGAAAAAAAGAAGTACTGACAGTTGAAAGCAACAACGCCACCCCCACCAGCAGAATGTATTTAAGTGTTGTAAACAGAAGAGTAAGAACCAACAAGCTCCAGACAATCGGTCGATCAGAAGGATAAATACTGGAAGAGACCTTGATCATAACGCAGGCAAGCACACCAAGGAAAGTTGAGGTCAAAATAAGAAATAGAGTCAGTCCCATAAAACGTCCAAGCAGATAGGAACTGCGACCGATAGGAAGGCTGAGTACACTGAATGTATATCTTCGCTCCATATCCCTCCATAATGAAGTCGCACCGAGAAAAACCGAGAGCAACAATAGAATAAATGAAATCAACGAAAGGGAAAGGGTAATGGACAACTCTGTAACCTGACGCATAGAGAGCGAAGCGGCAGATGGGATAAATAGAAAGAGTACCGAAAGAGCAATTATACCCTGAAATACCCGATCCCTGAAAATACCCTTGAGTGTAATACCAATAATAGTAATCATGTTGCACCTATGCATAATGGGTCTGAAACAGCAAAGAGTTTAAACAAAATATTCAGCAGAATGTTATTGCTCAGGTAATTAAACAGTTAAATGCAGGAGCTTCCAGCCTGCGAAAATAAGTATTGGTAGATCGCTCCCACGATGCAACAATCTGAACATTCATCCACCGCTGCAATATTTAAACTTAAGACTGAAAAGTTAAAAAAAGCGGGATGTAAGAACATCCCGCCAGTGTGTAAATCTTATACAAACAGTCTTACATTGTAGTCCAACCGGTAGCAAAATAAGTTACACCAAGCGTATCCGGCTTAGCATGACCAGTACCTTTAGTCTCTGGAGCCCAAAATATAGCCGTACCATCATGAGCAGTACCAAAAGATCTTGTCCCCTGCAGATGTTGGGTGATAAGTGTGTATCCCGAAGTTGATACGATGAATCCAAGTGCATCACTAGCTGATAATCTACCAACAGCAGTACCAACCGTTGTACCATCAGATGGAGCAACATTCTTGCCTGCGTCATCGAAAACTACTGTACTGTCTGTAGCAGAAAAAGATGAAGTGGCTGCCATAACAACTAACAAACTTGCTAAAATAATTTTTTTCATATTCATCTCCTTATTTTAATATTAATTAAAAACTAATTCAGCAGGATAAGCCTGGTTATCTGCATTGTAAGACTCCAGACCGGTTTTAATATTTTTCAGGTCGCTGGCCGAAGCGCTGTGAAACGCTTTCTCGCGATAAGCTGAAAACTGTGGAATGGCGATAGCTGCCAGAATACCGATGATCGCAACAACGATCAACAGCTCGATCAGGGTAAAACCTTTGTTACTTCTGAACTTGTTTAACATAATGTAACTCCTTTCTTGGTTTGTGCTCTGCAATCAGAGCTTGGTTATGTGGTTATAAATAAGCGTGAGCAATATCAAGGCCAAAAAAACAAATTCATGCAACTTACTTAAAATACATACTTAAATAAATAATGATCCAGACAACAGAACTCATTATTACCGATTTAAGTCAATTCAAAGTGACAAATATTGGCAAGCCCATAATGGGGGTGCTTAATAAGCATAAAGAACTGAAAGTTCCGTTTTCTCACGTGGATTTGCGGCACGCTGTCCCTGCACATCTATACGATAATAAGCTGGCGTAGATTGCGGTTTGACAGTTCCTGCACCGCCAGAAACACCACTTCCATCAGAGAGATCCTCTGACCCTGCGGGCTGCAGCTTTGAATTTGAACATGGCTGACCAGTGGACGTATCACCACCGCATTTGGTATCTATTATTTTCGCATATACGTTGTATCCGCTCGAATCGTTAGTTGCTTTAAGATTAAATGTTATATCCGGTTTTTCTGTAGCCAGAGTAGTTTTAGTGTCAGGAAGACAAATTGTTGCATCCCAATTAGCAGTTGAAAAACTTGTTTTTTGAACAACACACGGTGTATCAGGAATGCCCATATTAACTGTGGCATACTTTGCAGCAAGTAGAGTTAAGGCACTACCAGAAGTGTAAGTAGCAAAAATGGTCGGCAAAATATCTTTAGATAACAATTCAGTGGCACCATAACTCGCTTCCAAAGCTGTCTTATAACTCCTGTTTGCTGATGTGATCTTAGTACTCTGCGTAACCATATATAGCAGCGTCATTACTATACCTAAAGACAACATCATAAAGAGAAGAGCGGTAATAAGTGCTACTCCATTTTCATTTTTTACAAGACGCATAGTTTCACCATTATTAATTACTGGATGACATTTTTCGGAATAACAACCAGTGAATATATCTTCCATCTATAGTTCATCCATTCTGTGGCAGTCAGATTTGCAAGGTCATAATCATGTCCATTCCCAAGCTCATCACCAACGTGGATTACCGAATTTGTTGAGTATGTAAAGCCTCTGTCCTTCTGACCATCATGAGTGAGAACGTATATTCTTATCTCTTTAAGGCGCTTCCTGATCTGCTCTGCAGAAAGACTAGCCAGTTCATCTTCATTTCCATGGTTATCTATAACACCATCCTCGTTTGAATCCATTGAATAAACTACCTGCATATCGGCTACGCAATCCAACAGAGGATTTTCAGATACACTATCTTTGTCACCCGTAAAAATAGCCTTGTAAAGCAACCCAGTATTAGTAGCACATCTGCTCGAAATTTTTGAATTATCAGTTGGGCGTTTGACGTAGAAATCAGCACGGCTGTAAGGATAAGTAAGAGCTGTTGATGATTTTTTTATCCCATAAACAATATAATTATTCAAAAGCTCAGGGGGCTGATAAGCAGCTGGTGGTGTAAATTTATCGTCAACTTTAGCAGGCATACTAAAAGAGAAATGAGTTAAGTCACTCCCGACAAGAGTTCTTGTACGAGCATCCAGCACCACAACCTCGTCCCCCTCTACAAAGTCTTCAGCGGCATCACCCCAGATTTTTATATTGCTGGTAGAATTTACACCCTCAATAAAACTCCACTTTTTAGCAGTATCGTTCATACCTATTGACGTTGATTTGATGACCAGATAATCCCGACCGAGCTCATAATCAGCACCACTAGTAGCAGTGGCACTCTGAACTGCTCTAGGCACTTTATTTGCGTCAATAGCAGTATCAATACTCTTGCCATTAAATATTGTAGAATCTATACCATTTGAGTAATGATCGGCAGGCTCACCAGTTTCCTCAAAATTACCAACAAAATTCAAAGAATACGGGAGTCCGTATCCAGCACTTTCTAAATCAGAGCGCATCATCTCAAGCCCGATTATCCCCTGAATATTGCTGTCAGCCGATTTTATTTCCCTAGAAGAAATTGCTGTTATATTTTGAAAAGCAAAAGCACTGATCATAATTAAAATAATGAAAATTGCCATTACAACTACAAGTTCGGTAAGTGTAAATCCATTTTCATTACTATAAACGAGTCTATTTCGGCAAAAATATTTAGTTCTCATTGCTGCAATCCCCGAACTGAAACTATGGCATGGGTTGTTGAATAATTACCATATTTCCATCGCACATTAACATTATATTGCAGCGAGCCACTTGTCATAGGAGTTGATGTTCTCAATACAGTATACTTTGCAGATACCTTTTTCATAGTGCTGTTCACTGTGGTAATCGGGGTGAATACGGCTTCAAACGGCTGACTTCGCATATCATTCATTATATTTTCAGCAACACGAACAACCTCTTCACGCTGCTGATTGTTTGTATTGGTCTTCAATGCGAGATTAACACCAACCAAAAGCCCCAAAAGACCAATCAAAATTATGGCTTGTGCAAACATGACCTCTATAAGAGTAAACCCCCTACTGTTTTGCATCAATGTGGTCTGCATCACAAGTCCCCGTTCTTTTACCCAATTTGATCATAGTAGTGGATACAATTATACTATCAACTGTTGCATCATTTTCAGAATCAACACATATAGATTTTTCTATATTTGACGTGCCTCGCGAATCAAAAATAATATTTGTTTTAGCTGCATCGTTCCAGGTAATTTCTTTCTTTACCTCTGTTGTCTGGTATGGGTTATTAATATCTGCAGAGGGGTAAAGAGAGTATCCGGTTGTTGTAAGATGAATAGCGACATCATGTTTTTCAAATAATGCCTTACTCCTCAGACTCATGATGTCCGAATACATTTTTCTGGTTTGGGATTCCACCTCTGATTTATTTGAATAATCCCTGAAATTGAGCATAGCAATACTGGTAAGAATCCCCATTATAGCAATCACCACCAGAACTTCAATCAATGTAAACCCTCGATAATTCATAACTATTTTTCCTTGATATGGATAACCTTTTTCAACGGTACATTTCCAAAAGGATCCAGAATAGTCGGTGCCGGTCCTGGCGGTTTACCGATAATTGGAGGACTTGGAGGTGATACATAAGGTTGATCCGGCGCTTTGGGAGCTTTGGGCGGCGGCGGAGTAGTTCCATCACTCAGTGTGGGTGTCAACGAAGTTACAGTTGCGACCTTGGTAGTACCATCAGGGCGTGCGCAAGAGAAAATATCTGACAGGGTCAACTCCTGAAAACTTCCTGTAGACATCTGCATTAGCGCCTTACCAGAGAGAGCGCTGCACAACGGCAGACAACCTGTGTCAAACTTAAGCGCCCACATATATGATGTACCACCAAAGCTGCATACATCAGAAGTCGGACTGAAGGAAGTGAAATACACCGTACCGCTTGTCAAAGCAGCAGGATCAGAAATAACACGCTCAGCGGACATACTATCTGCGGCGTTCTCTTCGCGCAGTGCAATATACCACCCCTTTGAAACCGAGTCACAAACTCCGGATTGATTTGATAAATTGTCTAAAGTAAGAACTTCTCCGGGACCTGAGTCGGATGTTATGCAATTTTTATCAATACGATTATCAGCCCCATAACAACCATCCTTAACACCGATAAGGTGTCGTACATTTACCGTATCATCACCACCATAGTAGTAGCGACCAGTACCAAAATAGAGCCAGACAGCCTCTTTTCCGGCTTTCCTGTTCTGCAGCCTTGAGACACTTGTTGTTACCGGACCAACATCTTTAATAACCTGACTGATTGCCCAGTTAGCAGGATTTATACTACCTTTTGTCAATATCCTTACAACACCGCCATTGGTCCATTCAGAAACCGAATCAGCCTTGTTTGTATATCCTGCATAGAGCACATCATCTTCGTAATTGCCTTGATCTACCTTATTCCATCTATCCGTATCCAAAGCAGCATTAACAACAGTACCTCCAAAAGCATTTGGAATATTACTGTCTAACACCCAGTAATTTGTATTTAAAACAAATGGATGTTCAGCATCAATAGTTGCTCCAAGATCTATGACAAAAAATTTCAGATTCTGATCTGATTTTGCCATAAACTTATGGGTTGCAACCTCAATTGGTCCTGTCGGGCCAGAGGCAAATACCGCAAACCACTTACCATTCTTTGTTGTATCTGGTTTTGTGGTAGTGGTAGTACCACTTGTATAGGTGGTTGAAGCATTTATCTTTACAATCGCTGCACCAGATGTTGCATATCCCATATCAGGGTGTGAAAATTCCCATTTAAAAAGTGGTGCAGTACCATCTGCATACTGATTTGTGACATCAAAAGCGAAATAAGAGGAATATCCTACCCCCTTGGTATTATCGAATGTACCATCAACCTTCGGCTCATATATCGGTGTTTTTACACACGTTCCAACAGCAATATCGCCAGTGCAGCCGGAGCCTTTAATTTTTGAAGCTCCACCAAGTCCCATGCTTCCAATAACAACAGTTCTCCAATTACTCCCGTTCTCCGTATCTTTTACACACTGAGAGTATTCTGTAGATTCTGTACAACCACCGGTTGACACATCAACTAGGACAGTCTGGCCATCAACATAATAAATATGCTGATAATTAGCTCTATCAGTATAGTATTTAAGATAAGGGAGTGCATTTCGTGGGACATAAGCCCACTCTTCCCTGCCGATATTACTACCGGTAAGGGTTGCTTTAAGGTCACCTGATATTAAACTACCGGTAACCTCAAGTTTCCCCAGCTTAAAAGCGTGAAACATACCATCATTCGCGCCAACATATACCATCCCTCTACTGGCATAGTTGCTTGTAGCTACAAATTTTTTGTAACTTAAATCACCATATCCGGCGGGAGAGTCAGCATCATAATTATTAAGCTTTACTGACGATTGAAGCTTTGGAGTTGACGCAACGATATCACCAAGCTTCCAGGTACCTGTTGTAAATGTAGAGGGTGGAGTAGTAAGTATAGTAACTGTCCTGTTTCTGTATGCAGTACTATCTTCGCCTCTTATGTAGCTTATTAGGTAAGCTGCTTCAGCTCCACCGTCGTTGTTTGCTGCTTGCAGATAGGGGGCAAGTGAAGTTTTATTGCTTATGTCAAACCCGCCTGACAAAAGAGAGATACCGTTGGTGCTGGTAAAAATTGTGCGGTCTGCCGAATCTCTCAGCCACAACTGTTTTCCGGCACGCCAGAGACTTTTAACGTCGTCGGGATCAACTCCGGTGGAAACAGATACATCACCGGTGCCATCACCATTCGTATCACTAGAAAGAGCAACCTTTGTCTGTGTGCCGTCAAAAATGAAATTGGCTACATAATCCTTTTTAAGTTCAAGCTTGCGAACAGTAGGGGTAGTTGTGTCAAAATCTGTATCCTCACGAACTGTACTATTGTTTACAAAAGGGTCAACGTAATACCAGAAGTTCTGCATCTCGCCAATCCAATTAGCCTCTGTCGATTTCTCAAAAATTTTACTCGGATAAAAGACCGCCTGTAACAGGTTGGCACCACTCCCTTCACTATTGCTCAAGATTGAAGCTGCTGTACCGGAGGAAACCTTTGCCAGAATATTCGACATGGCTGTCATAATGCTGTTTTCCAGTACATCACCGCTATCCGCTTCAAAATAATTATCAGGAGTGCAGTCGGTGTCCTGATCCCATTCGAGCTGCTCGTCAGGTGATGCCCATGTGTTGGGAGATGGCAAATTGCCATTCTTATTGTCATAACCGCCATATTTGGCTGCCATGTGAAGAGTTTTTGTACCAGTACCGTTACCAAAGGCATACACAGGGAAAAGGGTAATATTCTGTTTTCCGTCTCTATCTGTACGAAGATCAGTATTGTGCATATAAAATGAGACAGCCTCAACCTTCTCTGAGTTTGTAGAGCAGTTATTTGTTGAATCTGCAGGGCAGTGATATGTATTTGAAAAGCAGGTTGAGTTGTTGTTTATAGCCCTGTCATTTGTAGGTATCTGATTTTCCCATACATTAACGTCAAATGAAGTGTCAGTATATCCATTCAGCGTTGGCTGGGTTGATAAACCTGGCAGATTATTATTGCTGTTAGGCTCACCGTCTGTAAGCAGTAGAATGAAATGTTTCTGACAGTTGTTTTGAATTGGATCATCCATGGTGGCATAATCAACGCCGCTGTTATATGCGCTTTTTTTGTGCTGATAATATCTAATAGCTTCATAGAGCGTTTCTGATATTGGTGTATTCGTTTTCGGGTCAGTTTGAGAACTCTCCATTGCTTCAATCAAGTCAGCTTCAGATGCACCCAACACTGTTTTTCTTCCGGTAGTGCCGACAGTTGCCAGATGCCCCCCCTCAGGTGGATCGTTGAACACCATCATACCGAACCTTACTTTGCTTGACAGCTTCTGCACTATACCTATCGGAAGAGTCGAGCCGAACTCTATAAGCTTGCCGTTGTTACTTTTCAAATACTTGGTGGCAGCCGTCCTGTCGAGTATTTTACCACCCATAAGAGCCTTACGAACGACATCAACTTTGTCCATATTCCGATAGTTGAGATAGTTGCCGGACATACCATTTGTAGCGGTAAGGTTAAGGGTGACATTGTTTATCTGATATGTGTTGCTGGCGGAAACTGAGCTTGAAACAGCGCTGCTCGCAATTTTGTACATCTTTCCAGGGTCAAAATAACCGTAGAAAGTTGTACAGTTGCTGAGAGTTGACGATGAAGAGGTGCAGTCGTACGTTTTCTTATTGTAGTAGGCATCTCCTGATGTTCCACCCATACTGCCGGAGTTGTCAAACACGATCAGAACATTTGGAGCCAGTCCCGTCTGACCGGCAACGAAAGGGGGCAGCTGACAATATGAGTCGGCAGAAGTTGGTATAACCTCTGTAAATTGAACTTTGATTGAGCCTGCCGCTTGAATATCCTGGAAGGTATAGGTTGAGCCGGAGAGCGGCGCAATATCCGTTACTGTGTTCAAACCGGCATTAGTGTCTTTGACCCATACGTGTGCAACCGTACAGGCAGAAGTAGAAGTTATGGTGTAGGTGGCATTCGAACCTTTTGTGTAGTTGATAGTTCCGACTGGAGATATTTCACCACAGCCAGAAGGACTGGTGCTATCTCGTTCAGAAACAATATTAAAACCGATTTTTCTGAATTTTACCTTAATTGAACTATCAGCAGTTATCGGCGGGGTGGTATACGTATTTCCAACTCCTGACCATGCTATGTCACCGGTACAGGTGGCACCTGAGCAGAAGTTAACACTTGCAACTGAACAGCTTGAAAGAGTACTCAGAGTAAAAGTTGCCGTATCATTGATATTAACAACCTGCGGAGTTGGTGAAATTGAATTTGTAGCCGGAGGGCAGTCCGTTACATCTGGGGCATCAGATGTAACGTCAGTTCCGGTAACATTAAAAGTACTTGCAGCAGTTGATGTAAAAACAACCCATATTTTGTAATTATTTCCTCCATTAACTGAAAAGCTGAACGTCTGATTACTGGTCGGAGTAGAGTTAATTGCGCCGGTTACAGTTGGATTATCCTGTCCATACATAATGGAACTTACCCTGAATCCGGAAGCGGGTCTCGCCTCGAACGTAACAGTGCTATCAGTAGCGATGGTAGTACCAGTAGAATCCCGATTTGCAAGCAGCTGATTAGTCCCTGTTGTTTTATAAACAGTACCACCGCTACCATTCGCTACAGGTGTATCGTAATCCGTAGTATTATTTGTGCCATACCATGCGCCGACAGTACCACCGGTAGCCCCAACCGGAGCAAAGACCACCCAGACCAGATAAGATTTTGGAGACGCTACCGGCATAATAAATTGAGTATCCTTGGTTGTAGGGAGTGTAATACTGTTACTTGTGTTGTTATACTCCGTTAACAGACCAAGGGAATCCGCATCTTTAACTGCACCAACCGTAGTAATAACAGCCGGGTCTGACCAGGTTGCTTCATACCACTTTACCTGTGTTATTTTGTAGCCGGAACTAGGCGTAATTCTCACCGTCCGCGTAGTCTTGTCACTATCGTACGTATAGCTTAAGTGTGCCTCAGTACCTATCTGGGTGCTACCTCGATAGACATTACCCCCCTCCCAGTTAGCAGGATTTGTATTAAAATCAGCCGTGTTTGTTGTGCCGTAATACGATGTGATTTTTCTTGTTACTACCGTCGGAGTTCTGAATGTAACCCTTACAAACCAGTTATGAGAATCAATACTGAATGAGAAGGTAGAATTACCGCTGGACCACCCAGGCACATTAGACCAGTTACTCCAGTCACTACGTTTATATTCAACTTTTGTTACAGTATTGCCAGTAGCAGGATTTAAAGTGAAATTAGCTGTAGCATAAGAGGTAAAACCAGGAGTAACATTCTGATTGTTCTCAACAACCCTGTCTGTTGAAGTAACTGTACCACCAAGACCGTCATCTATGTCGGTGTTAGTTCCCCAAGAAACAAATACCGTATTAGAAGCAAAGGTAACTTCAATTTCATAATTTCTGTATGTGCCATTATATTTGGCAGTATTCAAAGTAACATTAGTGCTCGCATCATTCTTAACTATCATGGAGACATCATTATCATTAAGGGTCTGCCAACTGTTCCAGTCTCCATCGCTATCAGTTCTGCGCGCCCTTATTGAGCCGACATAATATCCAAAATTAGGTGCTATGTTGAATACTATGGTCTCAGCTCCATTATAGGTAACAGTGGAACCTCTGGATATTGTATACGTTGGGCTTGTGATAGCTCCACCACTCCCACCAGTACCGTTTGTGCCCCAATCTATTTTGAATGTGCCTGATGAAGTGCTGGTACTGTTTTCCGCAAAAACTACTGCTATTTCAAAATCCCTGTAATAATTATTTATTTTAGCAGTTGATAGGGTTATCGTAGTTTGTGTTCCGTTGACGGTAATCATTGGCATATATGAGGAGTTGTTGAGTACATACCAACTCGTCCAGACTGTGCCATGGTCATAGTAATTTCTTCTGCCCCTTATCTCTTTCACATAATAACCGTTTCCACTTGTACTTGGACTAACGTCAAAAGTGATAGTCTGCGACCCTGTGTAATTTTTATCCACTCCACGGGTAATAGTAGGAATACTTGTAACAGTGCCGCCAGTTCCGTTAGTTGGTGGTGACTGTGTTGAGGTGCTGTTATTGGTTCCCCAGTAAACCCTGTATGTTCCGTCCTCGGCAAAAGCTGAAAACGCAGATAAAAGCAGTATCAGTGATGCCAGAAAAAAAGACTTCATGCAGACAGACATTGCACCCAGAATATTAGTAATTATCGTTTTCATCTCGTCACCTCTCCATTAAAACTACCACACAGGTCTGTTATTGTTAAAACGTGATAGAGCAGCAATGTATACAGCTCTGTTCTATCTATTTAACAGCTGAGGATTGGACATCAGTACAACGGCAGCAATCGCTAAAACAACAATGATAGTAATTATCACAAGATTTTTCGTAGAAAATAGTTTAGTCATCATCTGTTCCATAGGTGTCAGAATTTTACCATGACAGTAGATGCAGACTTTGAGTCTCGGGGCGATAAGTTTGTGGCAATACGGACATTTAACCAGAGTTTCCTTTACAGCCGGTTTCTGCTCTTCTTTCTGCTTATGTTCAGCCCGTTTCTCAGCCTTTAACGCTTTATATTTTTCATATTCACGGGCGTAATCTTTATAAATAAGTGATCCGGTTATTGTTGAGAATAGCTCTTCAAGCTGTTTCAGATTTTCGGCTGCAAGAGAACGTGCCGAAAGATCTGACGAATGCATTGACTTTGTATACTCGTCTTTGAGTTTACGATAGGTTCGCTCAACCTGTTCAGGATTGTCACTGAATGAGAGACCCATCGCCTTGTAGCAGAGTTCAATATCAGACAGCTCTTTTTCCTTTTGTTCAGCATCGCTCATACGTTATCTCCTTCAAATATCATTAAAAAACAAACCACCTGTACAAACGGGAAATATCCAGTTTTTTAGATCACGGACATATAATCAACTTTTAAGCACATAAAGTGCCATTCAGATAACATACTTATTTATATATATTTTTTTAAACATGAGGCAAACCAGCTATGCAAATAGTTCATAGTTGACAACAGCAGACGCAAACAGAAATACGCAAAAGGGAGTGATGAGCTTATCAGCCGTTGCTAACAGATGCCGTCAGATAAAGCACTCTGTAGGTAGCCGGAATACGCCCATTCTGGCCAAAACGCTCGTAATACAGTCTTGAAATTTCGCTGAATATACCACGCCAACCAAGTCCTTTGACAGATCCACCGGTTACAGAGCCGGCACCTATATTTTTTATGGAACGGAGAAGAGAGTTCAGATCATCATACCAGTCAACCTCAGTTTCAACTGTAACAACAAACTGTTCAAGATCAAGCCGCTTTAAAATCGCATTTACCTGATCAACAGTTCTGAAATCGTGAAGACGCGATAGAGGGGGAGTACTGGAGGAATCTTTTAACATCAAGACATCTCTGAAGCAGGAGTGCAATTCTGAAAGCGTACCGTCACAGAAAAATGCGAGATAAATACTCCCCCCAGGCTTTAAAACCCGTCTCATCTCATTTACGGCAACAGCTAAATTTTCCACCCACTGCAGAGCTGAGGAGGAAACTATAAGATCAAATTCCTCTGTTCCAAATGGGAGGTTTACAGCATCGCCGATCATTATCTGTGCTGATTCACCGAGTTTTTGCTGCGCCAGCCTGCACATATTAGGTGCGATATCGACTCCATAAACAGCTGCATCAGGATAGCTGCTGCGAAGGTTGCCCAGCAGGTTTCCTGTGCCTGTTCCTACATCGAGGATTCTGGATGGTGAGTCCTTTAGGTGGCTTTCAATTGATGCGACCAACTGTGCTACTACACGTTTCTGGACAATAATATGGCTGTCATATTCGGCTGCTTTGTTACTGAATGAGTCTGCGATTATTTTTGTATCAATAATTCTGTTCACAAATGCCCCTCAGAAATTTCAAGAGTTCTTGATTGAATTTTATGTGACTTGTTAAAAATGGGGCGTGTCCGGACTCGGGAAAGACAACCTGTTGAGCAGACGGGATATTATTTTTAAGATAAGTGGATGCCTCTGGAGAGCAGATCTGATCCAGTGCGCCGTTAAGTATTAGTGCAGGCGAGGCAATACCAGCCAGTTTACCCCTCATATCTGCTCTGGCAAGGGAATCAAGTGCATCAATTGATGCAGTGGTATCTGGTGGAGCTATCTGAGACAGTACCCTTTTAATATCTATAGCCAACGGATGATTTTCAAGCTCACCATCCGCAAAGAGGAGTGAATAGAAACCATCTAACGCCCTCTCTCTGTTTCGCAGGAGTTTAAGCCGCATCCCACTTGTATCTTTATCAGCCAGCCCATACGAAAAGTCCTCTGATGCCTTAAACCTTGGAGTCGCCGAAACCAGCATTAATCCCAGAAGCCTATCGGATAGATCTGCGTATGCCTCCATAGCAATCTGCGCCCCCATTGACCAGCCGACGAGCAGCAGTTCTGACAACTTGAGTTCCATGATGAGATCAACAAGATCTTCGGCAAAATTACTGAAAGTGAGGGAAGTGCATACTTTAGATGAACGCCCATGACCGCGAATATCAGGCGCAACAACCCTCAACGATTCGGAAAGATATTCAAACTGATACTTCCAGACAGCCGAAGACATACACCAGCCATGCAGCAGGATAACTGTTCGTCCAGAGCCTAGATCTTCATACCATAAAGATTCGCCTTTTCTGTTTTGATACCACGGCATCAAATAACTCCCAACTGCTGCCCAACCTGAGTAATTTGCTCAACGGCAAACGCAAGATCATCCATTGTGTGTGTGGACATTACTGTAAATCGAAGACGGCTGGTGCCATTTGGAACTGTCGGGGGGCGAATACCCTGAGCAAAAACCCCCTGCTCAAACAGCGCATCAGAAAACTTCATTGTTGTTACAGCAGAGCCTGTAAGCAGAGGTACTATCTGTGTTGATCCTTCCGGTATATTGAAACCTTTGGCGGCAAGTGCAGCTCTGAAAAAAACTGTATTAGCAGCAAGACGCTCCCTTAGCAGATCCCCCTCTTTACTCTGTACAATCTCTACTGCGGCTATAGAAGCAGCAAGAACAGCCGGCGGCAGAGATGTGGAAAAAATAAAACTTCTTGCACGGTTTATAAGAAGCTGCCGCATTTCTGCTGACACTCCGGCATACGCTCCAAAGCTGCCAAGTGCTTTTCCAAATGTCCCCATCTGTATATCAATTTCATCCACAACGCCCTGCAAAGTGGCAGTCCCCCTCCCCTTTTCTCCCAAAACGCCGCTTCCATGTGCATCGTCTATCATAAGCAGCGCATTATGCCTCTTTTTCAAAGCAACAAGCTCCGCTAAATTGGCAATATCTCCATCCATGCTGAAAACAGCATCGCTGACAATAAGAGAGCGCCCTTTTGCATATTTTGCCATAAGAGTTTCAAGCTGTTTGTAATCATTATGCGGATAACGTACTAAGCGCGCTCCTGATAACATGATTCCGTCAATTATGCTGGCATGGTTAAGACGATCCGAAAAGACAACGTCGCCCCTGCCTGCCAAAACCGGAATAATACCTACATTTGCGGCATGACCACTGTTAAAGATGAGCGCCGACTCTGTTTTTTTAAATGAGGTTATCGCGGATTCCAACTGTTCATGCAGAGTCATAGTCCCGGAGACCAGACGTGATGCACCGCTTGAAGTGCCATAGTGTCGAGTTGCAGCGACTGCAGCATCTGATAGCGCCTTATGATCAGCCAAACCTAGATAATTATTGGAGCATAGCAACAGAACCTCACGACCGTCGCAGACAACTCTGGAAGAGTGACAATTACTTATCAGTCTGGTACTGCGAAGCAGACCACTGTTTTTTATATCTTCCAGCTGATTTTTTATCGAGTCTTTCATACTAACCTTTGTTAACCTAGCCATATTATCTGGTTAACAATAGAATTAAAAAAATTATACCGGAGAGAAAACTAGAGGTATTTTGCCAACCCCAATACCCCGATCTGCTCAACCACCTGTTTTACATCCTGGCACCGTTCTCTATCGCAAACTAAAATAGCATCTGAAGTTGAGACGATAACAAGGTTATGTACTCCTACCGCAGCAACTATTCTCTTGTCGGAATAGACAAGGCAATCCGAAGAATCAATATTAACAAAACCATCAGTGTTTATAGATACAATTCCTGATGGGTCAGGCTCAATAATTTCCGGAAGAGCGCTCCAGCTACCAACATCGCTCCACCCCATATCGGCAGGGAGCATAAGAACATTTTCTGATTTTTCCATTACTGCATAATCAATCGAAATGCCTGGAATACTCTCATAAACATCAGCTATCTGTTTTCCGATATCTGAAAAGTTCCAAACATCATCGCCAAAATGCATCCGGTTCATGGCAGTTGGCAACTCTGGAATATGAGTTTCCATCTCTCTGAGTATAGTTTCAGCCCCCCAGACAAACATACCGCTGTTCCAGAAAAAGCTCCCCTCTGCCAGATAGCGGAGCGCGTCATCTAAAGGTGGTTTTTCAATGAACCGCTTTACAGGAAATGGACCCACCCCGGTGAGTTCCATATCCGCTTCAATATATCCGTAGCCGGTTTCAGGGCGGGAAGGTAAAATTCCAAGTGTTACAAGATATCCTTTTTTTGCAGACTCTGCAGCGTTGATGAGTGTGCTGCAGAGTGCTTTTTCATCTTTAATGAAGTGGTCAGCCGGAAGGACAGCCATTATTCCTGATGAGTCATGTGATGCTATTATTGAAGCAGCGAGAGCAATAGCCGGTGCTGTATTTCGACCGACAGGTTCGGATATAACGTCTATAGGCACAGCATTATATGATGACATCTGACGTTCAGTTTCTGCTGCCTGCAGTTGATTTGTGATTATAAGAATGCGCTCTGGTTGAAGTGGAAGGACTCTCTCTACAGTTCGCTGAAGCATCGAACTATCACCGGTTATTGAAATAAGCTGTTTGGGCAGTGCAACTCGCGAAAGCGGCCAGAATCTGGTTCCGGAGCCTCCTGCCAGAATAACTATATACATAACAGCCCCTTCGTTACTTGTATTGAATCCTGTATAGAAAGTCGGCGACTTCCCGCCCCATTTCGCCAACGGAAACAGTTGTATCCATAACGTCCCAGAGTGTCTGGCTGAATGAAGCTACATTCGCTCCTGTTTCGCCATCAATAAGTATCACCTGAACCGAAATTTTAAATCTACCAACTCTTGTAAATTTACCAGTAAGCAGAAGGGTGGAAGCATCCGATTTACCGGCACGTGAGACTTTTGCAAAAGTGCCGTTCAACTTGACATATCGCTCTATCTGGTCAGACAGTTCAGCCGGGATTTTTGCATAAGCAATCTCACGACCACTCATTCCTGACTCTTCAGCGTCTGTAAACATTTCACGTTTCAACTCAAAGTCTTTTATTATAAGAGACTTATAGTTATACATCGGCTTTGGGTTCGCGACGATCTCCTCTTCTATAATAGTAGTTGAAGAAGCCGCACACCCGCCACTCAGTAGAAGTGCCGATAAGAAGCAGAGCACCGATAAACATGAAATAAAATGTCTGGCTAAATTATTCAAGCTCCTTACTCTCACAGCGATCATAGTCATCATTAAAACGAACTATATCGTCTTCACCAAGATATTCGCCGCTCTGAACCTCAATAATTACAAGTGTTATCTTCCCCGGATTTTCAAGTCGATGATTTTGACCGATGGGAATAAATGTAGACTCATTGACATTTACGGTTTTTATTGTGTCCCCACAGGTAACCAGTGCTGTACCTGAGACAACAATCCAGTGCTCACTGCGATGATGATGTTTCTGGAGAGACAGGCGCTGTCCAGGCATTACTTCAATACGCTTTATTTTATAATTTATATTCTCATCAAGTACTGTATATGTACCCCACGGACGTTCACCATGTTCCATAGTTTACCCTCCAGATTTTATACATTTTTGTTATCGGAGTTTAAGATACTCTCGCAATGCATTACGCCATGGTTGTGGCTGAAAACCTGTATCTCTTGCCAACTTGCTGCAGTCAAGAGTCGAATATAGGGGCCTTCTTGCAGGTCTGTTCAGTTCATCTGTAGACATTGGATCAACCGCAATCTTAATTGCAGCCTCCTCAAATATTGCTTTTGCAAAATCATTCCATGAACAGTATTCTGAATTTGCGGCATGATAAATACCGCGACAGCCTTTATCAATAAGAGCGATAATGGCTTTTGATAAATCAACCGTCCATGTGGGGGATCCTGTCTGGTCATTAACAACAGTAAGACGATCTTTTTCTTTCCCAAGCCGCAACATGGTTTCGACAAAATTTTTGCCATGCAGTCCGTAGAGCCACTGAGTCCTGACAATCAGGTAGTCCGGTGAGAAGGCTGCATTCATTTCACCTGCAAGTTTTGATTCACCGTATATACTAAGGGGATTATATGGATCATCTTCAACGTAGGGAGTTCCCTTGCCCCCATCAAAAATATAATCAGTACTTACCTGAACCAGCAGAGCACCGATCTCTTTGCAAGCAAAAGCAAGATGAGCCGGCCCTTCCCCGTTAACAGTTATTGCAGTCTCAATGTCAGCCTCGCAGCCATCAACGTCTGTGTAGGCTGCACAGTTTATAACAATCTCAGGTCTAAGCTCAGTAAGCAGATTAATTACAGATTCAATAGAAGTTATATCAACATCTTCTATATCAACACCTTTTCCCCTGTCCCCAAGAAGAGCAAGCAGGTCTTGCCCCAACATACCGTTTGCGCCGACAACCAGAATCACGCGACACCTCCGCCATACTGTTTTTCATAATATTCACGGTATGCACCGGAGGTGACCTCAGCAACCCACTCCTGATTATCAAGATACCAGTCGATAGTTTCGGCTATCCCACGCTCAAAGGTGTAGGAGGGTGTCCAGCCAAGGTCGGCTTTCAACTTCGTCGCATCAATCGCATATCGACGGTCATGCCCCAGGCGGTCTTTAACAAATGTTATCAGGTTACGATTCTCACCTGCATCACGTCCGAGACGGCTGTCAAGTTCATCACAGACCAGATGTACAATGTCAATGTTCTTCCACTCATTGTTCCCACCAATATTATAAACCGAGCCGGGGGCTGCATTTTTAAGCACTGTTTCGATAGCAACTGCGTGATCACGAACATGAAGCCAGTCCCGCACATTCAGACCGTCACCATATACCGGAAGCGGTTTTTTGTTGATAATATTGTGAATAAGAAGCGGAATCAGCTTCTCTGGAAAATGGTATGGTCCATAGTTATTGGAACACCTGGTATTAAGCGTCGGCATTCCAAAAGTCTCATGGTAGGCGTGTACAAGAAGGTCAGCTCCCGCTTTACTTGCTGAATATGGTGAATTTGTAGTAAGTGGAGTCTCTTCAGTAAAATATCCGGTTTCGCCCAGACTTCCATATACTTCGTCAGTAGATATTTGAAGATAACGGAAATTTTCAACGACTCCTGACTGCCAGTGTTTACGACTCTCCTCCAGCAGAATCTGAGTTCCAAGCACATTTGTACGAACAAAAATTTCCGGCCCTGTTATGGAACGATCAACGTGCGATTCAGCGGCAAAATGGACAACAGCATCTATTTTATGATCTGCGAGAATTCCTGCTACCAATGCAGCATCACCGATATCACCCTTGATAAAGCGAAATCGCGAATTACCTTCTAAGGCAGCAAGATTTTTAAGATTACCGGCATAAGTAAGGCAATCAAGATTTGTGACTGAACATTCAGGATTGTTCCCGACAAACGAATGAATAAAATTGGCACCGATAAAACCGGCGCCACCAGTAACGAGAATTGAAGTTGGCTTAAATGACATCAAAAAACTCCCCGAGTATATTTTATATATCCTTCATACTGAAAATAAATGCAGTTTATCCTTACTCTTCAAGTGCAGCTTCACGCGACTCCTCAAGCATTGCCTCAAGTTCAACGATCTGAGTATCGGTTATATCCAATACCTCCGCTTCTTTTGTGGCTGCCAAAACAAGAGCAGGTTCGTGTTTAAGACCAAGCCCTATTCGATGACAGGCTAAATTGGCAAAACGGACTATTGCCAGCATTTTATTAACCGTATCCCAATCTTCGACATGGTGATCACGGATAACTTCACAATACATTGCAGGGAAATTCCAGTGCTGCATAAGCCTGTACCCCTGCTCAACGTGCATAACCTCAAATATCTCCAATATCAGTTCATCATCAAAGAGCGAGTTTATTACACCAGCCCCTACCAGTTTTTCAATTGATTTGAGAAGATATAGTTTACCGACATCATGAAGAAGTGCAGCCAGATAGGTTTCGTCAGCGACCCCGCGCATACCGCAGGAGTGGGCAAGCCAACGGGCTCCGAGTGCGCAACTGTGGCTGTGCAGCCATAGCTCTTTCATATAGTGATCCAACGCAGGGTTGCTTGAAGAGTGGGCTGACGATTGTGAAGCCGCTATAACAAGGTTTATAACCTGCTGGGCTCCAAGACGAATTACCGCCTCCTTGATAGTAGCAACCTTTGAGCGCCCCATGTACATCGGGGAGTTGGCAATTTTAAGCATCTGACTTGCAAGAGACATATCCTCATTTGCAACCTGTGACACCTCGTCAATAGTAAAATCGTAATTTGAGAGCATCTTCTGCAGCTTTAAGGCAACAGGGTGAAAGATTGGAAGTTCAATGGGCTGTGAAGCCAGCAATCTTCTAACTGTTTCAGGGATTGACGCTGTTGTCATAGTAGGACTCCTTCATTAGTGCTAACAGCCACAACCGCAGTTGTGGCATACTTTTCTGAATTCATTCGACGGAGGAATAGTTTCAGGCGCAAAAGCAATACGTCTGACGGCAATGCTTATATCCTCCATAATATTTAAATTTTCACTTTTTCCAACAATATGACCGACGCATTGATTGCTGTGACCATCATGAGGAGAAGATATCTTAACGACGTTCAAGAGGTCTGCGTAACTGTTAATTTCTATAACAACCTCTCTATTCCTGAATATCGAGAGCAGCACTCCAAGACGCCTCATCTCCTTACTTATACTTTCTAAAAAAAGTCTGAACTGCTGACCGTCAAAATCAAAATACCAGTCATCTCTCAGATAACGCTGCTCCAGAATTGTGATATTCAACTGTTTACCCTGCTTTTTACAGACCATTTTCGTCACTCCATAAAAACATCAGAACTTTGCGGCACACTCTGCATCCCAGGCGGCAAAGCCCTCGCCTGTCAGATTCAGAAAAGAGTCAATACGTTGCCTGTAAAATTCATGTTCACCGGCTTCCTTAACAAGAAATGACAACTCTTCAGCTGAAATCAGATGCTGTATGTGTAAATATTTGTATAGTTCTGTAACTGCAGTCAGATGTCGTTCCAGCATATTAAATTCAGGATCAAGCGTATGAGTTATGAACCATGAACCGGCAAATTTTGTAATAATACCTGGTTCAGGTCTGACTATATTTTGACGACCAAAATCGATGAGGTAGTCCCGAAGATAGAGATCTGCTGCAAAAGCGAGTTCAGAAGCCTCTGCAGGAGCAAGTCCCTGCTGCTGCAGAAAAAGATAGAAACGCTTAAGAATCTGCTGGCAACGCTCGTCAACCAGCAACTCCTCATCTATCGTTTCAAACTCAAAATCATCCTGTTCGTAAGCAATTTCGGGATTACCTGTCATAATTTAACCATTAAATAATCAGATTGGATTTAACTGCAGCAACTCTTTATGCACAAACCTGCCGTTCTTCTGAATAAGCAGATCGTCAAACCATATTTCACCATCAGCAAGTATCTTTACCAGGTCCCAGTGAACAGAGGAGCGGTTGCCGTTGTCACATTCATCGTAAGCCTGACCGGGTGTAAGGTGTATAGAGCCGAAAATCTTCTCATCAAAAAGAATGTTACGCATCGGCTGGCGAATTCCGGGGTTTACACCTATTGCAAACTCTCCAATGTAACGAGCCCCTTCATCGGAGTCCAGAATCTTGTTGAGAAGCTTGCTCATTCCACCCTCTGCCGACGCTTTCACTATTTTGCCGTCAACAAATTCAAACATCACGCCGTTATACTCCTTACCCTGATAAATACTCGGACAGTTGTATTTTATATGCCCCTGAACAGAGTTTTTAACCGGTGCTGTAAAGACTTCGCCATCAGGCATATTAAGCCTGCCGTCACATTTAATTCCTGGCAGACCATCAACGCTGAAACTGATATCTGTATCCGGCGCTTTTAATCTTATATTTTTTGCTCTATCCATAAGTTTCTTAAGTCTATCCTGTTTTCTGGATTCAGCTTTCCAGTCGATGCAACAAGCCTTAAAAAGATAATCTTCATACTCATCGAGGCTCATTTTTGCATCTTGTGCAGCGGCATTGGTTGGATAACGGGTAACACACCATCTCGTATGCTTAACACGCTGATCAATCAATGGCCTCATCAGTTTTGCGTGTTTTACCACTGCCGCCTGAGATGCGTTAGCCATTACCATTGAATTATCGCCCGCTGCAATACCTATATAAACGGTTACGGTTTTATAAAAATCAAGCTTATGCTGCGGGAAATATTCAAGTTGCTCCCGGTTGGCAAGATTGTAGAAATTGCGGTCTATTTCCGGAACAGCAAAATTGTATTCAACATATTTTGCTCTTCTGGCAAGAGATATAGAATATAGTTCCTTAACAAGCGGCAGAGCTTCCAGACCGGCTGCATTTATAAGCACCACATCACCTTTTTTTACTCTGGTTGAGTAATCAACAAGTACTTCGGCAAACTGCCTGATGCGAGGGTCAATCACTGGTCATTCCTTTATTAATTTAGAGTCAATATCTGTTCAAAAGTTGTCTGAAAAAGGAGACCCGGATCTATTATACAAATCAGTTTATCAGTGCATCATAAGCCTGGTCACACCCAGAACCAGATTGCTTTGAGGACCGGCTAACAGCTGAACACCAAGAGTTAAGAAGGGAGAAATTATATAAGAAAACATATCTGTAAAAAACACCAGAACAATTATAATTATCATACCGTATGGTTCAATGCTGGATAAAGCTGTTGCCTGTTTATATGGCAGCAGACCGACCATAACTCTTCCACCATCAAGCGGCGGAACGGGTATCATGTTGAATATCGCCAGAAGAAGATTAATATAAACCGAAAATGCCAGCATAAGTACAACCGGTTCTGCAAATGTGGAAAGTAAAGAGCCTGAAACAGCAGGATTTCCGAATGCGACCAGTGCACGCAACAAAAATGCCGATACAGTTGCAAGTAAAAGATTTGTTATCGGACCTGCCGCAGCCACCCATATCATGTCACGTTTAGGGTTACGCAGGTTTCCAAATACAACCGGAACCGGTTTTGCCCAACCTATTCCGACAAAGAAAATCATCAGTGTACCAATAATATCAATATGTTTTATCGGGTTTAGAGTTAAACGTCCCATCATTCTGGCAGTAGGGTCACCAAAACGCCAGGCTACATACCCATGAGAGACCTCATGACAAACAATTGCCAGCATTCCCGGCACCAACATTACCGAGAGTTTGAGAAAAAAACTTTCCATCATGGATTCCTTTTAAACTTAATAAATCTGCAAATCTTCTAACAGAGTAGACCGGCAAAGTCAATTGCAAGGGTTTATTTATGTAATGCTGCAAACGGCACAATGCACTATGAGACGACCAATCAAACATAGACTACCGACTTTACATTTGGCATCCATCTTGCTGATATCGTTCGTCTTAAACCAACCATTTCCGTAACCGATTAATATAACAATAATATCGGATAAGCTACTTGCTTATTTTTTACACACCCATGCCTAAAAAGGAGGCTGCACAGATGGAGATTTTTGGCAAAAACGTATTCAACCAGACAGTTATGAGAGAAAGGCTGCCTAAAGGTGTTTTCAAAAACTTGAAAAAAACCATAGATGAAGGCTTACCTCTAGACCCTTCAATCGCAGATGTAGTGGCTACTGCTATGAAAGAGTGGGCAGTTGAGAGGGGTGCAACACATTTCACCCACTGGTTTCAGCCAATGACCGGCATTACCGCAGAAAAACATGATTCATTCATCACACCGGCTGAGAATGGCGTGTTGATGGAATTTTCCGGAAAAGAGCTGGTCAAGGGCGAACCTGATGCGTCCTCTTTCCCAAGCGGTGGTTTGAGAGCAACATTTGAAGCCAGAGGTTATACAGCCTGGGACTGCACATCACCTGCCTTTCTACGAGAAGAGGCTGATGTCATAACCCTATGTATTCCTACCGCCTTCTGCTCCTACACTGGAGAAGCTCTTGACAAAAAGACCCCACTGCTCCGTTCTATGGAAACTCTTTCTACACAGGCCCTTCGCGTTCTCAGGCTGTTTGGAAATACAACAGCCAGCAGGGTCACCTCAACTGTCGGCGCTGAGCAGGAATATTTCCTTGTAGACAAAGCCTTTTTTCTTAAAAGACCAGACCTGATGATGGCAGGCAGAACACTCTTCGGAGCGATGCCTTCAAAGGGACAGGAGTTGGAAGATCACTACTTCGGATCTATAAAAGAGAGAGTTCTCTCCTACATGAAGGAGGTAAATGAAGAGCTTTGGAAATTAGGTGTTACAGCAAAGACACAACACAATGAAGTTGCACCGGGACAGTTTGAGCTTGCCCCTATTTTTGAAAATACAAACATTGCAACTGACCACAATCAGATGATCATGGATGTTCTTAAAAGAGTTGCAATCAGACATGGTCTGGTCTGCCTGCTTCACGAAAAGCCTTTTGCCGGCGTAAATGGTTCAGGCAAACATAATAACTGGTCCATGAGCTCAAACGATGGTCAAAACCTCCTTGAGCCTGGTCATACACCACATGAAAACGCCCAGTTTTTGACATTTCTCATGGCAACTATCAAAGCTGTCGATACTTACGCAGGTTTGCTGCGCTGTTCTTGTGCCAACGCCGGCAATGATCACCGACTTGGCGCCAACGAGGCTCCACCGGCAATCATTTCAGTTTTCCTTGGGGAACAGCTTGCCGATATACTCGACCAGATAGTAGCCGGCAAAGAGAAATCATCCTCTGCAAACGCTGATATGAAGATTGGCGTAACAACACTTCCTGCGCTGACAAGGGATGCAACCGATAGAAACAGAACCTCACCATTTGCCTTTACCGGCAATAAGTTCGAATTCAGGATGCTCGGTTCATCATTTTCCATCTCCGGTCCTAATATTATCATCAATACTATAATTGCTGATGCACTGAAGGAGTTTGCCGACAAACTTGAAAAATCCAAGAATTTTTCAGCAGACCTTGAAAAACTGCTGCAGGAGACCGCTAATAAGCATAAGCGCGTTGTCTTTAACGGTAACAATTATTCTGACGAATGGGTTAAGGAAGCAAAGAAGCGCGGCCTTTTGAATATCCCAAGCACTCCCGAGGCGCTTAAAGAATTGGTGACTAAAGAAGCAGTTGAACTCTTCACTTCACACAACGTATTTACGGAAAAAGAGGTTCATTCACGTTATGAAATAATGGTCGAACAGTATGTTAAGGCTCTTAATATTGAAGCTCTCACCATGATAGATATGGCAAACCACAGCATAATTCCGACAGCCATAGAGTACGCTACAACCGTGGCATCCTCCATCAATGCCGTTTCAGCTGTTTCAGGTAAGTTAAACGTGTCAGCACAGCAGGAGTTGTTGGAAGAGCTTTCAAATAAACTTGCTTCGGCAAACAGCAATGTGAAGGCTCTGGAGAAAACTCTTGAAAGTGCTATTAAAATTGTTGATCTTGAAAAACAGGCTGCCACATTCAGAGAAAAGGTATTTACCAAAATGCTTGAACTTCGCTCAGACTGTGATGCGCTCGAAAAAATCATTGGTGCCAAATACTGGCCGCTCCCTACCTACGGGGAAATGCTCTTTATACTGTAATCCTCAACTTCACCTATTAGCTAAAAAAGGAGCTTCCGGTAACGGAGGCTCCTTTTTTAAATGCGTCATTACTGCAAACAGTTGAAAAAAAAGTAAAGGCGGGGAAAATCCCGCCTTTACTTACTTCATACTAAGTCTCTTTCAGATTAAATATCGTAATAGAGTTCAAACTCAAGTGGAACCGGACGCATACGAACCGGGTTAACTTCTGCCTCAGTCTTGTATTCAATCCATTTTTCGATAACATCAGGGGTAAACACATCTCCTTTAAGCAGGAACTCGTGATCCTCCTTAAGACAGTTAAGAGCCTCTTCAAGTGTACCCGGAGCAGACGGGATGTCTCTAAGCTCTTCCGGTGAAAGCCCGTAGATATCTTTGTCCAGAGGCTGACCCGGATCAATTTTATTTTCAATACCGTCCAGACCTGCCATCAACATGGCAGCAAATGCAAGATATCCGTTGCATGATGGATCTGGAGTACGATACTCCACTCGTTTTGCCTTTGGATTAGTAGACATCATCGGGATACGAAGCGAAGCAGAGCGGTTACGGCTTGAATAAGCCATATTTACCGGTGCCTCAAAACCGGGAACCAGACGTTTATAAGAGTTGGTGGTAGGGTTTGTGATAGCACAGAGCGCTTTAGCGTGCTTGATTATACCACCGATGTACCATAGAGCCATCTGGGAAAGCCCGCCGTATTTGTCTCCCGCAAAAAGGTTCTGACCATCTTTCCATATCGACTGATGGCAGTGCATACCAGAACCGTTGTCACCATAAAGAGGTTTAGGCATGAAAGTAACAGTCTTGCCGTTACGGTATGCAACATTCTTTATTACATATTTGAACCACTGCAGCTGATCAGCCATATCTACCAGCGATGAGAAGCGCATATCAATCTCTGCCTGACCACCTGTAGCAACTTCGTGGTGCTGACACTCGACGCGAATACCAACACTCTGAAGCACTTCGACCATCTCGTTACGCAGATCATTCTGTGAGTCAACCGGAGAGCACGGGAAGTAACCCTCTTTGTGGCGTGGCTTGTAACCGAGGTTAGGGAACTCTTCACGACCGGTATTCCAGGCTCCTTCGGAAGAATCTACAGCAAAAAAAGACTCATTGGCAGTAGAAGAGAAACGAACATCATCAAAAATAAAAAACTCTGCCTCAGGTCCAAAGAAAGCAGTGTCACCTATTCCGGTTGATTTCAGGTACATCTCAGCTTTTTTTGCAATATTACGCGGATCGCGTGAGTAGTCTTCCTTGGTGATAGGGTCAAAAATATCGCAGATAATGGATAGTGTAGGAACCTTGATAAATGGATCCATTTTGGCAGATGTCGGGTCTGGAAGCAGAATCATATCGGAAGCATGAATCGGCTGCCAGCCACGAATAGAAGAACCGTCAAAGCCCTGTCCCTCTTCGAAAGTATCCTCGCTGAACTCTGTTATTGGTACTGAAACGTGCTGCCACGTTCCAACAAAGTCCATAAACTTGTAATCCACCATCTTAGCGCCATTTTCTTTTGCGAACTCAACTACTTGTTTCGGGGTCATATTTGCTCCTATTGAAATAGAATGTATTGCTACAGTGCATCTTCTCCTGTTTCACCGGTTCTTATGCGAATAACTTCCTCAACATTGGTTACAAAGATTTTACCGTCACCAATCCGACCGGTTTTGGCAGACTTCTCAATCGCTTCAATTACCTGCGGAAGAATCGAATCTCCAACTATAATCTCCAGTTTAATTTTTGGAATAAAATCAACTACATACTCTGCACCACGGTACAACTCGGTATGCCCTTTCTGTCGTCCAAACCCCTTTACTTCGCTTATTGTAATACCCTGGATTCCAATTTCATTGAGTGACTCTTTAACTTCATCCAGCTTAAATGGCTTTATTATTGCTTCAACTTTTTTCACGGTTTTACCTCCGATTGCACAATATTGATTAAATCAATTAGGGTATCGATTCCAGCATAGACAAAAGCTGAAATCAAAGCTACCAAAGTCAAGCAAGCTTCCTGCCAACTGACTCAACACTTATTATAAGGTAATATTTTAGATAGTTAGGAAAATCAGTCGTATAAAATTAAAATCAATTCTTTTATATTTGCCGCAAAAACAGACAACAGCTAAAAAATATGCTCACAATATAAACACAAACTTCAAACAATTGAAGTATTTTCTAAAAAGTGTTACTAATTTGTCATGGAACTTACTACCAGAAAATGTATTGAAGAACAAGCAGAATTCAGCTTAGACGATGCCCTTCGTGAGCAGGCGGGTCGGCAGCGTTCGTTCAGAATTTTTACACTGTTAACCACCCTGACTATAATCCTTAACAGCTCTTTTGCCGGAGCTGATATCTACAGGTTTATTACAACAGATGGTGTAGAAACCTTTACCGATGCTCCAAGCAACAAGTCAGCTACAGTTATAATCAAAGACAAAAAAGCAAAAGCTGCAACCAGACTGAATTCCTCTGCCGGACAGAATATTCATAACATTTCGCTTGAGGAGATCGTACAGAAAACTGTCTCTGCCTCTTTAGAGTCGCATGACAATGAAGAGAGCAGATTTGAACCAAATCTGCCGCAGGTAGGTGGGACTATTACTTCAAAAGTTGGCATGAGGACAGATCCGATTGACGGCAAATGGCGACAACATAACGGCATTGATATAGCGATACCGAGCGGGACCCCTGTAAAACCTGTCGCATCGGGCGTAGTTGTATATAGCGGCAGGAGATCAGGATATGGCAACACAATTATCGTGGAACACGCAAACGGACTTATTACACTGTACGCTCACAACAACTATCTTCTGACAGTGGAGGGGCAGTCGGTTACAAGTGACAGCACAATCGCACTATCCGGATCAACCGGCAGGTCTACAGGACCTCACCTCCACTTCGAAGCATGGCAGACCGGAACGAATGTTACCGAAGCCTTTCTTCCTGACAGTAGAGTAAAACTCTCTCGACCAACTCTTGTTGCTAGCAGCAAACGGGCAGATCGCTTTCGCAGCGAAACCCTGTCTGACGGATCTATCCTGTTTACAAACATCCCATCTTCTACACCCTGATTGATGCTCAGCCAGATTCTTAAATACCGGGCAAAACTTATATCTGACAGTTCAGCTAATCCTTCAAAAATCGCTTTTGCAGCCAATGACGACGCAATCATCTCTCATGGTAGCGACAATGAGGCTCTACTGTCAGAATCAGTACTCTCAAGGCTTAAATGTCTGGCTGTTGTAACAGCCGAGCCCTCCATTCCATTTGCAGACTTTCTCATTAAGAGAGCTGCAGTTAATGAGTACGAAATAGTTCCGCGCGACACCGAAACCCGAACATTCCTCCATGATATTCCAATATTGAGAAAAAGTTATGTAGTCACAGAGTCAGTATCTAAAATTGCCGATCTCCTGAGCAACCGTAAAGGTATTATAGTAGAAGGAATCGGCATTATTGCTACAGGCGCGCTGACAGTCGAACAGGCTTACATAAACTGGTCTTCAGTTTTCCACTCGACATACATCAAATACCTTGAGGATCTGCTTGAATATGGATTTATGCTTGAAGGGGAAGAAATCTGCTTCGAATATTTCAGAAGTAAACAGCTTATTCCGCTTACATCAAACGGACTTACGTTCAATAGTGGACCTTTTGAGAAAAAAACTATAATTCTAGAGGAGATGGTGAGAGTCGGGCGCTACACCGTGGAGAGGCATCTTGTTGACTCTTTTTTCGGAAACATTTCATATTCAAACGACGGATTGCTCTACATTTCTCAAACGGCATCCAGCCTTGACGAACTGCAGTGCTGCATAGACCCGGTCCCTTTTGAAAATAGCTCTACTGTAGGAATCACCGCCTCCAGTGAACTTGTTGCACATCGATCAATTTTTGATAAAACAGGCTGCCGGGCAATTTTACACGGTCATCCCCGTTTTTCTGTCGTAATGAGCATGATCTGCTCCGAAAAGGAGAAATGTGATATTACCGACTGCTGGAGAGATTGTTCAAAAGTCCGTTTTCTGGGAGAAACTCCAGTGGTGGCAGGCGAGATAGGAGCCGGAGGGCTCGCAAGAAATGTCCCTCCGGTGATAGGTTTATCAGGTTCGGCAATTGTCTACGGTCACGGGGTTTTCAGCATCGGCATGAGTGACTTCCGTGAAGCATTTCAGAGCATGGTAGACATTGAGAACTGGTGCAGAACTGAATATTTCAGATTATTAGACGAAAAAACAGGTAAAAGTCTACCCCCTTACCCCCTTGGCAATCTCAAATAGAGCAATACCGCCTGCAACAGATGCATTAAGCGAACTTACGCCACCATACTGTGGAATAGACATAACAACATCACACTGTTTGCGCACAAGCGGTCTAATGCCATCCCCTTCTCCTCCGACAACCAGGACAACATTTCCTGAGAAGCCTGTCCCGTAGACTGTTTGCCTTGCCCCCCCATCAAGCCCGTAGATCCAGTAACCGAGTTTTTTAAGAGCTTCAAGCGTTTGAGCAATATTAGTAACCATGGAAACCGGAACGGTTTCAACAGCTCCGGCAGAAGTTTTTTCTGCTGCAGCGGTAACACCGCAGGCACGATCTTTAGGAATCAGAACCCCGTCAACACCTGCACAGGCAGCAGATCTTATTAGAGCCCCAAGATTGTGAGGATCCTGTATAGCATCAAGAACAAGAATAAATCCTGGTGAACCTGACTTACCTACTGAAGTCATCAAATCATCAAAATCTGTATAGCGGAAAGGCTCCACTTCAAGAGCAATTCCCTGATGATGCGATGATGCACACATTTTGGTAAGATCGACCTTCTCTCTTCGATGAACAGCAACTCCACGCTCCTCGGCTAAACGGATTATTTTTTCAACCCGGTGATCAGTAGCAGTGGTCTGTACATACAGGTTAAAAGCCCCACGTATCCCCATCAGAGATTCCTTTACAGGGTTAACGCCAAAGATCAATTCCCCCTTCATACTGTCTCTCCGGCAATTTCGGCGGCAATGAATTCTGCAGCCTGTGCGGGATCCGAAGCTTTGGCAATGGGGCGACCAATAACGAGATAATCAGAACCTGCTGAAACAGCCTCGGCAGGAGTCATAATACGTTTCTGGTCATCAGCGGCAGCGAAAGCCGGTCTTACACCCGGGGTTACGATTAGAAAATCAGGACCGCAAGCTTCTCTGATCATACCTATTTCAAGAGGAGAGGCGACCACACCATCCATACCGGAATTTTTTGCGAGGGTTGCCAAACGGACAACCATATCCTGGACTGAATACTCAATACCAACCTGTCGTAAGGTTTCAACAGTTGAGGAGGTAAGTATAGTTACTGCCAGAAGCCGTGGTCGATGCGCGCTACCAAACTCTTTATGAACAGCCTCTGCTGCTGTTTCCATCATTTCCGCCCCCCCCAGAGCGTGCAGGTTGGTTAACTGAACACCAAGACGGGCAGCCTCGCACATTGCCTTGGCAACGGTATTAGGAATGTCATGGTATTTGAGATCAAGAAAAACCTCCCCCCCATGACGCTGCACAGCTTTTACAGCAGCCGGACCAGAGGAGGTAAAAAGCTCTTTGCCGACCTTAAACATTCCAACTTTTCCAGCTAATACTGACGCCCAACGGTCTATCTCCTCCAGTCCGTTTACATCCAGTGCAAATATTACTTTTTTAACAGCTTCTTCCCTGGTCATTGAATACCTCATTGAATGAATTCCAAAACCGAATTTATAATACCTTCCGCATCTATCCCGATATCTTTTCGAAGCTGCACCTGACTCCCCTGCTCAATATAGCGGTCTGGAAGTCCAAGACGCCTGACTTTTACATGATGAAGATTATTATCATTCAGCATTTCCAGAACTGCACTACCGAAACCGCCCTGTAAAGCGTTTTCCTCAACGGTTATAATTTTTCCGGTATCTTTAGCAGTAGTCATAATAAGTTCGATATCAAGCGGTTTAACAAACCTCGCATTTACAACACCCACAGAGATGCCCCTTGACTTCAGAGACTCTGCAGCCTGAAGCGCCGGATAAACCGTTGAACCAATTGCTATAATAGTAAGATCCTTACCGTGCAGCAGCTGTTCTCCCTTTCCTATCTCAATGCATTTAAGTTCTGAATCAAGTTCTACACCGTAACCTGCCCCTCTTGGATAGCGCAAAGCGATCGGCAAATCAGAATATACCGCAGTTTTGATCATATGGCGTAATTCGTTCTCATCCTTAGGAGACATCAAAACAATTCCCGGGAGGTGTCTAAGATATGAAAGATCGAACGAACCGTGATGAGTAGGACCGTCGTCGCCAACTAAACCACCCCTGTCCATAGCAATTGTTACCGGCAGATTTTGTAGACATATATCATGGAAAACCTGATCGTAGGCTCTCTGAACAAAAGTTGAATATATTGCAACAACCGGTCGGAACCCATCTGCCGCCAATCCTGCTGCAAAGGTCATGGCGTGCTGCTCGGCAATCCCCACATCAAAAAAGCGGTCAGGAAATTTTTGGGCAAATTGACTAAGTCCTGTTCCTTCAGGCATGGCAGCAGTTATAGCTAAAACTTTAGGATCTTCCGCCGCCAACTGCAGCAAAGTATCTCCAAACATCTCTGTGTAGGATTTATTTACTGATTTAGCTACTCCCCTGCCGGTCTCTATATCAAAAACTCCTACTCCATGATATTTACTCGGAGTCTCTTCTGCCGGTCTGTACCCCTTACCCTTTGTAGTCATAATGTGTACTAAAAGTGGTCCATCAAGTTGATTAATGTTCTTGAACACATCCACTAACTGACGCATATCATGACCATCAAGGGGGCCCAAATAATCGAAACCGAGTGCTTCAAATAGTGAGCCGGGGGTGAGAAAACCCTTTAGAGAATTTTCCGCCCGCTTGGCAAAATGAAGTATATCAGAACCAAAAGCCGGTATCTGTTTTAGAAGAACCTGCATCTCTTTTTTTAAATCACGGTAATAGCGACCTGTCATCTTACGAGAAATAAATGCTGAAAAAGCTCCGACATTTTTTGATATGGACATTTCATTGTCATTCAGAATAACTATCAGATTCTTTTTAAGATGACCTGCCTGATTCAATCCCTCAAAAGCCATTCCGCCGGTAAGAGAACCGTCCCCTATAACCGCTATTGCATGGTTATGCTTTCCATCAAGACTACTCGCAGCAGCCATACCAAGCCCTGCGGAAATTGATGTCGATGAGTGTCCGACCCCAAAAACGTCATGTTCTGACTCACTCCGTTTAGGAAAACCTGAGATACCTTTGTACTGTCGCTGCGTATGAAACAGGTCTCGCCTTCCGGTAAGAATTTTGTGGGTGTAAGCCTGATGCCCGACGTCCCATATAATCTTGTCATTCGGAGAATCAAAACAGTAGTGAAGTGCAATTGTAAGTTCCACAGTGCCAAGATTAGAACCGAGGTGTCCACCAGTAACTGAAACAGTATCCAGAAGAAACTTTCGAACCTCCGCAGCAAGCTCCGGTAGCTGCTCCGCTCTTAATTTTTTAAGATCAGAGGGTGAATTTATAGTTTCAAGCAACATTTAAATACCCCTTGCCTTTACTAAACATAATCATTGGTGACAAACCAATCTACAGATCTTTCCAGAGCTCCTTTAATAGAACTCTGAGGCAATCCGAGATCCATTACAGCTCGGGATGAATCAAAATACATATATTTTGCAGCCATCTGCACTCCAGCTAACGGAATTAATGGCTCAGCACCAGTAATAATAGAAATTTTTTCATTCAGCCATGCTGCCGCGAGCAGAGGCTTAAATGGGAGTCGAATCCGGGGGGCTCTAATTCCGGTAATTTCCTGAAGCAACTTGAACATATCACATAATGCAATATTTGTATTACCTAGAATATATCTCTTGCCGGTCTCCCCACGGAGTTCTGCCAGAATATGGCCGCGCGCGCAATCTTCAACTGCAACAAGATTTAAACCCGTATCAAGATAAGCCGGCATCCTATGCTTTAAAAAATCAACAATAATTTTACCTGTGGGTGTTGGCTTTATGTCCCATGGTCCAATCGGGGTGGAAGGATTTACAATTACCAGATCCAAGCCTCTGGCAACAAATTTCTCCGCTTCACGCTCGGCGAGAAATTTACTCTTTTTATACGGACCGACCATATCACTCAGAGAAACTTCTGTATCCTCATCACCAGGTTTCCAATCACCAGGATTTCCGAGTGTACCGACACTGCTGGTATAAACAACACGAGAGACCCCGTTCTTTAAGGCTGCTTCCAGAACAACTTTTGTACCGTCAATATTTGTACGAAACATTTCGGATACATCAGCAGCCCAGAGTCGGTAATCTGCCGCTGCGTGATATAACACATCACAACCTTTAAGGGCGCAGAGCACTGAACCGCTGTTAAGAATATCGCCCTCATGAATCTCAACATCCAGTCTCTTAAGATTTAGAAGGTTAGCTCCCGGACGAACAAGAACCCGGACTTCACGACCATCAGACAACAATTCGCGCACTATATTTGTGCCTATAAAACCTGTAGCGCCCGTAACTAGAGTTTTCATAAATATGTAAAATTAAACTTATCAGCAGCCCAAAATTTCAGAGCAGTTAGAGCTGTATCCGGACGTTTTATCACGCGGCACTACCTGAGTGATTCTCCGATAACAAGCGACGGTATCTGCCAAGTGTCGTTAATGGAAAACAGTTACGATATATGTGATATTTTATCATGAAATATTTGGGGAAACCTGTACCGGTATATGCACTCTCATCCCATTCACCACTCTCATGCTGGCTTGCCACAAGATAGTCAACCCCTCTGCGAGCAGCCTTGGAAAGCACTTCTCCCGCAGCGAACAACGCCAGTAAAGCCCAACTGGTTTGTGACGGAGTGCTTGGTCCACACCCCATTAGAGTACGATCGCTGTACGATTCACAAACCTCTCCCCAGCCTCCATCAAGATTCTGTTTTGATTTAAGCCAGTTCACAGCTTTTTTTATATATGGTTGATTCATATCTTCACCTACAGCTTCCAATCCGCAAATAACAGACCATGTGCCATAAATGTAATTAACCCCCCAACGCCCCCACCACGCCCCTTCAACCTCCTGTTCAGACCTGATAAATTTAAGCGCTCTCACAACGGCAGGATGATCTATCGAAAAATCAAAAGATCCAAGCAGTTCAAGCATACGCCCGGTAAGATCTGCAGTGGGTGGATCAATTAACGCCTCAAGATCAGCAAAAGGTATCTTATTCAGGATATGTTTAGTATTGTCTTTATCAAACGCACCCCACCCGCCATTTTCACTCTGCATACCAAGACACCAGGCAATACCTCTTTTGATCGCCTGCTCTTTCAGCTTAACGTCACGAACCTCAATATCTTTAAGCGCAATCATGACAAACCCGGAATCATCTACATCAGGATACCAGTCATTGGCAAACTCAAAAGCCCATCCTCCAGGCTCAAGACCAGGAGACTTTACCTGCCAATCCCCCTTAGAGCGTACCTCGCAGTTAAGAAGCCACTGAGCAGATTTAAGAAGAGAGGGGTGATCAGCCGGAACTCCTGCCTCCTGCATTGCAAGCAGAACCAGCGCAGTATCCCATACGGGCGACACACATGATTGCAAAACTAGCGTATCCTCCTCTTCTATACAAAAATTGGATAACGCCTCCAAACCTCTGACAATAACAGGATGCGTGTTATCGTACCCCAGACAGTGCAGAGCAAGAATTGAGTTGATCATTGCCGGCTGAATTCCGCCCCAGTCACCACTCGGTTCCTGATGTTCAAGAATCCACTGTTCAGCAAGTGCATTTGACTTTTTCTTTAATGGACGAACTGGAGATAATTCATAAATTTTAAGGAGATGGTCAACACCTATAAAGAAATTTTTCCAGCTTAAAATTCCATCCTGGCGGGAAAAAGAGTAATCACTTGGACGTGGAGATCGCAGGAAAAGTTCCTGCACCCTTGATTTAGGGGGCAATTTTCTAACTGGGTTTTCTGACATGACAACTGAAAGCGGAATAATTGTTGCGCGTGACCAACTTGACAGTTCATAAACATTTATATATGCCCAGTTTGGAAGCATCATAAACTCAATCGGCATTGATGGCACTCCAAGCCATGAGAATTCACCGAATAATGCCAGAAAAATCTTGGTAAACACTCTGGTTTTAAGAATACCTCCACTTTCGAGGATAAAATTGCGAGCCTTGCACATTGACGGATCTTCCGCGTCATAACCAGCCAACTTCAAGGAAAAATAAGCTTCAACTGTAGTTGAAAGATCGCCTTCTCCATCAAACCAGAGCGACCATGCTCCATTCTGCATCTGTCTGCTCAGAATGTAATTCGCCATTTTTGCTTCACGTTGCTTATCCTGTATACCCAGAAAGTGAAGCAGCATTATGTACTCTGCCGTTATTGTTACGTTGGACTCTAACTCAGCCCACCAATATCCATCCGGCATCTGTTCACGAAAAAAAAAGTCTCTGGTACGCTCTATAGCCTTATCGATTGGTCTTTCTGCATCTCCTGCCATTCTTTTCCATATGGAGTGTGGAAGATGATGAACTTTAGCAGACCTCTCCACGGCAATTTCAGTATCACCCCGGTTATACTTATTGGAAAAAGAGGTAAGAGAGTTAGAGATTGAATATCGCTTTATAACAGTCACTTACAGGCTCCAATATTACTTTGTATGCAATTCTATTTGAATTTTATTGCACAACAGAAAAAAATAGCCAACTACTTAAAACGCAATTAAATACAATCAAAATCTTTGTTATCAGTCTGCAGTCGACTGACCTGGTCAAGTAATAATGGACAATTTGCTAAGCCACTTTTCTCTGATGATATTTGTCCTCATATTCTCTGGGGCTGATATTCCCCAAATATGAATGCCCTCTTCTGCTGTTGTAGAACATTTCGATGTAGTCAGTGATATCCTTTTTGGCTTCATCTCTGGTTTCTGGACTTTAGACTTCTGCAGTGTTCTTTGAAAAAACTTTTAAAAAGCTATATTTATCGAATAAATAGCTTGACAGCTGGGTCAAGAATGTGGGTCGCGCCCTACTCACGTAATTGATCTTAGAAGTGAGTAGGGCGCGACCTCTTGAGAGAAAAACATTCTCTCTCAGGAGGTCGCTATGGACTACAAGGGATACCGACATATCCCCAGAGCCCTGTTCGATGCTATCACATTTTTCGCTCAAGCTCTCCCAAAATATTCAGTTCCAACTTTTCTGGAGTTGCTCTTTGGTTCAATGCTTACTCAAACCGGCTTTGTTACTGACGCCATACTGGTGATCGATACGGTCAGGCACTGGTGGTGGCATCCAGGGCGTAGACGGTGTTTTCCAGTTCCAGACCGAAGCTCTCGTTCACGTAGAGATTGCGGGCCGTCTGAATCAAGGAGTAGGCAAGGTCGGCGTAGATGCGCCAGTCTCTGACCTTGTTGGCGTTTGACAAGTTGTTGCGGGAAACAGACGAGCGAATCCCCATGTGATAGAGCTTGCCCTTCTGTGCCCGCAGGCATAATTCGATGTCTCGCAGGCTCTCGCGATATGTCAGTTGAGCAAAGGCCATGCAGAGATACTGGTCGAGGCAGGTAAACTCCTTGATCTTGAAGTTGCCATTGTAGCGATCGACGCATTGATGAAAAACGTGGAGCGGCAGATGCTCCATCACCTGAGAGAAAACAAGCTTGCCGGTATACATGGTTCACCCCTCCGCACTTTGTTGTGCGAAAATGGCTGGACCTCCGGAAAAATTTCAAGTCGTTTAATGGCATGATGCCTCTTTCTCTCAGAATTAACGGGCAATTACGGCTCATCGACTATTCAACGTTGGGACACTACTGTAAAAATATGTCTAAAAAAATATTGACAGCAGAAATACGTTTTGCTATAAAGGCAGTCTCAAAGCGGGAATAACTCAGTGGTAGAGTGCAACCTTGCCAAGGTTGAAGTCGCGGGTTCGAATCCCGTTTCCCGCTCCAAAGAATTCAAGGGTTTAGCCAACTGGTTAAACCCTTTTTTCTTGTCTAAATTCCCCGTGCATCCGTTTTTGACCTGTCCTGTCAACAGTAGTGTAGCGCGACTTTTGATTTGGCAGTGATTTACATTTGATTTGGCAGTGGAATTGTTCAAAAGAAGTGGGCTTTAAAGTGAGATTTTATTCCGCTTTAATACCCACTTTTTTTTCTTAAAATCAGC
>JAQUHA010000033.1 GCA_028683855.1 Desulfuromonadaceae bacterium
CGGTTAGACCAACTGACACTTTTGGCCGAAGGATGACCACCAGCAGTGGTCAGATAATCTTTTAAACAAACCGCTTTGAGCGGGTCACGAATTTTAATGCCCCCACCTTTGGTGGGGGATGCTTACTCGTCTGCAGAGAGTAAGCGCTAAAACGATCTGGAGATGTCAGTCGCGCCGGCAACGCTTTATATTCCTTATGTTTTGACTTGCATACCCCTTATGTGATATGTACTCACTCCTTGCTGTTGCTATAACGTACCTATGTAACAGTAGCTTTTAAGCGTAAAGCCGTTTTCAACTTAAGAGGATAAAAAGCCTCTTTCCTGTAACTAATAGATTTGGAGGTATTAGCCATGTTTAAAGGAAGTATCGTAGCGATAGTAACACCATTCTGTGACGGCAGAGTTGACGAAAAGAAACTGCGTGAACTTGTCGATTTTCAGATTGAGAACGGAACCGATGCGATTGTTGCCTGCGGAACCACAGGAGAGTCATCCACGCTTGACTATGAAGAGCATATGGATGTCATCAGGATAGTTTTTGAACAATCTGCAGGGCGGGTTCCTGTAATAGCAGGCACCGGCTCCAATTCGACTGCTGAGGCGATTGAACTGACCCGTAAGGCTAAAGATATGGGTGTGGATGGAGTCCTGCTTGTTACCCCCTACTACAACAAACCGACCCAGGAAGGGCTTTATCGCCACTACACCGCTATTGCCGATGCGGTTGATATTCCTCAGATACTTTACAATGTGCCAGGACGTACAGGGGTTAATATGCTTCCCGAAACCGTCGCTCGTCTTGCACCCCACAAAAATATCGTTGCAATCAAGGAGGCTACCGGCTCACTTCAGCAGGCATCAGAGATCATGGCTTTATGCGGCAGCCAGATCGATCTCTTTTCCGGCGACGATTTTATAACCTTTCCGATGATGGCGTGTGGTGCTGTTGGTGTTATCTCGGTTTTGGCGAACATAATGCCTAAGACAGTTGGAGATCTGACTGACGCATATTTTGCCGGAGACCTTGCCAAGGCGCGTCAGCTCCACCTGGATACGCTTAAAATCGGCAACGCAATGTTCATTGAGAGCAACCCTATTCCTGTCAAAACTGCCCTTGGTCTTTTAGGCAAGTGCTCTGATGAGGTGCGTCTGCCGCTTTGTCAAATGAGTCCAGGAAACAAGGCAAAGCTTGAATCTATAATGAAAGAGTACAAACTGATCTAAAAACGTTGAGAGATGAGGGGTGAGAGACAAGTGTAAAGACGTAATTTATCCTCAACTCTCAGAGCTCAACTCTCACTAAAAGAGGTTTATATGATTAAAATAGCCGTTTGTGGCGCTGCGGGAAGGATGGGTCAGCGCATTATTACATCCATTATCGAGGCGGAGGGGGTTCAGTTCTGCGGTGCTCTTGAGCGACCGGGGCATCCGCAGATAGGTGAGGATGCCGGTTTGCTGGCAGGGTGCGGCAAGACGGATGTTCACATTACTGATAGTTTGAATGCGGTTGTTGCAGCCTGTGATGTTCTGATCGACTTTACATCTCCCAAGGTATCCCTCAAAAATCTGGAGATGTGCGCTCTGCATAAAAAATCGATTGTTATCGGCTCTACAGGTTTTACCCCCGAAGAACGCCAGCTTGCAGTTGAACTGGCAAAAGAAATTCCGGCGGTACTCGCACCTAATATGTCGGTTGGTGTTAACGTATGCTTCAAGGTTTTAAAAGATGTTGCCAAGACCCTTGGTGATGATTTTGATGTAGAAATTGTTGAGCTGCACCACAACAAGAAGAAAGATTCGCCGTCAGGAACCGCAGTGCGGATGGGTGAAGTTGTGGCTGAAGCACTGGGACGGGATTACAATAAAGTTGCCAACTATCACCGTGAAGGGATCTGCGGTGAGAGAACCAGAGAGGAGATCGGTATGCAGACCGTGCGTGGTGGAGATATCGTCGGCGAACATACTGTCTACTTCATCGGCATGGGTGAGCGGATTGAAATTTCGCACAGAGCTATGACCCGCGATATGTTCTCGCGTGGATCTGTCCGCGCTGCCAGATGGGTAGTCGGGAAGGCTCCGGGGCTTTATGATATGCAGGATGTTCTGGGACTCAAATAAGAAAGGGAGAAAACCCGATTAAATCCCGAACCTGTCACTTAATCTGACATATATTTAAAACCTGATTTGCCGCTTCGCGCGGCATTTCCTTTATAATAACTAAACTGGAGGTTTTTCTTTAATGGCAAAAATCAATGACAACTACTTGAAATTAAAAGCTGGATACCTGTTCCCCGAAATTGGTCGCCGTGTACGCGAATTTTCAGCGGCAAATCCTGATGCAAAGATTATACGTCTTGGAATAGGTGATGTAACCCGTCCGCTTGCTCCAGCTGTTCTCAAAGCTTTTCACGCTGCAGTGGATGATCTGGGAACTACTGAAAACTTTGCAGGTTACGGCCCTGAGCAGGGGTATGACTGGCTTATAAATGTAATTATTGAAAAGTCCTACAAACCGCTCGGTGTCGAGCTGAAAACCGGTGAGATATTTATCTCCGACGGCTCCAAATGCGACTGCGCGAATATTCTGGATATCTTTGCCATGGACAATATTGTTGCTATAGGTGACCCTGTCTACCCGGTCTATAACGATACCAATGTTATGATAGGTCGCACCGGCGAGGCTGACGAGAAGGGGCACTACGAAAATATTGTTTATATGCCGTGCAACGAGGCTAACGGCTTCATACCTTTGCTGCCGACACAGAAAGTTGACATCATATATCTATGCTTCCCCAATAACCCCACAGGCACAGTAGCCAGCAGGGGGGAACTTAAAAAGTGGGTGGATTACGCAAACGCCAACGATGCCGTTATCTTCTTTGACGCCGCATATGAAGCATTTATTACAAACCCGGAAATTCCTCACTCTATCTACGAGATTGAAGGAGCCAGAAAGTGCGCTATTGAGTTCCGATCTTTCTCCAAAACAGCCGGATTCACGGGAGTCCGTTGCGGTCTAGTTGTAGTGCCGGAAGAGGTGGCTGGCACGACAGTCGGCGGTGAAAAATACAGTTTCAACAAACTCTGGAATCGTCGTGTTACGACCAAGTTCAACGGTGCTTCATATCCGGTTCAACGTGCAGCCGCTGCGGTTTATTCTGAAGAGGGGTGGGCGCAGACGAAGGAAGTTATCGATTATTATATGGAAAATGCACGACTGATTCGTGAGGGGTTGAAAGAGGCAGGTGTAACCTGTTTCGGTGGTATCGATGCCCCATACATCTGGCTCAAGACACCGGGCGGTATGTCCAGCTGGGACTTCTTCGACAAACTCCTGACCGAATGTAATGTTGTCGGAACCCCGGGCAGCGGTTTCGGCCCAAGCGGTGAAGGGTACTTCCGCTTGTCGGCTTTTGGTCACCGGGAGAATGTAATTGAGGCTGTTGAGAGAATAAAGAAAAATCTGAAGTGAGATTAAGGGCGTCCATTGCGGCGCCCTCTTTACTTAAACCGGATTTTTAAAGAGCCCGCTCTATGGGGAAATTATGAAAAAAAGGTGTTTAATTGTAGATGACGATATTGTCAGCTGTTTTATTCTGAAAGCAATACTTGATGAGTATTTTGTGTGTGACATTGCCGAAAATGGTGAGAAAGCGCTCTGTAGCTTTGACAGGGGACATCTCGAGGAGGCTCATTACAGCCTGATATGTCTGGACATAAGTATGCCGTGTATGGACGGGTTGACAGCTTTAAAGCATATTCGCGGGGCAGAATCCGCTTTTGGTTTGCCCCCTGATCTTGAAGCCCGAATAATCATCATTTCGGCTGATAAAACTCCTGCTACCGTATTAAGCTCGTTCTTCGATTGCGGAGCATCGTCTTACCTCACCAAGCCGATTGACAGACAGAAACTGATTCATGAACTTGCAAATTTGGGGTTTGCATAGTGTGGGTCTGATATTACAGACACGCTCCTGTTATACCTGAAGCGCAAACCTGAAAATAGTGCCTGACTCCTCGTCTGTTGTGAAACTTACTTTCCCGCCAAGTATTTTTTCTCCAAAAAGCTTCATGGAGTAAGTGCCGAGACCGTGACCAAAGCCCTCCTTTGTCGTAAAGTTCCGTTGAAAAATCCTCTCAACGATATCCTCAGGAATGACAGTTCTGTTCCACACACAGAATTCAACACTTTCACTTGTCGTTTCTATGTTCAGTTTTACTCTCTCTCCGGCGGGGGTGGCTTCAAGGGCGTTGATAATCATGTTAACCAGTATTCGTGAAACCAGAGCGTGATCTGAAACAAAGGCGATATCCATTTCAGGGGGGCAAATATCCAGCAGACGCTGTTTCGCTGCAGGGTGGTGTTGGAAAACCTTCTGTATTTCGTCCAGAAGGTTAATTGTAGAGAGATTGTTGTATATCGGGGTGTATGAGGTTGAGAGCGTGGTAGAGAGTGATTTCTGTATTGCAACCTCCTGGGCAAGACGTTGTGAAAGCTTGCTGACAGTGTCGATCCGTTGTCTTGTTACTTTGTATTCATCCGTTAGAGAGGCAGCGGCGCCTACAAGCCCCTGCAGGGTGTTGGAAATGTCGTGAAGAAAAGTGTTCTCAAGGTAAGCCCACTGCTGTTGAATACTTATGTCCTGCATAAATAGAAGCAGGTATTTTCTGCCGCTTATTTCTATTGGATGGCTTCTGACATTGAAGTACAGATCCAGCTCTTTGTAGTCTCTTTCGGTCGTCAGAATACAACGGCGCTCAACAGTCTCAGATGTGTTCAGCGCAGTTACAATGGCTATTGCAGCACCGCATGTCGAACAGTATTTTGATGTTCCACACCCACCCGGCATATCACAGGCGTGAACGCAGTTAACATATTCTCCTAAACGGAGTCCCATAACATCGCCCGAATTCTTTACTCCTATTGTCTGAAGAAATGCTTCGTTAATCGCAACAATCTGCCTCTGTTCGTTAAGCACCGCAAAGAGTCCGCCGCTGGCTTTCATTATTTCGTCAACGACTGCGTGCCCGGCAATGGTTTGTACTTCCAGAGAGATAGCTTCCGGTTTCTGACGCTCTGCCGGCGCAAAAAAAGTTTCGTTCTTTTTGTCGTCATATATGGTCATCTACATTACTCCTGCACCCGTATTTTTCAGATATTACGGTGGATTAACGAACCCATCTTACTAGATATATCTGTATTGTCAAAGAAAACAAGCTGAAGACATATCTGTAACTCACAGCCGGTGATATGTTTGAGATTGCGGCAACTAAAATTAATCGCTATGATAATCTGCGGCAGAGAGATCTCTTGAAGTATGGTATTAAATTCAGGAGTCGATGGTCTGTACGATCCGTATTCATCCAGAAGCGATAAGAGCGTTACTGTTTCTTGTCAATAACACCACATCCAATTCTACATTATAAATCGGACACCCCCCATGAGCAGTTTTACGCCAAACGGTTTAATAGTAGCCCACCACGGAATATCTGTGGAGGTGCTTTTTAACAATGGATCACGCAGAATGGTGAGGGTTAAACGTAATTCAGGTCACGTTGTGGGGGACGGCGTGACCGTCACAGGTGAGGTTTTGAATCGCCTTGCACGGAGAACAGAGCTGCAGCGACGGGATGCGCGTGGCGGCATTCACCTGGTTGCAGCAAACCTTGATGTGCTGGGAATAGTTGTTGCTCCCCAATCACCAGGAGGTTTCATCGACCGGGCTATTGTTGCGGCAAGAGCGGCACGGCTTGAGCCGTTTCTTTTAGTCAATAAATGTGATCTTGACGAATCGGCAGAGCTGCTGGCAGAATTGAAAGCTCTTTACACTGGATCTTTGCCGGTATTCCCGATAAGCGCAACAGACAGAATCGGGCTTGAGAATGTCGAAAAATTTCTAAGTAGCGGATATAGAGGAGCTTTTGTTGGTACTACAGGGGTTGGTAAAAGCTCTCTTTTAAATGCTCTCTGCCCCGATATCGATCTGAAGGTCGGACGTATAAGCGACTATAAGAGCATTGGACGGCATACCACAACAGTTTCGACTCTGCACGCACTTGCGGGTGGCGGCGAACTTGTAGATACACCCGGTTTTCGCGATTTCGGACTTGTCGATATAACAGTTGAAGAGTTGGCAGAATATTTTCCAGGTTTTGAGGAGCATCAGAATGCCGCCTGCAGATTCCGTAACTGCAGGCATCGAACTGAACCAGGGTGTGCTGTTCTTGAGTTGGTCAAAAGCTCCAGAATCCCGGCGGCACGTTATGAAGCATATATGGATATACTTAAAGAGGTAGAAAATCAGCAGGAAGCGGCACGCAGCAGAGAGTGGAAAAACAGTTAGACCATCACTTTTAGCAGGAAACTTTAATGATCAAATCTACTTATGTTATCGGCCATCGAAACCCCGATACGGACTCTATCGCATCGGCTATATCATACGCAGCACTTAAGCAGGAGCTCGGGGACAAGACCGCCATCGCTGCCATGGCGGGAGCGCCAAACCCTCAGACGCGTTATATTCTTGACCGTCTTGAAATTACGGATCCACTCTTTCTTGCAGATGTTCACCCTAAAGTACGTGATACAATCAAGCGTGAGCCGATAACTGTCGGTCGTCAGGCATCAGCATACGAAGCGCTGGAACTTTTCAATAAAAGCGGTGTTCGGGTACTCCCTGTAGTTGACGATGATAATAAGCCGTGCGGTATCCTTTCACTGCTACGTCTTTCCGAAAGTTATCTGCTCCCTTGCCATGACAAAATAAGGGGGGTTACAACAACTCTGACAAATCTTGCCAGGACTCTTTCAGGGAGTTTTGTGGATGAAAACAGAAAATATGAAGACTCCCTTATAACTCTGAACCTGTTCATAGGTGCGATGCTTGAGGACTCTTTCAACAGCATGATCTCCGGTTTTGAGCCACAGGAACTGCTTATAATGACCGGTAATCGACGTACCATTCAGCTTGCTGCAATTGAGAGGGGTGTGAGGGTTCTTGTTGTAACGGGGGGGCATAAACTTGAGGAGAGCCTTGTTGATCTCGCAAGAGCGCGGGGAGTTGCTGTTTTACGGACTCCTCACGATACAGCTACAGCCGCATGGCTTGCAAGATTGTCAACCCCCGCCGTCTGTCTGGCTGAACCGGAATTTGTGGGAATAGGTGTAAATAAATCTCTTGTCGCGCTCCGCCAGAAGCTTCTCGGATCAAATGTATCTGCAGTGCTTGCTCTGGAGGGGGATAATACACTTGCCGGCGTTGCAACAAAATCATCGCTTCTTGCTCCGCTGCCATACAGGCTTATTCTGATGGATCACAATGAGCTTGGTCAGGCTGTTCCGGGGGCTGAGCTCGTTGAGATAACCGAGGTTATTGACCACCACAAGCTTGGAAATACTCATTCCAACTCTCCGATATCATTCATTACATCACCGGTCGGCAGTACCTGCACCCTTGTCGCAAAACGCTATATGGAGCATAACATCATACCGGATAAGAAGATTGCCTCGCTGCTGTTAGGAGGAATTCTCTCCGATACAGTAATACTCAAATCTCCAACTACTACAGAGGCAGATGTTCAGATGGTTTCATGGCTGGAGGAGTGTTCGGGACTCGTTGCCTCTGATTACGGGCGTGATATTTTTGCTGCAAGCAGTTCACTTAAAAATTATGGATCTGCAGAGCGGGTTGTCGCAGCGGACTTCAAATTATTTACGCACGAAAAGTATAATATCGGTCTAGGGCAGGTTGAAGTAATCGGTTTCAATGAATTCTACAGCATAAAAGATGAGCTGCTGCTGGTTCTGGAGAATGTTAAAAGGAGGGATAACCTCTTTATCGCCGGACTTATGGTCACGGATATAACCACGGAGACAACACTGTTTCTGGTTGAGGGGCATACCCGGATATCCCATGTCATGGAATATCCTCAACTGGAGCCGCATCTATATGAGCTTAAGAACGTTATGTCGCGTAAAAAACAGATGGTGCCTCATCTTCTGAAAATTCTGGCAAAAGTTTGAGAACATACTGCTACGGATATCGGGTTTTAACCTGATATATCTTCCCAGTCGTTAAACAGTTTCTCAAGTAGAGTTGTTAACTCTATGTGACGTTCACCACCCTTTAATCCACGCTCGGGATCATCAAAAAAACCGGGGGAGTTCATCTCAGCTTCAAGCTCTTCAATCTCCTTTTCTGTTAAGGAGATCCTTGCTTCTATTTCAGCTATCCGCTTCTGTTGCGCCTGATCCTCCCGTTTACGCCGCTTCTCCTCTTCCCTGTCTTTTATCCGAACCTCTTTCTTCATCGGGGGGAGGGGGGGCGGGTTCTGAAGAGGGGAGTCAGATTCTTCTGCCGCCTGAGCCTGCTTTGATGAGAAAGCCTGACTCTGATCCCCCACCCCCTGTCGCTCTTTTTTGCCGAGATAATACTCGTAATCCCCAAAATAACTCTCCACTCCACCGGCATCAACCTCAACGACCCGCGTTGCCAAGGCATTCACAAAATAGCGATCATGGGAAACAAACACGACCGTGCCGTCAAAACTCTTAAGAGCATCGAGCAGAACCTCTTTGCTGTTAAGGTCCAGATGGTTTGTCGGCTCGTCCATCAGCAGCAGGTTGGATTGACGCAGCAGCATCTTTGCCAGCGCCAGACGATTTCGTTCACCACCCGACAGGACAGAAACTTTTTTGTGGATGTCATCTCCGGTAAAGAGAAAAGCCCCAAGGATATCGCGCAGTTTCGGCACCATTTCATACGGGGAGTCAGCGTACAGCTCATCGTATGCAGAGCGGCTCTGATCGAGAACGTTAGCCTGATCCTGAGCAAAGTAATCCATGCTTACGTTATGTCCTGAAAGGCGCTCCCCACTTTGAAAATCACCACCGGCAAGAACCGCCATAAGGGTCGATTTTCCCGCTCCGTTGTGCCCCACAAGAGCTATCCGTTCACCCTTCTCAATCATCAGATCAATTCTGTCCAGTACGACATGATCACCGAATGAGCGGGTCAGCCCTTTCAATTCCATGACGCTCTTTCCGCTCTTCGGTGCATCCGGGAACTGAAAGCGTATCCGCTTCCGTTCGGGGGGGAGAATGATCCTCTCAATTTTATCAAGCTGCTTGATCCGGGATTGCACCTGTGAAGCCTTGTTGGCTTGATAGCGGAAACGCCGGATGAAATCCTCGGTTTTTTCGATCTCCTCATCCTGAATCCGCTTGGCGCTCCGCAGGGCGGCAACACGCTCTTCACGCTGGCTGAGATAGAGGGAGTAGCGGCAGTGATAGTCCGTCATAGTGTGATTCCAGACTTCGGCTGTACGGCTGCAGACGCTGTCCATGAAGAAACGGTCGTGGGAGACAAGAATCACCGAGCCGGGATATACGCAGAGGTACTGCTCAAGCCAGTTGCGCGCCTCGATATCCAGATGGTTGGTCGGCTCGTCCAGCAGCAGCACATCCGGTTTCTGCAGAAGCAGGCGAGCCAGCGCAATCCGCATCTGCCAGCCACCTGAGAATTGACCGCAGTCACGATGCCAGTCACTCTGGGCGAAGCCGAGACCTTTCAGGACGATCCCGATTTCAGTCTCCATGCTGTAGCCGCCGCCATGCCGGAACTGCTCCTGCAGCTCTCCGTAGCGCGCAAGGATCTGTTCGTGCTCAGGCGAATCGTGCGGCAGTCGTTCCAGCTCATCGCCTAAACTGTGTAGTTCCTCTTCCATTGCAAGGAGTTCGACAAGAGCTCCGCGCGCTTCATGAAAAAGCGAGTGACCTTTTGTAACAATACCGTCCTGCGGGAGATATGAAGCTTTGGTGCCACGCGCAAACTGGATGTCGCCGGAGGATGGCTCAATCAGACCGGCGATTATCTTCATAAGCGTCGATTTGCCTGCGCCGTTCTCTCCGACCAGTGCGACCCTTTCACCCTTTTTCAGATGCCAGGAGATGTTTGTGAAAAGCGGCTTGCCTGCGAAGTCTTTTGATAAGTTCTGTAGTTGGAGCATGGCGGCTGTTGTAGCATAAAAGGTATGGCAACGGCAAGCGGTCGAGAGCGGGGGGAGTGATTTTCAAAACTGTTCTTGTCTGGCAGGGAGCTGCATTTATGTCGCTCCCTGCCGTTTTTACTGTTCTGGGTGATGGCCCGGTCTAAAGAGTTGGACTCTTTCGTTCAAGGTAGTGACGGATAAGCGCATTGGTTGAAGCGTCATGCTCAAATGCTGTATTGGCGTCTGAATCCAGCTCAGTGACAATCTTCTGTGAAAGCACCTTGCCCAGTTCGACACCCCACTGGTCAAATGAGTCAAGCTGCCAGATTATCCCCTGAGTGAAGACGCTATGTTCGTAGAGCGCTACAAGCGCTCCGAGTATTTCCGGTGTCAACTGATCCGCCATTATCGTAGATGAAGGTCGGTTCCCTGGAAAGGTGCGGTGCGGTACAAGCCACTCCGGTGTGCCGTCAGCACGGACTTCATCGGCACTCTTGCCGAATGCCAGAGCCTCACCCTGTGCAAACATATTTGCTGTCAATATATCATGGTGTTCGCCAGTCGGATTGAGAGAGCGGCAGAAACCGATAAAATCGCATGGTATTAATTTTGTCCCCTGATGAATAAGCTGGTAAAAAGAGTGCTGTCCGTTGGTGCCGGGCTCTCCCCAGTAGATCTGGCTTGTGTGGTAATCAACCGGATTGCCGTCAACAGTCACACGCTTTCCGTTGCTCTCCATCGTCAACTGCTGGAGATAAGCCGGGAAACGCTTGAGATACTGATCGTACGGAAGTATTGCTGTCGTATGGGCATCGAAAAAGTTCGCGTACCAGACAGAAAGCATTCCCATTATCACCGGCATATTTTTCTCAAAAGTGGTGGTTCTGAAGTGCTCATCCATCGCGTGAAACCCTGACAGCATAGAGAGATAGTTATCCGATCCGACGGCTATCATAGTAGAGAGACCAATAGCGGATGTCATGGAGTAACGCCCGCCGACCCAGTCCCAGAATCCAAACATATTTCTCGTATCAATACCGAATTTTTCAACTTCAGCGGCATTAGTTGAAAGAGCAACAAAATGGCGCGCCACAGCAGAGTCACTACCCAGAGAACCTACAAGCCACTCTCTGGCGGTACGGGCATTAGTCATCGTCTCCAGAGTAGTGAATGTCTTTGAAGCGACAATAAAGAGAGTTTCTGCAGGGTCGCAACCATGAACAGTCTCTGCGAAATCGGTTCCATCCACATTTGAAATAAAACGGAAATTTATATCGCGGATGGAGTAGTAACGCAGCGCCTCGTACGCCATTACAGGACCGAGATCAGAGCCACCTATTCCGATATTTATCACATTTCTGATTCTGCTGCCGCTGTAGCCGAGCCACTCACCACCCCTCACCTGGCGGGAAAAAATCTTCATCCGGTTGAGAACATCATGAATGCCGGGCATCACATTGACACCGTCAACTAAAATTTCAGAATCAGCTGGAGCACGCAGGGCAACGTGCAGTACGGAGCGATTCTCCGTAAGATTTATCTTCTCTCCGCTGAACATCGCTTCAATACATTCGGGCAGACCTGACTCTTCTGCAAGTTCAAGCAGTAGAGAGATAGTCTCCCCGGTAATCAGCTGTTTTGAATAGTCGAGTCTAAGCCCTGTAGCCTCGATGCTAAAGTGGTCAGCACGATCGGGGTCGTCTGCAAAGAGCTGGAGTAGATGCTTCTGTTTAAGGGAATCATAATGCTCGGTAAGCTTGTTCCAGACTGGTAATTCGGTTAAAGGTTTTCTGGCGAGTGTCATGAGAGATTCTCCTTAAAATGTTTTTTAACATAATTTCTGCTGTGAAATTACCCCGGGCAGCCGTTTCGGATTTTTTATCCTGAGCACCTTGTTAACATTAGTCCTGCCGGTTACAACCTGAATATCCGTTGTAGGGACATCAAACTCCTCTGCAAGAAATTTTACCATGTAATCGGTTGCCTTGCCTGCTCGTGGAACCGCTTTTACACTTACGCAGAGCTGATGCCCTCTGACTTTGCCAATGGCATTCTTTTTAGCGTTGGGAGTCCCGAGAATATTGAGCTGCAGCACGTCCCCGTCCCAGGTATAAAATGGTCGTTCCATCTCCCCCTCCGGAATTATATCCAATAGGTGTTCAAGAAATATCAGTATCTATATTAATCTCAACTGAATTTGAATGAGCCTTCGGATGAGCTTTGTCGTAAACCTCCATCAACCTGTCTATACTCACATGAGTGTACTTCTGTGTGGTTGAGAGCGATGCGTGTCCGAGTAGTTCCTGTATTGCACGAAGATCGCCCCCACCCTCCAGTAAATGGGTTGCAAAGGTGTGTCTCAGTGTATGTGGTGAAATACGTTTGAAAGCAGCAATGCGGATAACGTATTTATCAATGACAGCTGCTACACTCCGGCGATTTATCCTGCCCCCACGGGTGTTAAGAAAGAGTGGTGCGCGAGGTTCGGCGGTACTCCTTAATTCAAGATATGCACGTACAGCCTGCACGGCTCGGCTCCCGACAGGGACTATTCGTTCCTTGCCACCCTTTCCTGTTACCCTAACAATGCCGTTAAACAGGTCAAGCTCTCCAATGTCAAGGCTGGTCAGTTCTGAAACACGAAGCCCGCTTGAGTAGAGAAGTTCGAGTATAGCACGATCACGCAGACCGTTCTTATGTTGATCTTCAGGGGCTTCCATTAAAGATGTTGTCTGATCAATGTCAAGATGGAAAGGGAGCTGCTGATTTTTTTTTGGAGTTGAAATGAGTTCAGCCGGATTTTTATCAATAACCCCGCGACGCATCAGGAAGCGAAAGAAAGAGCGAATTGCCGCCAGTTTACGACCTATGGAACTTTTCTTTTGACTCTTTGACAGTCCGGCAAGATAACGTCTGAGAATAAGGTGATCCAGATCCCGCGCAGAAAAAAAATCCCCTTTCTCTTTGGTTATAAATGCAAGAAGCTGTAAGAGATCATTCTGATAAGCTGCGAGGGTGTGTGGTGAGAAATCCCGTTCGGTATGAAGGTATGAGAAGAATTGCTCTATCTGTTCCTTTAATATTGACATAAGCGGTTGAGTCCCGATTATTCAAAATCAGGCAACCCGCTCTGGAGTCTCCAGCTTTTAATGTTTTCGCGATAAAGCCAGTTCTGATGATAGGAGAGGGTTTTTATCCTGTTTGATGGGAGAGTATAATAATCAAACTCTGCTACAACTTCAGCGCTCTTTTTCTCCGGGTCATATTTTGTTGTTAATATACGGAAATCTGTGACAGAAACACCTCTCTTCTTTAGAGCTTCAGCCTGTTTCTGATACTCGTCATTTATTCCGGAATCTATAAAAGTCACTCCGGCGGTTTCAACTTCGTGCCAGCGCAGCATACGGTTAAAAGATTTTACACTGCTGTCTAGCTTTTCATTCAAGCCAACCTGACCTGCACAGGCGGATGACAGTGCAACAATGGCAATACAGAGTGACGCATAAGCAAATCTCTTTACTTCTGGACAACCCCTTTTCATCAGCTCTACAAAGGATTTAAACATACAGTTCAGTTTGCCTCAGCCTTCTGATTAAGCGAATTGAATACCATGTCAAGTACGCTCTTCTGGCGGGCTTCAAATTTATTCAAAACCGCCAGGCAGGTACCCATTGGACATACATCGTGCAGAAAGTCCGCATCCCTGCCTGAAAGTATAACAATCCGGTTTTTGTCCATCCCTGCATTTACAGCGAACTTGAGGAGTTTCAAACCATCCATTGCCGGCATTTCAAGATCTACAAGCATCAGATCGTATGTGCCGACTTTTATTGAGCGAAGGGCAGACATCGGGTTATTACAGATCTCCACCTTCAACAGCGGAAAATTATCTGCAATATATTCCCCTAAAAAACGGGTAAAAGCAGGATCGTCATCGATTAGTAGAATTTTTCTCATAGATCGGGAGTATAGCTTATTAGTTTCAGGTGGGAAATAAAAATGATGTCAATGAAAACTACTTTATGAGACGTGTTGCCTTTTGAAGAACCGGGAAAGGTATTTCGATTCCGATTTTTTTCGCATGACGCATATTGATAACCAGATCGATTCGGTTTGGATGAATTAACGGCAGATGATCAGTCTGCGCCCCCTCCAGGACTCTTGCAGCCATTTCTGCGGCAAGATACCCCTGCTCTCTCGGATTCACCTCAAGTGAAATAAGTGCGCCTCTATCTGCGGCATCCGGCATTGTTGAGGCTACAGGGATATTCTTTGCCGTGGCACGGGCAATTATCTGGTCAAACTGTTTTGCGAAAAGCCCCCCCTCCGTAACGATGATTGCATCAGTTTTAGCCAGAAGTCTGTTAAGTTCAGAATCGAGTGTCGCAGAAGAAGCGGCGCTGGCTTCCAGCAGAGTAACGCCAAGCTGATCAGCAGATTTTCTTATATCATCCCGTTGCTGCAGTGACCCTGCTTCATCCGGAGAGTAAAGTATCCCGAATCTGTTAACCTGTCGAATTTTCTTCAATGTATTCAGCAGAGTAACCATTGAGACTCTTGAGCTGACTCCGCATAAACCTCTGACTTTTTTGTCGGAGGCAAAAAAATCAACCGAAACGACCGGAATCCCTATGGCTTCTCGAACTGCTACAAGAGCCGCTGGAGCACCGTATGCCATAATCAGGTCAGGCTTCGACCTGTTAAGTTTATGAATCTCAGAATTCCATGAACTCTGTTCCGAGTCCGGAGTGTGTAGAATTATCTGGGTGTCGGGTGAGGTATATCCGTGGACTGCAATCGATTTTGCAAAGGAGCGGTGAGCCTCTCGGTAACGCGGCTGATCGCTGCTCATTATTGCAAAGATAGTCGTTGCAGAAGAGTGTGCAGGAGCTGAGATCTCCAGAGCGATGGAACAGAAGAGGAATATTAGGAAGAGGCGGTGTTTCATCGGCATTTCACCATCAAACATCTGCACTGTTTTAGAACAGCCCCGAAATCAATCTTGCCGGATCTGTCTCAGGGCGAAAAATGCAGTATTCATGCCGTTTAATAATATGAGTTTAAAACAGATATTTGGAACGGTTAGTGAAGTAGGCGTGCTGCCGGATAATAAACAGTGACAGCATTAAAATAGCAATTATAACGCTGACATTGGTGTTGATCAGAGCATCAGGATTGACTTTTTCACCCACTATTTTTTCAAGATCCCCACTTTTTATAAACAGCAGGTTAATCAGCGTATTCGCGACCTCAAAGGCGTTGTAACCGAGTAGAAGGTAGAGAGTGAGCTTCTGACGTTTCATAATCCCAAGAAACAGATAAAGACATAAAAGGCTGTCGACAAATACAAGCGCCTGCGCTTCAAAACCTGAAAATATTCTGCCAAAGAACGGTATCGGCTGCCCGTAACTGGAGACCGTCAACATAAAAAAGAACAGGTAAAGCCCACCGATGAGAGTTACACCCAAAGGTCTTCGCGATTCCTCTTCGTCATTTATTTCGTCATGCTCCATACTCAATTCTCACCCGCTTTTTTGGGTTTGCACATATTGCTTATTGTTACACACGCAAAAATAACAAGCAGGATTAATCCGCAAAAAATCCAGTCTGCCGCACTAAAACCGAACATTATCAACTCCTCTTGAAAGCTTCAGCAGCTTCAGCCATCTGCCCACACTCCTGATAGCAGATTCCGAGCAGATAGTAAACCTCGTTCATAGGGAATTGATCAACAAAAACGGAGTCTGAAAGAACATCCTCTATAATTGCTGCAGCGTCGCTGTTAAAGCCGTTATGCTGCTGCTCTACTGCAACTGAGAGTGCAGTAAGGTAGTCAACCGGAGGTACTGCAGGGGTTTTTGCTGCATTTATTGATACAACCCTCGCCTCAATCCGGGCTTTTTCTGAAGGTTCCAATGAATCAGAGAGATTGCTCCAGATCTCTGCAGCCTGCCTGTAGCGCCCCAGCATATAAAGAGCTTCACCGTATTCATATCTGATATGTTTATCCTCCGGTGACATAGAGAGTGCTGCCGCAAGCTGCTTTTCAGCAGCGTACCAGCAGACAACAGCATACTGCATACTCGATAGCCTGGAGCCTTTGTCCATGTATGTTCTGGCAATTTCAAGGAGAAGTCCGGCATTATCAGGGTCAAACAGAGCCATTATCTTGAGAAAATTAATTTTACGATCCAGATACGGAGAATCAACCTCCTTTGCATCAAGCATTACAATCTGTCCGCCAAGTTCGGCAACTATATGCGGATACGCCTCTTTCAGTACGGAGGCATATTCGGCGGCCCAAACGCAGTCTGCATCAAGGCGCAGAGCCTGGTAAATGCCTCTTCCGACCATATCATAATCCGGTTCGCCACTATTTAACGCAGCAAAATCCTCGTCAAGAAGCGGAATAGCCGGTTTACCATGCCACGATATCGATACCAGTCCATCTCTGCCATTCAACTGAAAATCGTCGGAAGGGGAGTAATAGCTGATCCCCTCCAGAGGTGTTAATTGTCTCTTATTCATCTTTTCTCTTCCTCTCTGCCGGGGAAAGTACTTATCTTTGCCGGTGCGCCTATCATATAATAAATCTCCACTTCATCCCATGGTACATCCATTATGCCATCGTGAATAGCCCAGCTTCTTCCGCTGACTGTTCGTTCCATGCCGGGCATTCTGAATGGTGACGAACCGTTAAGGCGCAAAAAATAGCGCCCCCCGGGTTGAAACTCACGATCAATCTCCAGCATTAGACGTCTGCCACGCAGATAGTCAAAACCGTACTTTTCGTAACGAATTGCGTTATCGTAAGAGAGCGGCTCAGCCACTATCATCTGTATCCCCATGGAGTCGGCAAAACGCTCCAAAAGCGGGAAGAACGAGGCAAACATCTGCAGACCATGATGCGTCTGATTTGGAAACAGCCCGGCTCTCATGGCACGCAACTCTTCAGGAATATTGCGCCCATGAGAGGCAAACCAGTTGTTTTGTCCAGCTTCATCAACATCAACCGCATAACGTGGAGCATTTGGATCACGAATGATACAGAAACTTAGCTCCAATTGATGAAACTGAGTGTCTGATAATTCCAGAAAAAAAACCACCACGCCGTTATCAGGCTTTGACCTTGCTTCAATTCGTACAAGTGACAAACCGTCAGGGGCGATAATTTTAACCAGCTGCTCACCTGAATTATTGCAGAGGGAGTTAGTGGAGAGAGCTAAAACATTAATCAGTCGCTCAGGCAGCAGACGGAGATAAATCTGCTCCTTCTCCGCCTGCTCAAGGCGGTTTACTGCCAGGAGAGAGGAGAGCGCCCTGCCGGATGCGTCGAGCAGCTGAGTATTATCTGGTAGTATCGCCATAGCGTCCTATTATACCAGGGAAAATGGTTTTTCTAAGGAGCTTGATACTTTTTTCAACTGATGCAAGAGCCAACGAACGTTCCGGTTCGGCAGCCCAATGCACAGCATCAAGCAGTACGCGGTTCTTATACCCCATCATATCAATTTTTTCGACAAATGCAGGTGGAAGACGCGGATTCAGTTCCACCCCGTTCATAATCGCCCAGGCTATCGTCCATGCCCGTGCCGTATTGATCTGGTCGTAACCGCCTCCGCCAAGTGCAACCCATGGTATCTTCAATCTTTTTATCTTCTCAAGGATTGCACAGTAGCAGTTCGTAGTAATTTCAAGATTTGTGAGCGGGTCTGTACGAAAAGTGTCAGCTCCGATCTGTGTAACAATAATATCCGGATTAAAAGCCGCTATAAGGGGGTATGCCAGTTCATCAAAAGCCTTCATATAGACTGCATCGTCTGTGTGTGCAAGCAATGGGACGTTTACCGAATATCCGGTTCCATCCCCTTCACCTATTTCATTTTCAAAGCCGGTGCCTGGATAGAAGTATATTCCGCTCTCATGAATCGATAAAGTCAGCACTTTATCCGTTTCGTAAAAAGCCTCCTGAACACCGTCGCCGTGGTGTGCGTCAATATCCAGATAAAGCACCCGGCGACCGCGGGCAACAAGCCAGTTAATAGCAACAGCCGCATCATTAAGGTATGAAAAGCCTGAAGCTTTCGAGCGGTGAGCATGATGCCAGCCACCTGTTAGATTGAAAGCTATGTCAAACCCCTCTTCCTCTACAACTCTTACCGCCTCAAATGTTGCTCCGGCTCCAAGAGCTGCACAATCAAACAGCCCCTTGAAAACAGGGCAGTCGGCATCTCCAAGACCAAATCTGAAGTCAGCACGGGCTTCGTCCGACGAGCTGAACTCCTTCAGGCGGGAAATATACGCATCATCGTGAAAGGTCAGCAGCAACTCGTCAGACGCAGGCTCACAGCCCCGAATATGCATATTCGGAAGATCGAGAAGATTATATGCGCTCATCAGCTCAAATGTCAGAATGTTACGCTGTAGTTTAAACGGATGATCAGGTCCGTAACTGAAATTTCCAAAAAGTGGAGAGTATATCAGGGCGGTACGGCAGGGGGGCATCGAATTCCTCTGGATGAAATTTCCCCCCGCCATTCACGGCGGGGGGAAACAAAAAACTACATTCTGAACTGTGCAACAATACGCTTTAGCTCTTCCGCCATTGAAGCCAGTTCGTTGGCGGAATCGGCGGTGTCCTGTGAGCTTTTTGAAGCGTCGCTGACAACTTCTGTTATCTGGTGCATACTTTTACTTATTTCGTTGGTTGTTGCGGTCTGCTGTTCCGCAGCCGTAGCAATCTGATTAATCTGACTGGTGAGATCAGCCACCTGATTCATAATCTCTTCGAGTGCCTGACCGGAGCGGGAGGCGTCCTGAGTGCCGCGTTCGACCTCCTGAACACCCTCCTCCATAGCGCTTACAGCCGACTGCGTCTCTTTCTGGATACCCTTTATCATCTCACCGATTTCGCGGGTAGCCTTGGTTGTCCGTTCAGCCAGTGCTCTTACCTCATCGGCAACGACAGCAAAACCGCGACCCTGTTCACCTGCTCTGGCTGCCTCAATTGCGGCATTCAGAGCAAGCAGGTTAGTCTGATCTGCAATGTCTTCGATAGTTCCGACAATGTTGCCGATCTGTTCGGAACGGGTTCCGAGTGAGGCAACAGTCTTTGCACTCTCCTGAACTTTAACAGCTATGCGTTGAATGCTCTGAACGGCGTGTTCTACAACCTCGGAACCTTTCTGAGCCGTCTGAACGGCTCTGTTTGATATATTAACCGTCTGGATACAGTTGTTTGCAATCTCTGCTGATGTTGCCGCCATCTCCTCGCAGGCAATGGCAACTGACGTAGATTGCGAAGCAGCTCTTTCAGTACCGCTTGCGATGGTTGCCGAAGTTCTGTTCAGGTTGTCGGCGGCACCGGCAACATCAACCGCATTATGGTTAATACTGGTGACAATTTCTTTCATGTTGTCCAGAAAATGATTGAAAGAGTTTGACAAAGAACCGGTTTCATCGTCGCGCTCCACAGTCAGGCGCTTAGTCAGATCTCCACCTCCGCTGGACATCTCCTCGAGACTTCTGTCAACATAACCTAAAGTCCTCGTTATACCTCTGCTTATAACATAGCAGAGCATCAGCATAAAAACTGCAAAGACAACATTGAGGCTGACCAGCGTCCATCTTACTGTACCTACATTTTTCGCAACATCGTCTATGTATATACCGCTTCCGAAAACCCACCCCCACGGTTCATACTTCTGTACATAAGACAATTTTGTGTACAGCTCGGTAGTAGTTCCGCCGCCCTCTTTTGGTTTTGGCCATTCGTAATTGACAAATCCTCTTCCCGATCTCTCAACAACCTGGTTAAAAGTGACAAAAAGGTTTTTGTTGTCGAGTTTTCTGATTTCGCCGTTAAGACCATCAACTGATCTGTTAGCCTTATTGAATTTGGGATCATCCAGTACTTTGCCGTCAAGAGCTGGAACAGTCGGATGCATAATCATCTTCGGCACCGGTTTACCAAGATCATTGATCCAGACATACTCCTTCTTTTCGTAGCGCAGTCTTTTGACCAGTTCGGCAGCCTCCTGCTGAGCCTGTTCAAGAGTGATTTTGCCCGATTTTGCCTCAGCATCAAGCGCTTCAGCTATTCCTACCGCCATTTCGACAATATGCCTCGTGGCATCCCGCTTTTCGATGTTTATACGATTTTCAATCAAGGGGAGGAGGTAGGTAAAGAGGCCGATCATCATTACCGCAACGCTGATGACTGATATAGACATAATTTTGTACTGAATCCGCCAGTTTTTGAATCGTTTCATACCCATTTTCCCTGCTCCTTTATTTTGTAATAACAGTCAATATTATCCAAAAAGTTCTTTGAGTTTGTCAGTAATTCGGTTCGTAGGCAACACAAAATCTATTTTGCCGGTTTCGACGGCTGCTTTCGGCATTCCATATATAACGCTTGTTTTCTGATCCTGTGAGATCGTCACACCACCCATTTTTTTTATGTGAGAGATGCCTGCAGCGCCGTCACCACCCATGCCGGTCAGGATGACACCTGTAATTTTGATACCAAAGGGTGTTGAAACAGATTTCATAGCAACGTCAATAGAAGGGCGTACCGAGTTGACCTTCTCTCCGTTATGAAGATGAACCACACTGTTATTAACGAGTGTCAAATGGATCCCGCCAGGGGCGAGATAAACCTGTCCGGCATGAAGTTTTGTCCCCTCCTCTGCCAGAGATATCGGCATTCTGGATACTCTTGAGAGGGATTTTGCGAATGACCTGTCAACCAGCGGAGTTATGTGCTGAATTATAATTACAGCAGCATTAAGAACCGGAAGTCGTGGAAAGAGCTCCTCCAACACCTTTAATCCACCTGTGGAGGCTCCTATCATAACTATGTTGCACCCCTTCATGCAGAACCTTCTTCGCTCAGCTGTTCAAAGAGTTCAAGATAGCTTCTGACTGAAGTTATAAAAGCGGATGGCTCAAAGGGTTTTATTATATAGTCTATAACAACCTCCTGAAGCCCCTCCATGCTCTCGTCAGGAACATCCATCGCGGTCATCATGGAGACAATATTCCCTCTAAGGAGCCCAGCCTTATCCATCTCACGGATAGTTGCCCAGCCATCAAGCCCCGGCATCATAACATCCATAAGGATTACCCCTTTAAAACCTTCGTGCATGAGACGGAGACAGCTGCTGCCATCAACGGCACTTATGCTGTCTATCCCCACCAGATGGAGGAGTTCGGTAACGGTCTCCCGAATACACTCTTCATCGTCAACGAGCATTAAACGTGCTTTGGCTGCAGGTTCATAATTTTCTGATCTCTTGGCGATCATGATAATTCTCCGTTTTTAAGAGTGATGTACACCGTTGTTCCTCCCCCTTTGCCCGGACTCCGGGCAGAAATGCTTCCTCCATGATTTTCCACAATGCGTCGGCATATTGTCAGTCCAAGCCCCGATGAATTGAGTTTGTGTCGGGAGTGATCCGCTTTGTAAAAATCATCAAAAATACTGTTCAACTCTTCCGGCATCAGACCGACCCCGTTATCCGAGAATCGTACTGTAGTAAAAGTAGCATCGGAATCGGCATCAATCACAAGGGTGGGATCCTGCCGCGAAAAAATAACAGCATTACTGATAAGCTGTGTGAAAAGCTCTTCCAACTCTTCACGAATGCCATGAACAGTCATATCTGAAGGGATTCTGTTCTCTATCCGCAGATGCACTTCGTTTATGGCATCAGACATTACGGAAACTGATGAATCAAGAACTGAAGAGAGGGAAAAATCAGTCCGCTCAATAAGCAGCTCAGCTGAGGAGGTTAATCGCGCCAGCTTTAAGGTTTTGGCGACCAGATCATTTATATGGTTCACGCTTTTAACGCATAGATCGAGCTGTTTCGCCTGCATCGGCTCTTTAGCCTGCTCTCTTATCATAGGCAGAAATGCTACAAGAGGGGTCAACGGCGTTTTTAAGTCGTGTCCAAGTCTGGTAATAAACAGCTCCTTCTGCTTAAGTAGCTCCTGCTGAGAGTTCTCACAACGCTGTTTTTCAGTTATATCCTGAACAGTGCCCACAAGAGTGGCCGGAGAGCCTGAATCATCTAAAAGAACCTTCCCTCTGCTTAGAAAGATCCTTTTTTCAGGATCCTCTTCAAGCATATATTTTATTTCATAACTGCCATTTGATCTGATAGCGGTCGTTACGGTTTCGCGAACCTGCTCGCGCTCTTCTGCTCGAATCATCGAAAAGAATTCTTCCATGCAGGGAGCCTTACGTCGTCTTGGAATATTGAATAAAGTGTAGTGATTGTCTGACCAATACCCCTTGCCGCTTGCAAGATCCCGCTCCCAGCTGCCGATATCCGCCAGTTGCTGAGCCTCATCCAGATTCTGCTTTGCACGGTTCAGCGCTTCTTGATAATGCAGCATTTTCCCGACTGCAGCAATAACGGTAAGAACAACAAAAATTCCTATGATCTGAGGAAGATGGAAGCCGGACGAGTGATAAATAGATTGTACAAGGAGAGAAATCCCCGCACTAATAAGGAGTGAAAAGAGAAGAAATGGAATTACAATACGTCGTGATACCTTCATTTAGCTCCTCAGAAGCGCTTATCGGTTAAAACAAGGGATTGTTATTCTGAATACGAAACCCTTGGTTAAAAACGATGCGTCAGCTCCAGTTGACTTTTCAGCTTGGTACTCTAACATAAAACACTCTTTTAATCACGACAAAATGGCAGGATATTTTTTTAAGATGACAGGGTTAATAGAAATAAAAAGGTGTGAAAAATTGACCTGCGTCATGTATCAAAAAGAGCATACGGGAGATTATCAGAGCCATGGAAGCGCTTAACAGACAGCAGAAGAGTGACATCAGGCTTATCGGCAAATTTGTCGAAGTCTACTGCCACGGCAGACATAAAGAAGCTGAACAGCTGACGGTAACTCTGCCGGAGGATCTGGGGCAGAAAAGATTATGCTCCGAATGCAGAGAGTTTATTGAGTATGCAGTAGCCAGACGCATCAAATGCCCTTTGGAGGCAGAGAAACCGAGCTGCAAACATTGCCGGATACACTGTTATGACAAACCGAACAGGGAAAAAGTTCGCAGGATAATGTCATACTCCGGTCGCAGGCTTATGATGAGAGGGCGACTGGATTATTTATGGCACTATTTTTTCTGACAAAGCAAAATAAAACACAAGGAGTATTAAAATGCTGAGAAAAATCGTAAAAATTGACCCTGATAAATGTAACGGCTGCGGAGATTGTGTTCCATCCTGCGCTGAAGGTGCTATCAAGCTGATCAACGGCAAAGCCGTATTATCCGCAGAGAACCTCTGCGATGGTCTCGGAGCCTGCCTGGGCGAATGCCCGCAGGGCGCCATTTCAATTGAAGAGCGCGAAAGCGACCCCTTCGACGAAGAGGCAGTGGCAAAGCATCTGGCAGCAGAGGGGAAACCGGTTCAGCCACACCATGCGGTACCAGAGCAGCCTCAACAGCCTAAAACTCATGCAGGGGGAGGTTGCCCCGGTTCCAGAGCAATGAGTTTTGCTCCGCCACGCACGGCAGTCTCAGACACCCCCTCAAGCGGTAGTCAGCAGAGCCAGTTGGCGCAGTGGCCGGTACAGCTGCATCTAGTTTCGACAACAGCACCGTACTTTCAGGGGGCTGATCTTCTTATAACCGCAGACTGTGTACCGGTAGCCTACGCCGGCTATCATCAGGACTTCCTAAAGGGGAAAGCGGTCGTAATGGGTTGCCCGAAACTGGATGACAATAATTTCTACACACAGAAACTGACAGAACTCTTCACCAGGTCAGATATTAAAAGTATAACCGTTCTGAAAATGGAGGTGCCATGCTGCGGCGGGATTGCTATTGCTGCCAGACAGGCAGTTGCGGCAAGCGGCAAGCAGATAGAGTATAAAGAGGTCACCATCGGCATTCAGGGGGAGATCAAATAATACAAGCAGAACAGGCAAAGTAGTAAAGAAGGCTTCCTAAGTGGCTTATCGCCTCAGGGAGCCTTCTTTGTTTTCGTTGCCCCAATGGTACAGTTAAGGTATAAAGGGTCTCCTTATCACTCAAATATTGGAGTTAAATGTGATTCATACAGCTGTTCAATGGCTATTAGACACTATCGGTGCCATGGGGTATCCAGGCATTTTTCTGCTGATGGCGATGGAGAGTTCGATCATCCCCGTACCAAGTGAGTTTGTCATGCCACCCGCCGGCTACCTTGTCTATCAGGGCAAAATGAACATGGTTATTGTTATTCTGTCAGGCACATTCGGTAGTCTGCTCGGTGCGTACGCAAACTATTTTGCTTCACACTACCTTGGAAGACCGCTGATAATGAAATACGGGAAATATGTTCTAATTCCTGCCGATAAATTTGAACGGGTGGAGCAGTTTTTTCTTAATCATGGCGAGATATCTACATTTATAGGTCGTCTTTTGCCTGTGGTGCGCCATCTGATTTCAATACCAGCCGGCATTGCCGGAATGAATCACCTTAAATTCAGCCTATACACACTAATAGGGGCAGGAATATGGTGTACCATTCTCACCCTGATAGGTTATGCAATCGGGGAGAATCAACAGCTGATAATCCAATACTCACATAAAGCAGTAATCTACGTCATTATAACAAGTGCCGCCCTGGTAGCTGTTTACGCCTGGTGGTACCGCAGGCGCGCCAATAAATTCTGAACCGTCCAATCCGGGCAGAGTATTTTCGGAGGGAGTAAGTAATGCAGCTGCATCGTATAGATCGTATCCAGTATATTGAAGTTACCTTTCCAGGTTTTTCCTGCTCAACGCAGGGTTTTACAACCCGTCACGAGGGCGTCTCACGCCCCCCCTACAACTCCCTTAATCTGGGCATGAATACGCAGGATCAACAGTCAAATGTCGAAGGTAATAGAAGTTTGCTGGGGCGTGCCTTTGGCGTAAATCACGAGGCGATAGTTACGCCGAGGCAGGTTCACGGCAGTGACATTCTCGTAATAAACGAGCCAAACGAAGATTACACGCACTTTCTTACAGTTGAGGGTGATGCCATAATCACAAATCAACCTGATGTATTGATAGGGGTCTGCGTAGCCGACTGCGCTCCTATACTGATCTGTGATCCTGATAAACGGGTTATTGCGGCAGTTCACGCCGGATGGAAGGGGACAGCCTCCAGGCTTGTTTCAAAAACAGTAGCCGGTATGAAGACGGAATTTGGATCCGATCCGGGGCGGCTTCACGCTGCTATCGGTCCCTGTATTCAAAAATGCTGCTATGAGGTTGATGAACCGGTAAAAAAAGCTTTTCAGCAAAACGGAATACCATGGGACACCTCTGCTGAATTAAAAACTTCCGGAAAGTGGCAGCTTGATCTTGCCACGGCAAATGAAGAGCTTCTCTTAGCAGCCGGCGTACCGAAGGATTCAATCCAGATATCGGGGCAATGCGTCTGCTGTCATAGCGAACAGTTTTTCTCCTATCGCAGAGACAAGGATGAAGCAGGGCGACAAATGGGATTTATCATGCTGAACAGCCGTTGATAGTCGAGAGTTGAGGGTTGAAAAAACAGCTCTAATCTCTCAATAAAAAGGTAGGTAATCATGCTTGCAAAAGTTTTCAGCAGTGCGTTGATCGGCATAGATGCCATCATGGTTGATGTTGAAATTGATATTGCCCCGGGACTGCCGGCATTTGCAACTGTTGGACTGCCTGATGGAGCAGTAAAAGAGAGTAAAGACCGTGTCAAGGCTGCTCTTAAAAATTCCGGTTATGATTTTCCTGCCCGTCGCATAACAGCCAATCTGGCACCCGCTGACATAAGAAAAGAGGGGGCCGCCTACGACCTGCCAATCTCAATCGGAATTCTTGCCGCGACCGGTACTCTTAAAGGCGATTTGCTCCATCGGTATATTCTGCTTGGCGAACTATCGCTGGATGGCGGATTAAAACCGATTCGCGGGGCTCTCTCAATGGCGGTGGCAGCCAAACGTGCAGGTCTGACTGGTCTGATAATTCCCGCAGAGAATGCACCCGAAGCTGCAGTTGTAGATGGTATAGAAACTATCGGTGCTACATCGTTATCCCAGGTAGTTGAGTTTTTAGCGGGGCGTGAAGTTATAGAGCCGTACAGGGTTGATCTGAACGGTCTTTTTTCGAGTAATAGCGGATACGGTGAAGATTTCAGCGAAGTAAAAGGTCAGGAAAACGCCAAACGTGCACTGGAAATTGCCGCAAGCGGTTCTCATAACATCCTGATGATAGGTCCCCCCGGTTCCGGCAAAACCATGATAGCCCGGCGAATCCCGACAATTCTTCCTCAGATGTCATTCGACGAAGCTATCGAAACCACAAAAATTTTCAGTGTAAGCGGGTTTTTGGAAAAAGAGCGCGCCTTGATGGCAATACGACCATTTCGCTCCCCTCACCATACAATCTCCGATGTAGGTTTGATCGGTGGAGGCAGCACACCCAAGCCGGGTGAAGTCTCTCTAGCTCACAACGGCGTACTTTTTCTGGATGAACTGCCGGAATTCAAGAAAAATGTCCTTGAAGTATTGCGCCAACCCCTGGAAGACGGAAAGGTAACAATTTCCAGGTCATTGTTATCGCTTACATATCCTGCAAGAGTGATGCTTGTAGCCGCAATGAATCCATGGAGATGTGTGAACCTTTCTCTACTGGCGCGAACGAAGGGATATAAAAGAAGACAAAATGGAGGGATTCCTCGCCGACATCAATCCTCTCGACAAGTTCTTTCACGACTTGCTGCCTAGCCTCATAACTCAACGATGGCCACAGTGACGCCAACGTAGTTGCTCTCTCGATCACATACGACTTGCCAATCTCATTTGTTTTGATGAAATCAATCTCTGCCTGCAGGCGGGGGATCTCCAGGGTAATGTTGTCAAGCCTGGACTTGATCGGATCATATCTTTCTTTGAACCCGTTTTGATCAAGAACCTGCTTACCGTACAAGTCGATTAAAACATCAACTTTCCCGTTTACTTCCTTCTGCTCTTTCTTCAGCAGTTCAAGCCTCTCCTGCTTTTCCACCAATTCATTTTCCAGATCTTCGTTGGCACCAAGCTGTTCAGGTGCGACAACCACCTCCTTCAAGGCATTCTGGAAGTTCTCCTCGATGATGTCCTCGTTGATTCTCATTCCACATTTCTTGCAAGCATAACGGGGAATCTTCATCGACGGATATGGAGCAACGTACAGTTTTTCTCCGCACTGGCATTTCAATATTCCTGAAAACAAAAACCTTCCAACCTTTGGAACCGATTTGAATGATGTGTATCGTCGAGCAGTCTCCTCAAAGATTTTATTCGCTGCGTCCCAGTCCTCTTCCGACACCAGCGGTTGCACGTTGGTATAGACCCAATCTGACTCCGGTTTCAGCACCCAATTCTTCTTGTTACCAAGACTCTTTGCGTAGTTGGCTCTGCGTATGCCCTTGTAGATTGTATCCGAGAGAAGCCGCTTGAGAGATGTCGGCCTGTAAACCTTCTTGCTCCTTGAATAGAGCCCTTCATCTTTGAGTTGATTACATGTGGTGAGCAGCTTGCCGGTTTCAAGGAATATTTGGTATGCCCTTTTGACGACTGGAGCTTCATCCGGATTGGGAACGATCTTTCCATCAACCCAGTGATAACCGAAGGCCCCTTTTCCACCAGTATTCTTTCCCAGCTTTGCCCTGATAGGAATTGATGCTGCGACACGGGCAGAGATCTCCTCACGCTCCCACTGAGCCAATGCGCCGATAACGGTATAGAGGAGTCTGCCAGCAGGAGAGGATGTGTCAATACTCTCTTCAAGGCTTACGAGTGCAGCATCGTGCTTTTGGAAGTAGTCGGAGATTTCGAGGAGTTGTTTGGTGTTGCGGGCAAGGCGAGCAAGTTTTGAGAAGATAAGAGCCTGTATTCGACCAGCGGCTACGTCATCAAGCATTCTCTTGGCTTCAGGATTGTCAAGGACATCCTTGCCTGAAACGCCTGACAGGTCATACAGGTCTACTATGTTCCATCTCTTGAGTTCTGCATACATCCGAGCACGGGCTTCATGATTCTTTGGCGATTCTCCCCGCGCCTGGTCTTCTGTTGATACCCTTATCCATATCCCAACGTTCATCCCGTCATTCCTGTCTAAATCACCCCGCCGGCCCAAACCACCCTACCGACGATCTTAAGATTTAACGCCTCTTCCCCATGCAGAATTTCAGGCTCGTATAGGGTGTTATCGCTTCGGATCACAACAGAGCCGTCATACTTCTTCTGAAGACGCTTCACAAGTAAGGCATCGTCGTATTGCACAACGTATATAGCGCCATCTTCAACCTTCGACGTCCGGACATCGATTAAGATTAGATCGCCGTTGCTCAGGGTAGGCTCCATGCTATCGCCTTGAACTGAAATGAGTGCCAGAAAATCCCTGGGGATTCCCAACACATTTTTTACCCACTCCGTCTTGAAATACAAGTGATCTACAATCTGTTCGCTATGAATAATTGCACCTCCTCCAGCACTGGCCTTGACCTCGTAACGAGGAACCCGGACGTAGCCATCAGCCTCCGAGACAAGTCCATTGTCACGGCACACGGTCGGAAGAGAACTATCATCTGAGAAAATCCACTGCAAATTGATGTTATGCCTGATACACAATTTGATGATTTTATCGTACGGGACTGTTCCCCGCTTTTTCCAGGTTCCAAGCAGCCTTGGGTCGCTTTCTAGCGCTTTTGCGACATCCGTATCATTCTTCAGATCAAGGGCTTTTTTCAGCTTTTCGATGATAGTTTCGATCAAATTATCATCATTTTGCAGATTTTGGCTTGACATGGTTTTCATCCTTATGCAACAATAATCATCATGATGAGGAAAGCGCTTAAAATAAAGGTCCTGATGATGCAGAAAGGAATATCAGGATCACATATCGCTGAAAAAGCAGGGGTACATCGTACCGCGGTCTATCACGTAATCAGCGGCAGAGCCAAATCACAACGCCTGCAAAGGCTGATTGCCCAAGAATTAGGTTGGCCATTTGATGCACTTTGGGCCGACTGATGATATTTGCAAGCGGTTTATCGTCTATATGAAACAGACAAACGTCATTTACTCATCATTTATAGCATACGTATTTATTATTTTCATCAAAATGTTTAGTTAATCTTCTGTTTGTTGCGAGCAGCCCGTGAAAGTAACCATCGAATACAAAAAATCACCTGACCCTGAAGCCAGGTTTGATCGAGTGATGGATATTATCCGTCGGGACCTTGAGCGACAGGCCTTTGTGCGCGAAACCGAACATATCAGAGTTTCACCGGCACCACCTCCGCGATCCCGGGAGGTGGCCATTGCAACATAATAGACTCCAACACAGAGCAAGTTCAGTTAACGATAGAAGCGGCGTTGATTCGTTCGAACGCATTCTCGAAAGCCTCGCAGCGAGACCGAAGTATCTTCCAGAGTGGCCTGATACTCAAAGAGCAATGCCGAATGAAATCCTTCGTTCGGCACTTTTCAATTGCCGGAACCGTAATCAAGCTCGTCTCTTCATGAAGGACGCAGAAATAGCTGTGA
>JAQUHA010000034.1 GCA_028683855.1 Desulfuromonadaceae bacterium
TGTGGCTCCTAACGTAATGGATTCACAGTATTGATCGGCATTTACAGGGCTTTTATTAATATATTGTTGCGATTGAGCAAAACAAATTGCTCAGAATCATGGGAAATTATAAGCAATCGCCCTGATTAATTTCATAGCTACAGGCGTTATTGTTATCTGTTGTTCAGCTTCATTCTCTCTGATATATTGCTCCGGCGCAACAGCTTGGGGCGGCTTCAGTCTGCGAATATAACGATCAGAAGATAGCTATTTGTGACCATTTGAACATTTGATCTTTCAAGGCAATAATAGAAAAAATTGGTTTTTTATAATTTAATATAATGCTGCCGGGATAAAAATCGAATACACAAAAAGAAGGACTTCATATCTAATTGGCGAGAAAGAGGACTTATTGCCGCTATCCGGATTGATTACACCAAACTGTTCTAAAGGATAAAGTCAATTTGCCATATTTTTTGGAAATATTAATAGGTACGCTGACAATGCGCCCATACGTATTTGCTTTTTTGGGGGCATTTTTGCTTGTGGCTGTGCCGCATATTGGGTGGAAGCGTGTTGCCAGATTCACTGTGGCAGGCTACTGTATTGCTTTTAGCTCTGAGTGGCTCTCTATTAATACCGGTTTTCCTTACGGCTGGTATTACTATATCGATATGACAAGTAGTTATGAGTTGTGGGTTGCCGGAGTTCCATTTTTTGACTCCATTTCATACGTATTTCTCGCATATTGCAGCTATTCCACCGCGCTCTTTATTCTTTCACCGCTCAAGTCATGGCGCTGGAATATCGTTACCCTCGAGACAAGGCGGATTCGACGCTCATTTTCAGCCCTTTTGCTTGGATCGGTTCTTCAAACCTGTCTGGATATTGTAATTGATCCTGTCGCACTACAGGGACATCGATGGTTTCTTGGGCAGATTTATGGTTATTACAAGCCCGGCATACATTTTGGCGTACCTCTGTCAAATTATGCCGGTTGGCTGCTGACAAGTCTCTGTCTGATTGCTACTCTACAGCTGATTGATGCTAAGGAGCAGGACCAAACTGCAAAAGTGGGGTTGTTTATCCCTTTTCACTCGTTGATGGGGCCAATTCTGTACATCTCGGTATTAATGTTTAATCTGGTAATGACATTAGTGATAGGGGAAAAAGAGATGGCGCTTTCGGGAGTGTTTATGTTTGGGCTTCCTGTTCTGATGGTTTTAATACTGGCTGTTCGGAGGGTCAATCGTTTTACAAGGGATGAAATGGCGGAGCATCTAAAGGATTATCCATTGTCAGCTGCCAGGCGGGGTCTGCAACATTAGGAGTAAATCTGTAAATGCACGGGTAAGATTGTCTGAAGCCGTTCGGCTGCTTCGTTTTAAACGTAAAATCTGCGGCAATATCCAGGGCTTTCGCAACAGAGTTGTGAATACTTTGTACGGTCTTATTCTAAGCATATCCAAATCACAAAACTCATCAAGTGCAAAACCCAGTTCCTCCTCTGAACTGTCGCTGACAGTGCGTATTGCCAGGAGCGGAACATTTCTGTCTGCAGCGACTATAGCTACTGCCCCGCTCTCCATCTCCACCACATAATTGCTATGACCGTTTGACAGCATTCTGGAGAGGCTTGTTTTTGAATTAATGACAGCAGTGCTTATAAAAGCCCCTGACACTGCCGTTATGCCATCCCGATTTTGTTGCCGCAAAACGAAATTTCGTCCTATTGGTGACAGGGATACAGGAATCTCCTCTATCCGGTTTTTATTGGCAATACCGATAGTTTTAGCGACAACAATATCTCCGGTTTTCAAATTGTCTGAAATAGCGCCACAGAATCCTGTAGAGATTATTAACTCCGGTTTGCAGGCTTCAATAGTTATCTCAGCAGCTCTCGCTGCGTTGTCAAAGCCCATTCCGGATTGGATAAGGTAAATTTCATTTCCGTAACAACTGAAACAATTATCTGAAAAGGCACTGGAGTTAAAGTAGTCTTTTATTCCAAAACTCATAGCAACTGCAAGGAGTTCATCCGTCATTGCTGTGATTATAGCAATTTTCATTGCAGATTGCTCCAAACAGGAATTTGCGGATATTGATCACTTTATTTAAAAGTGTATGATGAAATGCTGGACAAAAAGAAAATCATATATTATAAGACACGTTCGCTTGTATGGAGAGATGTCCGAGTGGTTGAAGGAGCACGCCTGGAAAGCGTGTGTACGTTAATAGCGTACCGAGGGTTCGAATCCCTCTCTCTCCGCCATATTTACCCAACATAGTCGAATAAAGTCTGAAAGCCTCTGAGAAATCAGGGGCTTTTTGTTTTTGTTTGCCTGTTTTGCTTCAAAAAACTTCCAGTTTCCCCTGTCGGGTTTTCTTTAAGATCTATGGCTGTTCTTCTGTGCATCAGTTCTCTTTATTCAAACTGTTTTTTGAACTCATTCATCATATTCCCAAGTTCTATAACTTCACTTCGCAGCTCTGCAAGCTCTTCTTCAAGTTTCGTGATACGGTCATTTTCCAGCATTACGCGTAAGCGCGCTGCTTCGGGGTTTGGTTCATGCTCTTCTTTTGAAGTGTCCGGTATTCCTGAAAAAAGTTGAATGTAACGCCCCTCTTTTCTTCCCGGTTGGCGCGGAAGCAGCGTAACAAGAGGAATCTCTCTTGTAGCCAGCTCTTTCAAAACCTCTTCAACGGCAGACAGGGTGGTAAAGGGGTGCATTCGTTCGCAACGGGTTCGTAACTCCCCTAACGTCTGCGGCCCTCGAAGCAGTAATTCAGAAATTATCGCCTGCTCTGCCGGCATTAATCCCAACTTTTCGGCAAGGAGGTGTCTATATTTCGGAACTCGACCGCCATCAGCGGAAATTACCGAGAGCTGCTTGAAACGAAGTGAGTCAACTGCCCGTACAACATCTTCCTCGGATAATGTTGTAACTGGATCCCTGTTAGATTTCTGATTACACGCATTTGTGAGGGAGTTTAGTGATAACGGATAATATTCCGGTGTTGTCATCTCTTTTTCTATAAGACTTCCGAGTACTCGAACCTCGACTTCATTTAGTAAAATATCCATTTGTATCCCCATATAATCAGTGGTATGTCGGTATTTTTTCCTGAAACAAGACATACGGACTTACTATAAGCATCGCAAACTTTCTGTTTTTATTCTCTTCCCATATTCTGATCTTTGCCTCTGATGGTTTGCCCAGCATACCATTTTCAACAAGCTTCTGAATTATCTGAACGTCATCAGCCGCGACTTTATGTGCCGTATCTGCTAAATCAAGCGTATCATCGACCAGAATTAATCCGTCGCGCCCCAGATGTGCTCTCAGATCTCCCCATTCCGCTTCATCTATAGTTAGTGCCATTTCTTCTTTAGAGGGTAACATTTAATGACTCCTTCAATTACATTAATAAGGCTCCGAACCTGGAAGAGAGGGGATGAGTATTATCATGCGACACAGATAAAGTCTACGCCTTCATGCCACCCCCGCTTTGTAGCAACGCTTCTAAATTGCTCTCTTGCTCCACGAACACCGATTGCTACGATCATTTTTCGACCCTGTAAATCTAGATTTTCAGGTGATAGCACCGGAGCATTATGTAGAGTTCTCCCTATTTTTTTTGGATCAACGTCAAGCCAGGCGGAGACGTTTACACCGTGTCCGCTGAGTGAGCGTTGCCATGCTCTGGCTTCCTGTCCGGCTCCCGCTATAACAATGTTTACGGTATTCAGCAGAAACCCACGCATTAGGTGATGAGCTTTACAGGCTCGAAATGCGTTCAAAGAGTATTCACTCATACTGCGTGTAGCCCGTTCAGGGTGGTCGCGCCAAAACAGAAGAGTCTGTGGTAAACGCGCAAACTGAACCCCGGACTCTGCCATGAGGAGCCATAGATCGTAGTCTTCAGGCCAGCCAAGATCACGATACCCCCCAAGTTTCTCGATAATGTCGCGGCGCATAATAACAGACGGATGAACAAATGGTGATTCGACGTAAATATCTCTAATTATCAAAGTGTGATCAGACAGACTGTTCTGCCATGTTTCGTAGTCCAGCATTCCCTGTTTAAGGGCTTTACGGGGAAAATGTCTGAAATTGGTTGCGAGCAGTCCTGTTTCGGGGTGTTTTTTCATCCAGTTGATTTGCAGCTCAAGTCGTTTCGGGTGACAGATGTCGTCGCCATCTATACGAGCCAGTAGTTCCCCGCGACACGATTCCAGGCCGGTGTTCAGGGACTTCACTAACCCATCCCCTCTGCAGGAGATTATTCGTATTCGCCTGTCCATCTTAGCGGCATTGGCAAGAATCAGTGGTGTGCGGTCTGTAGAGCCGTCATCAACGGCAGTTAACTCCCAATCGGCAAAAGTCTGCCTGTAAAGAGAGTCGAGCGTTGCCTGCAGATATGCCTCTTCATTGCGAACCGGCATAAGAATGGAAACGGTAGGTGCTTTGGGCATAATCCGGAGCAGAAACAGCAGGTTCTATAGCGAAGAAAAAATCAAAGAAAAATTACATTCTGAATGAGACTGAACGACGTCGCTCAAGACCATGATATGAGGCTCTTGCAGATCTTATCGGGTCTCGACCCACGATCACCCATCCTGAAGAGCGTTCAAATGCGTGTATTTCACCACAAGCCAGCATGCGGTCAAGGACATACGGTGGTACTGAATCAGGTTCTTTGCATATTGTTATGATAGGTATCAGCATTGGACTCTCTTTAATTGAAAAGATTTTTAGGCAGGCTGCGCTGGATAGTTTGAAGATATACCTCGGAACTGTTGCTGATATTCTGTTCCGGGTGAGCCAGAATGAGATCTCCGGAGCGGTACGGTACGGCGTTTGCCCATAATCCATGGCTGCTCGTGTTGCAAGCACCTTTCCATGGATCAACCGGTCTATACAAGGCTCCTTCAGCCTTGTAAACGCCAAAGTGGAGATGAGGTATCTGAGAGTTTCCTGAGCTAGCGACGTCGCCAATGTACTGTCCTCGAGATACTTTTTGTCCCGGTGTAACTGTTATGGAATCTTTGCGGAGATGTGCATAAAGAGTCAAATATTTCGATTCGCCGGACGAGTGTTCAATAACTACAAAGTTACCTGCGTTAAAACCTAGGGTAGCGCCTTTTGTGACGCCTGACTGCAACTCACTCTTTTCATCCAGGCTGCAATCCTTCTCCCCCTCGCTCGGGCAGTGATCAAACTTTCCATCTGTGGTCCAGCGAACCACTCCGTTGGACGCAGCCAGTGCGTGAACATTTTGTTCTACCGACGAGACAACAATGTCTGTTCCCTGATGTCCAAAGTATCCGGGTTTGCTGCAGGAAAACGACAATCCGGTTCCGTTTACATCAGGGTATCCAATGCGAAAGTGTGTGCCTGCGCAGTCAACCCCCGGGACACAGGATATTGGCCAGCTGAAAATAGCCTCTTCTGCACAAGCAACAGTTGTTGATGTTAGGCATATTACAAAAAATATGAGCTTTTTTATGAGGCTATACATTTTTGAACAATTAACCAGTCTGCAATCCAGAATTGCGCGTAGTAGTCGGTAAAGCCTAATCACGGAGTGCCAGAAGAAAAAGCTTAAAATAACTGAAATCTGAAAAACTGAAATGTGCTATATTGCCACACGGCAATGCTTTTCGAAACAGAGTCAGGGTTAAATAACCGATAATTTAAAGGTTGATTTATCCGCATAAATTCGCGTATTTAAGCAAAATTTGTGCCTATTTCCGCAGGGCCTGTTTCGGCAAGAATCAAGAATAAGGATTAGCGACTGCATGAACATCTCACTGGATCGTATAGCAGATACACTGTCATATTTAGTGCCAGGCTCTTCAAAAATAGATGCAACCCTTACCAGAGCCTCTGTTGCAATGATTTTGCACCAGACAACAAATAACCTTGAGATTTTATTCATTGAACGAGCTCCTCATAAAGAGGATCCATGGTCCGGACATATTGCATTTCCCGGCGGAAAACTTGAAAAAGGGGAGACAGAATATGATGCTGCTTGTAGAGAGTCTTTTGAAGAGATAGGAGTTGACCTAAAGGAAGCTGCTTATCTCGGACGTTTATGCGATATTGCCGGTTCTAATCTTCCCGTCCGCGTTTCATGCTGTCTGTTTGTTGTTGAAAAAATAAAGTTTTATCCGAAGATAAATGAGGAGGTCTCTGATCTGTTCTGGATTTCTGTAAGCGAGCTTAATGACAGTGAAAGGCATATAAGAAGTATGGTTTCATTTGGTGAAAAGTATTTTGAAGTGCCGGCAATCAAGTTTGCCTTTGAGGGTAAGCCTGTACTGTGGGGAATTACTTACAGACTGGTAATGCAGTTTCTATCTTTGTTGAAAGATATTGAGTCCGATAGAGTGTGCGAGTGAGTAATAATTCCAAGCTCTTACGAACAGCTTTCGATAAGGGTTAATCAACTATGCGTTTGAGTAGCCAAGCCATGTTACTCCCCAGAATCTCCATAGTTTGAATCCCTTCTTCATCCTCAAGCACATCTCCGATATTTCTACCGATACCTATATTCCAATAATTTGATGCAGGAATTATCATCTGGCTTATGCCGAAAAAGTGGTTAATGGAATCGAAAACGTGCATAGCACCTGCACGACGAACAGAAACGACAGCGGCTCCCGCCTTGCGTTTAAACATATCGCCGTTTGCACGTGATACCATGCCGCAACGGTCTATGAGAGCCTTGGTTTCGGGGGTTAATGAGGCAAAATATGTCGGGGAACCTATTATTATCCCGTCAGATTCGAGCATCTTCTCTACACAGCTGTTGGCAAGATCATCATTAACAGCACAACGCTTGTCTTTTCTGGCAAAACATTGATAACAGGCGATGCATCCATGAATATGTTCTCCACCAACCTGCACCAGTTCTGTTTCTATAGCCTCATCTTCAAGAACTTTGAAAAGGGAATTAATAAGAAGTGATGTGTTGCCCCCTTTGCGCGGGCTGCCGTTAAATGCGGTAACTTTCATGAAAACCCCCTTGTCTGCAACATTAGCTGCCAGATATATCATGTTGATCAAGGTGGTACAACTTTAAATTCCCCCTCTGAAATTTAAGGTTCAAATTGTATGAGACAAAAGCGCCGTTGATTATCTTTTGATCCTATTATACATTGGGGATCGGTACTTGAGATAAAATTTTATAAAAGAGGGGGGATTCCTATGTCTATTAAGGAAAGTTTTTTTCTGGAGCGCGACAGTTCTGTACTCGTTGTTATTGATGTACAGGAGAAGCTCTGTGTCGCCATGGATCAGGATGTTTTAAAACAACTTGTCAAAAACATCGGTATTTTGCTGGAGAGCGTCGTGGAGTTAAAAGTACCTGTTCTAATTACTGAACAATATGTGAAAGGGTTGGGCTCAACTCTGTCAGAACTTAAAGATAAGTGCGGGGCAGCGCAATACTATGAGAAGATGGCGTTTAGCTGCTGCGGTAGTGCAGAGTTCGTGGCAGCGCTCAAAGCAACCGGTAAAAGGCAGGTAATCATAACCGGCATGGAAACACACGTCTGCGTACTGCAGACTGTAATCGAACTGCGTGATGCCGGTTTTGATGTTCATGTCGTAAAAGATGCAGTTATGAGTCGCAGTAAACAGAACTGGCAGACTGCCATGCATTCTATGACACTTGCCGGAGCAGTACCCACCTCTACTGAATCGACGCTTTTCCAGCTGTTGAAGGTTGCCGGCAGTGATGAATTTAAAAAGTTATCTAAACTGGTGCGATAAACAGAGATTATTTATCTGAAAAAATATGTTGAATGATTTCGCTGTGGTGTTGAATGCGAGCCAGTGCCGGAAGTTCAGATTTATATGACACAAAAGGAACCCCGGCACTTTTCGCAGACTGCATATCCACCTCACCGTCACCAATGAATATTGCTTCAGCAGGTTTTATCCCAAAATAGTCTATAACCTTCAACAGCGGCTCAGGGTGTGGTTTTGGGTGTTTAACCTGTGAAGCTGTCATGACAAAGTCGAAGTAACCAGACAGACCAAAATCGTCTATAATCATATCCATTGAAGTAGCGCGATTAGTACAGATCGCCAGAGAAGTATTCCCTCTCAACTGATCAAGCGCAGTAACAAAGCCATCTTCCATTTTCATATAAGGCATCAGATCCCTATAATGAATTGTCTTTGCAAAACGAAAGGCATCATTCCTTTGCGGGTCGCCATCAAAAAAATATTCCATCACATCATTAAATGAATAGGTGTGAAGAACTCTTCTTGCGTCGATATTATTACGATCAATCTCATCTCTGCCAAGATATTTCATTACACTATTGTAGAAAACATAGTTGGATTCCACGGAATCAAGAATGACTCCGTCGCAATCATATATAACGACCTTATAGCGGCTTTTATGTTTATTCACCCTTTCGCTCCAACTCCTGCGAGTTCAGTTTTTCCAGATACTCTTCCCACTCTATCGGCAGCAAATATTTTTTACGGCTGTTACACTCTTTACAGGCTGTAACTACGTTGTTTCTGGAAGCTTTGCCCCCACGGGAAACAGGAACCAGATGATCCATGGTCAGTTCGTCCGGGGCAAAATGCTCTCTGCAGAAGTGGCAAACTCCCAAAGCCAGACGATTCTGCCACCAACGGCTGCGTCTTAATTCGCGCGACTTCTCCCTTTCGCGTTTCATATCAGCTTCACTTATTTCAATAACGAAATGATCCATAATCGGTGGCTTTCTCCGGGAGAATTGACTCCGGTTACGATACCTGTTTTCACTTCAATATGGTAGAGTAAAAAACAGGTGTCAGGAGGCGATGAGTAATCAGATAAACTCAATCCGATTTTTTACCTTTTTCCAGTTTCCCCTTAAGCTGTCCGCACGCGGCAGAAATGTCTCCGCCACGACTGTCACGCGTAATAACCGTTACATGGCGATCAATCAGGTATTTGTGAAAGGCGTCAATTGCCCTTTGGCTCGGCGACTTGAATGCACACCCTTCATGTTCGTTAAACGGAATCAGATTAACCTTGTTTGGAATATCGCTGATCAGTTTAAGCAGTCGTTTGGCATCATCAATAGAGTCATTAATCCCCCCGAGCATAACGTACTCGAAAGTAATTTTGCGCCGACCGGGCAGCGGAAACTTTTTACATGCTTTTAATAGCTCTTTTAGCGAATAGCTGCGGTTTACCGGCATTATGCGGTCGCGCAATTCGTCGGTAGTAGCATTCAGCGAAACAGCTAGGTTAACGTTCGGAATTTCCCGCCCCAACCGATCCATCTCCGGAACAAGTCCGCAGGTTGAAACTGTAACCCGCCTGTTGGAGAGTTGCAGACCGTTACCATCGATCATAATCTGTATGGCAGGGATAACATTATCCAGATTGTGTAGGGGCTCTCCCATCCCCATCAATACGATATTTCTTATTGCAGCGGGAGATTCCGGTTGCACGTCATCGCTATCTTCGCCGTCATCAAATCCGCTCTCACCGGTAAGAGGAGAGGGGGGATTGTTCAGCAGATCCCTCTTCACTGCCATAATCTGGTTTACGATTTCGGAAGTTGTCAGGTTGCGGGTAAGTCTGAACGTGCCGGTCAGGCAGAATTCGCAAGCCATCGCGCAGCCTACCTGAGAGGATATGCAGAGCGTGTTCCTCCCCTCAATCGGTATCAGAACAGACTCAACCGCATTGCCGTCCCCCAGATTAAAGAGGTATTTGCGCGTTCCGTCACTCCCCTCCTCAATGGTTTCAGGCTCCAGGTTGCTGATGAAGGCTTTTTCAGCCAGCTCCGCGCGAAAAGCCTTGGAGATGTTTGTCATCTCCTCAAAACTGTGAGCATCCTGCTGATAAATCCATTTGAACAGCTGGAGAGCACGGAAACGCTCCTTTTTCTGCAGGTTCAGGTAATGTTCCAGGGCGGAGAGGGTAAAGTTTTTCAGATCGGTTTTGATCGTCTGGTTACTTGTGTTCATAAAGTACTTTTCCATTTCTGATTTCCCTTCCAATGTCTAAAAGTGCTTCTGGATGACGGGATGCTACCCGCAAAAGGACACGTGCCGGGCCTTCGGGTTTACGTCGGCCTTGCTCCCAGTTTCTCAATGTTCCTACACTGATTCCCACAAGTTCTGCAAACTTATCTTGTGAAAGCCCAAATTGCTGACGTAAAGCGCGAACCTCGGTTTCTGGGAATTCAAATGTTCGAGAGGGCTGCATTGTGCCTTTCATTATCTCTGCGCCTTGCTTCACGCTTGCCAACAGTTCCTGAAAAAGTTCATCATTCATGATATTCCTCGTCCTATAGTTTGGATAAAAGCTGTTTGGTAAATATGGTGGGTGCGATAATGACCACGAGATAACCATACGTCATTGACGCAGTTAATGCAACGGAGAATTTTTAAAAAAGGGCAGGCGGTTAGCCTGCCCAGTGGATTTCATTTTATTTATTATGCTACCGAGTTCCGTGTCAATCTCAATTTAGGAAGTAAAGGTGATCAAACATAAGAAGTTTTAGATCTTATTTTGTAACCCGCCAGACTGCCTGTCTAGTACTTTTTATGAATATACAAATTCCGGCTATGTAAAATACACTTCTGATATTCCGAGGTTTATTCCTCACTTTGTTCTTATCTGGCTGCTGCCTGACTCTTTAGAATAATGCGTGAATAAAGAGGTGTCTCATGCTCTCCCCTAAAAATACCAAAAACAGGCTTGTTGTTGCTTTCTCCCTTTTTATTGCACTTCTTCTGCTTCTGGTTTCGGGCGTGATATATACATACTTTCCTCTCTCCCATGCATATCAGCCCGATACTGGATTTAGGAATTTTTATCTGCTTTTTGTCATTGTACTTCTTATTGCCTCGGTCATATTTGCGTGGATGCTTGGTGTTGGTATCAAGGCAGCTGAAGAGAGTCTCTGGTTAAGTGAGGAGAGATTCCGTACTGTTACAAACCACACTTATGACTGGGAGTACTGGAGATCACATGACGGAACTCTCGCATACGTTTCGCCATCATGTGAAAGGATCTCCGGGTATACTCCAGAAGAATTCTTAAAAGATCCTGAACTTATAACAAAGATAATACACCCTGAAGATGTCGACAAATTCTCCTGCCACCTTGAAGAGAAAACCGGAAGTACTCCAGATCTTTGCGGCACTACGGATTACCGTATCATAACTAAAAGCGGAGAAGAACGATGGATTGCGCACATCTGTCAGGAGGTCTTTGACGATTGCGGCAGGTCTCTGGGGAGGCGCGCGAGCAATCGTGACATAACCGAAAGTAAACTTGCAAAGGCTCAGCTGATTGGGAATCAGGCGGAGCTGCAGGCTGTCTACGACAACGCACCGGTTATGATCTGTCTTGTAGATGTGAACAGGCGAATCCTGTATGCCAACTCCGAATTTACCACCTTTCTTGGTATTTCTGCAGAGGAGCTGAAAGGTGGACACGCCTGCGGAGTTTTTGGATGCTGTAATGTAAATGATGATCCACATGGCTGCGGTTACGGAGAAAACTGTAAAAAATGCTCGTTGCTACGAACTATTGAAGACAGCTTTAATACAGGGGCATCGCACAGAAATGATGAACACAGCATAACACTGGTAAGAGGTGGGGTAGAGAAAGAACTAACCCTTATAGGTTCTACCGCACTTGTAAAGTCGGATGACTCCAATCACCTTCTGATCTGCCTTCATGACATAACAGAGCGTAAGCAGATAGAGGAAAAACTTCTTACAACCAATCGCAAACTCGAAGATGCAAATTTTGAAATGAGTGTTATCAATACACAACTCGATCAGAAACGTCAGGAGCTCCAGATTGCGAGGGATCAGGTTGAAGAGGCAAACGAGCGTGTTACTCTGGCTACAAAAGCGGGAAGTGTAGGTATATGGGATTACGATGTTGTTAATAAGAGACTTGTATGGGATGAGGAGATGTTAAGGCTTTATGGCGTTCTGCCGAATGCTTTTGATGGTTTGTTAGAAACCTGGATAGCTGCCATTCATCCGGAAGATGTTGAACGCAGTGCGAGTGAGTTCCAAATGGCGCTGAATGGTGAGCAGGATTACAACACAACATTTCGTGTTGTCTGGCAGGATAACTCCGTTCACTACATTCGCGCACTTGCAGTTGTGGATCGCGATAAGTTGGGAGAGCCTTTGAGGATTATCGGTACAAACTGGGATATATCCTCCTTCAAAGAGGCTGAAGATGCCCTGCTTGCTTTCTCAGAGGAGCTTAAAGAGAAAAATATGCAGCTGGAAACAGCCCTTGTTAAAGCTGAACAGGCGACTCTCGCAAAATCGCAGTTTCTTGCGAATATGAGTCACGAAATCCGTACGCCACTGACAGCCGTTATCGGTTTTACGGATCTTGCTTTGAAGAACAGGCAGCAGGAACGTCAGGAAGAGTGTATCCGAAAGATCGGTATTGCGGGGCAATCACTACTGCATCTGGTTAATGATATTCTTGATTTTTCAAAGATTGAGGCTGGTGAACTCAAGATCGAGATGGCACCTTTTCAGCTGAAGGAGCTTATTGAAAGCAGATCTTCGATGCTTATGAAGAGCGCGGAAGATAAAGGGGTCAAACTGAGATGGAGCTGCCGGTTTGAGCCTTTTCTGGTTGGCGATTCTCACCGGCTGGGGCAGATCCTCACAAATCTTCTGAGTAATGCCATAAAATTCACGGAGCGTGGGAGTGTTGATCTGACGGTTGAGCTGCTTGAGGAAAAATCGGACAGGATAAAATTCCTCTTCTCGGTAAGTGACACAGGTATAGGCATCAGCGGGGCAGATCTGCAAAGGATATTTGAGTCTTTTACCCAGGCTGACGGCTCTACTTCAAGAAAGTACGGGGGGACAGGGCTCGGGCTCTCCATTTCAAAAAAACTGGTTGAGATGATGGATGGAGAGATATCCTGCAAGAGCAGTCCGGGGGTGGGTAGTACATTCAGTTTTACCGCATGGATACATATCGGAGAGTCGAAGAGCTGTTGGGTTGAATCAGAAAATACGCATTCAGCCGAGGCTGTCGAGAGTTCCTGTTCTGGTCTTTCGGGTTTACGAATTCTTGTAGCTGATGATAACAGGATCAATCAGGAGCTGGTTTTTGAACTTCTTAAAGAGGTCGGTGCGGCGGTTGATATTGCCAATGACGGGAGCGAGGCCCTCTCCATGATTGCCGATAGTGATCTCTCTTATGATCTTGTACTCATGGATATACAGATGCCGGTAATGGATGGGTATGAAGCTACAAGATTGATCCGTTCGGATCCAAGATTTTCGAGACTTCCGGTTGTAGCCTTGACAGGAAATGCGCTTGTTGATGAGCTTAGTAATACTGTCGAGTCAGGTTTTGACGGGTATCTGGCAAAACCTTACACCATGAATAGTTTGCTAAATACAATCGGATTGTATACCCGGAAGAATGAACCGACTGTTTCATCAAAGATTAACGCTGGAGTGGATAAATCTCCATCTGTCCCCGAAATAGCCGGACTCGAAACGCGGAGCGCAATATCGGCTATGGACAACAACAAAAAACTATACCTCTCTATTCTGCAATCTTTTGTTGATCATGAATTTAATGCAGCAGCTCTTGTAGAGGAGGAGCTTGTTAAGGCGGATTTTGTAGCTGCCAGACGGATTGTCCATAATATGAAGGCAAGCGCCGGCGCTATAGGGGCGACGCAGCTCGAATCTTTAGCAAGAGAGCTTGAAAAAGCTATATCGTCAGATGGAGTTGAAAAAACGGAGGGGAGATTGCTGGACGATTTTGCCCTTGAGATTGACCGGATTGTAAAGTCAATAACTTCAGCGACGTCATCAGCAGATGTGCATAGCAGCGGTGTTCCTTTTATTGTTTAATAAACAGGTTTTTATTTGTTTATGATCGGCTGGATTTAGATGTAGAGCGGAAGTTAAAAAACAGCGGATAACTGTTTTGAATGTTTTTGCAGAGCATTTTAAAACAGTCTTTTGAATTTTGTTTTGCAGATTGTTGCACTGTGTTATATTCCCCTGCATTTTATCGGTAAATGTAGATTCGTCTCTAAAGGGGTGCTATGAACATCTTTTACGGATTACTGAATAATGCGGCGCTTATGCTTATTCTTTGCGTCATTTATGACACTTTCGGTATCTATTGTATTTCAAACAGAAAGCTGAGAGATTCTCTTACTGGAATTCTGGTTGGTCTAATAAGTATAGCGGTTATGTTGACCCCATGGTCTTTTCAGCCCGGGCTGATTTTTGATACAAGATGGGTTCTCCTTAGCCTCTGCGGTCTTTTCTTTGGTTTTGCTCCAACGGCTTTTGCTGTTGTTATTGCGGGCGCATTCAGGCTTTATCAGGGTGGTCCCGGGGGTACAGTCGGAACAGTCGTTATCGTTGCAACTGCCGCTGTTGGTCTTGCCTGGAAATTATGGAAGGATCGAAACAACAGACCGCTCACGCTGTTGCAGCTATACTTCTTCGGTGTTTCCGTTCAGGCGGTAATGCTCTCCTGTATGTACCTCTTTCCGACGGTTCTGCGAAAATCAATCATCAGCAAAATAGCAATCCCGATCCTGCTCATCTACCCGATCCTGACAACAATCATAGGATTGATTCTTAAAAGGCAGGAGGATCGAAGAGCTACAGAAAGGGAGCTTGCTGAAAGTCGTAAAACATTAAGCAGGGAGCGTGGACTTCTGAGGGGTGTCATCAACTCAATTCCAGACCTGATCTTTTTTAAAAACCGGGAGGGTGTATACCTCGGATGCAACAGTTCCTTTGAAAGGTTTGCGGGAGAGAGTGAGCAGAGTGTGACGGGTAAAACCGATTTAGACCTCTTCGATAAGGAGATCGCAGAGCTTTTTATAGAGAAGGATGCTGTTATTTTTAACTCCGGCAAGCCTGACAGCAATGAGGAGTGGGTAAGTTATCCAGATGGCAGGCGAGTACTGCTCGATACGGTTAAAACACCCCTTAAAGATCTGGACGAGACAATATACGGGCTTGTCGGGCTAAGTCGTGACATCACTCAGCGTAAAAATGACGAGGCGGCGCTGCGTGAGAGTGAGGCGTTTCTTAGAGAGGCACAGGAAATTGCACACCTTGGTTCCTGGACATTTGATATCGCGCAGAATCATCTCTCCTGGTCGGATGAGATGTACCGGATATTCGGCATACAGAAAGGTGAGTTTGCAGCTACTTATGAAGCTTTTATTGAGATGGTTCATCCTGACGACAGGGTGTTGGTTGCTGCTGCCTACACCGAATCGGAGGATGGAAATGGTTTCGAGATTGATCACCGGATTTTGAGGCAGTCTAACAAAGAGATCCGCAATGTCCATGAAAAATGTACCTATAATCGTGATGAGAGCGGTAGGATAGTCATGCTACAGGGGATTCTGCATGATATCACAGACCGCAAGCATGACGAGGAGCAGCGACTGAAGCTTGAGCAGCAACTGCTCCACACGCAGAAACTTGAGAGTCTTGGGGTTTTGGCGGGTGGGATAGCACACGATTTCAATAACATCCTCACCTCGATTGTCGGCAATGCCGATCTCGCACTGATGAGGGTTAATGCAGAATCGCCTGCCGTAGATAATCTTCACAGGATTGAGCGAGCTGCAGAGCGGGCAGCCGATCTTGCACAGCAGATGTTGGCTTATTCCGGCAAAGGGCTTTTTGTAATAAAGAACCTTGACCTTAACAGATTGCTGGAAGAGATGCTCCATATGCTGCAGGTATCCATCTCCAAGAAAGCGGTATTAAGGCTTAATCTCACCCCTGATCTCCCGTTGGTTGAGGCGGATGCTACACAGATACGCCAGATTATCATGAATCTGGTTATAAACGCTTCTGAGGCTATTGGCGATAAAAGCGGAGTGATCGCCATTACAACAGGATGTATGGATTGTGACAGGAATTATCTTAAAAATGTCTGGCTGGATGAAAATATTAAAGAGGGTCTGTACGTCTACCTTGAGATAGCCGATACAGGGTGCGGAATGGACAGGGATACTCAGGCTAAAATATTCGACCCGTTCTTCACCACAAAGTTTACAGGCAGGGGACTTGGTATGGCAGCCGTCCTCGGTATCGCAAGAAGTCACAAGGGTGCAATAAAAGTTTACAGTGAGCCTGGCAAAGGCAGCACCTTCAAATTGCTCCTACCCGCTTCAGGGAAACCGGCTGAGATCTTCAATGAGGAACAGCTTGAAGTAGAGTGGAAAGGTTCCGGCAAGGTTCTTCTTGTTGATGACGAAGAGACGGTAAGGGGAATCGGGAAAGAGATGCTGCTGGAGCTCGGATTTCAGGTTATAACTTCAAATGACGGGCGGGAGGCAGTTCAGGTCTTTAAGCTGAACCCAGACATCGTTTTTGTAATAATGGATCTTACAATGCCTCATATGGATGGTGAACAGTGCTTTCGTGAACTGAAAAAACTGAACCCTGACGTCAAGGTTATAATATCGAGCGGTTTCAGCGAGCATGAGGTTGCCCAGATGTTTCTCGGTAAAGGCTTAGCCGGATTTGTTCCGAAACCGTACAAAATGTCAAAGTTGAAAGCGGTTATAATGGGGGCTCACAGTATTGCTCCAACCGACTGTAATCAAAACTACTTTTTGGGAAGGGGTGAAAAAGGGAGCTGAATCATGTTTATGCTCGAATATCACAATCAGGTAATAAACGGCAGTCCTGTCGCCACTTTCGTAATTGATGCGGCACACAGAGTTGTTTACTGGAACAGAGCCTGTGAAGCTCTCACAAGGCTCTCTTCCTCCGAAGCTGTCGGAAGCAGTCAGCAGTGGCGGGCTTTTTATCCCTCACCAAGAGTGGTTATGGCGGATCTTATTGTAGATCAGGCATCAGAGAAAGAGATTCTTGAACTGTATAAAGGGACTGGACGGAAGTCTTTACTCGTTGATGGCGCGTACGAAGTGGAATCTTTTTTTCCAAATCTTGGCGATGATGGCAAATGGCTCTTTTTTACCGCAGCACCTCTGCATGACGAATCCGGCTCGGTTATTGGGGCAATAGAGACTCTTCAGGATATTACCGACCGACGGGTGGCAGAGGGGAGGGTAAAAATTCTGAATCAGGAACTGGAGCAGCTCGTATCTGATTTGCAGAACTCACTTCATCTGTTGAAGGAGACTCAGCATCAGCTGATTCAATCTGAAAAAATGGCGGCTCTTGGCGGATTGGTGGCGGGTGTCGCCCATGAGATCAACACACCTGTCGGCATCAGCGTTACGGCTGCATCACTTCTTGATGAAAAAACCAGAGATTGCGCTCTGCTTTTTGAGTCACAGGCTCTTAAACGCTCGGAGCTTCAAAGCTATATGCAGCTTGCGCGCGATTCGTCCGGTATGATCCTATCAAATCTTCGCAGAGCTTCAGATCTGATAAACAGCTTTAAGCAGGTAGCGGTGGATCAGACCTGTGAACAGCCGGGAGTTTTCAACCTTCGGGACTGTATTGACAACATTGTTATGACCATGCGCCCGACACTTCGTAAAACTTCCCACACAGTAAAGGTTGACTGCCCCGAAAATCTGGAGCTTGACAGCTATCCTGGCGCAATAGGGCAGGTGTTGTCAAACCTCATTCTTAATTCTCTCCTTCATGGGTTCGAAAATATTGAAGGTGGAACAGTACTGATTGAGGTTTCTGAAAATGATGGAGATGTTGAGATCTCTTATCGCGATAATGGTAACGGTATTCCGGAAAATCATATCGAGCGTATCTTTGAGCCTTTTTTCACAACCAAGCGCAACAACGGAGGAACCGGTCTTGGTCTCCACATTCTATATAATCTGGTGACTCAGACGCTTAACGGGCGTATTTCGTGTGAAAGCAGTGCAGGTAAAGGGGTTCTGTTTAGTATAGTTATCCCCCGTCTTACTGCTTTTGTGCGTAACCGGCAGTAAAGGTATTTTTTCTAAAGGAGCTGCGGAGCAGATGGAAGATAAGAACATTATGCATGACGAGCTGCATTTTGCCGAGGAGAGTGCCGATTGCAGTAGTGGTGAATGCCCAGAGTGGAAACTTCTTATTGTTGACGATGAGGAGGAGATACATCGAGTCACCCGTATGGCAATGCAGAACTTCAGTTTTGAAGGTCGCGGCATTCAGTTTATAAGCGCTTATTCAGGTGGTGAAGCCAAGAGCATCATGCAGGAGAATCCCGATACAGCGGTGGTACTGCTGGATGTTGTTATGGAGTCGGATGATGCCGGTCTTGACGTCGTTCGTCATGTCCGTGAAACACTCGGCAACCATTTTGTGCGGATTATTCTGCGTACCGGCAGGCCAGGATTGGCGCCGGAGCGTAAGGTTATCTCGGAATACGATATAAACGATTACAGGGAAAAAACTGAGCTGACCATTCAGAAACTGACAACCTCCATAATCTCAGCGCTTCGCTCCTACAAGGAGCTTTATGTTATCGATAATAACCGGAAAGAGCACGTTATCAGATTTCACACCGTTTTCCACTCTTCCGCAATGGCAATGTCAATTATCTCTCCTGAAGGTTATATACTGAAGGTAAATCCGCGATATTCGGTTCTCACCGGTTATGCGGAAGATGAGATGCGCAACTTGACTATATTTGATATGACGTACCCGGATGACCGTCTGTCAACTGTAAAGATATACGAAGATCTCTTGACCGGTAATGCCGTTTATTCTGAATTTGAAAAGCGATACCTGAAAAAGAGCGGGGAAGAGTTCTGGGGGCATGTAACTTTAAGCTGTGTTCGTGATGCTCAGGCAAAACTGCTCTATTTTGTAAGTCAGATGAAGGATATAAGCAGGCGGAAAGTTGATGAGGCTGCGCTTAAAAAGGCAAACCTCGAATTGGCGGCTTTTGCACACACTGTTGCTCATGACCTCCGAAACCCGCTGACACCTATCATCGTATACTCCGACATTATCAAGAAAAGCTACAATCTGCAGCTGGATGAAAGCGGAATCCGGATGCTTGATATGATAAACAGTCAGGCGCAAAAAGTATCCAGTATGATTGATGATCTCCTTCTTCTTGCCGAGAAGGGGCAGATAGCATCTCCCACTCTTCCGGTGGAGAGTAATTGTGTAGCTGCTGAAATAATGGAAGAGCTGAATCAGAATATAAAAGAGGTCGGCGCGGAAATCATAGTCCATAAACTCCCCGCAGTTCGTATCCCGCATAATATATTGTCACAACTGCTTGGCAATCTTATTGGAAATGCAGTCAAATATTCAGGAAAGGATGGCAGCCCGATCGAGGTCATCGGTGAGCGTGACGGAGATCGTGTCCGCTTTATCGTCTCTGATCATGGCGTCGGAATTCCTGTAGAAGAGCGAGAAAATATTTTTAAACTTTATTATCGCGGTACAGATCATCAGCACGTTCATGGAAGTGGTGTAGGTCTGGCAACTGTCCAGAAAATAGCCGTTATGTATGGTGGTAATGTACGGCATGAAGAGACGCCGGGTGGAGGGTGCACATTTGTAGTGGAGCTGTCTGACAAGATGTCGGATAAGCCTTAGAAACGGTTTAGTAAAGATTTTTTTAAATTTGTCTCTGAATCAGTTCAAACAGTTTTGAGGAATATTGATTATGCATAGTGAAAACATTCCAGATGAAGAGCTCTTTTTTGCAGATGAATTGTCTGTACCGCGAAAAGCGGATAACCGGACATGGAAGATAATGATCGTTGACGATGAGGAGGAAATTCATCAGGTCACGAGAATGGCTCTACAGGATTTTACCTTTGAAAACCGGAATCTTACATTTATCAATGCTTATTCAGGTAGTGAGGCAAGACGAGTTCTGCAGGATCACCCTGACGTAGCGCTGATACTCCTTGATGTTATTATGGAGACAGACCATGCAGGGCTTGATGTGGTCAGGCACGTTCGTGAGGTTATGGGTAATAGTTTTGTCCGAATAATTCTGCGTACCGGTCGTCCCGGACAGACCCCTGAGAAGAAGGTGATAACCGAATACGATATAAATGATTATAAGGAAAAAACCGAACTTACGGTTCAGAAGCTTACTACAACAATAATTACTGCACTCCGGTCATATCGTGATCTGCACATTATAGATCGTAACCGTCAGGGGCTACTCAAGATAATTGCTGCATCGGCACAACTGTTTGAGATTCAATCGTTAAAGCAGTTTGCAAATGGTGTTCTTACCCAGCTTCTCTCAATTCTGAATTTCAACGAAAGTTCACTCTATCTCCACGCTGCCGGTTTAACTTCGTCAGAATCACACGAAGACGAGTTTATTATTATGGCAGCGACCGGAATCTATGAATCTCTTGTAGATCGCTGCGCGACTCATGTAATGGCGGAAGAGATAAAAGAGCGTCTGGCAAAAGCTGTTATGACTCAAACCAGTCTGTTTTTTCCTGATGCATTTGTAGGCTATTTTCCTGCCGGCAGCGGCAGAACAGGACTTCTCTATCTCAGTGACGGTGTTGAGCAGATGAGTGACATGGATCGTGAACTGCTTCGGCTGTTCTCTTCAAATGTATCTATAGCGTTTAAAAACCTTGATCTTAATAGCGAAATAATTGAAACGCAGAAAGAGGTTATAATAACACTTGGAGAGATAGTGGAGACCCGTTCACACGAGCTTGTGCATCATGTAAAACGTGTTGCCGAGGTCTCTTATCTGCTTGCCATAAAAGCAGGTTTGAGCGAGGAAGAGGCTGAAATCATAAGACTTGCATCACCCATGCACGATGTTGGAAAGGTCGGAGTGCCTGATTCAATCCTGTTCAGTTCGGAAAGACTTAACTCGGAAGAGTTCTCGCAGATCAAACCGCACGCAGTTATCGGGTATAAAATTCTTAAAAACTCCCGTCGTACTATTATGGAGGCGGCAGCTACCATAGCACACCAGCACCATGAAAGATGGGACGGGAAGGGGTATCCGCACGGAATCAGCGGCGAGAACATTCACATCTATGCACGTATTGTCGGCATGGCGGATGTGTTTGATGCTTTAAGCCACAGGCGTGTTTACAAGGAGCCGTGGAAATCAGAGGATGTTGTTGCCTGTTTCCGTAATGAGCGGGGTGCACACTTTGATCCGAGGCTTTTAGATATTTTTCTCGCTAATTTTGACGAGTTTCAGGTGGTCAATCTGAAATATCCGGTGCAGGAAGAAAAATAGCCTTCTGCGCCACGGATGTTATTTTACTTTTCCGGAATTCTCCGTTTCTTGCGGCGTATTGCTGCGCGAACTCCAAAGAATCCACCGCTGGCTGTGAGGATCCAGATGGTTGTTGTTACGACTATTTCGCTGTAAGTCAGCATTTATCCCCTCTTTAAACGATAATCAGAAAGCCGCTTGCTAATTCAGGGGAGCTGAAAATCGGCTCCGGCAAACTGAATTGCTGACGGATCTGTTGCTCGTGGTGGCGAAACTGCGTGTATACCTCCGCACTTCGGGCAGGCTTGAACAAAAGTATTCAGTCTGAAGTAAGCTGAGCAGCCCTGACACGTCGCAGGCAACCCCCCGTTTGGTACTGAAGAGACAGCAATAGCTCCCCCGTGAGCTTTCAGTACAAACTCAACAAGCTCTCTTCCTGTTGCAAAGGGTCCGACTCCCGGCGCTTTGGTTGATCCGCAGTTACACATAAAAAACCACTCCTTTTTATTGCCCCTGTAATTAAAACGCTGGAATCGCGATTTGGAGATTGCTCCTGCAATCTGACAAATTGAACATTTATCCACGGAAACAATATTTTTAGATTAAACAGCGTGGTGCATCATAGATTCGTCTGCAGTTTATTCGCATGACGGATGTCAAATTATCCCATTTTTTTAACCGCTGCATTTTGAACTGCAATGTGTCGGAAAAAAGGAATATTTGACCTGCATCAAACGCTCATTGCTCGAGAGTATGAGATAAGATGAACTGTCGGAACATCTGAGAAACGGCTCGTGCTGCAATGTCTATTGTATGGCGGATTGCAGCAGCGTAATGAAAATTATATCGAAAGAGGTGTTTTATGGTTATTGTGGGATTATTTCTTAAACCTGTTGTCTGGTATATGGCTTTTAAATCCTCCGTGATCGAAGATCTTAAAACTATGCTTTTATGGGCAGCCGGTATTACGCTGTTTCTGACTTTAATAGACAAATTCAGCGTGGCTGAGAACCTCGGAAACTCCGCAATACTGCTTACATTTGTCCTCTACGCTCTGATGTCGTTCATACTGCTTCCTCTCGGCTGGAAAATAAAAAATGCTAAAATCCGGGTTGCCTTGAATATCTTCGGCACTCTCGGAGCTTTTGCCGGAGTTAACTTTACAATGGATTTTCTCAGAGGCATTCTGCCGTTTATGCAACTGTAAAGGATATGCCCCATCGGTGTAGGTAGTCACTCCTCTTGAACAATTTATTACGGAGCCCCTTTTATGCGAGTAGTTGCCACCGTTTTAACACTTTTATCTCTCTGCGCCATTCTTATATCGCCGCAAACAGCAGAGGCTATACCTGCGATTACCTGCCACTGTTTTACAGAAAGGGGGTATGAGCCTTCACGCCCTGCTGCAGCAGACCCATATTATCTTGCAAGCACTCAGAATACTTTTTTCTCTATTATATTTAAAACGGATAAAAAGTCCCTCGTTATGAAGAAACAGAAGGGGAGTTCGGGTGATGACCTCTGGGTTGCCTACTGGCTTGCTGTCAAAACCGGTTCAACGGCTGACAGGCTGCTCGACCTTAAAGAGCAGACAGCTGGTTCATGGAAAGCTGTTGTTTCTGAGTCCGCTCTTTCGCTGAAAGCTGCCGGACAAAGGTTTTCAGCTGCTCTTGCGGCAAATTTGCAGAGCAATCAACTTGCGGAGTGTGTTGTTGACGAAGTTTTTCTTAGCAGAAAACTGCTGGATGAACGTGAACTTGCGGATTTGCGAAAAGGTGGTGTCACAAACCAGGAGCTGATAATTTCGACCCTTATCGCCAGAAAACAGAAGCACTCTGCCAAACAGATTTATCTGGAGATAAAGGGGGGTAAAAAAAGCTGGGGAGCGCTTCTCACCGACGCAGGGGTAGATGCCGTAAATTTGGAGTCTGAGATTAAAAACACCCTTCTGCGCGGTGTTGTCTGATCTGTCACGTATCTCATGAATATTATGATTAGAAAATAGAATCTATTGAGTGTATCAAATAAGCCTCTGTTAAATATCCCTGCTGTACGAACTGTCTAAAGCATGATATTTTGTGCTCCGACTTCACCGTAGTTTTTTCGCTACGAATTCACTTTGCTACAGAGTAAATGTCATAAAATTTAATTATTACAGTGTATTGTCGTATAGTAAAAAACACACTGATCTCTTCACTCACTTTTGTCTTAACCACGGAACTGTTTTTTATAGCTGTTATCAAGTTAGTAATATATCTTTCCTGAAATTTATGTTAAAGCAGGCTTAAAAAATCGCAGTACAATTTATTTCAGGTGGTTTGAGGTCACCATGGATTATTTTATAAATTCGCATGACTTTTCTATTATCAGATATGAGTTGACTCTGTGAAACTGAAACAGTTCTCAATATGGTTTTCTCTAATTGTCATCTTTGCATTAGCCGCAAACGCCGTTTTTCTGTTTATGATTCAGCGTGCTCACGACAGCGTGGTTACTGTGCAGGAGCATCGACAGCGTGCGATGTCGCTTGCTAACGAATTGCGACAGGAAACAGAGCAGCTTACGAGCTTTGTCAGGGCGTATACCAGTACCGGAGAGTCGTCATATCTGATGTACTACTATGATATTCTGGCAATTCGTCAGGGTGAGAAACCGCAGCCTGGAAATTATTTCTCCGGTGCTTACTGGGATATGGCTGTCGCCGGAGAAATTCAGCATAAGTTCCCGCAAAACGGTGTAAAACGTTCGCTTGCCGAACGCATGAAATCCCTTGGATTCAGTAGAGAAGAGTTCCGGGCGCTTGCCGATGTTTCTGCCGCAACTGAGGCGATGAAAGAGATTGAGCAGATTGCTTTTGCTGCAACACAGGGGCTTTATGATCCGCAGAAAGGGGATTTTGTCTCTGATGGAAAGCCACAGCTCGAATTCGCGAGTCAGCAGGTACACAGCCACAAGTATAACGTGCTTAAGTCGAATCTCGCCAAATCAGTTATCGGACTGGTCTCTATGGTGGACAAGAGGACAGAAAGTGCGGTTACAGAAGCCTCAAAGGATCTGGAACGCTGGATATTGCTTACAATTGCCAGCGTTATTTTTACGTTTATGATGGTTGTGGGTGCGTTGCAGGTTATTCGTCGCAGAGTCCTACGCCCCATTGATACCCTATCAAACGCCGCAGCTCATCTGGCAACCGGAGATTACTCCACACGCACCGGAGTCGGCACTGGAGGGGTTGCCGAACTGGTCTCTTTAGGGGAAACTTTTGACAGCATGGCTGAAGCCATCGAACGGGACATAGCGCTTCGTCAGCAGACTCAACTTGAATTGGAGACAGCAAACCAGAAAGCTGAAGATGCCACCCGATCAAAATCGATGTTCCTTGCAAATATGAGCCATGAAATCCGTACTCCGATGAATGCCATAATAGGGATGGCTTATCTGGCATTGAAAACAGAGCTTACGCCGCGTCAGCGGGATTATATCGAGAAGGCTCATAATGCCGCAAAATCCCTTCTCGGCATAATTAACGACATCCTGGATTTTTCCAAAGTTGAAGCCGGTAAGCTCGAGCTTGAGCAGTCGCGTTTTATTCTTGAGGAGGTTGCGGGAAATTCACTTTCACTCTTGAGACAGCGGGCGCACGAAAAGGAGATAGAACTTCTCTTCAACATAACCGATCCAATGCTGCTTGGCAAAAACGGCGCTCTTCTTGGCGATGCTCTTCGATTAGGGCAGGTTCTAACAAACCTCCTCTCCAACTCCGTAAAATTTACCCACCAGGGTTATATAAAGCTGACTATAAATGCTGAGGAGCGGACTGAGGATGATCTGCTTTTACGCTTCAGTATGCGTGATACCGGGATCGGAATGTCACAGGAACAGATGGGGCGGTTATTTCAGGAGTTCACCCAGGCTGACGGTTCAACGACCAGAAAATACGGCGGGACCGGACTCGGATTGACCATATCTAAAAAATTCATAGAAATGATGGGTGGGCGTATCTGGGTTGAAAGTAGAGAGGGTGAGGGATCCGAATTCATCTTTACCGCACGTCTCCCGATCGCCAAGCCTCTGCCTACCGTTCCGGCGATGCTGCCTGATGTTGATAAGCTTCGTGTACTTGTTGTGGATGACCAGCCTGAAGCGAGGTTGGTGCTGACGGATATGCTCTCGGTACTGGGTGTTGGTTTGGCTCATGAGCAGAAGATAGATTCTGCATCAAGCGGAAAACAGGCATTGTCAATGGTCAAAGCTGCATCCGATGCAGGTTGCCCGTATGACCTGCTTCTGGTTGACTGGGTTATGCCGGAGATGGATGGAGGGGGGGTTCTGCAAGAGCTGCAGAATGGCGGTCTTATTAATCCGCCGGTGACTGTAGTTGTTTCCGCTTATGATTCAGAAATAATGCACGAAGCTGCTAACCGACTTGGCTCAAGGTACTTTCTGCCAAAACCGGTTCTTCCTGATGCTTTACGCACACTTCTTAACACTCTGACTGGAAATAAAACCTCTGACGAAAATCTGGACAACGAAATTCAACAGACTGTTGACCTTACGGGAATGCGAGTTCTTCTGGTTGAAGACAATCTAATAAATCAGCAGTTGGCTATTGAACTGATGGAGAGCCGTGGAGTTCAGGTTACCGTTGCCAACAACGGGCAGGAGTCACTTGATCAGATAACGCAAAGAGGGGCGGATTATTTTCATCTTGTTCTTATGGATCTTCAAATGCCTGTTATGGACGGTTACGAGGCGACTCGCCGTCTGCGGAGTGATTCCCGCTGTTTCTCACTCCCTCTTATTGCGATGACCGCCCATGCGATGCTTGAGGAGCGCGAACGTTGTCTGGCAATCGGAATGAACGGGCATCTTGCTAAACCGATAGAGCCTGACGACCTATATGAAACCCTCTCTCGCTATTATACTGAGTCATCTCCCCCTCTGGCTGTATCTGATAAAATACGTGCCGATCGTAATCTAAAAAAAGACGAAACAGATATCGAGCTACCGACAGTTGATGGGCTTGATACAGTTCTTGGATTAAGGCGCGCCGCCAACAAAAAGAAGCTTTATCGCCAACTCTTGTCGATGTTCTGTAATGATTTTGCTGATTTTAAGAACATTTTTGAAAATTATCTTTCGGCTGAACAGTGGGAAGAGGGTGAAAGACGGGCTCATTCTCTTAAAGGGCTTGCAGGTACGATAGGTTCTGAGAATGTACAGTCTGCCGCCGCAGCTTTAGAGAATGCATTTGAAAAGCAGCAGGTCGATGAAGCTGGCGAAGCTCTTGCGCTTCTCTCGGGCCCCCTGTCTCTACTGATTGCCGGTCTGCAGGGGTATTTTGCCACTAACAAAGATGATGCCGGTCAACCGGCACAAAAGATCTCTCAAAACTCCTATCCCGAACCTGCCGGAGTGCCGGATTGTCTCCCGAATCTTCTGCAGCTCCTTAAAGAGGGTGATAGTGATGTTATTGAGCTGTGGGGAAAACACAATGCTGAATTTGCTTCCGTTATGAGACCGCAACAGCTAGATCGTATCAGCATTGCTCTGCAGAATTTTGAATTTGATACGGTACAGGCATTGCTGGAGGAGCTGTCTGCAGACCGGCAGCCAATCTCCGGAACGGAGTAATTTATGATTGAAACAGCAGCTGAACAGCATACAATTCTTGTTGTTGATGATACGCCTGCAAACTTAAGCCTGCTTACAAATCTGCTTAAGGATAAATATCGTGTCAAGGTTGCCAACAACGGCATAAAAGCTCTCAATCTTGCTGCATCCTCACCCCCTGACCTGATTCTGCTGGATATAATGATGCCTGAAATTGACGGTTATGAAGTATGTCGGCGGCTGAAGGCAGAGCCTGAAACTGTGCGGATTCCGATAATCTTCCTTACCGCCAAAAACAGCGTTGAGGATGAGGAGGAGGGGCTGCTTATGGGGGCGGTAGATTTTATCCATAAGCCCATAAGTCCACCGATTGTGATGGCGCGCATAAAAACGCATCTGCAGGTTAAGGTGTGGCAGGATTTTTTGCTTAACCAGAACTCATGGCTTAAAGAAGAGGTTGAGCGCCGTCTTTCCGAAGTCAGCCGTCTGCAGGAGTCGTCTATTCTGGTAATGGTTTCGCTTGCTGAATTTCGCGATGAATGTACTGGAAACCATATTCGTCGAACTCAAGAGTATACGCGTATTCTGGCTGAACAGCTGTCGCTATCGCCAAAGTTTGCCCCGCATTTAACGGTTCAGCAGATTGAGATAATTGCCAAATCAGCACCTCTTCACGACATTGGTAAAATTGCGATTCCTGACGGAATACTGCTCAAACCCGGAAAATTGACCAATGAGGAGTTTGATGTAATCAAGACACACGCTCGCCGTGGTTTTGATATGCTACGCACCGCAGGCGGCTATATGGGTGAACGGGGTGATTTTCTCTCTATGGCTATGGATATTTCTCATTATCATCACGAGAAATGGGACGGAACCGGCTACCCGAATGCCTTGGTCGGGGAGGAAATTCCACTTGCAGCCCGCCTCATGGCAGTAGCCGATGTGTTTGATGCGTTGACAACAAGCCGTCCGTATAAGGCTGCCATCCCTTTTGAACGTGCCGCTGCCATAATTATGGAGGGGAGTGGTACGCATTTTGATCCGCAGGTTGTGGATGCTTTCGCATCTATACAGGAAGAGTTTCAGCGGGTTGCAACAGTATGGCTTGACGCTTGAAATCTCATATAAGGGAGACATAATGAAAAAACTGATCGCATGGATGTTTGCGGTTTTCTCTTGCCTGGCTGCTGTTCCGGCTCAAGCATTTGATACCACTATTCCCGGCCTGGACAGCCGGGTTTCGCTTTCCGGTTTCGGTACGCTCGGTTTTGCGGTATCGGATAAGAACTACCGTTATCAACGTTTTGTGGATGATGACGGGACTTGGAAGCGCGACTCAATATTCGGTCTGCAGGTTGACGCTAAAATTAATGATGAGTTTTCTGTTACCGTGCAGGGGAAGGTTGCACCATCACTCAGCAGTGATAACTCTATTGAACCTGTGCTCTCCTGGGCATTTTTGTCATGGCGTCCAACAAATGATCTTCAGGTACGTCTAGGAAGACTCCGCCTGCCGGTGTATCTTCATAGTGAAAACATGGATGTGGGAGCAACATACGATTTTGCAAGACTCCCCGCTGAAATATATTCGAGTGTGCCTACAACCGATGTGGATGGCGCAGGATTCTCCAAAGCGTGGGATACAGAAACAGGTGAGTTTACTCTCGACGGTTATGTCGGGACAACGGCAACAAATTACCGCTATTACCGGCGTGATAACGAACCTCTAATATTACAGCAGTCAGGCACTTACTTTGTTCCTGTTAGACAGGCTGCTTATGGAATGAGGCTCTCGTTGCGACAGGGAGATGACATATACCGTGCCGGTATTCACGATGCCTACACCAGAATCACCGACTATCAACTAATGCCGTCAAATTTCCCTTATGTACCGGTAGCAGCCGGTATAGGTTATTATCAGACTTCCAATCTGATGCCAGGCTCCGGTGTCAAAATGGTAAGGAGTATACATTCACTAGGTTATGTGCTTGGCGCGGATGTCGGGGTAGGAGACGGATTCAGGGTTACCGGAGAGTATGTTTACCGCAATGTCCGCAACGTAACAACCGGTCCTGACTCTATGGCAGGATACATTGCCGTACAGAAACCGATTGGAGCCTGGACACCGTATATTAGCGTCGCAACGCTGCAATCGATGTCCAAGACACGCAATCTTTATAACAAGGTAAACAGCAGTAGAGTTCCGGTTCTTAATGTTACCGCCGCTCAAATCAATGCATCTCAACGTGCAGGTGCAGATGCCGTAATCGCATTTGATCAGACGACTATAATGCTTACGGTTTTTCGGACAGGTAGTTAAGTTTGGTTTGCCCCTGATTACGGAGGTAATCTATGATGGCAAGCATGAGAACGAAACGCACATCCGAATTCAAGGCAAAGGTTGCTT
>JAQUHA010000055.1 GCA_028683855.1 Desulfuromonadaceae bacterium
CCTCTGGAAACGGCAAATATGCGGTACTACGCAAAGAGAATAGGGACTGCCATCAAAAACTGGCATTAAATATCCTGGCAACAAATAGGTTGTGAGTAAAACCGGACATATAAGCAATTGCCCTGATAATAGAATCTAACAGTTTGACTTGTTTCCTCATATTCCTTATATTCAACGGTATGTTATATATACAATAGCAGGCAGGATTAAAGGGGAATCTGTAAAGTGCAAAAAATACCATTGATGCAGGCTAAAGCAGGAATGGTTCTCGGTCGTGATCTGTTTCGCGAAAACTCGACAAACGGTATGCCTGTCTGCGGGAAAGGTACCGAGTTAACCGGTGCTTTAATAGAGCGTTTTGTCAATATGGGGGTTCAGACCATATATGTTGAAGGGCATCCGGTCTGGGCAGACGGTGAGCGTTCAATAAACGATATGTTATCTGATCTGGACTACAGATTCAGCAAAACTGTTCAAAACCCGCTTAATGTAATACTGCATGGCATATATAAAGCATCCCTTATCAAATCAGTGGGAGGCGACATTGACCGACAAGCGGAGTAAGCTTCAAAACATTATAATGGATACAAAAACATTGCCAGCCCTGCCGAGTGTAATACATAAACTTGACTCGCTTTCTGACAATGACAAATCATCAATTCAGGAGATGGCAAAAATCGTCTCCTCGGATCAGGTTATTTCGGCACGAATCCTCCGCCTTGCGAACTCACCCTCTTACGGTTTCTACAGAGTTGCCACGATTCAGAATGCAATGATCCTTCTCGGTGTTAATGTAGTTAAAAGCCTTGCTCTCTCCTCTTCCATCTTTGCAATTATGGAAAAAAACAGCATCGGTTTGTGGGAGCACTCCCTTGGGGTGGGCGTAGCTGCAAATCTTATTGCCCGCAAGCTGGCTCTACCTGAGAGCGAGGAGATTGCAACAGCCGGACTACTGCATGATATAGGGAAGGTAATAATCTCTTTAAAGTGCAAAGAGACGGAGCAGGAGATACATAATCTTGTTCAGGAACAGAAAATGTTCTCTTCTGAAGCCGAACTTGAGGTGATAGGTTCCGACCATGCCGAAATTGGGGGATGGCTGGCAAAAAGCTGGTTTATTCCTGACAAACTGAGTGAGCCGATCACCTTTCACCATAATGTTGCCGGATCAAAAAAGCATCAGATTAAAACATCAGTTGTACACATTGCGGATGTAATGATTAAAGCCAGCGGTTTTGGAAACAGTGGGGATGATTTTGTTCCTCATATTCAGGAGGTCGCATGGAATGCGCTCAACCTCAACGAACGACTGCTTGCGGAGTTGACTGATGAAATTGAGGATAGATTGGTTGAAGTAAAAAATTTTAGCATGGAGATGATGAACTAGGGTGATAACTAAATGATAATGATAGACAGACTTATTGAGCAGGCGCTCCTCGAAGATATTCATACAGGTGATATTACTACACTGGCAGTCGTACCGGGGAAGAGGGTGGCTACGGCGAGGCTTATCGCTAAAGAGAGTATGATTGTAGCCGGTCTTGCAACAGCTGCGCGCGTATTTAACAAGCTTGACCCTGAAATACGTTTCTCTGCGCTTCTTGCTGATGGTCAAAAAGCCGAGACCGGAACAGTTCTGGCAACGATAGAGGGTGAGGCTGCCGGACTTTTGATGGGAGAGCGCGTTGCCCTTAATCTGCTTCAGAGAATGTGCGGAATAGCAACACTCACCAACAGCTTTGTGGAAGCAGTTGCCGGCACCAGAGCAAGAATTGTTGACACCCGCAAGACAACCCCGGGACTTCGACAGATCGAAAAATATTCCGTGCGCGTTGGCGGCGGGATCAATCACCGCACAGGTTTATACGACGGCGTTCTTATCAAGGAGAACCACATAACAGCAGCCGGTGGAATTACAGAGGCTATAAGACGCGCCAGAGCCTATATTCCGCATACGCTGAAAATTGAGATAGAAACCGAAACTCTGGCACAGGTGGATGAAGCGATGGCAGCCGGTGCTGATATAATAATGCTGGACAATATGACTCTTGATGAGATGCGAAGCGCCGTTGCCACAATTGCCGGACGGGCTGAAGTTGAGGCTTCAGGCGGAGTTAATCTTGAGCGGGTGCGTGCTATTGCGGAGACAGGTGTGGATATAATTTCTGTAGGCGCATTAACGCACTCTCCAAGAGCAATGGACATATCGATGCTTCTGGATTAGCGCCGAATGAATTCAAAGTCACTCACAATATTGAATCTTTTCCGATCGGCGAAAGGATATATATCCGGTCAGCATATTAGCAGAGAGCTTGGTATATCCAGAACTGCAGTCTGGAAACGCATTTCAGTATTGAGAAGAGATGGCTATATGATTGAAGCTCTGCCGTCACAGGGGTATCGTCTTGTTGCTTCTCCAGACCTGATAGATACGGATATTCTTAAGGAGAGTCTGCAAAACTGTGTGATCGGCAGCAGGATTGAATTTTCTAAAATCACTTCCAGCACAAATGCCGACGCTTTCAGATTGGCAGAACATGGTGCTGCTGAAGGGACGGTTTTTCTGGCTGAATCCCAGACCGGTGGAAAAGGGCGTCGGGGGAGAGTATGGGCATCCCCTGCCGGTGTGAATCTATACTGTTCCATTGTTCTGCGACCTTCTGTTATGCCACATGAAGCTCCGCAACTCACTTTTCTTTCTGCCGTTGCTGTTGCAAGGGCGATCGAATTAACCACAAAGCTCTCCCCGGAAATAAAGTGGCCGAACGACCTCCTTATATCCGGTAAAAAGGTTGCCGGACTTCTGAATGAAATGAGTGCTGAAACAGACTGTATAAACTTTGTAATTCTTGGAATAGGTGTGAACATAAATATGACAGCAGATCAGTTTCCAGAAGACCTGCGTCATCCGGCTACTTCGCTCTTTCTTGAATCCGGCGTAAAAACAGATCGATCACGTTTTACGGAAATCATGCTTACCGAACTTGACTTACTGTATACTGATTTCATGAAATATGGTTTCGAACCGATACGTGAAGAGTGGCAGAAACGGTGTAACGCTAAAGGTTGTAGAGTTATGGTGACTGATTCAGGCACGCCTTGCTCCTCTGGACGCTTTGAAGGTATCGACTCGGATGGAGCTATGCTGCTTCGCACGGATGATGAAGTTTTGTATCGGATCACCTCTGGAGATGTGAGGATAATATAGATGCTTCTGGTTATTGATGTTGGCAACAGCAATATTGTTTTGGGAGTATACGATGGAACGCACCTCATTCGCAGCTGGCGGCTTTCTACTGACAAATCCCGCACATCTGATGAATATGCCGCTCTTCTACACACTCTGTTTGAGCAGTCGGCAGTAAGCTTTTCTGCCGTCAACGCCTCAATAATATCTTCTGTTGTTCCTCCATTGACTAGAATAATGGAAGCTGTTGCGCACGATTTTTTCAACATCACTCCATACATTGTCGGTCAGGGCGTAAAGACAGGTATGGCGATTCACTATGATAACCCTAAAGAAGTGGGGGCGGATCGGATCGTGAATGCTGTGGCAGGATATGATAAGCACAAATGCCCGTTGGTGATCGTTGATTTCGGCACTGCAACCACATTCGATTATGTAAATATTGACGGAGAGTATTGCGGCGGAGCTATTGCTCCGGGGCTTTCCATTTCAGTTGAGGCTCTTTTTCAACGGACAAGCAAACTGCCTAGAGTCGACATAATCAAACCTGATCATATTATCGCCAAGAATAGTGTCAACTCTATGCAGGCAGGAATTTTTTACGGCTATGTGGGGCTGGTGGATGGAATAATCGAACAGATAAGAGCTGAATCCACGGAAGTGTTTAAGGTTATCGCAACTGGCGGACTTGCAAAACTTATAGCCCCTGAATCCAGATACATAGAGGAAGTTGATGAAAACCTTACTCTGGAAGGCTTACGCATACTTTATGAACGCAATCGCTCATAAACAGCTTTTCTTGTATACTTTGCAAGGTGGTAAATAAAATGGGTTTTTCCCTCGATCTACGATACGAAATATGCAAGCAGCCTATTCAATTGCCGGTTTTCAACTCTGTCGCCTTAGAGCTTCTACAGATGCTGGCTGATCCGGAAACTCAGATAGGCAGCGTAATTGAGACTATAAATAAAGATCCGGGTTTATCAATACAGATTTTAAGAATGGCTAACTCTTCTGCTTTTTCTGGACGCTGCAAATCTGAAACAATAAAAGATTCGGTAAACCGCCTCGGAATTAAACAGATTACAAATCTTGCAATGGCAGCATCTCAGTCGGCGCTCCACTCTTCAACTGTTCCAATAGTAAATGACATGATGACAAGCCTCTGGAAGCACTCATACGCCTGTGCAGTAGGCTGTCGTACTGTCGCAAACTGCAGCGGCAACAGCGAAATAGCCGATCAGGCTTATCTGGCAGGGCTTCTGCATGACATAGGAAAGCTGTATCTTCTGAAAGCGATGGAACAGATCAGTCTGAACGGTTCAACAGAGTTTGAACTTGACAATGATACACTTCTGGACGTTTTTTCTGATATGCACGTTGAACAGGGATTCAGGATTATGAATCACTGGGACATCCCGCCGCTTTATAGTGAGATAGAGTCAAAACACCATGCGGATTATGCTGATCCGAACGATATACTGCTCTCAATTGTTAGACTCGTTAACTTCAGCAGTATGCAGTATGAGTTGAATGATTTTCCCAGATTCATTCAGCCACGTAACGCTGAACCGGAAATAAATTTTCTGAATCTTACTGAATCGGATCTGGCACAACTCGAAACTGACATGAGAAGTTCCTGCGCCTGACGGCAGTTAGTATAAAAACAATTCGTAATATGGTAATGGGGGAGTATGAGCGTAGACGACCTGTACAGCACTCGCATACAGAAAACCTTTGATGAGGACAATGCGGAAATAATTTCAATTATGAAGGCAAACTCTAAAGCCAGATTCAAATTACTAAATTATTACAAAGGCTTGCCATTAACCTACCCTGCAGAGATTTCATCTGTTGACAGGGGGGTTGTTGATATGGCTGTAAAAGAGGAGCAGGCATTTGCAATTGAACAGAATCGCTCCGCTTTCATCCGCTCTACACTATTCAAACATGACGTATTTGCTCAGTCTCAATATGTAAACATTAAAAAGAGGGCTGCTTTTTTCGCAAAATTCTCTTATGTGGAGATAATGGCGGAGCGAAGAAATTTTATCAGAATGACCGTTGAACCTAATCCGCACACTATTATCGAATCAGAGCTTGGAGCGGTGGAGGGGAAACTGTACGACCTCTCTATATCAGGGCTTCATATACTTGTAGAGAACTCTTCCGCACTTGAAATAGGTACGGAAGCACTGGTTTCCTTCCTTTTAAGGGATATTGAGCAGGAACAGAACTTTAAAGTAACCGTTCCTGCAAAGCTGATAAACATCAAGGGCAACTCTATGCCTTACAGTTATATTTTTAATATTACTGTTGATAAAACTACCGAACGGCTCATCTCCAAATATATTTTTCAGAGACAGCTTGAAATCATCAGAGAGATAAAAGACGCTGCCTGCTAAGTAAAAACTTAGATTACCTGCAATACAGTGAATCGACCGCTCAAACAGGTCTCTGAAACCTTGTTTTATTTGTCAGACAAAGAAACGTTAAATGCATAACAGCTCAAATAAAAAAGTGGCCAAATGAATCAATATCTAAAAATAATCTGCTTTCTAATAGTTGCCACTCTGTTTCTCCCTTTTCCGTCGCTGGCGGTCAAAAACAAAAATTTACCATTTAATCGACAGACTTCCGCCATCTCCCGACCATCCGCAATGCTTAATGAGATGAAGTACTGGTCAAATCCTGATTACACAAGGGTTTCACTTGAACTTGACAGAGATGTGGTTTGGGAGGCTCATGAACTTGGAAAAGGGGGACCCGGCAAACCGGGGCGGGTTTATATAGACCTTAAACGAACTCATCTTGGAAAAGATGTAATGGATGTAACAATCGGTGATGGTCTGCTGAGAGGTGCAAGAGTTGCCCAGTACAAACCGGACGTTGTAAGGGTTGTTCTTGATACAGAAAACATAAAGGAATATAAGGTTTTCCCGCTGTCTGACCCGGCACGCCTTATTATAGATGTTCGAGGAGAACGACAAGCGGAAATTTTAAAACTGGAACCTGTTATCGCCACTATTGCTGAACGACAGGCTAAACCTAATGCCGATGAAGCTAAAACAGAAGAGAAAAAAAACAGTCGGCATAAAACTGTAATATCCAAAATACGAAGAATTGTTATTGATCCCGGACATGGTGGACATGACCCCGGAGCTGTCGGTGCAAATAATATTCAGGAGAAAGATGTCGTACTTGCGGTTGGACTTAAATTGAGGGATCTATTTAAGAGGGAGTTGGGACTTGATATCGTAATGACACGCTCTACAGACGTATTCATACCGCTTGAAGAGCGTACCGCTATTGCCAACAAGGTTGGAGCGGATCTGTTTCTTTCTGTACACGCAAATGCCGCCGGGAACCGTTCTGCAAACGGGATTGAAACGTACTACCTGAATCTGGCAAAGACTGACAAAGTGGCACAGCTGGCGGCAAAAGAGAATGGTACGTCATTGGAGAAGGTAAGTGTGCTGCAGGCAATACTGTTTGATCTTATGGCAAACTATAAACTTAATGATTCTGCCCATCTTGCTGAATTGGTACAGAAATCTCTTCATAAGAAAATCCGGCACCGTTATAGTGACGTCAAAAATCTTGGGGTAAAGCAGGGACCTTTTTATGTTCTTGTTGGTGCTTCAATGCCGAGCATTCTTGTGGAAACAGCTTTCCTCTCAAATGCTGCGGAGGAGATCCGTTTGTCAGATCCCGCTTATCAGGATCTGACAGCAAACGGCATTTTTGAGGGTGTAAAGAATTACATCTCGACTCTGAATTAGGTAGCGTTCTCAATCATGCCAACCAAATAACCGTGGACACCAGAACCAGCATCGCGTTGTAATTTTTGGCTAAGCGCTCATATCGAGTGGCAATTCTTCGGTAGTTTTTGAGTTTCTGAAATA
>JAQUHA010000056.1 GCA_028683855.1 Desulfuromonadaceae bacterium
ATCGTCAAAAGAGTTGCTGATACGACATATTCTTTCAAGTTTGTCATTGAAACAGTCTCATTCTTCGAGTACTATCCCTACCGAAAACCTGAGAAATCCCGATAAAAATCCAGACAGCGGAAACTAAGCCGTGATGGTCAAGTTCAACTTGACTTTATGTGGTGGCTCCGCTGCGCTACGCACCACATAAACTCTTAACTTGTTGTCAGGGGCGTGTTGAACTTATACCGGTTATATACAGTGTTACTTCGCCGCCTGGTTTGCGAACTGTTACTTCATCGTCAAGTTTTTTATGCAGCAGTGCCTGACCAACTGGCGAATCTATACTTATCCTTCCAACGCTTACATCGATTTCGTCAGGCCCTACAAGCTGATAACAGCGGTTTTCGCCATCCTCCTCCTCATAAGTAACCCAACAGCCGAATGTAATCTGTTTCGGATTCATAGGAACTGTAGCAACCTTCAATACTTTAAGTCTTAATGTAAGATGCTTGAGCTTGCTGTCTATTTCGCGAAGTCTCTTTTTACCGTAAATGTATTCGGCGTTTTCAGAACGATCCCCCTCAGCAGCAGCGTCTGCAACCCCCCTCACTATTTTTGGTCGTTCCACCTTCCAGAGATAGTCGTATTCATCACACAGTTTTTTTAATCCCTCGGTAGAAATAAGATTGGTCATTAATTACGCCCCAGTGCGGCTAAAAAAAGGCAGTTCGCTCAAGGCGGACTGCCCGATAAGCATTTTATACGTAAATTTTACTTTGCGACGTCAAGCAGTTCGACATCAAACAGCAGGGTTGCATTTGGCGGAATCGCCCCCCCTGCTCCACGTGCGCCATAGCCCAGTTTTGAAGGTATAATCAGCTTGCGTTTACCGCCGACTTTCATGCTCATAACGCCCTCGTCCCAACCTTTGATTACCTGGCCGACGCCGATCGTGAAGTCAAACGGCTCATTCCGGTCAACTGAACTGTCAAATTTTTTACCGTTTTCAAGAGTTCCGGTGTAGTGAACCTTAACTGACTTACCCGGTTTTGGTGATGCCCCCTTGCCGACGACCACGTCAACGTATTTTAATCCTGATGCAGTTGTAACGGTTTTTTCAGCGATCTTCCCAGCATCTTTAACCGCTAAAGCAGGGACAGCCAGCAGTGCTGCGACAAATACAGATAGTGCGATTTTACTGATTCTTTTCATCCTGATGAACCTCCAGATTGTTTAGTTGCAAGCTCCTGCAAGAATAAATTGTTTTCAGGGCTCTGGCAACAGGGATTTTGGATATGTAGCTTGTTAATAAGATATACTGTTTTGTGTCAGAAAATACGCCAAGTCTGTATGATGGGCAAAGAAAAAGCCCTTGATTTCTCAAGGACTTTCGCATTTTATTATATTTTGCCAGACTGCTTAGTGGCGGAGAGAGAGGGATTCGAACCCTCGATACCGGTTTCCCAGTATACTCGCTTAGCAGGCGAGCGCCTTCGACCGACTCGGCCATCTCTCCGTTTGCAGAACCGCCTAACATTTTACGGGATGCGATACCTAACACGCCCTACAAAATAAATCAAGCTTAAAAGTATTAACAATAAAAATCAGCTCGTCATTCTCTCCCAGCGATCAACCATTTTCTGTTTATGGATTGCATTCTCATACTCTACTTCATTAATTATGCGTTCAGCCTCTTCAGGGCTAAGACCAACGCTTGGTCTTACCCCCATCCAATGCGAATTTACTTCGCTTGGTGTATCAAGAGGATATGGAATTGGAGGACCGGGCTTAAATTTATCATTCAGAAAAAGAGCAGATTCGTACTGCCCATTATGCAGAACAAGGAAAACTTCTGCGTAAAAACCGTTCTGCAGACGCTTTACAACAATTGACCTGATTACCTTGAGCCCTTTTGGGACGTCTATTAAATCTGCCACCGAAATTCCTTCTCTTTATTGTTATGTCTTACTTGCCTTTTTTAAGATCAACCAGGATCAGTTTGGCTACAGCTTTAAGGGTCTCAAAAACACCTTCGCCTGTTGTAGCACAAGCTTCAAATTCCGGAACATTAGTGGGGTTAAGTTCACGCCTCAACTCTTCCACCGACATTGCTCCGGGAAGATCCCTCTTGTTGTACTGAATTATATATGGGAGTTTATCAAGATCATAGCCCTGCTCTTTAAGGTTGATTCTCAGGTTTTCAAGCGATTCAATATTTGCATCTATTCGCTCTTCCTGTGAATCAGCAACAAACACTACGCCATCAACACCTTTGAGGATCAGCTTTCTTGAAGCATCATAGAAAACCTGGCCAGGCACGGTATATAGATGAAACCTTGTCTTAAAACCTCTTATTTCACCAAGCGAAAGTGGTAGAAAATCAAAAAACAGAGTCCGTTCTGTTTCGGTCGCCAAGCTTATCATCTTACCCTTGGCATCCGGCGCAGTCTTCTGATAAACAAACTGAAGATTAGTCGTCTTCCCGCACAGACCCGGACCGTAGTAGACTATTTTGCAATTTATTTCACGAGAAGCATAGTTGATGAATGACATCTTGGCTTTCCCTGTTATTAATCAATAAGTTAGATGTGTCAGGCAACAAATGGATTTCAGCTAAAAAGATTGTCTATGTCGTCATCTGTTATTTCAGCAAAAGGAAAATCAGACGCCCCTCGTTTTTCACGTTCTACTGACTTGGTCATCAATTTCTCAAAAATTGCCGAAAGTTCTTCTGAAGACTTCTTTACACGCAGACGAACAAGACCAAGCGACGACCTGTTATCAAAGAGCACAACCAGGATAACTCTGCCGCCAACGATTGAAATATGGAGATTATCTTTTTCGCCTTCGTGAAAAAGGATGGAAAATTCTTTTTCACCGATCAGTTTGGCAAGACCACCTGTTGCGGCAATGTTGCCGGCGGTGAGAGATGCAAGTGATGTAGTATCAAAGCGCTCGGTTTCTCCAACACCGGATATGAGCTGTCCGTTCTTATCTACAAGGAATATCACCTTGGCGTTGGCTTCTTTCAGTAAGCGCCCGATAACTTCATTTACTTCCTGAAACTCTTCGTCGTACATGACCAGCGTTGGATTGGACATGCCCTGTCTCCCTGCCTATCGGCAATAATATCGATTAAAACTCAGAGTCAAACAAAATAACAGATGCTTTATAGCAAACCTTATAATTGCTTTCAAGCTTAATCGGTGGGGTTCTTATGTTTAAACAGCTAATCAGTGCTTTGCTTTAGGCAGTAGAATATGGTAATTAAGCGACTACGCAGCAACATGAATTTTCCGATCATAAGGCACAATTTAAAATGGAATTAAGTTTCTCGCGCAGCAATGAGCCGATCGACCAGATAATAAACAGGTTGATAGAAAAGTCCGGCAGCATACACCACCCCTCAATAATAAAAGAGATGATACTTGCAACTCTTAAAATCGGTCAGGATGTAGATTATCTGGCAGATCTCAAGCTCATAAACCGTACTTTGCGTGAGATGCGATATACCGCTAATGTATTCGGACCATATCGTCATCGCAAAAAAGTTACGATTTTTGGATCAGCTCGAACAGCAAAAACGGACGAAATGTATCAAAAATGCGTTCGGTTCAGTCGCCTTCTCGCGGAAAACAATTATATGGTAATTACTGGCGGTGGACCTGGAATCATGCAAGCCGGCAACGAAGGAGCAGGCAGCGAGAACTCTTTTGCCGTGAATATCCGACTGCCTTTTGAACAAAAACCGAACCCTATCATGTATCGTAATCCGCGTCTTGTAACTTATAAATATTTTTTCAATCGAAAGGTTGCATTTGTTAAAGAGGCAGATGCCATTGTTGTTTTTCCAGGAGGCTTCGGGACTTTAGACGAAGCAATGGAAGTTTTCACTCTCATACAGACAGGTAAAACATCGCCTAAACCACTGATATTAATGGACGACAAAGACGGATACTGGGAAAACTTCTTTGATTTTGTCAAAGAGAGTCTACTTGTAACGGGCTATATTTCCGGCGAGGATTTCTCTTTGTTTAAAATAACCAGAAGCGAAGAGGAGGCTCTTGAGGTAATCAAGACGTTTTACAGGAACTATCATTCGTTGAGATTTTTTGAAAACAGACTTGTAATCCGTCTTCAGAAAAGACTCTCCTCAGAAGAGATAGAAACGCTTACCAGAGAATTCCCGGCACTCATAAAAGATAATGACAAGATCCGATGCTGCGAAGCCTTTCCAGAGGAAATTGACGAACCAGACCTTGCCAACTTACCACGTATCTCTCTTTTGTTTGACCATCACTATGGACTGCTTATAGCCTTTATTAATCGCATTAACTCATTCAGTCACATAGAACAGCAGGATTGACGCTGACGACTGGAAATGTATGGGGCAGTCCTCATTCAATCTATTCATAGGAATTTATGCAGGATCTAAAGCATCTATCACACAAAAAAAAACCATATAAAATAGGTCTTTTTCGGAGTGACAAGCAAAATAAGCGTCATGTTGTTACTGCTGACTTAGTGCGTCCAAAAATTTCAATACCCACGGGCAGCAAGCTTAAGCGGCTCAAAATGCTTTTGCTTTTTATTGCAGTTGTGTTGGTTCTTACCCCGCTCATTTTCATGATGCTACGGCAGACCAATCTGCCTGACTTTGCGACTGAAAAATGGATAACTTTTTTCAGAGAATCAGCAAATGAAAGTGCTGAAGCAGCTAAAACAACCCGTACTCCCAGTCGCTTTGAGATAGCCAGTAATCTGCTTGAAACGGCAGACTCCAATGGATCACAACTTTCTGCCCGTACGCAGGACGGTTATCAGCATATATTCACTATTGATGGTGATATGCAGCAGAGGGTTTACAATTATCTGGCTAAAAACAGAGTGCCCTATGGTGTCTTCGTTGCGATAGAACCCTCTTCCGGCCGGATTTTGGGAATGACGGCATATTCGTCTATTGACAGCAGTTGGCCGAAACAGTCGCCTTACGAACTTTATCCCATGGCATCACTTTTCAAAATAATTACCGCATCAGCAGCACTTGAAGGGCATAAGATTACCCCTGACTCCGTAATAGAATTTCGTGGTAATTCTTATTCAGAAAATCCTAAATACTGGGACATCAGCCCCAGAGGCAGAAATAATCGTATGGACGTTACATTTGCAATGGGGAAATCAATCAACCCTGTTTATGGACGAGTAGCAAGCGATATTGCCGGGAAGTCGTCTGTAATGGAATCCGTTTCGCGCTTTGGATTCAATCAGGAACTTCTGGTTGGAACTCCGGCAAAACCGAGTCAGGCTGCAGAACCGGCAAGCAGCAATGCGCTCAGACTTATGGGGGCAGGTCTGGATCATGATGTTAAAATATCTCCACTACATGCCGCTGTTATTATGTCTGCAATCGCAAATGAAGGCAAAATGATGGCGCCATCGCTGACGAACAGTGTTGTTGACTCTAATGGAGTTGTGAAAGAGTTGTTTGCTCCGCGCGAACTAAGGCGGCTTGTGACTCCTGAGACATCAATGTCCCTTAAACAGATGCTTTCAAGTACTGTTCTTACAGGAACTTCCCGCAAGGCATTCCATGACCGTCGTGGAAGACCGCTGATTGATATACCGATTGCGGCGAAAACCGGTTCGATCAACGGTACAGACCCAAAGGGGCATTACTCCTGGTTTGCGGCTTTTGCACCGATAAATAATCCACGCATTGCACTGGTTGCACTGGTTATAAATCCTGACAAGTGGAAGATAAAGGCATCGCAGGTGGGTGAACAGGCATTGGAAGAGTTTTTTAAATAGACGGGGAAATTGCAGAGTGAGCGATTACACCATTTTGTTACTGATTGACGGAGTATTTTACCAATCTCAGTTCACCGTCGAGCATTTCACCGTAAGTGAACTGCTCAATCCAGTCACCAAGGGATAGCAGAGTAAAGTCTGGATCAGAGAGCTTTTCATAGATAGCAAGATGAAAATGACCGCTTACCATTCCATCACAACCCTGCAGGCGAAGAGTGTAGGCAAAATCACGCAGTATCTGACTGTAATTCCAACGCATTTTTTTACTGCTGTGGCTGGCTTTACTTCTTCTCTGTAAACCGGTTCTGATTGAATCTGCCAATGAAGGGGGAAAATATTTTACTGAGCCGGCTACAATAGGCGAGCGAAGAATATAGCGATACAGACGATAGAAACGGTCTTCTTTGTTGATTTGATCTCCATGACAGATATATAATCGCTTTCCGTCAATTTTTTTAAAACTTGGTACTGTATGAATTTCTGCCTGCAGCCGTTCTGAAAAAATATTTCCGAGGTGGAAATCGTGATTACCTTCAAAATATACGAGCTTGCAACCAGAATTAACCAGCCGCTCTAAAGCGTCCAGTATCTCTTTGTAGTTAACATATTTCTGCGTTGGGAAACCAATCCAGAAATCAAACAGGTCGCCTAGAATATAAAGATTGTCCAGATTCCCCTCAAGCTCTTGCAGCAGCCGCAGCAGCAAACGATAGTTTTGGTCTGACGGCAGATTCAGGTGGGCATCGGCAAGAAATATTGTTCTCATGGCGGAGATTGTGCTTCGACAGAGAGCAAAAAGTCAATAAGAAGTATAGGGAGAAATGTAATGGCTGCAATTCATAGCGTTGAGATATCGTGGGAAGCACTTTTGGCGGCATTTACCAATGAGCATTCTGATAAGGCATATTACCTGGATAGGCTTACCGGTGAAATTTTTTCTGTATCATCCTCATCCGAAAACAGCGAAGCAAGAAACCAGCTGGAGAGCAGCAGTGATCGTTTTCTGGAGATTCCACCCTTTGATTATCTAAGCGAAAGGGAGATAACTATCGAACTTGTGTCAAAGATAACCGACCCTGAATTAAGAGACCTCCTCGACAACTCTCTTGCAGGCAGAAAACCATTCGGAAAAATTGACGACATTTTATCCTTCTATCCAGAGGAGGAAGAAAATTTTATGTTCCTGAAGGATGAGTACCTTTCAAACCGTCTCAAAAACTGGATGGAAGAAAACAATCTTTTTGCTGCAAATGCGTTGC
>JAQUHA010000035.1 GCA_028683855.1 Desulfuromonadaceae bacterium
ATTGTTTCTCCTCTTTTGGTTTAGTCGGCCCTCAGGCCGTAAAAAACCTATCATGACAAGGAGATATATCAATCAGGGCAATAAAAAAGGCAGCTCCGAAGAAAGCTGCCCAATACCTGTTTAGGTGCGTTGATTTTAAATTAGCCTTTGATTTTATTGCCTTTTTTCTACCGCGAAGCGGTTTAGTTCAACTGAAGTTTTCTCAACAGCTCAAGCTGCCCTGCGACATCGTCAGGGGAGCTTTCTCCAACTATTGCAAGCAACGGTGTTACCCCCTTATCCGCCTCGACTCTTGGGTAAACTCTATCGCTCAGTTCGTGAATCAACCGCATTGTACGGAAAGCATCAAACCAGCAGTTAAAGGCTATCTCCATTTTTTTGGAATCACGGTTGTTATTCCTGAGGTTCTCCCATGATTGCGAAAAACGTGTCTGGATGAGAAAACCGTGTAAGACCGGAGAAATTTTTTCTGCCTTATCCAAAAGCGATGATGCATCTTCTTCAATATTTTTCTTTGCACACTCAATCCAGTCACCGACTATTGAATAAACAGAGGGGTGATAAAACATAAGTCTGCTCTCTCCATCTTTCAGCATATCTCCAACGGATCTACCCGTTCCGAAAGGGACTCTGTTTGATGAGCGGGGCGAAGGAGATACAAGAGTTCCTCTAACCTCTTCAATTCCTGAAGTTTTAAAAACCTGCTGCAGAAAATAAAAATCCTCCCCTGCGAGACGACGGTTCATTCCCCCCGACGAGACATATACAGATGCACGACAAGCCATGGCACTTCCAACTGTGTGAAAAGCGTAAGGTGAACCGGCAATTTGCAACCCGAGGACATACGCTCTGAGAAAAAGTTCATAACGGTCAATCGCCGACTGTCCTGCCGGTTCATCAGCTTTACGGTGACAGTATGGTATTATCCCTCCCCCTGCCGATGAAGAGCTGAAATGAGCAGAGAGAGAAGGGAGATAATTCGGTTGCACCAATGTGTCTGAATCGAGACAGATAAGAATCGGATCTCTTTGACCGTAATCAAGAAATTTCAGGGAGAGGTCAAGCCCTATCTTTCGCGCCAGACCAACCCCGTCGCCAACCCTCAACTCCTTTCCTACTGAAGCGGCATCAACCCAGGACAGATTATGCAGGCGATACAGCTCTTTCCAGAAGGGAAGTTTAGAGAGCGTAAACATATTGTCTCTCTTCTCCTCCACTGATGCGTCAGTCCTCTGATTAACCACAACCAGAATAAGAAACCGCTCCAGTAACTCCGGAGGGTTATGTGACAGAGATTCGAGGGTTTCCGGAAGAGTGGCTGATTCAGCAAGGGAGGGGATAACAACTGCACCTGAAAATGTGCGAGAAGATAATCCCTCAATAACCCAGAGAGATCCTGCGCCCCGTTTCTTAAGATATGCGGTTATATTTGGAGGAATCGCTGTATCAGGCATCGGGGTAACAAATCACTCTGTTCCCCAGCGTTTGTAAAGATCATTAAGAATACCCATCTGATCCATTATTTTCCCAACCACGAAATCAACGAGATCTAACACCGATTCCGGTCGACCGTAGAAAGCTGGCATCGCGGGAATTATGCGTGCGCCTGCGCGGGAAAGCTTAAGCATATTTTCAAGATGAATATCCGAGAGAGGTGTCTCGCGTGGTACAAGTAGAAGCTTGCGACGCTCTTTGAGCATTACATCCGCTGCCCGCTCAATCAGATTGCCCGATACACCTGCAGAAATACGTGCTAATGTTCCCATACTGCATGGACAAACGACCATCGCATCAGGCGCAGAAGATCCGCTGGCAGCTCCGCAGAACAGATCGTCAGGGTGCATAAGACTGATACCGGATTTTATTTCGAGGTGAGAATAGAGACGCTGCAGCGCCTTATCCAGATCACCTGACAGGTCGAGGCCGGTCTCTTCCAGGCAGACGGCTGTTCCGCTGCAGCTTGCAGTAAAGGTGACCGTAAACCCCTTCAGACAGAGCTGCTCGGCAAGCCGCAAACCGTACATCGAACCGGATGCTCCGGTCAATGCAACAAATATATGCTTAGGCGCCATGATTTTCCTACCTCATCGTTACATCGGCTGCGGTAAAAATAGCTATAGCAACGCTGATATATCCGTTCATGTTAAAGAAAGCGGCATCCAGCTTTGTCAAATCTCCCCCCTTTAGCAGCCAGTGTTCGTATAACAGCATCAGAAAGGCGACGACAATACCGAGAAGAAAGAAGCTCCCGAGCGACATTACGCTGAAAAGTGTAAAAAGAAGAGCTATCATTATAAGATGAAAAATACGGGCAGACCAGAGTGATCCCTTTACGCCGAGAAGAACAGGTATTGAGTGAAGCCCTGCTGACCTGTCAAACTCAAGATCCTGAAGGGCATAGAGGATATCAAATCCTGCCACCCAGAAAAGCACAACTGCTCCCAATATAATAGCCGGAGCGTCAACTGTGCCCCTTATTGCTGCCCATGCACCGACAGGCGCGCCAGCCAGACAGATGCCAAGCACTATATGCGCCAGAGAGGTAAATCTTTTGCAATATGAATAAAGGAGAATAAAAAACAGAGCCAGCGGCGAGAGCTTGAGGCAGAGCGGATTCAACATATATGCAGCAAACAGCATAAGAGCGGATGCAGCAATAATGAAAAAAAACGTAAACCCCCGACTTATAAGACCCGCAGGAATAGCCCTGACTGCAGTTCTCGGGTTTTTAGCATCTATTTCAGCATCAATCAGACGGTTCATCGCCATAGCGGCGGTTCGTGCGCCAACCATGGCAATAACAATCCATAGTGTCTGACTGACGGTTGGAAAACCGCGTGCAGCCAAAAGAGCACCTGTAAGTGCAAATGGTAGTGCGAAGATCGTATGCGAAAATTTAATCATTTCCAGGAATATCGAAATTTTTGAAAATATGCCTGACACTTTTATTTATACTCCTGAAATATGTGCAGAATTTCGCCCGAAACTCTGTCCATCTCTCTATTAATAAGATCAAGGTCAAACATACCTGGATACTCTTTATAAGGATAGTGTTTGTACATTGTTCCGACCTTTCCATTGTCATTAAAAGCGTATGAAGTCCTTATTTCAAAATTATAATGCGAAATACTGGCGGTTTTTACTCCATCCTGTTCATTTATCTCTATTTTTAACTGAGTGTAGTACTTACGTCCGCCGGGTGGCTGACCAAAACCGGTGTCTGTTATAAAACTGTATGGGGCTGTTATTATAAAAGTCCCTGCGCTGTCAGCTTCAAGTATTCGACAATTAAACTTCTCTTCAATATGTCTGCTTATTCTGCCAATTACATCATCCTGGTTTCCAGGTAAAGTTACCACTCTTGTTTCAATAGGCTCGGACTCAACCCTCATATGATAACAACCTGCAAGCAATGCAGGCAAAACAAGCAGAACAGTCCACAACAATCTACGCAAGTCCGTACTCCTTCCAACGAGTTGCGATAATCCGTAAAGTTTCTTCAGAAAGCGCTATCTCCCTGCTACTGACGGAGCAACCTGTTGAATCAATGGCAATTCGGTTGGTTGTTTCGTCACGGATAATGTCATCTGAAAAATCGGTCACATTAATGCTTTTCCAGATGATACTAGATAGATCTGTATTTAGAGTTTCATCGGAAACAAAAAGCAGCAGTTTTGCCGATGCAAACCAGGACATAGACCATAGTTGCAAGGCAATGTTCCGTACCATGCCGGGACGTGGATTTTCAAGAAAAATTATCCCGCTCTGATGAAAAACAGAAATCAACGGGAAGTAAATACCTTTGATTTCCGGTATGATTCTCCGAAGTATTGCAAACAGAACTCTCTCCCACGCCTGCATCATCCAACAGTCTTCCATTGGCGGCATCCCGACAACAGTAGCTGGAATAATCGCATTATGCCGATGACTTACAGCCGTAACTTTCATTACTGCCGCTAAGCCATCTGCTGAATAAAAACCTGTATGGTTTCCGAATGGACCTTCCAGCACCGTTTCGCCAGGCTCAACGTAACCCTCAATAACAACCTCTGCACCAATCGGCACCTGTAGCGGAAGGGTTTTACATAAAGCTGTTTTTAGACGAGCTCCACGAATAAATCCGGCAAACGTCATCTCATCCAGATTTTGCGGCAAAGGAAACATCGCACTGAAAAGCGTTGCAGGTTCACCACCTAGAACAATAGCAACCGGCATTGCTTTCCCCGCCTGTAAAAATTGTTCCGAATGTCGCGCAGCCCCACTCCGCACTTTCCACCGTATGGCGACCTCCCTCTCACTCCGAATCTGAACCCTATAGATACCGCAATTAGAGGTACCTCCATCCGGATCTGTCGTGAAAACCTGCGGCAGAGTTATATAGCGACCATAGCCGGAAGCATTTCCATCATCCGGCCAACTCTTTAAAAAGGGGAAAGCTGTAAGATCAGGTGATTCCATAAGATAAAGATCGGGGTCTGATTGAATACTGCTGTCGGGAGCAAAATTTCTGAATTCGGGAAGTGCGGCGATTTGAGAGCCAAGTGACTCAAGTTCGGGGTTTGCTATCTGATTCAGCAGACGGGACACGGTAGAAGTCAGTTCGTCAAGGTTTTCAATACCAAGAGCCAGACAGACCCGTTTCTTTGATCCGAAAATATTAGTTGCCAACTTGAAAACAGATCCGACCGGATCTTCAAAAAGCAGCGCCCGACCGCCATCAGGCTCCTTACATACACGATCAGTGATGCCGGCAATTTCCAGAACTGGATTAGCCGGAACATATATTCGTGAAAGCTCTCCATTCAGCTCCAGCAGAGATATCAGTTCCTGCAGACATTTAGATGGCATGGTGTAATTATCGTATAGGCGGTATAAGAGTTAGCAGAGACTCGTCAAATTGCCAGAACGCCCCCCTGAAGAGCCAGATCAACTTTTTTGAAATTACTGCTGCTCCAGCTTAGAATCTCCGCACAGGAAAATCCGAAGAGATCCTCTGGCGGACTCTGCCCTAGAAAACAAAGGATTTTTAACAGTAGCTCTTTCTCATGCCCCTTAACGGAAGTCAGTCGGCTCGAAATGAGGTTGTCCCGTTTACTCAGCTTTGCTCCACTCTGTCCAGTTACCAGCGGCAGATGACAATATTGAGGCTCCGGATATCCAAGCAGCCTCTGCAGGTAAATCTGACGAGGTGTCGAGGATAGCAGGTCATCCCCCCTTACAACCTGATTGACACCTGTCAGGTAATCATCTACTACAACCGCAAGCTGGTAGGCAAAGACTCCATCTCCACGTTTTACCGCAAAATCCCCAGTAAAAGATGAAAGATTCTGGCAGACAAGCCCCCTGCGAAGATCCGTAAAAGTCACACACTCATCAGGCACTCTGACACGCCAGGAGCGAACAGCCCCGGTTTTTGTACCTCCAAGTCCGCAGTTGCCGTTATAGGGGATACCATCATCCTCAACATGAGGGGCTGAAGAGCTTCTGGCTATCTCCTTGCGAGAACAGTAACAGGGGTATATTTCACCCTGTTTAATTAACTCCTCAAATGCACTTGCGTAAAAATCAAGATGCCCACTCTGACGCGAAACCGGGCCATCCCAGAACAATCCGAATGACTCCAGAGTTCGCATTATATCGTCCGCCACTCCGGTCACCTGACGAGGCGCATCCAGATCATCAAGCCTTAGACGCCATTCACCTCCGCTCTTTTTCGCCATCAGATAACTTCCGACGGCAGTAACAAGTGAACCGGTATGTAATGCTCCTGTAGGTGACGGGGCAAAGCGTCCGACAGTTTGCTCCCTGCTGTTTCTCTCTATCAAAACTCAAGCTCTCAGCTGACAAAAGAGCAGCAGTAATCCGTTACAACGGGAACTTTCATCAGAAAGGTTGAGTTACCAGGAACGTCAAACGCCTCACCACCGACAATCTTATTCCAAACTGCCGCGCCCTTTAACTGCCACTCAAGCTCCCCGGAAAGAATCTCCATAACCTCGGGAAGCCCTGTTGAGAATTCGTACTCACCAGCCTGCATTACTCCAAGCGTCTTCTTTGTTCCATCTGCAGACAGGACCGTATGACTGACTACCTTGCCGTCAAAATATATATTTGCCTTTTTTATAACGGTTACACCACTTAACTCTGACATATTTCCTCCGGAATATTGATTTGAAGCCAGTTATACCTATTTTAACATCTGTTGAGCAGATAAAAAAACCCGTTGGATAACTCCGACGGGTTTTCATGCTCAAGTTATATCATCTATGTTTGAATCAGTTAAATGTACCGCGAATAATATCTGCTTTCCAGGCAACCGTTGTATGGCGTGAATCGGGCGAAACCAGCAACTCCGGCGAAATTGTAGGGAGGGCGAAGTTTACCCTGCCATCTTCTACTTCTGCAAATGCACGAGCGGATTTAGCAAGTCCATAACCTGTACCGACAAGAACACCTGTCGCCGCACCGTATGCTATAAAATTAAGATGATCAGCCGGCTTTTTTGTAAAAACCATCAGAGCGCCACCAACAAGAGCACCGATAGCACCTCCGTAAAATGCATCAGTGAATACTTCAGTTATAGTAGTATCAGATGCAAAAGCCGATGTTGTGGAAGAAAACACGGAAAATACAGTTATAAGAACAACCATTTTTTTCAACTGTTTCATATTTTAATAACCCCGCAGGTGTATAGTTTTTATCTCCGAAAACAATTACCATGTAACAGAGATTCAGGTCAAGCCGCTTTTATGGCGTTTTTACAACATCCTGATTTAACTTATTTTATAAATTTGCGTATCAACCGGAAAAAGCTGTTACAAACCGCTTTTCGTCATCCTCAGTATTCACTTTGCCATCTAGTCTTGCATAAAGTAATCGCTCCTTTATACGTCCAAAGAGCGGACCAGGCTTGAATCCAAGTGCAAGCAGATCATCCCCGCCAAGTATTGTAGAAACATTGCGCAGTTTTGTAAGGTAGAGCGAAACAAAGCGCCTGACGTTCTCGTTACTCGCTCTTGCGGCAAGATAGAGCAGTATTTCAAGGTCAAAATTGCGAAACCACATATAAATCTGACTGTTTGGAATATTGTCGTGACTCTTTATCTGTCGTCTTACTGCTGTAAGCGTTTTGAACACGAGATGCCGCTGCCTCGCAAGCCGTACGGCAATGGAACCGGGAAGTGCGAGTCGGAAGCATACTGCATGAAATTCCTCGGCTTTCAGAGCATCGCATAGAGAGAGCAGATATACCTGCCATGGTTCACAACGATCCTCCAGATAGAGCAGCCTGAACCATGCCATGACATCTCCGGTTTCCTTCAGTACGCGTTCAGTAGAAGATACCATCTTAAGTGACGGATGAATAAATGGCAGTAGGGAGAGTGAATACATCCGTTTTATTGCACCCAAAGGCTCTTTCTCCGACATTATCTGAAGCAGCTCACTCTGCAACCGTTCGCCACCAAGTTTACCTGGCAGATCCATCCTTACAGCGCTCCGTATCAGGTTTTCAGTATGAGCGGCAATACGAAAACCGAGTCGCTGCTCAAAACGGATTGCCCTGAATACACGAGTAGGGTCTTCGACGAAAGAAAGGTTGTGCAGCACCCTCACAACACGCTCGTGTATATCCTGCTGCCCCCCGAAATGATCTGTCAATTGACCAAAACGGTCGCTGTTTATACATAGTGCGAGCGTGTTGACTGTAAAATCACGTCGATACAGATCATCCCTTAGTGACGCACGCTCTATTGTCGGCAGAACGCCCGGGGATTCGTAATATTCGAGACGTGTGCTGGCAATATCCACCTTACCGCCATCCGGCAGAACAAGAACAGCAGTTGCAAACTTCCTGTGGCTACGCACCCTCCCCCCATATGTGACTGCAAAATGTTCCGCAAAGAAAATGCCATCCCCTTCAACGGTTATATCGATATCCAGATTATCGATATCGAGCAGAAGGTCACGCACAAATCCGCCTACAACATAAACCGGCAAACCGAGGCTGTCCCCTGTTTCGCCAAGCCTGTGCAGCATTTCGACGGTTCTTGTAGAGAGCCTTTTCTCAATAAGCCCCGCAACAGAATGAATACGAGTCGGCACCTTGAGAGAGTCAAGATCATACAGAGCACCGGAAGAGCGACTGCCGGCACCGTAAATATGACGCATCAGGTCTGTTCTGGTAACTGCTCCAACCAGAAGGTCTCCCTCAAAAACCGGCACAAAGCGGCGATTTCCCGTAACCATATAAGACTGAATAGCTGACAGTCGCGTCTCTACAGTTGCTGACATAAATTCGGTATGCATGAAATCAGTCACCGGTGAGGCTCCGAGACTGTGGTGCAGCGCTTTTTCAACAGTTTTACGCGATATAACCCCGACCATCTGCCTGCCGGACATAACGGGCATCGAATTGCAATTGTAGCGGGTAAGAAAATCACGAGCCCCATTAATGTTTACAGTATCAGGCATACTCTTTACCGGCGAAGTCATGACACTCCCCGCAGTCGTTTCAAACCGGATAATTCTCCGGAGCAACCCATCAAGCTCTTCAAGCACCGTCTCTAGAGTTTTCCCATGTACAACCCCTGAAGCTGCAGTTGAGTGCCCTCCACCATTAAAACTCTTCACAACCTCCGAGGCATCTATTTCCGGGATATTACTGCGGGCAACGATATGAACATTATCCTGCATAGCCACAGCTACAAAAAGGGCGTCCATATTTTCCATATCCCTCATCAGATGAGCTAACGAAGCAATATCATTTACAAAACTATCAGAAGAAGCGTAGGCGATTGACACCGTCAGCCCGTTAATAGATGTGGATTTAAGGGTCGAAAGGAGAGCCTTGAACAGTGCCATCTGCGCCTTACTCAGCTCAGGGGTCAAAGCTTCATTGACAACCGGAAGCCTTGCACCCTGTCCAAGCAGCCAGGCTGCAGCAGAATAATCCTGTGGGGTTGCTGACGGAAAGAGAAGACGACCTGTATCTTCATGAATTCCAAGCATGAGAAGAGTTGCCTCTTCGGGGGTAAGAACAGCTGAGATATCCATCAATCTGTCAGCTAAAAGTGATGACGCTGAGCCTCTGGTCGAGATTTCACCACCGGCAGGTATAATACTTTCGTCTGTTACGGGGTGATGGTCATATATGTGTATTTCAAGTCCGGGGCGGGAAATAATTTCCGCAAAACGGCCGATACGTGATGCCTGCTGACAATCCACAATTACAAGGCGGGTAATCGAATCAAGATCTATATCTTTTGCCCTTGTAAAGCGCGGAAGATAGTCCGGATGGCGCTCTATGAAGTCACGCACACCCTTCTCCTGAGAACCGGGGAACGAGAGAAGAGCTTCAGGATAGAGCCTTAAAGCCGCTGCCATAGCTCCAAGACAATCAAAATCTGCATTTGTATGGGTTGTTACAACATCCATGCTAAGCCTGCGCTATGAAAAGATGTCTTTCGTTGCGGGGCATATTATTTTTTTGTGACGGTACTGTGCAGCTCTTCCAGCATAAGAGCCAACGCGCCGTTAATACTCCTGGTAGTCAGCTTTCTAACTTTTTCTTCCGGCTTAACAGGGCTGAAATGATCTGTTGAAGTTTCGCTAAACTCTCGTTTCAACAGAAGCGCACCAGCGCCTGCTTCAACAGCTTCACCGTACAGGGTTACTGTCGACTCGAAAGTTACAATAGGAGCGAGCGGTTTAAAAAAGAGCATCGGTGCAGCTATAAACCAGAATGGATTCAGGTCGCCATGCACATTAACATCAGCAATGTTAACTGACAGAACATAAGCAGAGCCGTAGATAGCCTTCAACTCCTCCGGTGACTTTGACTGCATCTCTTCAGGAAGCATTATAACCTTCTCGAAGAGCTTTCCGGATGCTGCATTAAGCACTGACTCTTCACTGGTGGAAAAAGCACCCCTCAATCTTTCGCCGGCAGCTTCTACAAGAACTGTGGCAGGCACAGTTTTTTCGGCAGTTTTCAGTTGATGTGGAGGCGTGACCTCCAGCGTTGCACATCCACCAAACATTAGAACGATCCATATAGATAGTAGAACAGACACCATTTTTTTCATAAAAGCCCCCTGTTTATGACGGTTGTTAAGAGTATATTGCCCCGAATGTACCATAAAAGAGTAAACTAAGGGATAAATCTTGTTATAAAATCAATTGTGTAAAAATTCTTTGAAACCTTTACATACTCCTTTGCGCATCTACTGTGCCATACGTTTTAAGAGCTGCTCCAGCTTCCGAAGCTCCTCTCCATAAGCACCCCAGTTCCCCTGACGTTGAAGCGTAACTGCTTTCTCATAAATGCCCATCGCCTCCTTTGCCAGCGAGGAAGGAGACGCCTTTGCATCTGCTGTAGCAGTCGCAGAAACTGCGGAAACCGTCTTTTTACCACCGAACAACCTCTGCAGAGCCAGCTCCAGATTCTCCTCCATAACAACCTGATCACCGAATGCAACTATTACCCGTTTAAGCTCCGGCAAACCGGCTTTATCGGCTGCCAGAAACAACGGCTGTACATACAGGAGTGATTTCTCAATCGGTATAACCAGCAGACTCCCACGAATCACCTCGGAGCCTCTCTGATTCCATAATGTCAACTGCTGGGATATGAATGAATCCTGATTTATTCTTGCATCAATCTGCTTAGGTCCGTAGATAAGTCGATCACGCGGGAATGTATAAGCACGGATTTTCCCGTAATTTTCTCCGTCACAACGGGCTGTGAGCCAGGCGGCAAGATTGTCACGTTTAGAAGGGGTAAATGGAAGAAGAAGTATATACTCCTCTACCTTTTCTGCAGGAAGCTTCATTATTGTGTAATAAGCCTCCATCGGTTTTTCCCCCAGCGTCGGAATTTCCCAGAGGTTTTCCTTGTTGTAGAATACTTTCGGATCAGTCATGTGATATGCGCTGTACATAGCTGCCTGCAGTTGTAGAAACTGGTGCGGATACCGGATATGAGTTCGCAGATCAGCTGACAGCTCAGAGATTGGCTTGAACATATCAGGAAACATACGGGCATATACTTTTACAAGTACATCATCCGGATCACTGATGTAGAAGCTGACGTTACCGTCGTAAGCGTCAACAACAGCTTTCACAGAGTTCCGCATATAATTTATCCCGCCACTGAGAGGTTTTGAATATGGGAGAAGACCGGAATATGTATACGCATCTAAGATCCACTTTAGATGCCCCTTTTCATCGAGCACCATGTAAGGATCAATATCAAAACGGAGAAATGGCGCTATTGCTCTAACTCTTTCATTAATGTTTCTGTTATAGATTATTCGGCTCTCATCCGTGATATCAGTTGAAAGGAGAATTTTCTCGGTTCTGAATTTCGCAGCAAATAGAGCTTTTTTAAGTATGGAGTCAACAGGAACCCCTCCCTTCCCGCTGTATGTCGTGTTAATGTTGCCGGTCGCGGTTGGGTAGCTGAATTCAGGAATTTTTGTCTTAACCACAACATACTCGTTTGACAACTCTCCGAAGTAAATTTCCGGTCTTGTAACCTTGACGTCAGCAAGACTGACAGGAGGGATATCCTTGACAAAAAATTCCGGCAGCCCCTCCTTGCTGATCCTGCTTACCGGACCAAAAGTAATCCCGTTGCCATGTGTAAAAATCAACCTTTCGTTTATCCAGTTTTTGCTGGGCAGGTCACTGTATGAAAGTTCACGAGGGGAGAGCATAACCTGCGTATACTGACCGTTCACTTTGTAACGATCATTATCGACATCAAAAAACCTGTAATAAGTTCTTATCTGCTGCAGTTGACTATATGTCTTCAAGAGCGGAGCGTGATCCCATAGACGGATGTTTTTGATCGTGGCATCATTGTTTTCTATATCCGCTGCTGAAAGCCTCGTATCAACATCAAACGGAACCGTTTCAATCTTCTCAAGATCATATCCGAAACGTGTAAACCTGATATTATTCTCTATATACGGGGTTTCCAGAGCCAGTTCATTTGGAGCAACCTTGAATTTCTGAAGCACTCCGGGGTAAACCTGAATACCTGCTGCATATATTACCGCTACAGCCGCCGTTGGAAGCAGTGCAAGACGCCACACACCTTTCCATATACCTGCAGCAAGCATTAATCCTGCAATGGGGGTCAAAAAAGTCAATACCCTGAATGTAAGAAGTCTGGAATTTATATCCGCATACCCTGCTCCATAGAACGCGCCGTTGGCGGAATAGAGCAACCCAAAGCAGTCCAGATAAAATCCTGCGGCAACTACCAGACCAAACAATCCGGCAAGAACCGCCAGATGCTTCCGTACCCTGCCGTTAATTGATGCTCCACGCTCCGTAAGAGTGATACCTCCTCGAACAAAATATAATGCAGCGACAGAAATTGTGCTTATCAGAAGTGCAAAGCTTATGAAAGCTCTAAGCCCATTCAGAAAAGGGAGGCTAAAAAGATAAAAACCGATATCTTTGCCGATAACAGGATCTACCGTCCCGACATTTACACCGTTTGTAAAAAGCAGAACCTCTTCCCACCTCATAGCTCCCCAGTTGGCGGCAAAAAGAGCCAGGAGCATACTCACAAGGAGTGACAGCGGCTTTACAAGCCTTTCTATCTCATTTCTGTTTATACGGAAATTACCCCCGACTACGAAACTTCCGGGGTATGCAAAATCAGATCTGCCGGCAATTGAGAGGTTGATCATTATGGCGGCAAAAAGAAAAACTCCGTAAAGAATTCCAACTCCGCTTTTTGCATAAAGTGTTGTTGTAAAAACCGAGGAGAAGCCTGTCTCAACAAAAAACAACCAGTCAGTATAGTAATCAAGCAGCGATGAGATGAAGGGCAGTACAAAAAGAGCCAGAATCACAATCAGAATAAATTTATTTTTTACCATCTATTTCCCCCCTGGTATGTTGCGTTTTTTCTCCCAAGCGACATCTGCAACCGGGTCAGTTTTTATTCGAATTTTCAATATGGGGTTGATGGAGCTTTACAGGAACACTCCGCCCCAGTTTTAGATTGAGCATCTCCACCATTACAGAAAACGCCATCGCGAAATATATGTACCCCTTTGGAATATGCATATCAAAACCATCTCCTATCAACGAGACACCTATAAGCAGAAGAAAGCTTAAAGCCAGCATTTTGATTGTCGGATGTTTTTCAACAAAATCGCTTATTTTACCGGAAAACAGCATCATAAACCCTACCGCAATAATAACAGCTGCAACCATTATGACAAGCTGGCTAGCCATTCCAAGTGCAGTTATGATAGAGTCAAGGGAGAAAACAATATCAAGCAACAGAATCTGAACAATTACTGCGCCAAAAGTCGCAGCCACCCTGGCGGATGATATCTCCTCCTCCCCCTCCAGCTTGTCATGAATCTCCATCGTACTTTTCCAGATCAGAAAGAGACCGCCAGAGATCAGAATAAGATCACGACCGCTAATTTCGTTGCCTAGCGCAGTGAAAAGCGGGGCTGTTAAACCCATCAGCCACGTAAGTGAAAACAGCAGCCCTATCCGAATAAACATTGCAAGCCCCAAGCCGACAACACGTGCCTTTTCGCGCTGATGCAGGGGTAGTTTGCCAGCCTGAATTGAAATGAAAATTATATTGTCAATTCCAAGGACAATTTCCAGTGCAGTAAGTGTAATCAGCGCCATCCATACCTGCGGTTCCAAAAGCCACTCCATAAATGTTCCCCCGATGTTTCGTTTTTTTAGTTTAGACAAATAAAAAGACCTCTACCCACAGCGATCTAAACGCTTTGGATAAAGGTCTTGCTTGCGATTTTCATCGTTCCCTGCCCGAGCCTTACGGCTGTGTTGACGAACATGGGATCAGTCATTTCTCCGGCTGATAGCTACTCCCCTTTATAAGAGGCGTTGACTCTAGTTGAACCGGCATACGTTTGTCAAGCGGGAAAAATCATCCGTTATCAGGAACTGCAATAGCTCCCTTACCAAGCTTTTTGGCAAGTTCCCTTGCGGTATCCTTATCAAGACGTTTTCCGACATGAACCCGATACCAGACCGTTTTGTCAGCCTGCTTAAATTCCACTACATTTACGCTGTACCCCTTCGCAACCATCTTGCCCCGATAGTTCTCAGCCTCCCCCTTCGTGCTGCAGGAGGCAACCTGAACTGTAAAGAAAGCGGTTTCCTGGATGGGGGGCGACTTAACAGTAGTCGGCTGTACAGGATTTTTCTGACTGCTCTCTTCGAGTTGTGGTGTAGCCACCCTGCTAATATTACTTGGCATTACCGCTTGCAGCGGCTGCTTTCCCGAGTTTTCCTCTTTTGGATTTATTCCGCTCCCCAATGAATTGTTCTTCTGTCCGCTTGGAAGCGTTTTGTAAAAGCTCAGTTGTGAATCAGCGGCTGCCTGAACCGGCGACTGTGCAGCTGCTTCATTTTGTGGCGACGGCAGAGCAGCAGCCGGATTGGGGGGTGATCCTGCAGCAGCATTATTTGGAGCTACCTGCGGACTGTTTTCAATGCTTATCTGTTCCATCGCCGCCTTGAAAGCTTTCTTGGCGGAGCGCTGCGAGAGCATCCAGCCGCTGCCGAATCCTATGCCGAGGCAGATAATACTGGAGATGAAAGCCGTAATTATTATGCCGCCTGAAGACTCTTTACGGGGGCGGTTCTGGCTGATGCCTGATGAGTTGCAAGATCTCTTTGGATCGCTGTAGTCAATACGCATGATAGCTCCTCTACATTCGTTCCGGCGCTGAAATCCCAAGGAGGGAGAGGGCATTTTTAATAGTTTGTGCAGTTCGCTTAAGAAGGTACAAACGCGCTTCTGTCAATTTCCTATCTTCACTTATAACACGATTTTTGTTGTAAAAACTGTGGAAACAGCTGGCAAGCTCACTCAGATAATATGTCAAGCGGTGAGGCTCAAAATGTATTGCACAGTCATCAATAGTATCAGGAAGTGCAGTCAGCAGCTTTATCATCTTCATATCCTCATCCGTAGAGAGACACTCAAGAGTTGAAAGCTCGGGTGTTAGCGGAGCGACAAAGCCCTTTTCCGCAGCGTTATCAAAAATGCTGCAGATTCTGGCGTGCGCGTACTGAACATAATAAACCGGATTTTCGTTTGTCTGCTGTTTTGCGAGATCAATATCAAATACCATCTGTGCATCAGGCTTACGCATCAGAAAGAAGAACCGGGTTGCGTCACGTCCGACCTCATCGATCAGCTCCCTCAAAGTGACATAACTTCCTGCTCTTTTTGATATTTTAACCTCTTCACCGCCACGCATTACAGTAACCATCTGATGCAGAACGTACTCCGGCCAGTCCTTTGGTATTCCCGCATCCAGCGCCTGAAGCCCGGCTCTTACACGGGTAACTGTGCTGTGATGATCTGAACCCTGTTCATTGATTACACGGGTAAAACCACGCTCCCACTTGGATTGGTGATAGGCAACATCCGGTACAAAGTAGGTATAACTACCATCCGCCTTACGCATAACGCGGTCTTTATCATCACCAAAATCGGTTGAGCGGAGCCATAGCGCGTTATCCTGCTCATAAGCGTGTCCGTTTGCAATAAGCTTCTGAACTACCGAATCCACTCTCCCCTCACTGTAAAGTGAGGATTCCAGCGTATATACATCGAACTTCACATCAAAGGCATCAAGATCGAGATCCTGTTCACGCCGCAACCAGGCTACGGAAAAACTCCGGATATTTTCCAGATCTTCCGGATCGCCTGAAGCGGTTGTATGTTGATCCGAAGCGACGACACTCTCCTTTGCCAGATACGCTTTTGCAACATCTTTAATGTAATCACCCTGATAACCCCCTTCCGGCCATCGCGGGTCATCCGTATCAACTCCAAGACAGCGCATCTGAACCGACAGGGCAAGATTGCTGATCTGAACACCGGCATCGTTATAATAAAATTCTCTGGTGACATCCCATCCGGCAGCATCCAGAATGCGACAGAGAGTATCCCCGATTGCCGCACCCCTGCCGTGCCCTATATGAAGAGGTCCTGTTGGATTTGCGCTGACAAACTCCACCTGAACTTTTTTTCCGGAACCAGCCGTCGTCTTTCCAAAATTCTCCCCCCCCTTTTCAATTTCAAGAAGAGTCGCCTGCCACGCAGAGAGTGAGACAAAGAAGTTAATGAAGCCGGGGCCTGCAATATCAGTCTTAAGAAGAAGACCGGAACCGGCACCAAGATATTTTAATATTATTTCAGCTACCAAGCGCGGAGCCTTGCGCTCGCTTTTGGATAGCAGCATGGCTATATTGCATGAGAAATCGCCATGTTCCGGCTTTGCCGGATGCCCTAAAGTAATTATTGGCAGTGTGGAGGTTATCAGCTCTTGTGCCGCGCAGGCTTTGTTAAGTGCAGTTTCTACCAGGAGGGTTATTCGGTTTCGCATCATTTTATCAGCTGTTCTTTCTGGTTGAGTGATTTGTCGCTATCTTCAACATCCTTAATACTCACATCCCTTGTGAAATCAGGACACCTTGCCCCTCCGTCAGGGATGCAGAATTTTTTTGCACAGTTTTCACGCCATGCGCAGACGGCGCAGCTTTGTCGTGACATCGTATTATCCTATGGCTCTTTATTGTTCCGAGGGAATTGATAGACCACTTCGTTGCTCCGGACAAGCCCGAAATCTTTGCGCGCAATACTCTCAAGATAACGACGGTCTGATGTAAGGGCTACAATTTCGCATTTAAGCTTTTCATTATCGTTTCTGCTCTCGTTCAGACGTGCTTCAATTTTCTCCTTGTCCTGTTTCAGCTCAAAGATCCGAAGCAGACCCTTATCACCGAAAACGGTGAAGAACAGGATAAACGCCAGGCACCCCAACGGTATAAAGTACATCCTTTTTTGAAGAGGCATATTGAACATTTAAGCTTTCCCGATGCACCCTGCGAAATACTCCGCTGTTTTTCTTAATCCGTCATCAAGTTGAATATTCGGCTGCCAACCGAGCTTTTCTATCGCAAGCGCTATATTCGGCTGGCGCTGCTTGGGGTCGTCCTGTGGAAGCGGCTGAAAAATTATCTTTGATTTTGAGCCGGTTATTGTAATGATTTTTTCGGCAAACTCAAGGATTGTGTTCTCCACCGGATTCCCCAGATTAACAGGTCCAATGAAACCATCGCACTCCATCATACGGATCATTCCGTCGACCAGATCTGAAACATAGCAGAAAGAGCGGGTCTGTGAACCATCGCCATAAACCGTGATATTTTCATTCCGCAACGCCTGCAGAATGAAATTAGAGACAACCCTTCCGTCGTTTTCAGCCATTCGGGGGCCGTAGGTATTGAAAATACGGATAATACGAACATCGACATTATTCTGACGATGGTAATCCATCATCAGCGTTTCTGCCACCCGTTTGCCTTCATCATAACAGCTTCGTATACCGATAGGGTTTACATTACCCCAGTAATCCTCAGTCTGCGGATGAACATGAGGGTCACCGTAAACTTCAGATGTGGATGCCTGAAGAATCCTTGCCTTAACCCGTTTAGCCATTCCCAGCATATTTATGCTGCCCATTACGCTCGTTTTTATGGTTTTAACAGGGTTGTACTGATAATGTACCGGAGATGCCGGACAAGCGAGGTTGTAGATTCTATCAACCTCAAGCAGAATCGGCTCCGTAATATCATGCCGCACAAGCTCAAACCTATGGCTGTCCATAAGTTGAATAATATTATTCTTACTACCGGTAAAAAAATTGTCGACGCATATTACATCGTGCCCTTCATCCAGAAGACGTTCACAAAGATGTGATCCGACAAATCCGGCACCACCGGTTACAAGTATCCTCATATTATTCTTCCCCTCCGGAAACAGAAACTCCGGCGCGTCCAAGCGGAACATATTTAAAACCGGCAGCAGCCATACGATCAGGCTTATAGAGATTTCTGCCGTCAACAATATTAAGGTTTTTCAGGGATGTCTTAATGCGGTCAAAATCAGGATTACGGTATTCATTCCAATCTGTTATGATCGCCAAAGCATCCGCTCCGTCAAGAATGTCATACTGGCTGCTGCTGTATTCTATCCTGTCGCCGAAGTAGTTACGAGCCTCCTTGAGCGCTTCCGGGTCATGTACTCGCACAGTTGCGCCGGAAGAGAGCAGACGCTCGATAATAGTTATAGCCGGAGCTTCACGCATATCATCGGTCCGCGGTTTAAATGATAACCCCCAACAAGCGACTATACGTCCGGTTAACGCCTTCTCTTCATCAGCGGAACCGAGCAGTTTAATCAACTTGCCGGCTACCACCTCTTTCTGCAGTTCATTTACCTCTTCAACAGCTTTTAAAAGCAGGAAGTCATACTTTGACTCTTCGGCAGTTTTGATGAGCGCCTTTACATCTTTTGGAAAACATGATCCGCCGTACCCCGGACCGGGAAAGAGAAAATCATAACCGATACGACTGTCAGAGCCTATACCTTCACGCACTGACATGACATCAGCCCCCATAAGTTCACAGAGATTGGCTATCTGGTTCATAAAAGAGATTCGGGTAGCGAGCATTGCGTTCGCAGCATATTTTGTCATCTCTGCAGAACGAACGTCCATTATTATCATCCGGTTCTGTTTACGCATGAAAGGGTCATACAGCTCTTTCATTATTTCTGCCGTACGAACATTGTCGCAGCCGATAACGACCCTGTCAGGTTTCATAAAGTCGTCAATTGCAGCGCCCTCCTTAAGAAATTCGGGATTGGAGACAACATCAAACTCAAGATTTACACCCCGCGCTGCCAGCTCTTCCTGAACTGCCGCTCTTACTTTGTCGGCAGTCCCAACAGGAACGGTTGACTTGTCAACTATGATTTTGAAGCCGTTCATGGCGCGACCTATGTTTCTTGCAACCCCTAAAACATATTTGAGGTCTGCAGAGCCATCTTCACCCGGTGGCGTACCTACAGCTATGAAACAGACCAGCGACGCTTTGACCGCCTCTTCCATATCCAGCGTGAAAGAGAGACGCCCCTCTCCCTGATTGCGCAGAATCATCTCTTTCAAACCCGGTTCATAAATCGGAATTATACCCTGTTTAAGATCCTCGATCCGCTTCTTGTCTATATCAACTGTAATTACGCTGTTGCCGCTTTCGGCAAAACAGGCGGCAGCTACAAGCCCGACGTATCCAGCTCCAAAAATACATATCTTCATGCAAGTCCCCTAAATCAAAATATAAGCGTCGCTTTATATCACACTATCCAGCTGAAATTCCATTGTTTTTATGGTGGTTCTGCGCTGTTTTTCAATCTAAGAGCTTCGGCATACGCTTCACTCCGCGAAACTCCCGACTCGACAGCCGCAATCTTAGCCATATCCTTGATTGAGAGGCTTTCATCCTCCATCAAGCGGAGCAGCACCTTTTCCAGAGGCTCAGCCTCAGCTGCAGACACCTCTCCGGGCGCAACCAGCAGCACAACCTCTCCCCGAACAGGGGTCTGTGAAACTGATGAGATAACCTCAGAGACGGTTCCCCTTATAAACTCCTCAAAAATCTTGGTTAACTCCCTGGCGACAACTACCACCCTCTCCCCGAGCAGATCACGAATATCGTTCAGAGTATCCAGCAATCTGTGCGGCGCTTCGTACATGACCAGAGTTCCGGGCAGATTTGAGAGCGAAGATAAGAAGGTGCGCCGTTTTCCCTGACGTGATGGCGGGAAACCGGCAAAAGTAAAAGCATCGGTAGGCATACCGGATGCTGAAAGCGCGGTAACCGCAGCACACGACCCTGGAAGCGGAACTACAGAAATACCTTCGGAAACTGCATCACGAACCAGTTGATAACCGGGGTCTGATATGCATGGTGTTCCGGCATCAGAAATAAGAGCGACCGACTTCCCCTGCCTAAGAGCATTCAGAATACGCTCCCCTTTGATCTGCTGATTGTGGTCGAAATAGGAAGTAAGAGGCTTTGATATGCCAAAGTGAGTCATCAGCTTGAGAGAATGCCGTGTATCCTCAGCGGCGACAAGATCCACCTCACCGAGAATCCTGACCGCCCTGTAGGTCATATCCTCAAGGTTTCCTATCGGAGTAGCGATTATGTAAAGAGTGGCTGTCATGTATGAAGGTATAAAGTGTAATTTTGAATGTGTCAACTCATTGAAATTCAGAAGTTATAAACCTGTAACCACCTGCTTACACTGTTAATACTCATCTATGGGTAAGCGCAAGTTTCAAAGCCAGTCCGGCAAAAATTCCTCCGGCTGCACGGTTAAGGAGCTTCTGTGCAAAATCCGATTTCCGAAAACGCTCTCCGAAAACACCAGCCAAGAGACTTATTCCGCCAAAGACAATAATCGTTGCTGCAATAAAAATTGAGCCCAGCAGCATAATCTGGATTGGAATCTGCCCTTTGGATGGGTCGGCAAACTGAGGGAGAAATGCCAAAAAAAAGATTGATACCTTCGGGTTCGTTACATTCATGATAACCCCTCTCCGGTATAGAGCGAGAGAATTAATCGACCCGGCAGCAGTTGCTGTTCCAGTTACAGTACCGGCACGAAATGCCTGCAGAGCGAGGTATGCCAGATAACCTGCACCGGTAAATTTCAAAACAGAGAAGGCAATGGCAGACGCCTTGAAAAGTGCAGCCAGTCCAAATGTAACCGCAGCGGTATGAAACAGCAGGCCGGTACAGAGCCCCAATGTAACCAGAAGTCCAGCTTTACGACCCTGACTGGCTGCCTGAGTCATTACAAAGAGATTGTCAGGACCCGGAGAGAGGGCAAGCAGAACTGATGTGGAAAAAAACATCAGGATTACCTTTTGTTCTAACATTTAGCTACCTCTGCTGTTTGTGAAAGTAATTTCTGCGATAATGGTGTACAAGAAAAAGCCTGTCAAGTTTGAGAATAAAATAAAAACTTTATCTACATAATCAGGGGATGCGGAGATGACCAGAATAACCCTCAGTAAAAACGAAGACCGACGCATTAAGTCGGGGCATCCCTGGGTGTTCAGTAATGAGATCCGCGAAATAACCGGCGAACGAACTGCCGGAATTACCGCAGAACTGTATGATACATCCGGCAATTTCATCGGCATCGGACATTACAATCCGCACTCACTTATAGCTTTCCGTCTGCTATCCCGGGTTCGAGAGGAGATCGACACTACCGATTTTTTTGTCGGGCGCATCACCTCCGCCCTCTCACATCGTACGAACCGGTACCCCGAATCAGCGACCTTCCGTGCCGTCTACGGCGAAAGCGACTCTCTCCCGGGACTTGTTGTTGACAAATACGGGGATTATATTTCGGTTCAGCTCCTCTCCTCAGGAATGGACTGCCGGCGCACGCAGATTGTCGATGCCCTTAAAATGGTCTTTACTCCACTCGGCATTATCGCCCGCAACGATGTAAGCGTACGCAAAATGGAAGGACTGGAAGAGCGTGTGGAGATCCTGTACGGCGAAATACCGGACAGAGTCGATATGAACGAGAACTCTCTCCGTTTTCAGGTCAGCCTCCGCGATGGTCAGAAAACAGGCGGTTTTCTGGATCAGAAGCAGAACCACCTTCTACTGCGTGAAATCTGCAACGGCAAGAGAGTGCTTGACTGTTTCTGTTACACCGGCGGTTGGGCGATTCATGCCGCATCATTTGGTGCAGAATCTGTGCTTGGCATAGACATTTCTGCCAGATCTATCGGACAGGCGAGCAGCAACGCAAAGCTGAATGCTGTTTCTGAGCGTATTCGGTTTGAAGAGTGCGACGCCTTTGAGAGGCTACGCTCACTAAATCAGGAGGGGGAGCGTTTTGATGTGATCGTCATGGATCCACCTGCTTTTGTCAAAAGCAGAAAAAATATAGCCGAGGCAACCAAAGGCTACCTTACCGTTAACCGGCGCGCACTTGAACTACTCGAACCTGGTGGCTACCTGATCACCTGTTCCTGTTCATACCTTATGGGGCGCGAGGCGTTTCGCGACATACTGATTCATGCCGCGCGACTCGCTAAACGCGAAGTACGTTTGGTGGAAACCTGCAGTCAGGCACCAGATCATCCGGTACTTCTCTCTTTTCCGGAATCAGAATACCTGAAGTGTTTTATGTTGCAGACATTGTAGTTAATGCTAAAACATCAGGACAAGAGCCGTCGCCTCGAATCATTTAGTATCGAGTTGAGACCTACCCCCTATAGTCTTTAGGCTAGCTAATTCTTTCCGTGCCGGCAGGAAGGACGGGTTAAGCGCCAGCGTATGGAAATAAGCTTCTTCGGCTTTTTGTGTAGCTCCTATCGCTGCATAATATTGTCCAATACTGTAAAATCCCTCGAATCGCATTGGAAAGTTTTTCGTAAGCCTGATATTGTACTGATACGCGGCGTTTTTTTTGCCCTCATTGAGCAGAATGAAAGCCATCCGCAAGAGAGAATCGAAATGCAGGGGATCAACTTCAAGAGCCTTCCGGTAGTATGCCAAAGCTTCATGGGGATTCCCCGCTGCAACAAGTTCTTCAGCTTTTGTATAACAAGTTGTCATCAGATTATATTCTACGAAATTTGAATAATATCCATACCTGCTGCCTACCCCCTTTTTTGACGTCTCACTGAACAGGGTGACCGGGTCTTTCCATATCTCAGTCTGTTTCCGGGCTAACACGGGCAGAAGTACTATATAAACTGAGCCTACCGCAATGAGTATATATTTAAAAGTGGAAAAAGGCTTTACAGCTATGTAGTTGTCGATGAACATGCCGAAAAACCCACAAAATCCGAGAAGAGGAAAATAACAATAACGATCCTGCATTATTGTTGGGAGCGGGATTATCTGCAGTACAGGAATAAATGCCATAAAAAAGAAACCATACCAAAAGAACATCGGACTTTTTTTTCTATATAAAATGAAGCCTTCAGCCAGTAACAGCATAATCAAAACTGATGAAATAATAACATCACCGTCTATGACTTCTTTTACCGGAGGACTGTATATAAGGCTCAAATACTGCGGCCAGAATATATTGAGAAGATAGTGAGGAAAAACGGTTATCATCGTCAGTAGGGTTTTATATCCCGAACCGGCATAATACGGCACGGATGCTCCTTCCTGGGTGAGTCTTTGCGTGAAAATTGCGACGCCGCTCAATACAGCCGATAAGATCAGATACGGCATATACAGCTGAATCTTTTTACGGAGCTTCCAGGAGTTATGGTAGCAATAGTCGTACGCCATGATGGCAAACGGAAGAATAACGGCTGCAACTTTTGTAAGTAACGCCGATGTGTAGGCAAGTAATGATAAGGAATACAGCCAGAATGATTTTTTCTCAGCCGTTCGAAAACTAATGTAACAATGGGAGGATATGAGGAAAAAGAACAGTGAAAGAACATTTTTTCGTTGCGAAACCCAAGCTACCGACTCAACCTGAACCGGATGCACAAGAAAAATAAACGCTGCTATCGCAGATCCGATACGTTTGGACGAAAGTGTAATACATATTTGATAAAACAGTATGCCATTTAAAAAATGAAGGCATACATTGGTGAAAATATAACCAGCTGGAGATATACCCCATAGTTCGTAATCAACCATATAGGAAATTATATGAAATGGAGCGTAATTACCGAGAAAACTCCTGCTAAATGCCGTTCTAATATGTTCAAAGGTCAATCCCCTGACAGCTTCGTTAATAACAACATATCCTGGATCATCCCAGTACACAAAATCATGACCCAAACAACTGTAGAAAGTGTATATCACTGCTATGGATAAAACCGCATAGACAGCCACATCATGCTTTATTGAATTAAATCTGCAATTAATGCTAAATTTCATATGGTCCTCAAGCGAATAAGGGGAGAGGCACGAGTGGCTATACTTTAAGAGTTTTCGATCCGTGAATTGGAATGGAGATTGACCGGTTACCCTCGCGGGTCATAATGGAATGACTGCCGGAGATGGGATCACATAAAATTCTCACATCTTACTAGACCACGGACATACTATCTCAGTACATGGCTCGCCAAAACTTTCTGCACATCATAGACACTCAGATCTTTATTAAACTTTTTCTCCATCGGTATGGTCTCGCTCCCTATCCAGATTCTCAGCTCAGCATCCAGATCAAAACTGCCGCCGGTCTGGACGCTGAATTTTGTGATATTGCTGTAAGGGATTGATAGATATTCAACCTGTCTTCCGGAAATCCCCTGAATATCAATAAGAAGCAGCCTTTTGTTAGTAAACAGAAAAGTGTCCCGGAAAACAACAAATCCTGCCTCTATTATCTCACCATCCACAAGCAGTTTTCCGTACTCTGAATGAAACTTCCTCGTTTCCATCGAAGCAGAAGGCTTGCTCTCTACAGAAAAAATTCCCATTTATTCACAACTCCAGTCCCTCGAAACCACTCTCCTGCGAGTCGGCTTCAGACATCTGATATTTAAGCTACTCTTCATCGTAAAGTTTGCCCTCAACCTCGACAGACTCTTCACTCTCCGCCACCTTGCCGGATTTATCCGCAACAAGCGCCCTTGCAGTGTAATTATAGGTTAATCCACGTTGAACTGCAGTATCGACATATTCACAACCCTTAACCGGTTCAGCGTTTATCGGAAAAAATGAATGCGAATTTTTAACTGTGGAACGATAGATATTAAAACCAACCGGTTCCCCTGAGAGAGCAGAAGGTGTCAAATGAATCCTTATCTCTGTCGGCAATGACTCGACGGTAAGGAGAGGTGCCGGAACAACCGTGAAGAGAGATGTCTCAACAGGTTCTGATGCAGCGCCTTCTACACCATCTGAAGTAAATGGGAAAATTATGTATGAATATTTTTTACCAGGTTTCACATCTCCATCAAGCAGCACTATTCTGCTTCCAAAGCGCTGGGCATCATCAGAAAGTTTTTCCATGTACACCGTTCGTAAGAGGCGATAATCGGTCATACATGACCGGCAAACGTCTTTCTGTTCGACATCGTTAGTTCGTCTGTTTATTTTAACCCCTGCAAGCCCCTGGAGCGGGCGACCGGCACGATCCTTACTGTTAACAGTAAACTGCAGCTTAACGGCAGAGCCGCTCTGTTGAGCAACAACATTTTCCGGGGCTGAAGGTGTCAGCATATCCGGATAGATGAGCGAACCTTTCCTGCCGCATCCGCTGACAATAGATATTACGCCGACAAATATTAATATTTTGAAAACAGATGTCATCTGCCGACCTCTAATGGGAGTATCGAGTCCAGCTTAATCTCAAACTCCCCCGATGCATTTAAAAATCTGACGCGATCCTGTTTGATTTCAAGCACTTTTGAGCTTAAAACCGGAGCGCCCTCTTTGAGCAGAAAGCCGTTAATAACGGCTCTACGACCAGCGCGATCATCCTGCCACGCTATCCCTGACAACTGAATATCTGCAGGCGCTTTAACCAACTGTACAGTCGGGGGCTTCGGTTTTAATTGTATAGGGTGTTGAACCGGGTGTGGCATTTGCGGGGGTGTCTGAACCGGGTGCTTTTTTAATTGTGAACTTGCCTGTTTTTTCCTGGTTGTGCTCCTGTTCCGATCGGACACCTCCTCGTCGGCGGCATCTTCTTCTACACTACTGGAAGTGGTGGATGGCGGCACGAGAGTCTTAACCTCAACAGGAGCTACTTCCGATCTTTCCATAGGTGGAGCGACCTGTCTTGCCGATACAATATTTCCATTGTTACCTTTCATCAAATACCAAGTGCCGCCACTCGCAACAATGGCAGCAATCACGATTGTGAAGTATATTTTTCGTATTCCGCTTTTACGAACAGCTTTTTTACGATCATTAAACAGGTCTCCTGATATATTAACCCTTCCACCTGACGAAGATTTCCTGTTTTTTTCGTGCTCTATTTTTTTTAAAGCATCAAGAATGTAACTCATTCGGAGACATCACTTTCTGGCAAACAGCCAACGCGAAATATTAGACCAGAGCCCTTCGCATTTATAATCGGGTTGAAGTTCGGCAATAACCTCGTCAACTATCGCAGGCGAGACGGAAGTAACTTCCTCAGTCCAAGCCATCACGAGTGCCTGTTCACAGGCCACATTTATCAGACGGGGAACACCACCTGAGAATCGATAAATACGCTTTACCGCTGCACGCGGAAAGATATCCGGAATCCGGCTGCCGGAGATCTTCAGCCGATGCCTGATATATTCAGTTGTGTCATCCAGTTTCATCGGAGTAAGGCGACAGCGGACGGTGATGCGCTGACTCAGCTGACGAAGATCGTGCCTCCGGAGGATTTCGTCCAGCTCGGGCTGTCCGGCCAGTATAATCTGGATCAGCTTGTCCCTCTCGGTCTCCAGGTTCGATATCATTCGCACCTGTTCCAGCACATCGGGAGGCAGATTCTGCGCCTCGTCAATTACCAGAACAACCGTCCTGCCGCTGCCGTTCTGTTCAATAAGAAAACGGTTGAGGGCATCAAGATAGCCGTATCGATTCTGCTCTTCGGAGGTAACTCCATACTCCCGGCAGATGCTGGCCATCAACTGTTCTGCCGACATACAGGGGTTAAAGATCAGGGCGCTTCTGTACTTATCACTGTCGAGCTGGGTCAACAGAGTGCGAAGCATGGTGGTCTTGCCGGTGCCAACCTCGCCGGTCAGGGCGATGAAACCGGCATGGCTGTCAACTCCGTACAGCAGTCGGGCAAACGCTTCACGGTGGATACTACTCAGAAAAACGAAGTCGGGATTCGGAGTGATGGTGAAAGGCTTCTCTGAAAATCCGAAAAAGTCACAGTACATCGTCGGTCAGTTTCCTGCCCGCACACTCTGGATTTCGTTCCAGACACACTCTCTGGCAGTGCCACCCGGAACATTGCGGGCGTTGACGCTCGCCTCGACGGTAATGCACTCAAAGATGTCGGTATCTATCTTGGCGGAGAAGAGCTGCCACTCTGCCAGTGATAGTTCGGTTATATCCATCTCATTCTCGACACAGTAAGCAACGGACTTTCCAACTACCTCATGGGCATCGCGGAAAGGGAGCCCTTTGCGGACCAGATAATCGGCGACATCAGTAGCGGTCGAGAAACCCTGTCCGGCAGCTTTACCCATCCTCTCCACGTTAACCCGCATTTCGCGGATCATATCGGCGAATATTTTGAGGCTCCCCTTTACGGTGTCAATGGTATCGAACAGCGGCTCCTTGTCCTCCTGCATATCCTTGTTATAGGCGAGCGGGAGTGACTTCATAACCGTCAGCATGGCAATCAGATTGCCGTAAACCCTTCCGGTCTTGCCACGGACAAGCTCCGGCACATCCGGGTTCTTCTTCTGCGGCATGATGGAGGAACCGGTACAGAATCCGTCCGACAGCTCGATGAATTGAAAGGCACTGGTTGACCAGAGGATAAGCTCCTCTGAAAAACGGGAGAGATGCATCATCAGGATGGAGGCGTCAGAGAGGAATTCCAGGGCAAAGTCACGATCAGAGACGGAGTCGAGAGAGTTCCGGGTGATTGAGGCAAAACCGAGCTGCTCAGCCACATACTCCCGATCAATAGGGAAAGTCGTACCGGCAAGCGCACCGGCACCGAGCGGGAGAACATTGACCCGCTTGCTGCAATCTTCCAGACGCGCCCGGTCGCGCTTGAACATTTCAACATACGCCATCAGATGGTGGGCAAACAGAATCGGCTGCGCCGACTGGAGGTGGGTAAACCCGGGCATACAGGTATCAATATTGGCCTCCGCCTGAATCAGCAGAGCATCAATCAGCAGATCGAGATAAGTCGTAATCTCAACGATTTCATCCCGCAGATAGAGACGTATATCAAGCGCGACCTGATCATTCCGCGAACGTCCGGTGTGCAGGCGTTTCCCCGCTTCACCGATCGCTGTAGAGAGACGAGCCTCAATGTTCATATGAATGTCTTCGAGGCTTATGGAAAAATCGAAATCCCCCTCTTCAATCTGTTTGAGGATCTGCTGCAGGCCGTGAACGATCTTTTCGACATCCTCCAGCGGAATGATCCCCTGTTTACCAAGCATACGGGCGTGAGCGACCGAGCCACGAATATCCTGATGGTAGAGACGTTTGTCAAACTGGATTGATGCCGTGAACTCTTCAACAAATTTATCGGTAGGTTGGGTGAAGCGGCCACCCCAGAGTTTATCTTTGGACATGGTTGTAATTTCCTTGTGGATTATTTTGAGATTGAGGAGTGGGCACTATACGCGAAAAATGGATAAAATCAAAGTGGAGACGTATCGGGTCCAGGGCAATTGCTTATATGTCCGGTTTTACTCACAACCTATTTGTTGCCAGGATATTTAATGCCAGTTTTTGATGGCAGTCCCTATTCTCTTTGCGTAGTACCGTATATTTGCCGTTTCCAGAGGCA
>JAQUHA010000017.1 GCA_028683855.1 Desulfuromonadaceae bacterium
CCTCTGGAAACGGCAAATATACGGTACTACGCAAAGAGAATAGGGACTGCCATCAAAAACTGGCATTAAATATCCTGGCAACAAATAGGTTGTGAGTAAAACCGGACATATAAGCAATTGCCCTGTGTCAAAACATTAGAAGCCTTGACAATCCAAACCATCTCCACGATAGTTCAAAAACGTTTACGTTATATTTTTTTACTGTTCAGTAGGAATCCGCCCGGAAGGAAAATTACGTTGAATACTGGGTGCTCAGTTATCTGCAATTCTTAGTGGATTTCAAGAAGTGGCGGAAGAAAAGAAGTTGATCGTTGTTCATGGCGCTAAAAACCATAACAACACATAACCCGCAAGGCTTAGTTTTACAGCAAACGATATGATACGATTGACAGAAAAAAACTGGAAGTGTCAGTTTGATCCATAAATATTTTATAAATATCGCCGGAACATATTACCAAAATCTTTTGTTACCAAAATTTAATCGGAGGAGTTTCATATTATGAACATCTGTAATATTTTAGCTGTTATTACCCTTGCTGCCACTATTGCACTATCATCAGTTGCCGACGCAGCCTGTACTGATCCAGCTGCTCCCGGTGTCAACTGGAGTGGCTGTGACCTCACCGGTCAGTCTTTTAGCAATATTGATTTAACCGGTGCGAATTTAACCGGAGCAGACCTTACCATGGCAAGTTTTAATTCTGTTTCCGGTATAAGCAGTGAAATGCTAAGAAGCGTAAAAACAATAGATCTGACTACGTTTTCAAAAATAGACTTCAGCGGAGCTGATTTAAGTGGGCTTGATTTTTACGGATTGGCTAATTTTATTGATTGTGATTTTACAAGCGCTAACTTATCAGATGCAGTTATCATGTCTAGGAGTCTGTCGGTCTTGAGATTTTGACCGAATTAGTTTTACCCATAAGTTGAGTCCGCTGGTCGATCCTGATCGGTCAACAGATTCAGTTTCGATACGTTGATTGCTTCAAGTTTCCTTTTGAGCAGAATTACCACAAATTGCAAAAAGCTGCTTGAGTTGGAGGTGTCTACTATTGACAGGACAGGTCAGACTGGTCGTCCGGCGGGTGATGAGGCATTTGTAGACAAAGTAGCAGATGCGACCGGCCGGGATTTGAGTAAGGGTAAGGCGGGACGACCGAAGAAACAGTAATTGGTATTATGTCCCCAGAATACTCCAGAATACTCTCAACATTGATATTATCCTCTTCTGCTTGTCGTTGGATGTTTATTAACTGTAAGATCCCAATTTGATTGAAATGCATTGACATCAAAGACCGAATATAGCACCTTATTCGTACCGGAGGTGAAACATGAATTTAACTGAAGACATCCAGCCAGTAACTTATCTAAAAGGAAATGCTGCCCACCTGTTACATCAGGTCAATGAAACCCGTAGACCGGTAATAATCACCCAGAACGGTCTGGCACGCGCCGTATTGCAAGACACAGCCAGCTATGAGGGCATGAGAAACGCCATTGCGATGCTCAAGCTCATGGTGCAGAGCGAAGATGATATTCGTACAGGATGCCTGACCGAGCAGCATGAGGTCTTCTCGCGTATCGAAGCGAGATTGACTGAGCGCAAGGAACGGGCGGAGTGATGCCAAAGCAGAATTTCCGCGTTACCTGGACAAGAACCGCAGAGACTGATCTGGAGACGATTGTTGACTTCATCGCTGATGACAGTGTTGATGCGGCACTTGCGGTATTAATCAAAATTCGTGACCGCGCCGCGACTCTGTACAGTTTCCCGGGCAAAGGCAGGGTCGTGCCTGAACTCCATCAACATGGTATTGTTCAATATCGTGAGCTGATTTTGTCTCCATGGCGCATTGTTTATCGCATTGACGGAGCAACGGTTTACGTCATCGCTGTTTTTGACAGCCGGAGAAATCTGGAGGATCTGTTGCTGGAGAGGATTTGCAGGACTTGATTGATTGACGTTATAAATAATAAACGAACCAAAACTGAAAGATGAGTCATAGGAACAGACAATGAAAACACTACTTACATGGGGGGCTGTCAGCTTCCTGACCGGAGCTCTGCTTGATCCTGTGATCTACTCGATGCTTGAACAACCGATCCCGTGGGGACGTGATGCACTTATGCTTGCGGCGGGTATTGGCTGTTTCTACCTCCTTATCAAATTCAGGGATAGTTTTTAAACTGTTGGGTATATGATTGAAATTAAGGATTCCGAAATTAAGGTCGAATTCTACCGCGCTTCCGGTCCTGGTGGTCAGCATCGCAATACAACCGATTCGGCTGTACGGATTAGACATCTCCCTACCGGCATAGTAGCTAATGCATCGGAGAGCCGAAGTCAGTTTCAGAACCGCGAAGTTGCTATGGAGCGTTTAAAACAGGCGTTGGCAAGAATGGAACGCAAGATAAAAAAACGGATCTCGACGCGCGTTCCAAAACGTGCCAAAGAAAACCGTCTGTCTGCAAAAAAGATAACCTCTGAAAAGAAACGCCTGCGCAGCACCATTGACTAGGTCTTCAGCTATCCAACCTGCCAGAATTCGTTTGACTCAAATAGCATAAGGCTGTAATTTGTCAGAGTTTTATATAGGGAGTTTGTGATGATTCGCGCTTATCTATATCTGTCGGCGTTCATTCCGCTGACATTAATTTTTTCAGGAAGTGCAATAATATCCACATTTATTGACACAAGTGGGCGTCTTTATCTGTGGCACGCCCGTGCGTGGGCGAAGCTGGCGCTGGCGCTGAACATGGTTAAGGTCAGTGTATCCGGGGCTGAACGCCTCCCCAACGGACCTGTCATATTTATGAGTAATCATCAGAGTAATTTCGATATTCTGGCTATTCTCTCGGCAATGCCGCGCCAATGTTACTGGATAGCCAAAAAGGAGCTGTTCGAGATTCCGGTGTTCGGGAGTTCAATGCGCCGTGGCGGATACATTCCGCTTGACCGTGGTGACGGCCGTAAGGCGCTGCAAAGCCTTGCAGAGGCTGCATCTACAATCCATAAAGGGAAAAGTGTCATCATGTTCCCTGAGGGAACCCGTACCCAGGACGGAAACCTGCTACCCTTCAAGCGCGGCGGCTTTGTACTTGCCCGTAAGGCTGATGTGCCTGTTGTGCCGGTCACAATTAACGGTAGCGGAAAAATCAATCCGGCTGGGCTGATACGTCTCTACAGCGGCAAAATCGAAATAATCCTGCACCCTCCAATCTCATTCCCGTCAGAACTTCGTCGTGTCGAGGCTGAAACATGGATGATGGAGAGTGTACGCGATCAGATTGAATCAGGATTGGTGCATTAAATGAAATTTGGATATCCGTACATTCTGTTAGTTGTTGCTGGATTGGCTGGCATGGCATGGGGTCTTTCCGCATCACATCGCCTTAAAAAGCCACTTGATACTGCGGCAGCGCTTGTAGTGCTGTTTGGAGTCATAGCTTTTGTAATAGGGATTTTATTGATATTTATACCGGGATTCTTCAGATGAACAGAGAGTTAAAAAGCATCATAACAAACGGTACTATAATAGCAGTTCTAAGCTTATTGATCTTTTTTGCGAGCACATTCTGGCGTATGAACAGTCAGTTTAATCGGGGCGAGGAAGCTCTTCACAGAGGTGATTTTGCCGCCGCTGTAGCTGGTTTCGAGTCAGCAATCCATATGTACATCCCCTTTCACCCTACAGTTGAAGATTCTGCAAAACGCCTGTGGCAGATCGGTGAAGCAAACGAGAAACTGGGTGATATCAACCGCGCTCTGATAGCCTACCGCTCTCTCCGCAGTTCCTTCTATGCAGATAGTTGGCTGGTCACTCCGGGTCAGCAGTGGATCGACCGCTGTGACAAAAAGATTGCCGCTCTGATACCGCTGCAGAGGGAGAAATAGCTAATGGAAGTTATGGAGTCAAACTCCGCGCTGCAGATTGTCGCACTCGGTGGTCTGGGAGAGATCGGCATGAACATGACCATCTACCAGCACGGGAATGATATCCTCATTGTCGATTGCGGCCTTATGTTTCCTGCACCGGATATGCTCGGGATTGATTATGTCATCCCTGATATCAGCTGGCTGCGGGAACGCATCGATCAGGTACGCGGCATCTGCCTAACGCACGGCCACGAGGATCACATCGGCGCGCTGCCGTTTGTCCTTCAGGAATTGAATGTCCCCGTCTACGGCACCGCACTTACACTTGGTCTGCTGAACTCCAAGCTGGAAGAGTACAAACTGGACGGCATGGTTGAAATGCTGACGGTAAAACCACGGGACAAGGTTTCAGTCGGCTGTTTTTCGGTGGAGTTCTTACGGGTTGCCCACTCGATAGTTGACGGCTGCGGGCTGGCAATCAGTACTCCCGAAGGTGTCGTCATCCATACCGGTGATTTCAAGATCGACCAGACGCCGGTTGACGGTCAACTCACCGATCTTGCCTCACTCTCCCGCTACGGTGAAGCCGGCGTTCTGGCGCTCCTTTCCGATTCAACCAACGTCGAACGCGAAGGGTACACTCTCTCTGAAAAATACGTCGCCGGAGCTTTGAACGAAATTTTCCCCGCCTGTTCCGGACGGATTATCGTAGCCACCTTTTCCAGCAGCATTCACCGCGTGCAGCAGGTTGCCGACGCCGCCATCAGCTGCGGCCGCAAGATACTGCTGAATGGTCGATCAATGCTCAAGAACGTTCAGATCGCCCGTGATCTCGGTTATCTGACCATCGCCGATGAACATCTGATGGATTTGAAAGCTCTGCCACATCTGCCGCCCGAGCAGGTCTGCATCATCTCCACCGGCAGTCAGGGGGAGCCGATGAGCGCCCTCACCCGGATCGCTATGGACGATCACAAGCAGATAAAACTGGAAAAGGGTGATTCGGTAATACTCTCCTCTCGCGTCATCCCCGGCAATGAGCGGACAATTTCCGAGCTGATAAACCACCTTTACCGGCGCGGGGCGGAAGTTTTCCACGAAAGAGTTTCCGAAGTCCATGTCTCGGGGCACGCAAGCCAGGAAGAGCTGAAACTGATGATAAACACGGTTCAGCCCCGTTTCTTCATCCCGATTCATGGTGAGTACAGACACCTGGTAAACCATATAAAACTTGCCCGCAAAGTCGGTATTCCGGAGGAGAGATGCCTGCTGATGGTTAACGGCGATGTTGCATCATTCTATGCGGAAACAGCCGCGATTGTGGAGAAAGTGGAGTCGGGAAGGGTCTTTGTCGACGGCAAAGGGGTTGGCGATGTCGGGAGGATAGTACTGCGCGACCGCAAGCACCTCTCTGAAGACGGCATGATTGTGGTGATTATCGGCATCAATCAGTCAAGCGGCGAGATTATCTACGGTCCGGACATAGTCTCACGCGGATTTGTCTTCGAGGATGAGAATCAGGAATATCTGGCGCAGGCAAAAGGGGTGGTAATTGCGGCTCTGGACGAACTGAACACCGAGATGCGCTGCGACAATGAAGAGGTCGAAACTCTCGTTCGACAAACGCTGCGTCGTTTCTGCAAAAAAACAATCGAACGAAGGCCCGTCATTCTGCCGATTATAATGGAGCTGTAATCTGTTTCATAAAAACTCTTGCCATTTTAAATAAAATATCAGAGGTGAAATATGAAAGTTGTTATCCTGGCTGGTGGCTTTGGTAGCCGTATCAGCGAAGAGTCGCATCTGAAACCGAAACCTATGATTGAGATCGGCGGCAAGCCTATTCTCTGGCACATCATGAAGATCTACTCTCACTTCGGGTTCAACGATTTTGTCATCTGCCTCGGCTACAAGGGGTATTCGATAAAAGAGTACTTTGCCCACTACTTCCTCCACGAATCAGACATCACCTTCGATTTCCGCAACGACAACCAGCGTATAGTTCATCACAACTCTGCCGAACCGTGGCGGGTAACGCTTGTAAATACAGGTCTTGAGACCATGACTGGTGGGCGTGTAAAAAAAGTTCAGCCGTATATTGGAGATGAACCTTTCATGCTCACCTACGGTGATGGCGTCAGTAATGTCAACATCGCCGAACTTGTGGATTATCACAAAGCGCACGGCAAACTTGCGACCGTCACTTCTATCCAGCCGGTCGGGCGATTCGGTGCTATCGATCTGACAGACGACAATATCGTCAGAGGTTTTAAAGAAAAACCAAAAGGTGACGGTTTATGGATCAACGGAGGTTTCTTTGTTCTCCAACCTGAAGTGTTCAATTACATTGATTCTAACAATACAATGTTTGAGCGTGCGCCTCTGGAGCGACTGGCAAACCAGAGCCAGCTAACGGCTTACAAGCATGACGGTTTCTGGCAGGCAATGGATACACTACGCGATAAAACACTTTTGGAAGAGCTATGGGAATCGGGTGATGCACCATGGAAGCTTTGGTGATAGCTGCCAGCCTGGAGGGATCAATGACTGTAGTAAACAATGATTTCTGGAAGGGAAAAAGGGTCTTTCTAACCGGGCATACCGGCTTCAAGGGTTCATGGTTCTCTCTCTGGCTACAGAGGCTCGGTGCAAATGTAACCGGTTACGCGCTGGCCCCTCCGACAGACCCGAGCCTGTTTGAGCAAGCCGGAGTTGAGCAGCTGGTGACCTCTATCATTGCCGACGTGCGTGACGGAGATCGCCTCTCAAAGGAACTTGCCGCAGCGGAGCCGGAAATTGTGCTTCATATGGCGGCCCAGCCTCTGGTTCGCGACTCCTATAAAATCCCGGTGGAGACCTACTCGACCAATGTAATGGGAACCGTAAACCTGCTTGAGGCAGTACGTCTCTCGCCAACGGTAAGAGCAGTCGTTAATGTAACGACGGACAAGGTTTATGAAAACCGCGAGTGGGCCTGGGGTTATCGTGAAAACGAACCGTTCGGCGGACATGACCCCTACTCCAATAGTAAAGCCTGCTCGGAACTCGTCACTGCAGCCTACCGCTCATCGTATTTCAACCCCGAAACTTATTCCCAGCACAGAGTCGGAGTTGCAACAGCGCGGGCTGGAAACGTAATCGGCGGCGGAGACTGGGCAACAGACCGCCTGATACCGGATATCGTCAGAGCAATCATTGCTGGGGAGCCGGTAAAGATACGCAACCCGAACTCCATCCGCCCGTGGCAGCACGTGCTTGAACCGCTTTCAGGCTATCTTGTTCTGGCACAAAAGCTTTATGAATCGGGCCCCGAGTTTGCGGAGGGCTGGAACTTCGGGCCGGCCGATGAAGACGCAAGAACCGTGGAGTGGATTGTCAGGCGGATGTGCGATTTATGGGGCAATCAGGCCTCCTTCGTGATTGACGGTGGTGCCCATCCGCATGAAGCAAATTACCTCAAACTTGACTGTTCGAAAGCGAAAATGCAGCTTGGCTGGACACCCCGCTGGAATCTCGGCATGGCATTAACTTCGATTATCGAATGGGTCAAGGTGTATTCTGCCGGCGGCGACCTGAAAAAGTGCTGCCTGAATCAGATTGAAGAGTATGAAAACAGAGTGCAGGAGTCCTTGTGAAAAATGAACTTGAAGCGGAACTCAGGCAACAGGCTATTGACGCCGCCATAGCCTACTATCAGCACGCCCATGCCCGGAAGAAAGACTTTTCACCCGGAGACCGGATTCCGTATGCCGGACGGGTATTTGATGAAGCAGAGATAAGCAATCTTATCGACTCCTCTCTCGACTTCTGGCTGACAACCGGCCGATACGCAGAGAGATTTGAAAGGGAGTTTGCCGAATTTCTTGATGTCCAGCACTGCTCTCTGGTCAATTCCGGTTCATCGGCAAATCTGCTCGCTTTCATGACTCTGACCTCGCCTAAGCTTGGCGACCGGAGGATCAGGCCGGGTGACGAAGTGATCTCCGTTGCCGCCGCCTTTCCGACTACCGTTGCCCCGATTATCCAGTTCGGAGCGGTGCCGGTATTTGTCGATGTAAGCCTGCCGGCTTACAACATTGATGTCAGCCAGCTTGACGCCGCCCTGTCGGAGAAGACAAAGGCGGTAATGGTGGCGCACACACTGGGCAATCCCTTTGACCTCTCAGGAGTCAAGACGTTTTGCGACCGGCATAACCTCTGGCTGATCGAGGATAACTGTGACGCACTCGGCTCACGCTACCAGCTTAACGGAGTATGGAAATACACCGGCACCGTCGGCCACATCGGCACCTCAAGTTTTTACCCGCCGCATCACCTGACAATGGGTGAAGGGGGAGCGGTCTATACCAATGACGGACTGCTGCACCGCATCATCGAATCCTTCCGCGACTGGGGTCGGGACTGCTGGTGCCCTTCCGGAAAAGACAACACCTGCAGCAACCGCTTCGGTCAGCAGTTTGGCGAGCTCCCCTTCGGTTACGATCATAAATACGTCTATTCACACTTCGGCTATAACCTCAAGGTAACAGACATGCAGGCCGCTATCGGCTGCGCCCAGCTGGAAAAATTCCCTGGCTTTGTCGAGGCGCGCAAGAGGAACTGGAAACTTCTGCGGGAGGGGCTGACCGGAACTGATGAGCGCCTCATCCTGCCGGAAGCGACTGAAAATTCCGATCCATCATGGTTCGGCTTTCTGCTGACCGTGCGGGAGAACGCCGGTTTCAGCAGAGATATGATCGTTCACCATCTGGAGAAAAAAGGGATTCAGACCCGTATGCTCTTCGCCGGCAACCTGATCAAACACCCATGTTTTGATGAGATGCGCCGTGAAGGTAAAGGATACCGTGTTGTCGGTGATCTCAAAACAACCGACCGGATTATGAATGACACCTTCTGGGTTGGAGTTTATCCTGGGCTGAGTGGAGAGATGATCTCCTATATCACCGATACTATCCGCTCTTTCGTGAGCTCTAACCCGGAATGTTAGTCAATCAGACCGGGATAGCGGGGTGTTTTGAGATAATTCCGCGACTGTTTCGGGACGACAGAGGCTCTTTTGTCAAGACCTTTCACTCCGGCTCCTTCGGAGAGCAGGGCTTGGTCACCTCCTTCGCCGAAGAGTTCTACTCCTGGTCGAAACGTGGCGTCCTAAGAGGACTCCACTTCCAAACTCCACCGTCTGACCACACGAAAGTAGTGACATGCCTCTCCGGAGAGGTTCTTGACGCAGTGGTTGATCTGCGGACAGGCTCTCCGACATTTGGCGAACACCGGCTTTTCAACCTGCGCGCCGCCAAAGCAACCATCCTGTACATACCCTCCGGCCTGGCACACGGTTTCATGGCCCTCAGCGAGGAAGCGTTGATGTACTATCAGGTAACCACGGTTCATGACCCGGCGGCCGATCATGGCATCCGCTGGGATTCTGCCGGAATCCCATGGCCGCTTGACAATCCGCTTGTCTCCCCTCGAGATGCTGCATTTCCCACCCTTAAAGATTTCGTCAGCCCGTTCTATTTCAGGGAGGAACAGAAATGAGTGAGAATAAACGACGAACCGCCGTAGTTAGCGGAGCTACCGGTTTTATCGGAGGACATCTCGCGCATACGCTTGTAAATGCCGGCTGGAATCTGCATATCATCGTGCAGCCGAAATCTGATCTGAAGCCGCTGGCAGAGTTGCTGCCGGAAATTCATGTTCACATTCATGACGGTTCCACCGCACAGCTGATGGGGATAATCGGCGACTCTTCACCGGATGTCGTCTTCCACCTCGCCTCACTGTTTCTCGCCCAGCATTCACCCAGCAATATCGAACAGCTGGTCAGAAGCAATGTGACCTTCGCAACCCAGCTGACCGAGGCGATGATTCAGGCCGGTTGCCACTGCCTGATAAATACCGGAACTTCCTGGCAGCACTACGAAAACGGCGAATACAACCCGGTAAATCTCTATTCAGCCAGCAAGCAGGCTTTTGAGGCGATGCTGATCTATTACCTCGCAACTTCCCCGCTGAAAGCTGTAACGCTGAAACTGTTTGACACCTACGGCCCGAACGACCCCCGCCCCAAGCTCTTTACCCTGCTCCGGCCAGTGGCCGCCGAAGGAAAACCCCTTGCCATGTCTGCAGGCAAACAGCTGATCGACCTCGTCTATATCGATGATGTTGTACAGGCATATCTGATCGCGGCTGAGCGGTTGCTGGCCGGTCAGGTAAGCGGTAACGAACATTACGCAGTCTCGTCCGGAAGACCGCTCCCACTGAGAGATCTGGTTGATATCTACGGCAGGCTGATAGGGGCGGAACTGCCGATAGAGTGGGGTGCCAGAGAGTATCGCCAGCGAGAGGTCATGATCCCATGGCAGAAGGGGAAGCGCCTCCCCGGCTGGCAACCGGAAGTTGAACTTACCGAGGGAATCGCCAGAATGATATTACAAGAGACAAAAGAGTGCAGGATAAATCAATAGAGCAAGAGAGGAACAGGCATGAGCAAGACAACAATCGGAGTTATAGGCGGTAGCGGGCTTTATGACATGGAGGGACTGGAGCAGGTTAAGCGGATCAGAGTGGAGACCCCGTTCGGAAATCCGTCAGACGAATACGTCACCGGAGTACTGAACGGGGTTAATATGGTTTTTCTCCCCAGACATGGCCGCGGTCACCATCTGACGCCATCAGAGGTCAACTACCGCGCCAACATCTACGGCATGAAAAAGCTCGGTGTCGAGCGGATCATTTCCGTCTCCGCCGTCGGCAGCCTCAAAGATGCCATTGCACCGGGACATATCGTTATTCCGGACCAGTTCTATGATCGTACGAAAGGGATCAGAAAGGACACCTTTTTTGGCGACGGTATCGTTGCACACGTTGGCTTTGCCGATCCGGTATGCCCTGATCTTTCGGATACCCTCTTTGCCGCAGCGCAGAAAGCGGGTGCGACGACTCACAAAGGTGGCACTTACATCTGCATGGAAGGTCCAGCCTTTTCAACCCGTGCCGAATCATTCTCCTATCTGGGTCTCGGGGCATCGGTAATCGGCATGACCAACCTGACCGAGGCGAAACTTGCACGGGAAGCAGAGATCTGCTACGGCATCATCGCCCTCTCAACCGACTACGACTGCTGGCACGATTCACACGATGATGTAACTGTTGAGGCGATCATTCAGATCATCCACCAGAACGTGGCGATGGCAAAAAATATTATACGTCACGCTGTGACAGAAATTGCCGCCGAACGCCCCTGTTCATGCGGCAGCGCCATGCAGTACGCTGTAATCACCGACCGCGCGGTTATCCCGGAAGCGACAAAAGAGAAGCTGGCGGTCATCGTCGGCAAATACCTCTAAAAAATTCTGACTCAGAGTAAAAAAAGAGGCTGGTACCGTCAGGTATCAGCCTCTTACTGTTTATGCTCCGGTTTTTTCTACTTCTGACTTACATACAGCGCCTGATCAATATCCGCAATGATATCTCCGGCATCCTCGATCCCGACCGAAAGTCGGATCAGATCCGGCGGCACGCCGCAGCTCTTCAGCTGCTCTTCGGATAACTGACGGTGGGTCGTACTGGCCGGATGGAGAACACAGCTGCGCGCATCGCCGACATGCACCACCAGAGCAACCAGCCTGGTCGCCTCCATGAATTTACGGCCAGCCTCTGCACCACCTTTGATACCGAAAGTCAGCACGCCGCTACACCCTTTGGGGAGATATTTCAACGCCCTATCATAAGTCGGGTGGCTGGCAAGACCGGGATAGCAGACCCAGCTTACCAGTGGATGATTCTCCAGGAAGGTGGCGACAGCCAGCGCATTTTCACTGTGGCGCTGCATACGGAGCGGGAGGGTTTCAAGCCCAAGATTGAAGAGGAACGAATTGAGCGGAGCCGGAGTGGTGCCGAGATCGCGCATCAGCTGCACCCGCGCCTTGATGATGTAGGCCATCGGACCAAAGGTTTTGACGTACTCAAGACCGTGATAACTGATATCCGGCTCGACCAGATCCGGGAAGCGACCGCAGGTCCAGTCGAAGGTACCGCCATCGACAATTACACCGCCAACGCTGGTTGCATGACCGTCGATATATTTTGTCGCGGAGTGAATAATGATGTGTGCCCCATGCTCAAAGGGGCGACAGAGATAAGGTGTGCCGAATGTATTGTCTATAATCAGCGGAGTCTGCATCTCGTTGGCAATTGCGGAAAACTTCTCGAAATCGAGAATATTCAGACCAGGATTGCCGATGGTCTCGGCAAAGAGACAGCGGGTGTTCGGGCGGAATGCCTTCTTGATCTCTTCAGCCGATGCTTCCGGGTCGACAAAGGTGACCTCTATCCCCATCTTCGGAAAGGTAACGGCAAACAGATTGTAGGTGCCGCCGTAGAGAGTGCTCGCCGTCACGACATGCTGGCCGGAGTTACAGATATTCAGAATAGCCAGAGTTGTAGCGGCCTGACCTGATGAGGTCGCCAACGCTCCAACTCCCTTTTCCATTTGGGCAATCTTGGTTTCAAAACCGTCAGTAGTCGGATTAGCCAGACGAGTATAAAAGTAGCCTGGAACCTCAAGATCGAACAGTTTGGTGACGTGTTCGGCGCTGTCGTACTTGAAAGTAGTACTCTGAATAATCGGCAGGATGCGTGGCTCACCCGATTTCGGTTCATACCCACCCTGTATGGCAATGGTTTCAATCTTCCACTCTGGATTCATCTCAGCTCTCCTTTTGTTGTTTTCAGTAAGATCTGCAAGCAGATTTAAATATAAAACAGGGTGAGCATTATACCCATCAGCAGGCAATTGGCAATCTGTATTGTGTTATTGAGTGCATCCCGCTATTATCCAGCTATCATCAGGAAAGTTGCAAAGATGATGGATTCAGACGCATAAACATGGCTGATAACTCATATTTCCTTTTTCAAAACCTGACGGCCGGGCGGAATTTTTCATATTATTCCCTGCCGGGGCAGAGCGGAGTACACAATGAAAGATTATCTTGGTGCCCATATGTCCATCTCCGGCGGGCTTCATCTCGCCATAGACCGTGCCGTCGCCTCCGGCTGCAGCCTGATGCAGATTTTTACCCGCAATTCCAATCAGTGGAAAGGGAAACCTGTCAGCGAAAACGACGCGGCTCTATTCCGCAAAAAACTGGCAGAGTCCGGCCTACTCGACGTAATTTCACATGACATCTATCTGATCAACCTCGCCTCCCCACCCGGCGACACCAGAGAGAAGAGCCTGGCCGCTTTTAGAGATGAACTGGAAACCTGCGCCCGTCTCGGAATAACAAAAGTTGTAATGCATCCCGGTTCACATCTGACTGACTCTCCGGAAACCGGCCTGGCGAGGGTGGTTGAAGCGTTTAACCAGCTGTTTGACGAGGTACCGCAGTTTGAGGGGAGAGTACTGATCGAGACAACTGCAGGTCAGGGGAGCAATCTGGGTAGGGCCTTCGAGGAGCTTGCAACCATCATTCACACCTCACGTTTTCCGGACAAATTCGGCGTCTGCTTCGACACCTGTCACACCTTTGCCGCCGGATATGATATTGCCACGGAAGAGGGGTATGCCGACACAATGGCACAGTTCGACCGCCTGATCGGGCTTGAACGATTGGCCTGCTTTCACCTGAATGACTCAAAAAAGGGGTTGGGGTCCAGGGTTGACCGGCATGAGCATATCGGCAAGGGGACGTTAGGGCTGAATCCTTTCCGGTTTATTCTGAATGATCCACGGTTTGCCACCGTGCCGAAAATTCTGGAGACCCCAAAAGGGGACAGCGAAGATATGGATCTGGTTAATCTGGCGCTTCTGCGTGGATTGGTCGAAACGGTATAGTCGAACGCTCTTACGTCACTGTCCTGACAGTCGACTGATCATATATCCGGCGGCAACTGCAGTTCCGATAACACCGGCCACGTTTGGCCCCATGGCGTGCATCAGCAGGTAGTTTTGTGGATCATATTCCAGTCCGACCGTCTGACTTACACGAGCCGCCATCGGCACTGCGGAGACTCCTGCCGAACCGATCAGAGGATTAATCGGATTACGCGGAGAGAGCCTGTTCATAATCTTGGCCATCACGACACCACCGGCTGTTGAAATACCAAAAGCGATTACCCCCATCCCTATAATTACCAGAGTGGTCGAACGTAGAAATATCTCAGCCTGCATGGTCATCCCTACGGCAGTGCCGAGAAAGATGGTCGTGACGTTGATTATCTCGTTCTGGCACGATTTTACCAGACGATCCACAACCCCTGATTCCCTCAGTATATTCCCCAACATCAACATTGCAATAAGCGCCGAAGAGTCCGGCACTACCATGATGCAGAGAATCATGACAACAAGTGGAAAGATGATTCGCTCCAGCTTGCCGACCTTGCGCAGACTCTTCATGCGGATTTTACGTTCCGCATCGGTAGTAAGCAGCTTCATAATAGGTGGCTGAATCAGAGGGACAAGACTCATGTAGGTATATGCCGCCACTGCAATCGGACCGATCAGATGCATCGCCAGTTTGTTTGCAGTAAAGATTGATGTGGGGCCGTCGGCGCCACCGATTATTGCGATAGAGGCGGCCTCTCCAAGAGTAAACATTCCCGATGCAACAGCACAGAACATGGTGGCAAATACCCCCAGCTGGGCAGCTCCGCCGAGGAGGAGAGTTCGTGGATTGGCAATTAGAGGGCCAAAATCGGTCAATGCCCCTACGCCGAGAAAAATAATCGGCGGAAAGAGCTCCAGCTGTATCCCCTGACTGATATAGAAGTAGAGACCGGCGGTCGGGTGGAACATCCCGTCTATTGTCCAACCGCCATCATACAGAGCCCTGGTGGGGAGGTTTGCCAACAGCGCCCCGAAAGCTATTGGCAAAAGAAGGAGCGGTTCATACTGCTTCTTTATCGCCAGATAAAACAGCAGACCGCAGATTGCCCACATGGTGATCATTGAGCCGTTAACATACTGGAAGCCTGTATCATTCATAAACATGAGTCTGACTTCGTTCAGCATATCTGTCATTGCGAACCACCCTCAATCTGAAGAAGAGCCTCCCCTTCACCCACAGCATCACCCTCTTTTACCAGCACAACCGAAACTCTACCGGCTGCAGTTGAACTCACAGGCGTCTCCATCTTCATAGCATCAAGAATCAACACAACTTGATTCAACTTAACCATATCACCCGGTTTCACAAGACATTTAAAAACCAGCCCGGTCATTGGACTGCTGACAATATGACCGCCACCTGATGCGACAGCTGGTGGTTGTTTAGGTGCTGATGTAGCAAAAGGTGCTGCGGTTGCTAATGCAGGTTGAGAGACGTGCGGCACAACTGTCTCTTCAAGAACCTCCACACCGACATCGTAGCTTTTACCTTCAAGGGTTATTCTGAGCAATTTCATTTTTTATGTTCTCCATTTCTTTTCTCGTGAAAAATCAAGCTGATCAAAACCTGTTTCAGAAGAGATCGAGTTATTTAAGTCGATGAGCCTGCAGTTCGCTCCGTCCCTGTGAAGACCAGTTTTCTCCCCTGTTGCTCTTACTCGACTGACGGAATCTGGTAATACGGACTGGTTCTCCGATTATTGCTGTAGCTGCTGCGGTGAGTATTACAACTAATTGCTGGTCAGTGAGTCCCGGATGAATTCCGCCAACAGGAACGGTTTGAGTGAGCGGTGTCTTTAGCGGAGTTGGAGGGAGAGTTTCGGCTGTTTCCCTCTGAATCAATCTGATAAGTCTCCCGGTCAATGAGCAGATAAGGCTCAGGCCGACAAGAACTACCAGTACAACAATAAGCCCGGTAAACTGAAATTCAACCAGACTGGCGAGGGTATAAGGGACAATCTGCCCCTCTTTAGACAGATAGTTTTCGCCGGACTTGACCTGGGAAAGTTTCCTCGTAGCTTCAGGGCTCTGGGCACTTATCTTTAGCTGCTTTGCGGCAGCAGCCTGTTGATAGGTTTTATAGAGAACCGTGCCGTCGTCCAGCACTTTGAATATTTCAGTATGCGTCACTGAAGCAGCGCCCTCCGCTTGCGATGTGCCACCTGCTTTTGTCACCGATATGTTCCCCCCTGTTTCTGAGTTATCGCTATTCATCGGCATCAGAGTGGTATCAGGCCATGTTTTTTGGCAGGCCGTGAAACCCTTTTAGTAAGAGATATTCGAAGCGCCTGCGAAATCCTCAATCTTGTTTCCGACGGCTCGATCACATCCGTTATCAGATCTCGTGACGCTGCCTGATAGGGAGTAGCAAACTGATTGCGGTACATCTGTATCAACTCATCCTCCTTGGATTTGTGATTTTCAGCCTCCTCAATCTCCTTTTTGTAGATGATTCTGGTGGCACTCTCCGCCCCCATGACCGCAATTTCCGCACAGGGCCAGGCAAAGACAAAATCGGCACCCATATCTTTTGAACACATAGCGAGATATGCGCCGCCGTAGGCCTTCCGCATGATGAGGGTTATCTTCGGAACAGTGGCTGCGGCGTAAGCAAAGAGCATCTTGGCACCATGCCGGATAATACCACCCCGCTCCTGAGCAAGCCCCGGCATAAATCCGGGGACATCCACCAGATTTAACAGCGGTACATTGAACGCATTGCAGAAACGTATAAAACGCGCCGCCTTGTCGGAACTGTCGATATCCAGACATCCGGCTTTAAAGGCCGGTTGGTTAGCGACAATCCCGGTAACCATGCCGCTTATCCGGGCGAAACCGACCACAATATTTCTGGCAAACTCGCGATGAACCTCAAGCCACTCCCCTGGATCGACAAGACGCTCGATAACAGCATAGACATTAAAGGCCGCTTTTGCGTCGTCGGGCACCAGCTCGTTCATCATCAGATCAGGTTCAGAAGTCAGGTCATCAGGGATCGAGTGGGGGGGATCCTGAAGATTATTCAGCGGGAGGAAGCTGATCAGCTGCTGGGCAATACTGATTGCGTGCCGGTCGTCATCAGCGACAAAATGGATATTGCCGCTGACAGTTGCATGAGCTTCGGCGGAGCCGTACTGCTCAAGCGGAGCAACCTGGCCAGTGGCCGCCTTGATGACTTCCGGGCCGCAGATGAACATGCTGGAGTGCGTACGTGTCTGAATGAGGAAGTCCATCAGAGCGGGACTGTAGGCTGCACCGCCTGCGCAGGGACCGGCGATAATGGCGATCTGTGGCACTACCCCGGAGGCGGCGACGTTCTTGTAAAATACCTGACCATATCCGGAAAGGCTGTGGATCGCCTCCTGAATACGGGCACCGCCGGAGTCGTTGATAGCTACTACAGGGATGCCGGTCTCACAGGCAAGGGTCATGATGTCGCAGATTTTTTTGGCATGCATCTGCCCAAGCGCACCTCCACCAACGGTGAAGTCCTGACTGTAGATCGCTACGGGACGACCATCTACATTACCGGTACCGGTAACAACACCATCGCCCGGCATAAATTTGCCGACAAAACCAGGCATATGGCAGGCGTGGTTCACATGCAAACCGAATTCATTGAATGATGCATCATCAAACATAAGTTCGACACGTTCGCGGGCACCCAGTCGCCCTTCAGCGTGCCTTTTCTTCATTTTCTCCTTGCCGCCACCGGCCAGAGCATCGGTACGACGCTGCCGGAGCTCTTCAAGAAGTTCCTTTTTTATAGCCATAAAATGACCCCTTAACTTTTGAACATTTCTTTATTGAAGTAAAAAATATAGAAGGAAAAGAGATATTTGCAAGTAAATCAGAGCGGATTTTTTTAATAGAACATCATTATTGGAGGGGCGAATCTATTAATCATCGCAATTAAAGATAGTTATAAGGGGTATATTCGGAGAATCAGATACAATTAAATTCAGTATCACAAGAACAGACAAGCGTTTGATGGTTCAGATACTTATAACTTCTCAAACAGGTACTCCAGACCGTTCACTTTTATTTCATACACGGTATGCAGCATCTCCCCGAGTCTGCCAGGCGGAAATCCCTCTCCGTAAAACCAGACTACATAAGGTTCCGGCAGGTCAACCAGACGTGTCCCCCTGTATCTGCCGAAAGGCATCCGCGCGGTGGCCAGTTCGAGAAGCATAGAGTGGTCGAAGGGTGTGAAGTGGTTTTCCGGATTTTCGGTGGAGTTCATTTCAGAGCAACTTTCTCAGATACTGCCCGGTGTACGATCTTGTAACCTTTGCCACCTGCTCCGGTGTGCCGATTGCTACAATTTCGCCACCCCGATCACCACCCTCCGGTCCCAGATCTATAACCCAGTCGGCGGTTTTGATTACATCAAGATTGTGTTCGATAATAACGATGGTGTTGCCGGAATCAACCAGCCTCTGAATAACTTCCAGCAGCTTGGAAATATCGTGGAAATGAAGGCCGGTTGTCGGTTCGTCCAGTATGTAGATCGTCCTGCCGGTAGCACGTTTGGAGAGCTCCTTGGCCAGTTTGACCCTCTGCGCTTCACCACCTGAAAGCGTTGTCGCCGCCTGCCCCAGCTTTATATAGCCAAGGCCAACCTCTTCCAGAGTTGTCAGCTTGTTCTTGATGCGTGGAATCGCCCCCATGAACTCAAGCGCCTGAGAGACTGTCATATCCAGGACATCGGCAATCGATTTCCCCTTGAAATGAACCTCCAGCGTTTCACGATTGTAGCGCGCGCCGTTGCATACTTCGCACTCCACATAAACATCCGGCAGGAAATGCATCTCGATCTTGATTATGCCATCGCCGGAGCACGCCTCGCAGCGCCCCCCCTTGACGTTGAACGAATAGCGCCCCGGTTTGTAGCCACGCAGTTTTGATTCCGGCAGGTTGGAGAAAAGGTCGCGGATGTCGCTGAAAACCGCCGTGTAGGTCGCCGGATTTGAACGCGGCGTCCTGCCGATCGGGGACTGATCGATATTAATGACTTTGTCAAGATTCTCCAGCCCCGCAATATCCAGAACCGCACCCGCCTTCTCACGACTCCGGTAGAGCCGCTGGCCCAGCACCTTGTGCAGAGTATCGATGATGAGAGTCGATTTGCCGGAGCCGGAGACCCCGGTGACGCAGGTCATGATGCCGAGCGGAATCTCTACGGTTACATCCTTCAGGTTGTTCTCGGAAGCACCGATGATTTGAAGGAATTTTTCAGCTTTCCTTCGTTTTTTCGGAACTGGAATAGTAAGTTCACCCGACAGGTAACGCCCGGTCAGAGAGGCGGGATTAGCCATGACTTCCGCCGGAGTCCCCTGCGCGACAACTTCCCCCCCATGCACGCCGGCTCCCGGCCCCATGTCGATCAGGTGATCAGCCTCCATGATCGTCTCTTCGTCATGTTCGACCACCAGTACCGTGTTGCCGATATCACGCAGTCGCTTGAGAGTACCGAGCAGCCTGGCGTTATCCCGTTGGTGCAGGCCGATAGAGGGCTCATCGAGAATGTAGAGCACACCGACCAGGCTTGATCCAATCTGGGTCGCAAGGCGGATTCGCTGCCCCTCACCACCCGAGAGAGTTCCGGAGGTGCGGTCGAGGGAGAGATAGTCGAGGCCTACGTTAACCAGAAACGAGAGACGCTCGCGAATCTCTTTCAGAATCCGGCGACCGATCTCCTGCTCCTTCTCCGTCAGCGTCAGCACTTCGAAGAAACCGAGGCAGTCGCGGATCGAATAGGCGGTCACATCGCGAATAGTCAGCTCCCCAACCAGTACATGCAGTGCCTCTGGTCGAAGACGGGCACCGTGGCAGGTCGGACAGGGCATGATGTTCATATACTTTTCCAGCTCTTCCCGCGAACTGTCAGATTCTGTCTCACGCCAGCGGCGCTGCAGATTGTTCAGCACCCCTTCAAACTCTTTCTGATAGGTGTGGCGGCGTTCACCATCCTCCTCCCACCAGAACTCGATCTTTTCTCCTTTTGAACCGTTCAGGATGACATCGCGAACCGATTCCGGCAGATTTTTGAACGGTGTGCGAATATCGAAGGAATAGGCTTTGGCCAGCGCGTCCAGAATCAGATGAAACCAGCCGGAGAGCCGCTTTTCCCACGGCGCGATGGCTCCCTCACGAAGCGACAGTTCATGATTCGGAATAACCAGATCGGCGTCAAAATACATCCGCGTGCCGAGCCCGGTGCAATCCGGGCAGGCGCCGTGCGGGTTGTTGAACGAGAAGAGCCTCGGAGTAATTTCCTGATACGAGAGGCCGCAATCAACGCAGGCGAGCTTCTCGGAGAAGAGGAGGGTCATCGCTTTCGGCTTTGCGGATAGTTTACGTTTTTGGGGTTGGGGCGAGTCTTGTAGGGGCAATTCATGAATTGCCCCTACGGGTGTATCCGTTGGCGCCACCGCCTCGACCTTGACTACGCCATCGGCATGGTGCAGCGCTGTCTCCAGCGAATCGGCCAGACGTCTCTGAACGCCATCCTTAAGGACAATCCGATCCACGACGATATCGATATCGTGCTTTTTCTTCTTGTCCATCTCGATTTCATCAGCCAGCTCGCGAAGCGTTCCGTCGAGCACAACACGGGTAAACCCCTCTTTGCGCAGCTGGTTCAGCTCCTTCTTGTACTCCCCCTTCCGCCCCCGAATCATCGGCGCCAGCAGAGTCAGTTTTGTCCCGACTGGCTGGAGCATAATCTGGTCAACCATCTGCGATACGGTTTGGGAGGTGATCTCCTTGCCGCAGGAGGGGCAGTGCGGATGGCCGACCCGCGCGAAGAGAAGGCGGAGGTAGTCGTAAATTTCAGTGACCGTGCCGACGGTCGACCTGGGGTTTTTGCTCGTTGTCTTCTGCTCGATGGAGATCGCGGGGGAGAGCCCTTCAATCGACTCGACATCAGGTTTTTCCATCTGCTCAAGAAACTGACGGGCGTATGAAGAGAGGGATTCTACATAACGGCGCTGCCCCTCGGCGTAAATGGTGTCAAATGCCAGGGTGGATTTGCCGGAGCCGGAGAGGCCGGTTATGACCACCAGCTGATCGCGCGGAATTTCGACGTCGATGCACTTAAGATTGTGCTCGCAAGCACCCTTGATGATGATTTTATCGTGTGCCATTGCAGTTCTCTATCGTTAAAAAAGTGACTGCGAGATATACCACATATTCGGTCAAGTATGAAACGACTTTGCAAACCAGAATTTTATCTTCTAAAGTCTGAGGAATTAATTATTGGCATAATTCAATACTGTTCTTCATTCCGGCTACAACGTGATATCTCCGAAATAAAACCAATAGACGAGAAATCATTTACAGTCAAAGTCAACGGAGGAAAAGATCAAAAGTTCATCTCGTCAACAGGCCTCAAAAAGCGGAAGTAACGAAAAGCACATTAAGAAAGAAGCACCGGCCAAAATCACCCCCAATAAGCTTTATCGTGAGGACCAAGGGCAATAAACTTTATAGTGTCGTCAAGGCAGTCAGGACAATCTGCACAGAGGACAATGGCATCGTCCCCCTTCTTTCGGCAAGTCGCGCAGTAAAGGAAAATAATCAGGAAATTGCGTTTGACGGGACAACTGTAGAAACCACGAAAGTTTCCTTTGAGCGGTTCACCCAGAGTCACAGGGCTTTCGCAGATCATATTGACTTTTTTTCGGACGGCTTCTTTGATTGCACTGTGCTTTTTTAGAGATGCGACAAAGTCATCACTGAACACAAGATTCATTTAAAGACCTCATCATAACTGAGCCAGTTGACGTTACCTACTTTAACTCGCTCAATTGTGCTTAAAAGCGAATCAGAAAAATCAGGGTCTGCCAGTATTGTTTCAGTAGGGTCATTCTCTTTAACCCGCTTCAGCTTTAAGGCAAATTGGGTAAAGACTTCGGAAACCGTTGTTCGCTGGGTTTCAGCATATTCCTTGATAAAGTCAATTAAGTCGGCATCAAGAGTAAGATTGATTCTAGATTTTTGCATAGCGCACCTCCCGAATGTCATGTTATGCGCACAACATACGCCTTGTCAAGTTGGAAAATCACGACAAGAGAAATATTCAATCGGGTAGCCGGGGGTTTTTCTCCCCCAGCCCCCACACCACCCGGCATGCGGGTCCGCACCAGGCGGTTCGATATGTAAAGAAGAAAGTTGCAACGATGGATATCCCCGACCAGATTGTGCTCGCAAGCGCCCTTGATTATTATTCTATCATGTGCAACTACGGCTACCTTACGTTATATATACTGAATAAATCTAAACCGTTATCACGCTGTCCGCTTCTCTCATTCCGTTTACAATTTCAAGCATATTGGTAACCTCCCCGACCTGTATTTTATCCAGAACGTGAAAATATGCCAGACAGGCACCACAGGCGGTTATCTTAACACCGGAATCTGCAAGCTCCTGCAGAATGGGAACAGCTTCAGAACCCTCCACGGTGAAAGTTACTCCGCTGTTTACAAATGAGAGTCGCCAGAGTTCTCCCCCCATCTCTTTGAGAGTTTTGAGAAAGTTGAACATAAGCATATCACCCAGACCGTCATCGCCATGCCCCATATAAATTCCGGTAACCAGAACCATTATCTTCCTTTTTGCATCTCCTCTTTTATTTATCGGAGAAATTGAGGGCACTGCAGCTGTCTCTTTCGGCAGATCACCACGATTGGCAAAAACGCGATATTCGTCGCCCGACTTTTCAGACGATACTTCATAATTCTGGTTTTCAAGAAAACGGCATACATTCTGACGGGCAGCCTCGTTATCAAGCAGTACGGTCAGAGAGGCAAGCGCCCCCTTTTCAAGAGTATTTCTTACCTGCAGCACCGGTGCAGGACAGTTCATACCACGACAGTCCAGTTCATTTGCCATTTGAAAGTTCCTTTCATTATCCATAGGTTCACCTAATTTACAATAATCATATCTATCGGCGAGGCAACGACCTCACCTACAACTGATGCTGGCTTGATGCCTCTCATTTGAAGAGCTGTAAGAAGCTTTTCCGACTCTTCTTCAGAAACAGCGATAAGGAGACCACCGGAAGTTTGCGGGTCAAAGAGTATATCCTGAATTTTTTGCGGGACTGTTGCAGAGAACTGCACAAACGTACCGCGAAAATCTCTGTTATTATAAGCTCCTGCCGGTATAAGCCCCATAGACGCCCACTCTACGGCCTCCTTATAGACAGGAACTGCTGACGCATTAATACATACACCGCAACCAGAATCTACGACCATCTCAGCAAGATGTCCGAGAAAACCGAAACCTGTAACGTCGGTACAGGCGTGTACTGAGAAATCAGCCATTACAACAGCAGCTTCTCTGTTTAAGGTTGCCATTGCCTCTGTAACTCTCTCCGTCAGTTCTTCATCTGCAAACCCCGCCTTAATTGCAGTTGTTACGATTCCGGTCCCCAGCGGTTTTGTGAGAATCAGACGATCCCCAACCTGCAGACTTCTTTTGGCAAGTATCCTATGAGGATCGATGTATCCGGTAACTGAAAGGCCATACTTAAGTTCGCTATCCTCGACAGTATGACCACCGACCAGTACTACTCCAGCCTCGCGCATCTTACTAAGCCCCCCCTCAATAATGCTTCGAAGGACGGAGATGTCCATGCTGCTTGAAGGGAATGCAACAATATTCATTGCAGTCTTTGGAGTGCCCCCCATAGCATAAATATCGCTTAGAGCATTGGCTGCAGCTATTTGACCGAATCGAAACGGATCATCAACCATTGGAGGGAAGAAATCAAGCGTCTGTACCAGAGCAAGGTCGTCTGACACCTTGTAAATTCCAGCGTCATCCGGATTCTCAAGACCAATCAGCAGATTGGAATCAACAGGCAGATCAAGACCGCAGAGAGCCTTATGCAGGATACCCGGTGCCAGTTTTGCCGCACAACCTGAGCCTCTAACTGTTTGAGTAAGCTTTAAGGGTTTGTAATTCATAAAAGGTTGCTCCTACCAATTCATAACTGTTTATATTAAGATGCGACTTCAGTAGTGAAGAGAGCATACTCATACGAACTTGAAGATATGTCAAACTGATAAATTAGCAATTAAAATCAGGAACGGGAGAATAAATGAAGCTGGCTGACTCACAAAAGGGAAAATTAATCAAATACTTAGCCGATAAAACGTCACTTAGACCTGACCAACTTGAGAATACTGTCGGGCTTCTGTTTGACGGGGGGACAATCCCTTTTATTGCAAGATACAGAAAGGAGGTCACGGGGGAGCTTGATGAAGTACAGATCCGCACGGTGGAAGATCTTCTAAGCTATTTCTGTGAGCTCGAAGAGCGTAAGTTCACTGTACTTAAGACCATTGAGGAGCAGGGGAAACTTACTCCTGAGCTGCGGGAGCTTATAGAGTCAACCAGTCAGAAAACCGAGCTTGAAGATCTTTATCTGCCGTACAAACCAAAACGGCGCACTAAAGCAACTATTGCAAAAGAGCGGGGCTTGGAACCTCTGGCTGACATTATTGCCGCACAGGAGCTGCTCACCGGAAATCCGGAGGATGTGGCAAAACAGTTCGTCGCCCCTGATAAGGAAATTGCGGATGCTGCCGCCGCAGTTGAAGGAGCCGGGCATATTCTTGCTGAACGGCTTTCAGACAACGCTGAGGCTAGGGGTGCTGTAAGAAAACTCACCAAAGAGCATGGAATGATGACCTCCAGAGTAGCTGCAGATTATAAGGAGCAGCTGACCAAATATGAGATGTATTACGATTTCCAGGAGCTCCTGAAGTCTACCCCGTCACATCGTATGCTTGCAATGCGACGGGGAGAAAAGGAAGAAGTTCTCTATTTGGCTATATCAGCACCGGTGGAACTTATTTTGTCTGCTCTTAAGGCTCACCTTATTATTCGTTCGAGCATATTTTCTCCACTGCTTGAGCAAGTTGCGACGGATGCATACAAAAGGCTGATCGCCCCATCAATTGAAGTCGAGTTAAGACTTGAAAGCAAGGAAGCTGCTGATGCTACAGCTATTGCTGTGTTTACGCGCAATCTTCGTGAACTGCTTCTTGCACCTCCGGCAGGAGGCAGGAGGGTAATGGGTATTGACCCCGGCTTCCGTACCGGTTCAAAGTTGGCAGTTGTAGATGAAACAGGTCGTTTTCTTGAGCATATAACCGTCTATCCACATATCGGCGAGGGGAGGGTTCCGCAGGCAAAACATGATTTTCTCAGAGTTGCCGAGTCTAATAAAATAGAGATGATTGCCATCGGCAACGGCACAGCAAGTCGTGAGATGGAACTTTTTGCCAGAGAAACTCTTGCCGAAAAGGGCCTTGATATACCGGTTGTTTCAGTAAGCGAGTCTGGCGCGAGTATTTACTCCGCATCAGACATTGCTCGCGAAGAGTTTCCTGATATGGACCTTACTGTCCGTGGTGCAATTTCAATCGCAAGACGTCTGCAGGACCCCCTTGGAGAGTTGGTAAAGGTAGATCCCAAAAGCATCGGAGTCGGTCAGTACCAGCATGATGTCAACCAGAATATGCTCAAAAAATCACTGGATGCTGTTGTAGAGTCCGCTGTCAACTACGTGGGGGTTGATTTAAATACCGCATCCTGGGCTCTGTTGTCCTACGTTTCCGGGGTCGGACCGACGCTTGCCAAAGCTATAACCCGTTACAGAGATGAACATGGTTCATTTAGTTCCCGCAAAGAGCTGATGAAAGTGCCACGATTTGGTGCCAAATCTTTTGAGCAGTCTGCAGGTTTTCTACGAATCAGAGGTGCTGCAAATCCGCTGGACAACTCTGCCGTTCATCCCGAACGTTATGAAGTGATAGAGTTAATGGCATCGGATCTGGGGGTGACAATAGATGATCTACTTAAGGATTCATCCCTGACGGGCAGGATTGATTTGAAAAGATATGTGACACAAAATATTGGTTTACCGACATTGAAAGACATCATGGAAGAGCTTAAAAAACCGGGGAGGGATCCACGCAGCCGATTTCAGACTGCATCTTTCAGAGACGACATCCGGACAATCGGCGATCTTGAGCGGGGAATGACGCTGCAGGGTATTGTTACAAATGTTACTGCTTTTGGCGCTTTTGTGGATATAGGTGTTCATCAGGATGGACTGGTACATATCAGTCATCTGGCAAATCGTTATATAAAAGACCCGAATGATGCCGTAAAGGCTGGACAGGTCGTTAATGTTAAAGTGCTGACTGCGGATCCTGAGAGGAAACGCATCTCACTGTCAATAAAAGAGGCAGAGCAGAAAACCGGCAATTAAATATCGGAATCGAGTTGGTTCACCCTCGCAACGCTATGTAAACAGCCTCAGCGGTTTTATAATTCATCTCTTTGACTGCCGCTATATCTTCCAGAGTCACCTCTTTCAAATGCTGCAGGCTGCCGAAATGTTTTAACAAGGCGTTTCGCCGCTTAGGACCGATCCCTTCAATATTTTCGAGCGCAGTTGATATCCCCTCTTTCCCGCGAAGCTTTCTGTGATAGGTTATTGCAAACCTGTGCGCCTCATCACGGATAGCCGACAGTAGAAGAAGCGGCTTTGAATTTTGACGTAAAATGACCGGATTTTTCCTCCCCGGCAAAAATACGCGCTCATCACTTTTTCTAACAACGGATGTTGAATCAGCCTGCAGCACCCGGCTTTTAGCCAGAGAAATAAGATCAACCCCCCCCTCAAGAGAGAGTTCCGACAGAATACCCCTAACGGCATTCAGTTGACCAATTCCGCCATCGACTATAACAAGATCAGGCAGCCCATCTTTTTCTATATTTTCCGTACTGAAGCGACGGACAAAAACCTCCCTCAACATTGCAAAATCGTCCTGCCCCGCAACTGAGCGTATACGATAGCGGCGATATCTGGCTGTATCTGCTCTCCCCATACTAAAAACAATGCCGCTACCAACTGAAAATCGACCCTGAATTGTGGAGATATCGTAGCACTCTATACGCCGTGGAATCCTTGAAAGATCCAGACGCCTGTAAAGCTCTTCCAGAACTGTTTCGGAGGCAGCCTCTTTCTCCACCAGTTCACGCGCCATTGAAAATGCGTTCTTTACTGCCATTTCCACCAGTTCACGCTTTGTTCCTTTTATTGGAAGATGGAGGGAAACAGCGCCGTTTTTCAACTCACTTAGGAGATTTGACTGTTCCTTACGATCTTCTATTTCAAACGGAAGCATAATCTCTTCAGGTATATAAGATGTTTCGGAGTAATACTGCTGCAGAAATGCTGATAATGCAGCGGCATCATCAAGTTCCCAGGCGAAAGTAAAGTGACGACTTCCTGAAAGAACTCCGGAGCGAATAAACAAAATAACAATATCTACACAACTATTGTTTCTGCAGTATCCAATTACGTCGCTATTTCCATCCCGCAGCACAACCTTCTGTTTCTCTACCGTTACCTCAATCGAACGAAGAAGATTCCGCCATCTTGCCGCCTCTTCATAAAGCTCACGAGATGAAGCATCAAGCATACGCCGCCTCAATTCGCTTACAAGGATTCGCCCTTTACCCTCGAGAAAGAGAACAGCACCATTAACCAAAGCAGTGTAGGCTTCAGCAGTTATAAGCTTCTGGCATGGACCGGAGCATTGACCTATCTGGTAGTACAGACAGGTGCGTTTACGAGACATACAGGTTGAGAGTGGATAGTGCCTCAGCGGAAACATTCTGGTAATCTGATGGAGTACATCTCTGGCTGACATACCGGATGAATATGGACCGAAATACAGGGCGCCGTCTTTCGGGCGTCTCCGTACAACTGTAAAGCGGGGAAATGCTTCATCTGGATCAATTCTCAGCGAAAAATATGTCTTATCATCTTTAAGGTTAAGATTATATCGTGGGCGATGCTGCTTAATAAGAGTGTTTTCAAGAAGCAGCGCCTCCTTTTCTGTATCAGTCAGCAGAATGTCTATATCTCCAACCTTAGCCATCAGAAATTTTACATGATATCTGGAGTCACCGGAGGAGTTGAAATATGAGCGTACCCGCTGGCGCAAATTACGAGCCTTGCCGATATATATTATTACTCCATCGGCATCCCGCATCTGATAAACGCCGGGTGATGTGGAAAACTGTCGTACTTTTTCTTCAAGAGTCATGTTCTTAATCCTACCTGTTTGAATCTTCAATGTGAAGAGGCATTTAATGCCCATTTATAAGGCAGGTGCAAATTAAAAAGGCAGCACAAACTTTTCAACAAAGAATAATTGCAGCAATTACAGCTAGTTGTTCGGCACGTCATATTTGGCTATATTCTTGCTCTTTAGCAAAAACCCCAAAGAAGGGGCGATAGAAAACAGTGGAGGTATTTCTATATGGACAGCGTGTCAATGATGACAGGACTGAAAAGCAGCAGCGATGTACTTTTTCTTCTGTTGGGCGCAGTAATGGTTTTTGCTATGCATGCGGGCTTTGCCTTTCTTGAAGTTGGTACTGTACGCAAAAAGAACCAGGTAAATGCGTTGGTCAAAATTCTTACCGACTGGTCTGTTTCAACAGTGGTTTACTTTGTAATAGGCTTTCCGATCGCTTACGGAATATCATTTTTAAAACCTGCTGAAGAGCTTCTCGGAGCTACGCAAGGGTATGACCTTGTTCATTTTTTCTTCCTTCTCTGTTTTTCTGCCTGCATCCCTGCTATCATCTCCGGCGGCATCGCTGAACGCGCCAAGTTCTGGCCACAGGTTACTGCGGGTGCAATTTTTGCCGGTCTATCATACCCTTTCTTTGAATCACTGATATGGGGACAGAACTCTTCACAGCTGCAGGCATATTTTAAATCCATCGGCGGAGCAGAGTTTCATGATTATGCCGGCTCTGTTGTTGTTCATTCCATTGGGGGGTGGATAGCACTACCTGCAATAATAATCCTCGGTCCCCGTATGGGTCGCTTCGTCCGTGGCAAATCCCATCCGATACTGGTAAGTAACATACCGTTTCTTGCTCTTGGCTCTTGGGTTCTGGCTGTAGGCTGGTTCGGATTTAATGTTATGAGTGCAGGGAGTCTTGAGAAGATTTCAGGGCTTGTAGCCGTCAATTCACTTATGGCTATGGTTGGAGGTGTTCTTGCTGCGCTGGTCGCCGGTAGAAATGATCCCGGTTTTATCCACAACGGCGCATTGGCAGGGCTTATTGCTGTCTGTGCCGGAAGCGACATAATGCACCCGCTTGGTGCTTTCGTGGTTGGCTGTATTGCGTCCGTACTTTTTGTTTACGGGTTTCATATAGAGCAGGAAAAAATGAAAATCGATGATGTACTCGGAGTATGGCCGCTTCATGGAATCACCGGCACATGGGGTGGGATTGCGGCTGGCATATTTGGACAGAAGTTCCTGGGAGGAGTTGGCGGTGTCAGCTTCGCATCACAACTGACCGGCAGTTTATTTGCCGTAATATTTGCGCTGGCAAGCAGTTTTATCGTCTATATGGTTCTAAATAAAACCGTCGGAATCAGACTTGATCAGGAGGACGAATTCAACGGGGCTGACCTTTCAATTCATAAAATCGGTGCTTATCCGGAAGATAGCATCCGCTGATTACCGGGCGCTCTGTTTTTTGCTTTTTAACCGCTTTAACAGAGCGCCTGATAAAGGTTGCTAACGTGCTGACATACCGTTTCTTTCGTTGACAATGACGGTAAGAGGTGCTACTTAAAAGGCATTTTACCTGCAGAATATATCTGCTCTTCGAGTGCCGCCATCTGTATAGTCGGCCAAAGAGGTCTACTAACGTGATATTACTGAAATTATGCCGCAACATTCTTCTCCGGACACTGATCACTCTAGTCATAATTTCATCTTTGATAATACCCCCTGCTTTTGCCCAGGAAACTGAGGATTCTCAGGTTTTTATTGCCGGTTTCAACGCATACCAGCAGAAGGATTATGCTTCATCCATTGAAAAAATGAATGAGGTCCTTGAAAAATACCCCGATACACCGCTCAGAGACATGGCAATGTTCTGGCTTTCAAGATCCTACTACAAAGCCGGCAACCAACAGGAAGCCGCCCGCTATCTCTCGCAGTTTTCTAAAGAATATCCAGACAATCCGCTTAAAAGTACAGTTGAAGATGAACTTCTTGATCTGACAGCTCGTTTTGAAAAGGGTGAGAAGCTTTCAGTAGGGACTCCACCGGCTAAACAGCCTGATCGACTGGCTGCTAAAAAGGCTAAAGCCGAAAAAGAGCGGATTGCTGCCGAAAAGGCTGAGGAGGCGAAACGCGCTGCAGCTGCCGCTGAGACAGCTCGTGTTGCTGCCCTTAAACAGCTTGAAGAAAATGCCGCAGCCGAGAAAAAAGAGCTTCAGCGGATAGCGGCTGTAAAAGCTGAACAGGAGCGTATTGCTCTCGTAAAAGCTGAGGAAGAGCGAATTGCTGCCGCTGCCGCCGAAGCAGCCAGAGTTGACGCTCTTAAAGATGCCGAAGAACGGGCTGCCGCTGCCAAAAAAGAGGACGAGCGACTGGCCACTCTTAAAAATGAACAGGAGCGCGTAGCAGAAAATACGACTCGCCTGGAAAGGGAGCGGGAGAAAGCTGCATCAATTAAAGCTGAAGAGACGCGCAGAACTGCTGAAAATGCCGAGCTGCAGCGCATAGCTGCTGCAAAGGCTGAAGAGGCTCGAATTGCAGCTGCAAAAGAAGAGGAATTCTTACGGGCTGCCGCTGACGATGAAACTGCCCGGCTTGCTTCACAAAAAGCTGAGCGCGAACAGACAGCTCTTGCAAAAGCGGAAGATGCAAAACGGGCTGCAGCCGTTGCTGATGCTGCCAGACTTGCTTCTCTCAAGGCTGAAGAAGATCGCAAAGCTGCAGAACTGATTGCAAAAGAAGAAGAGAAAACCCGTTTATCAGCTCTTAAGGCTGAAGAGTTACGCCTCGCAGAGCAGAAACGCGCTGAAGAAAAGAGCAGAGCGACAAAGCTTGAATATCGCGAGAGGGCTATCAGCCAATACAAATCGATTATAGATAAATTCCCAACATCCGCCGCTGCAGCTACTGCAGCTGCAAAACTCCGTGAAATGGGAGTTGCAGTAGCACTGCCTCCAGCTGTTCTTGAGGAAGCACTCCCTGAAAATGCCCAGATTCTAAGGTTGGAGGTTGCACAGTTTGCAGGCTTTGAATTTAATCTTCTAAGCCACCCCGATGCCTTTATAGTCGGGCAGCCGGTTTCTGTTCCATTTGAAATAATCAACAGGGGTAACGGAAGTGACTCCTTCAGTATCGAATCCGCCTTCCCTGCATCTTTCAAAGCACGTTTCGCTTCAGCGGCTGAACCGTCAATAACTATAAGCGAGACACCTCTGCTTGGGCCCGGCGAGACATTCAGAGGGGTTATTGATCTTGTTATACCACCTGAGAGCATTGATGGTCTCAGAATCACTCACCCTGTAAAAACAGCGTCGCGACTTATGGCTGAAGCCTCACAATCACGTGAAATTGCGCTTGTTGCTTCCGCGCCTCTCCTTCGTGCAGTACTCAGAACAGAAAAGAGCAAACTTCTACCTGGAGAAAAGGTCAGCTATCGGATCGCTGTGCTGAATGTCGGATCTACTACCGCACAAAATGTAAAGTTCCGTTTAAGCTACCCACCACAGTTTGAACCGCTTGATTACGCTGAAGCAGGCTTTAAACAGGAAATGAACTCTGCTCTGGTCTTTGACGGTTTACAGGTTAAATCCGGCGAGAGCAGAGAGTTCAGTGTAGCCTTCCGGTTAAAGAACGACTCACTTGCCGGTCAGGAACTTTCTACACGGGCTGAGTTGATTAACAGTCAGCTGAATACAAATGCATCGTTTGTATCAAACATGGCTTATGTTGAATCACAACACGGTATAATGGTGAGGTCTGGTTCAGAAAAAGTATTGGCTGTTCCCGGTCAAACGATTACTGTGCCTTTTGTTGTAACCAACAACGGCAATGTGCGGGAGAAATTCAGTATCACTTCAAACGTAACCGGAGCTCAGGACGCTATAGTATTCAACGATATGAACCGTGACGGGATTCAACAGACAAGTGAGCCTGTAATCAACGAGATCGGTCCATTAGCTCCTCGCGAAGAGGCAAGCATTGTAGTAAAGATAAATACACCTCGCGATGCAACTGACGGAAGTAAAGGGAGCGTAAAAGTTTCATTCGTCTCGGAAGGTGATGTCAACAGTTCTGCATCAGGCTCGACTCAACTGTTCTACTCAAGACCTGTTCTTAAAATGCTTATGGCTGGACATGATGGGCGTCTTAAACCTGGAGACGTGGCGTCGTTTGAGTTGACGATTGTAAATAACGGCTCAAATCTTGCCAGAATAGTTGAACTGCAGAGCGCCTGGCCTGAGCAGCTTGAGCTTATTGCCGCTGAACCTGCTAATACAACTATCCAGAACGGAAGTGTCATCTGGCGCTTTAAGGAAGTGGGAGCTTCAGAGAAAAGGGTAATAAGAGTTTCCTTCAGAGTTAAACCGGTTACCGGTGTCGGTACTGCAATTCAGGTAAAGAATGTTCTTACTTATGAAGATCAATTGGGGAACAAATATTAATATGAGTCCATTCGGCTTCTACATAGTCTTAATAGCAATAATAATTTCTTTTACTCAGACCGCTTTTGCCGAGGATTATCTCCTTTACACCCCTGAACCGGTCTCCTCAAAACAGCGTTCTTCTTCGCAGGATGGGATATTGGTTCAAAAAATAGAGATTAAAAAAGGGGATACTTTGTATGATATCTCCCGTAAATTCAGCGGACATGGAATGTATTTTCCACAGATTCTTCTCTTTAACTCTATTTCCAATCCAAATATGATTTATCCGGGCAGTTCCCTTAAAGTTCCTGTCACCAGGAGCACTACTGCCGTTTCAGAACCTGTTAAAAAGAGCGGACCGGTAAAAGCCGTAAAGCATACGAAGAAAGCTCCCGCTACTACAGAAACTACGAACAATATTGAGCTTTCATTGAGCGATCTGCAGACACTCGGATCCAAACGTAAACAGTCCAAACCTTTGAAAAACAAAACAGCACTACTCAGCAGAAAAAGCCGAAATACTGTCCAATCCGCTATACCTGTCATTCACGCAAAGAGTGAAGAAATTGTGAAAACCGCCAATCAAACTGACTCTGCACCCGCAAATGATGGGAAGCAGCTCTTTGAGTCTGCAGTAAAAGCCTATCGCAAAGACGACTGCTCGACCGCACTTAAACTCCTTGATCGTTATATTGCAGAGAACTCCAGATCTCCACTTGCTGCAGACGCCTCATTATATAGAGCAGAATGTTATATGAAGATGTCGGCACAGTAAAACTGCATTCTTAATGACATATTAATATTTTGATTTTACTGAGTAACAGCTACAAGGATACTTTTGATGAATATATCTCCTCTCGACATACAGCAGCAGCAATTCAAGGTAAAAACATTCAGGGGACTTGATCCGGAAGATGTGGATGCCTTTTTACAGGGTGTTGCAGGTGAAATGGAAAGTCTTATTCGCGAGAACGACCAGCTTAGAGAGCAGCAGGCACGACAGAACCGTGATACGCTGGATATGGCAGAGAAGGAGCGTGAGCTTCGTGAAACACTGCTTTCAGCTCAACGTGTAATCGAAGAGATGAAGTCTAATGCCCGAAAGGAAGCTGAGCTGATTGTTTCTGAAGCTGAGATAAAGGGGGAGCGGATTATAGTTGATGCGGAGCGCCAACTAGGAGATTTAAAGGCACGGATTGAAGACATCAGAAGACAGAAGATACAGTTTGAACTGAGCTTTAAGGGACTGCTTGACAGCTTCAGTAAACAACTTATTAACGAGGAAGAGATCTGATTCAAATCCAAACAAAGAAAGGTCTTAAAAGATATGGCACAAGCTAAAACCGGAGATAAAGTAAGAGTGCATTATACGGGGACACTTGAGGATGGGTCAGTTTTTGATTCTTCTGAACCTAAATCTAAATTACATCCCCTTGATAGTGGATGCGGCTGTCGAAGCCAGGGGGAAAAGAGTGGCTGTGGATGCAGCAGCGAGCCTGCTGACGAACCGTTGGAGTTTGTTATCGGCGCAGGGCAGCTGATACCGAAGTTTGAGGCGGCAGTTATCGGTCTTGAACCAGGTCAGAGCATTTCTGTTTCTATTCCAGCTGACGATGCTTACGGTCAGCGTGCGAACGAGATGATAGCTGTTATTGAGAGGAGCGAAATACCATCAGACATAAAACCTGAACCTGGACATCAGATGGAAGTGTTGCTGGAAGACGGCACACCGCTTCCAGTGATTGTAACAGAGGTTAGTGATACTACCATTACTCTCGATGCGAATCACCCTTTGGCTGGCAGAGATCTGAATTTTGCCATCAGATTAGTTGAAATTATATAGTACTAGTACTCAACCTCATTTATTATTAAGGCTGATGACAAAATGTCATCAGCCTTTTTTTATTACACGTTCGGAGCTGTCCCCGGTTATTTCTACTGCTTTGCAGCCGCTACTGTTGAACCGGCAGACTCTACGCTGAAATCTTTAGCGTTTTCAGGCAAGTTTGAAAGTACAACAATAAATGGGATGGTTTTACCCGGAGCTACCTCCATATTTGCCAAAGAATCACCAAACTGGTTAGCCATAGCTGCCTCAATTTTATCAAGCGACATCTCCTCTAGCTGTTCTTCAGTCAAAGGATTTCCGCTGTAAGCATTTTTTGTAGCCACTACTTTCCCGCTTGCATCTAAAACTGTAACTTTCACCTGGAGTGCTGCACGCGGTTTTTGATATTCATTAATCGCTTCACCTGAAACAACGAGAAGCTCTCCAACCTGTTCATTTTCAATATATGCAGCAGTAACTCCGCGAACACCGATCTTTCCGCTCTCAGACACCGCTGCTTTCTCTATGGTTGAACGCGACGTAAAGCCAAAATAAGAGGCTGTGGCAAGCGCCAGTAAAACTACAACACCGATCAGTACAACAAACGAAGAACTCTTTTTGCGACGCGAAGAGATTGAAAGCGGGGGTAACTCTTCCTGCTGCATCTCGTCAACCACTATTTTTTCAGGTTCTCCGACTAAAGATTTAGCCTTAACCTGAGCTTCTGCAATTGGGGCAAAAAGAATTTCCTGAGAAGGCTTAAGATCATCTGGATTGACCTGTTGTACCGCAACTGAGGTCAATTCCTCACCGAAATCTATCTCCCCAAGATTAAACGGCATATCACCAGGAGAGTCTAAAGAATATATGCTGTCGCTTTTGCTGTCTGAATCCTGTCCGCCGACATCCATTGATTCAGCGAAACTGTCGCCTTCAAAGTCAAAAGTGATTGTATCTTCAGAGTTTTCCGCCGGCACACTCTCTACGACTGCACCAAACATATCGTCATCTGAGAAATCAAGCCCCTGTGGAATATCCTTTGTAACTGTTTCCGTAACCGTAGTTGGAGAAGTTCCTATAAAGTCGTCCAGAGAGAGCGAGGATTGCGGAGTTGAATCAAGTTCGGTTCTGCTTTCGCCAAAATCAAAACCTGAGAAATCAACCTCACCCGCTACCGGTTCATTCGAATTTTCTGCAACATTAAAAGTATTGCTCCCTGCTCCTTCGTCTGATTCAAATGAGATTGCCGAACCATCAAACGCCGATGTATCGAAATCGGATGCTGCAGTCGGCGAAGAATCCTCAAATAAAGGTTTATCAATATAAGGTGATGTTTGCTCGGGTGTATCCGTAAAAGCTATCTGCTCTTCTCTTGCAGGCTGAGAGTTGTTAGCTGAAGGGATTGAAAACGAACCGTTATCAGGTGATTCGGTCTCTTGATTAACGGGGGTGAGTAAATCCTCCTGGTCTTCTTTATGAACTGTAAAGACCTCTTTACACTTGGTACAACGAACCTTTACCCCCCTATCTGTAACCTTGGAATCATCAAGTCGAAATTTTGTCTGACATTTTTCGCATTTGATTATCATCTGAGACTCCTGGATAGTGGTGGATTAGGACATCTATTCACGGAACTACTTGAAACAACAGTAGTCCTATATCAGAAAGGGTGTAGTGTGTCAAATTATTACATTCAGTCATTTCCAGCGTTTGCGTGACTGTTTACAGACCGAGGCAATTGAGCAGGATTCGCATAGATCCAGATTTGTCCCATCGCAACCTGCGCTGATACCTAAATGAGCAAGTGCAAAGTCATACTTTACCGGATCATCAGGATCAATACCCTTTAGAGTTGCAGTAATCTCCTGAGCCATACGCCAGTCGGCACTTTTTCTTTCTGTAAACCCGAGATAACGACTGATGCGGCTAATATGCGTGTCAACAGGTATAATCAACTGAGCCGGAGATATCCCTTTCCAGATTCCGAGGTCTATGCCGTCTGCAGGGCGGACAAGCCAGCGCAACATCATACAGAGCCTTTTGCAGGCACTTCCGGTGGATGGTGAAGGAAAAAGAAAACTGAAATATGAATCTGCGGGAATATTTTCACCTCCGAATATATCACTGTATTCAAGCTGCATAATCCCTGTTATATAACTGTTCAGTGAGTTGCTAACATCATTATCTTTCGGGCTATGACCCTGCATGAAAAATGACTGTATACTCCCCTTCCTCTCAATCATCTGTTTAATTGCAGCTAAGAGGGCGCAAAGATCACGACCGTCATTAAATCTGTGTTTAAAACCGGAAAATGTCTTTAATCCTTTTTTAGGATCAAATGATTCAATGTACTTAACCGGTGAGGCGCCTAGTTCTGCAAATATTTTATCCAATGTTCTCAATATTATCTTGACGTTGCCGTATGCAAACGATGAGGCTATAATAGCCGCAATTTCCTGATCAGCCTGATTACTATAGCGATGACAAAATGAGAGAGGATCATTAGACAAATAATCTAAAGAACGGTTTGCGTAAAGCTGATTCAGTTTACCCTTAATGTCAGACATCCGCTTCTCTCAGAAACTGTGCCGCATCTTCTGGCGAGGTGGGATTTATATAAAATCCTGTACCCCATTCAAAACCGGCTACTTGAGTCAGACGCGGCACCAGCTCAATATGCCAGTGGTAGTCATATTCCAGAGAGTTCCAGTGATTGGGCTTTCCTGGACGATTATGGGTTGGCGGAGCATTATGGAGAATAAAATTGTACGGAGCATCGCGCAAAACCGTTTTAACCCTGAGCAGCATATCCTTCATTGCTACTGCCAGCTCAGACAGTTGTGCATCATCCATTAATGCAAAGTCATGGCTATGTCGTTTGGGATAGAGGCGCAACTCAAATGGCGAGCTAGAAGCGTAAGGCGTAAGAGTTACGAAATTTGAGAACTCTTTTACAACCCGTACACCCTCTTTAAGTTCAAAACTTATCAGATCGCAGAAGACACACCTCTCCTTATCGATGAAATAATTGCGGGCAACTTTCAACTGGGTAGAGGCAACTGGCGGTAAAAGCGGCACTGCGATAAGCTGACTATGAGAATGTTCAAGAGATGCACCGGCTCGGGTTCCATGATTTTTGAAGAGCACCATATATCGAAAACGTATATCTTTCCGCAGATCCAGATAACGGTGCCGATATGCAATCAGCACATCATTCACCTCGTTTACGGTCATATCCGCAAGAGTACGATTGTGATCAGGAGTTTCGATAATTACTTCGTGAGCACCAATCCCATTCATAACATCGTACATTCCGTAACCATGATTGTTAAGTTCGCCCTCTACCCTTAAGGCCGGGTATTTATTAGGAATCACTCTGACGCGCCAATTTGGCGAATTTGGCTCTCCGGCAGGACGGACAGCAAAGATTTCCGGTGGTGTTTTATCTTCATTACCATAGCAGAATGGGCATGATGTCATAGCTGTTTTTTCAGGCTCTACCATAAAATCGCGCGGGCGACGACCCCGTTCTATTGCAATAATTACCCAGTGAAGTTTTATTGGATCCCATCTAAGTTCAGACATTATCCCCCCATACCAAAACGGTTACACGATCAGAATCATATAACCTAAGCAGTACTTAAATTGATTTGCACATTAGCCGAGCAACCTGAAAAAATCAACAATCTGCGAAAAAAATAAACGCCGGATCTCGGAAGAGACCCGGCGCCTGAACCAGTTTTATATATTCATCTATTAACCGATCTGCAGATCTTTTATTGTTGTTGCTACATGCCCCTGTACAAGAATTTCTGCCGTCCCGTTGTTGTAGACATGAGACTCAACTCCATTTACCAGCATACTTCCAACATCTTTCCAGTCACCATGGCTGCCAATCATCTCGACGCTTGCAGTATCATCAACTGCGGTGACTATCATCTGCAGATGATCTGTTCCGGCAAGCACATTTGTCTGTACATCTACATTACCCGAGAAGAGGACATCATCACCGCTCTGCAGCAGATGTGGCTTGGCTATAGTCTGAAGCTGCTGATTGGTAAAGGCGTCATCTTTACCAAGATTATGAAGTGCCGCAATATCATCGCCTGTTAAAGCTTTAACCTGATCCTGCGACAGCGCAGCAATATCACCGGTTGTCAGAGCAGTTACATCAGATATCTCTCCCTTCTGGAACCATACATCAGCCATCTGATGAGCTGTTCCATCAGTTGATGTATATGTTGAATCCAGGAATATCCAGTTATCATTATTATTAACTGCTGTCTGGGTTGCATTGAGGTTGAGCTGTGCAATATCAAGTGACTGCAGAGACTGCAGTTCGCCTGCCTGTGTGATTCCATCATGATTGCCGTCAAGCCATACCTTAAGATCGGCAAAATTAGTGTCTGCAACATTGATGATACCGTCATGGTTGGTATCCATTTCACTAAGCGCCGCGAAACCGTCAGCTGCCTGTTCACCTGAAGCAAGCTTTGTTGCAGTACCAAACAACTCACTGCCATTGTTTATGATGTCGTCATTATTGATATCTCTAACAAGGAAGCCGTCGTTTCCGGCAACCCAGGCGACCTTATCAAGTTCACCGTTGGCTGTTATGTCAAAAGCAACGCCATCTGCCAGAGTGGTAGTCTGCACACCATTACCATCAAGATCGAGAATAATTGGACTTGCAAGAACTCCGGCAGCCAGCTGCTGATCAACACTCATTGCATCTCTCTGTTCCATCGTAAATGCATTCTCATTCCAAGCCCCTTTTATAGCAGCAAGGTCTTCCAACTCCATGTACTTTATCTGATCTGTTGCTATTGCAGCGATATCTGCAGCCTCCATTGCCGAATACTGTGCTGTTGTCAGAATAGCGATCTGATTATCAGTCAGATGCGAAACCTGAGCAGTTGTAAGAGCAACTATCTGGTCCGCCGTCAGTGATGTAGTCTGCTCATCTGTCAATGCGCGTATCTGTACAGAGGTGAGAGCTGCAATCTGATCCTGAGTCAGGAGCTGAAGATCCGGAACCTCAATAGCTCGTATCTGTGCAGAATCAAGTACAACCAGATTTTCAGTTACAATTGCTGTAATCTGATCAGGCGTAAGAGCCGTCATCTGATCAACTGTCAGCACATCTACCTGTGCAGATGTCAGTATTGAGATGTCTTCAACTGTTAAGGCTGCGAACTGATCCGGCGTCAATGCAGCGATATGGGAGGCATTCAGAGATTGTATCTGCGCCGTTGTCATAGCAGCGATGTCTGGAGTCTCAAAAGCCTGAATTTGGGTATCGTCCATAGCATCCAATGCCTGCGTAGTAAGTGCTGCCACCTGCTCCTGGCTCAGAGTCATAATATTATCAACCGTCAGATGCGGTGACTGTACAGTCGTTATCGCAGCTATCTGATCCACCGAGAAAGCATTTACCTGATCAGCAGTTAATCCATCAATCTGGAGCGTAGAAAGAGCCTGAACCTGAGTTGTGGACAACAGTGTGATATTAGGTATTTCAGCCATATTGCTCAACTGCCCGGTTGTCAATGCAGCTACTTGTTCTGGAGTCAAAGCTGCAACCTGACTTGCATTAAGAACATTTAGACGATCGGTAAGCATTACTGCTAAATCAGCCGTTTCAATTGCCTGAATCTGAGCCTCTGTAAGAGCACCAACCTGTCCAACAGTCAATGCCTTAATCTGGTCAGAAGTCATTGCGGCAATATCCTGTGCTTCAAATGCTTCAATCTGAAGCGTAGACATTGTTGCCAGTGTGGCTGATGCAATATAAGCCACCTGAGTTGTCGTAAGTGCTGCGATCTGGTTATCTTTAAGAGCGTGTGCCTGTGCTGTAGACATATTATTGATTTGTGACGTCGTAAGTGCCGCAATATTCGTATCACTGATTGCTGCAATCTGCTCCGTCAGCATTACTGCAAAATCAGCCGTATCAATCGCCCTGATCTGTGAAGTAGTTAACGCCTCAATTGCATCCGTTGCGATCGCGTTTGTCTGAGCTGAATCCAGAGCTGCGATATTCGCTGCACTTAGTGCCGATATCTGGGTAATTTTCATATTTGCGATATCATCCGTTCCAAGGACGGCAATGTTTACCTGATCGACTGTTAAAGCTCCAACCGCAGAAGCGGAGAGTTCACTAATCTGCGTTGTATCCATCTGAGCCAGATCTGCTGTAGTCATAACCTTAATCTGTGCTGAGGTTATTGCAGCGACATTCTCCGTGCTCAGGTATTTAGCCTGATCCGTTGTCATATTCGCAATACTTGCAGTACTCAGAGCGCCAAACTGGTCTGTTGTCATGGCATTGAGGTCTTGAGTTTCAATTGCTGCAAACTGCTCAGTAGTCAATGCTGCTATAGCGGCTGTGCTAAGATGCTGAATCTGCGTTGTATCAAGATCTGCAATATCTTCAGTTGTCATTACCTTAATCTGTCTTGTCGTTATTGCCTCAATATTTTCAGTGCTAAGTTTTGTGAGTTGCTCATTTGTCAGACTTGCAATACTTGACGTAGAGAGCGCAGCAAACTGATCCGATGTGAATGAATTCAACGCTTCCGTACCGATCGCAACAAACTGCTCCGATTTCAAAGCTGCAATTGCAACAGTGCTAAGATGCTGAATCTGATCAGTAACAACTTTATTCAGATCTGCTATATCTGCAGTTGCCATTGCCTTGATCTGAGTTGATGTAATCGCTTCAATCTTATCTGTAGTAAGGTTCTGAATCTGATCACTTGTCAGACTTGCAATACTTGCCGTACTCAACTTAGCAAACTGATCTGTTGTCATGGCATTCAGATCTTGAGTTTCAATGGCAGCAAACTGATCCGTGGTAAGTGCCGCTATTGCCGCTGTACTAAGCTTTGATATCTGTGCGGTTGACAGCGCTTCGATATCATCTGTTGCCATTTTCTTGATCTGGATTGCCGTAACAGCTCCCAACTGTCCATCAGTAAGAGCTTCAACCTGAGCGCTGGTCAGGTTCACAATACTTGCCGTGCTAAGAGCAGCGAATTGATCCGTAGTTAGCTCCACCAGATTTTCGGTTGCTATTCCGACAAACTGCTCTGTTGTCAAGGCTGCTATTGCTGCCGTACTCAAGTGTGTAATTTGTACTGAAGAAATAGCCGCGACATCTTCAGTTGCCATTGCCTTTATCTGGGTTGAGGTAATTGCTGCTATAAGCGAATTGTCGAGGTTTTCAATCTGATCACTGGTCAGATTCGCTATTGCGGATGTATTGAGAGCAGCAAACTGCTCGGTTGCGAACAGATTCAAGTCCGCTGTTTCGATCGCAATCATCTGATCGGAAGTCAGAACAGATATCGACCTAGTGCTTAATGCCTGGAACTGCGGAGCATCCATAGCCTCGATAGCGGCTGTTGATAGAGCATGAATCTGTGCAGTATTCAGCAGACCCATCTGAGTTGGCATCAATGCGTCAACATCCGCTGTTTCAAGAGCATTTATCTGAGCAGTTGTCAGAGCAGCCAGCTGGCTTGTTTTGAGATTTGTGAAGTCTGCCGAGTCAAGCGCAACAATCTGCTCTGTGGTCAGAGCTTTAATTGCAGCTGTGCTGAGAGCTTGAACCGTTTCCGTTGTAAGCGCTGCGATATCTTCTGTTGCCATTGACCGAACCTGAGTCGTGCTAAGAGCTGCAATCTGTTCCGTATTCATCACTGCGAAATCATTAGACTCAAGTGCAATGATCTGTGCAGTTGTAAGCGCCTTAATCTGAGCGGAGGTCAATGATGTTATCTCATCCGTCGGAGCAAGCGATACAAGCTGATCTGTAGTCAGCGATGCAAAAGCTGCCGTATTCAGTGAGCCTAACTCACCGGACATTGCTTCCAATTGCGCAGTAGTCATTGCTGCAACAGTACTTGCGCTAAGAGCATATACCTGAGCCGAGTTGAGAGCATCCAGATCTTCATTATCAAGTCCCTTGATCTGTGTTGACGTCAACGCCGCAATCTCTGACGTTGTAAAGGCTTTTATCTGATCAGATGTCATTGCTTTTAAATCTTCTGTTTCAAAAGCTGCTATCTGGGCTGTAGTCAGTTTAGTAATATCCAGAGTCTCAATCCCGACTACGTTAGCTGTAGTTAGAGCAGCTATTGCAGAAGTACTTAACACTTTTATCTGTGTGCTTGTAAGAGCTTTAATGTCTGCAGAATCAAGACTTGCTATCTGATCGGATGTAAGAGCGGCTATATTTGCTGTGGTCAGAGCGGCAAGTTTGGCAGTATCCAATCCATTTAACGCATCTGTCGTAAGCCCGGAAAACTGTGCTGTGTTGAATGCTTTCAGTTGTGCAGCGTCCATAGCTGCAATATCGGCAGATTCAAGCGCAAGAATCTGGTTCTGGCGTAGTGCAGCAATACCGGCTGTGGTGATTGCGCCAATCTGTACTGAGGTCAGCTGCTGCAGATCATCCGTACCAATCGCCTGAATCTGAGTTGTTGTCATAACCCTGACATCTTCAGTTCCCAAGCCCGCAATATTATCTGTAGTCAGGGCAGCTATTTCTGCGTTAGTCATTGCCTTAACCTGGGCGGTTGTAAGTGCTGCAATTTGAGATGAATCAAACGCGCTGATCTGAGCAGGCGTCATATTCGCGATTCCTGCTGTAGTAATGGCACCGATCTGTGCCGAATCAAGCTGCTGCAGATCATCAGTCTGAATCACCCTAATCTGAGCCTCTGTCATCTTCTTGATATCTGCTACTTCCAAACCTTGAATATTATCAGTCGTCAGAGCCACAATCTGAGCGTTAGTAAGCTCCTTTATCTGAGTGGTAGTGAGAGCAGCCACCTGCGATGAGTCAAGAGCAGCTATCTGAGTGGTCGTCATTCCGGCAATTCCATCTGTGGCTATTGCACCTATCTGTGCAGAATCCAGCTGTTGCAACACATCAGCCTGTATAGCCTTAATCTGTGCAGCAGTCATATTCTTAATATCTGCAACCTCAAGCCCTTTAACATTTTCAGTCGTAAGAGCCGCAATTGCAGCCGTACTCAGATGACTTATCTGAGTTGTTGTAATTGCAGCAATGTTCGCGCTGCTCAGTCCTGCAATCTGATTGGTGGTGAGTGCTGCAATATTTTCCGTACTGATTTTTGCAATTTGAGCAGCAGTCATTGCGTCAAAATCCGCATTTTCAAGCACTCTAATCTGGTCAGATGTCAGGGAACTTATTCCGGTGGTGGAGAGTGCTCCGACCTGTACAGATGTCATTGCAACGAGGTCAGCTGTTTCAATAGCTGCCACCTGCTCTCCAGACATTTTACCTATAGCGGTTGTTGTAAGACCAGGAATATTGTCAACTGTAAGCGCAGCTACTGATTCCGTTGAGAGGGCTGCAACCTGAGCGGTACTGAGAGCGGCTACATCCTCTGATGCAAGAGCTCTGACAGCAACAGTTGTTAGACCGGCAATAGCCATTGTATTTATAGCCCCTATCTGCTCAGGGCTTAGTGCTGCAATATCATCTGCAGCAAGAGCCTTAATCTGATCAGAGGTCATTACCTTGATACCATCAGATGTTATTGCAGCGATTTGGTCTGCGTTAAGAGCCGCCAGTTCCGCACTTTCAAGCGCCTTGATCTGATTGGTTGTCATATTCGAAATATCAACCGTCTCAAGACCAACAACATTGGCTGTTGTCAGTGCTTTTATAGCATTTGTTGTAAGAGCTGCAACCTGCGCACTGGAGAATCCCGCGATATGTGCAGCATCAAGCCCTGCAATCTGTGTGTCGTCAAGAGCCTTTATGAAAGCAGTTGACATTTTACCAAAGTTTTCAACATTTATTGAATTAAGATCTTCTGTTGCAAAACTACTTGCCTGCGATGTGTTAAAGCCACTCAGCTGCAGAGTGCCCATAGCTCCAAAATCTGCTTCTCCGAGTGTTGATATCTGCTCTGAAGTCAGAGCCGATATACCATCTGATGACATTGACGCAATCTGCTCCGGTGTAAGGGCTGCAAAATCTGCACTTTCCATTGCCCTTATCTGAGCCGTTGTCATTTTGGCAATATCATCCAGACCCAAACCTACAATATTTTCAGTTGTCAGATTCTGAATTGCAGTTGTTGTCAGCTTGGAAATCTGCTCCGTAGTAAACGCAGCGACCTGATCTGGCGTAAGCGCCTTCATCTGATTCTCTGTAAGAGCTTTTACTCCATCAGTAGATATAGCGGCAATCTGCGCATTTGTCATAACGGCAAGATCGGCTGATTCAATTGCCTGAACCTGTGCAGTAGTCAACTTGGATATGTCAAGCGTATCAATTGCAACAATATTATCTGCTGTCAGACCTTTTATAGCAGATGTGGTCAGCTGTGAAATCTGACCGCTCGAGAGTGCAGTCAGCAGAGCAGGATCCAGACCTGACATCTGGGACTCCGTCAGTGCGTGGATGCTACTATCTGAAAGTGCACTGAATGTTGCGGTACTGATAGCATTCAAGGCATCAGTCCCTAGAGCGGCAATCTGCGCTGTAGTTAAACCGGTTATGTTTGTTGACTGAATAGCTTCAAGAGCCGTGATAGCGTCGGCACCAAGAGTTTTAATCTGGTCTGCTGTAATAGATGTTATTAAATCAGTTGCTATTGCGGCTATCTGATCAGGGGTAAGAACAGCAAAGTCGGCACTTTCGATATTTTTGAGCTGGTATCCTGTCAGGCTAGCAATATCAGCGGTTTCAAGACCAATAATATTATCGGTAGTTAAATGCTGAATTGCCGTTGTGCTCAGCTTTGATATCTGCTCCGTAGTAAATGCACCAATCTGGTTAGCTGTGAACGCCTCGACCTGATCAGTAGTTAAAACGCTGACAGCGGCTGTTGAGAAAGCGCCAATCTGAGCATTGCTCATCACAGCCAGATTAGCTGTTTCTATAGCCTGAATCTGCGATGTCGTAAGTTGTGCAACGTCTGCCGTTTCAATGCCGACAATGTTATCTACAGTCAAATTTTTGATTGCATCCGTTGACAATTTAGAAATCTGTTGCGTAGACAATGCTGCGATGTGATCAAAATCAAGTGCAGCAGCCTGACTGGAGGTCAGCGCTTGAATTGCTGCTGTTGAAAGCGCGTTGAATGCCTCCGTTGTCATGGCATTTAAGGCTTCCGTTTTCAGATCAACTATCTGCCCTGCTGTAAGTGAACTGATTTTTGTACCAAGGAGTGTTGCGTCGTCAGCCCCAATGGTCTTTATCTGATCGTTCGTCAGCTTTGCTACAGCTTCAGAGGTAAGACCAGCGATCTGATCTGGGGTCAACAGTGCGAAGTCTGCACTTTCAATTGCTTGAATCTGTGCTGTAGTCATATTTCCGATATCTTCAGCCTGAAGACCGATAATATTAGCCGTGGTGAGCTTTTCGATATTTGGAGTTGTAAGCTTTGATATCTGCTCTGTTGTAAATGCACCGACCTGATCGGCAGTTAAAGCTTCCATCTGGTCGGTTGTAAGCTTGGCTATTCCGGCAGTCGAGATAGCACCGATCTGGCTATTCGTCATTACAGCAAGATCAGCAGTTTCAATAGCCTGAATTTGAGCTGTTGTCATTTGTGCTATATCTGCTGTTTCAAGACCCTGTATATTCTCTGTCGTCAGATTTTTGATAGCATCAGCTGTCAGTTTTGATATCTGCTCTGTGGAGAATGCTGCAACATGGGCTGCGTCCAGACCTTCCATCTGGGCAGAAGTAAGGGACTTAATAACTGCTGTCGAAAGCGTATTAAAACCTGCCGTTACCATACCGTTTAGCGCGGCAGCCGACAGGACTCCAATTTGCGTAGATGTCAATGCACCTATCTGATCAGCATCAAACAGAGCAATATCACCTGCCCCAAGAGTGCTGAGCTGGTCTGTTGTTAACGCTCCGATAGCTCCGGAAGATATTGCTGCAACCTGCTCAGGAGTAAGCTGAGCAAAGTCGGCGCTTTCAATAGCTTTTATCTGTGCGGAAGTCATATTTGAAATATCATCCAGGCCAAGACCAACTATATTCTCAGTCGTAAGATTTTGAATTGCAGTTGTAGTCAACTTTGAAATCTGATCCGTAGTAAACGCAGCGACCTGGTCTGCTGTAAGTGCGATCATCTGCTCATCAGTAAGCTTAGAAACCGCTTCTGTCGAAATTGCCGCAATTTGTGCATTTGTCATAACGGCGAGATCGGCTGATTCAATTGCCTGAACCTGTGCAGTAGTCAGATTTCTGACATCAACAGTATCAAGGCCGACTATATTCTCTGCCGTCAACCCTTTAATGGCACTGGTTGTCAGTTGTGCAACCTGAGCACTGGATAGAGCCTTAATATGTTCAAAATCAAGTCCTTCTATCTGGCTTGAAGTGAGTGCATGAATTCGGTCGGTTGCAAGGGCGTTAAATACCTCTGTACTGATTGCATTTAGAGCATCTGTTCCTAGCGCCGCCACCTGTGTCGCAGTAAGGGCATCAATTTTCGCTGTTACTGTCTGAAGCTGTGTCATATCATCAAACCCAATAGTTGAGAGCTGTTCAACCGTGAGAGATGTTATATTTTCCGATGCAATTGCCGCAATCTGCTCTGGAGCCAGCACTGCAAAATCACCGCTTTCAATTGCTTTAACTTGTGCGGCGGTCAACTTGGCAATGTCTTCTGTCTGAAGCCCTACAATGTTATCAGTAGTCAGATGCTGAATGGCTGAGGTACTAAGTTTAGAAATCTGCTCCGTAGTAAACGCGCTGACCTGGTCAGCAGTAAGAGCCTCTACCTGTGCATTAGTCAGTTGAGCAACAGCTCCAGTTGAGATGCCTTGGATCTGACCGTTTGTCATTACGGCAAGATCAGCCGTTTCAATTGCCTGAATCTGAGATGAAGTCAGATGTGCGATATCAGCTGATTCCAGTCCGACTATGTTATCTGTCGTCAGATATTTTATAAATTCACTGCTAAGCTTGGAAATCTGCTCTGTACTCAATGCAGCCAGGTGATCAACATCTATTCCGGCAGCCTGCGTTGAGGTAAGCGCAGCAATTGCAGTTGTAGAGAGTGAGTTAAATCCGGCGGTAGTTATACCGTTAACCGCGTCGGTTGTAAGCGCGGCAATCTGTGTTGAGGTAAGCGCATTCAGTTGAGCAGAATCAAGTGCTGCAAAATCCTCCGGAGTAAGCGCCTTAATCTGATTTACCGTTAACTTTGATATATTGGCAGTTGATATGGCAGCAACCTGAAGATCAGACATCACTGCAAGATCAGCCGTTTCAATCGCCTGAATCTGCGCTGATGTAAGTTGAGCAATATCAGCTGTCTCAAGTCCGACAATATTGTCAGTTGTCAGATTTCTAATAAAATCTTCGCTAAGACTTGATATCTGATTTGTTGTAAAGTATCCGACGTGCGCAGCGTCAAGACCGGCAGCCTGTAATGTTGTCATTGCTGCTACGGCATCGGTAGCTATTTCACCAAAACGTACCGGTTCAATACTGTTGAGAATATTAACATCCAGCCCTGCAATGTGTGTAGCTGTGGTCAGCGCTTCCTGATGTGGTGCATCAAGCCACGAAACCTGTTCTGTTGTTAATGCATTGATTGAAGCTGCTGACAATTGACCGAACTCGGTCGGGTCTATGGAATTTAGAGCTGCCGATGTCAGCACCTGCATCTGCGAAGTTGTCAATGCATGGAGCTGTTCAGTAGTGAGTGAAACAACCGTATCTGTTCCCAGCGAATGAACCTGATCGGTTGTAAGAGCTTTTATGTCTCTGGTTGTTATAGCGGCAATCTGATCCGGGGAGAGAAGATCCAATTTTGCAGCATCAATAGCACGTATCTGAGCTGTTGTAAGCGCTGCAACGTCTTCAGTTTCGAGACCTATTATATTATCGGCAGTCAACGCACTTACAGCATCCACACCCAGTTTGGAAATCTGCTCAGTTGTCATAGCAGCAACATGAGCTGCATCAAGACCTGCTATCTGCTCTGTTGTTAGAATGCTGATTTCAGCTGTGGTTAAAGCCGCAAAGTCTGCTGTTTTGATTGCATTCAGTGCATCAGTCCCCATCTCTTTTATCTGATTCTTGTCGAGAGCGGCAATCTGGGCTGAATCAAATCTTGTAATGTCATCAGCTCCCAGAGTTTTAACCTGCTCAGCTGTTAATTTTGAAATACCCTCGGTTGATATAGCAGCGACCTGAACATCGGATAATGCGGCAAAATCTGCACTTTCCATAGCTTTAATCTGTGCAGTATTCAGAGCGGCAATATCATCTGTTCCAAGTCCTGCCACATTGGCGGTAGTCAACCCTGCTATCGCCTTTGTATTAAGATTTGAAATCTGAGTTGTAGAGAGTTGTGCAATATGATCAGCGGAAAGTGCGCTAGCTTGCTCCTCAGTGAGGTTTTGTATACCGTCTGTCGTCAATGCCTTAATCTGGGCATTTGTCATAACCGCTATATCGGCACTCTCTATTGCTTTAATCTGATAGTTGGAAAGATTTGCTATATTCTCCGTCGAGAGACCAACTATGTTATCAGTAGTTAACGCCTGAATTGCCGTTGTACTCAGTTTTGAGGCCTGAAGCGTAGTCAGTGCTCCGACATGATCCGCATCCAGTCCTGCTATCTGCTCAGTAGTCAACGCTTTTATTGATGAGGAGTTGAGCGCCGCAAAAGTGGCAGTCTCGATCGCATTAAGAGCATCTGTTCCCATAGCGGAAATCTGGGTTGAGTTAAGACTGGAAAGTTTCCCGTTCATAGCAATAATGTCGTCCGCCTGAAGAACGCCAATCTGCTCTGCAGTTAACCCTTTCATGCTGTCGGTCGAGATTGCGGCAATCTGCTCCGGAGTAAGCGCCTGCAAGTCCTCAGTCTGAATAGCCCTGATCTGGGCTGAAGTCATCTTGTTAATATCTTCTGTTGCAAGCCCGACTATATTACTTGTTGTAAAAGCTTCTACTGCGGTTGGAGTTAAGTTTGAAATCTGTTCTGTAGTAAAGGCTCCAACATGGTCTACATCAAGCCCGGCTACCTGGGTTGTTGTCATATTGGCTATAACAGCAGTAGAAAGTGCACCAAAATTCTCAACAGAGGTTGCATTTAGTGCCTGTGTAGTAAATGCAACAGCCTGATCTTTTGAAATAACATGAAACTGCTCTGTAGTCATGTTAGCTAAGTGTTCGTTAGTCAGTGCATTTATCTGATCGGTGGTAAGACCTGTTATTCCAAGAGTAGAAATATCCGCAAGCTGGTCAGCAGACATCGCCTGCAGATCTTCTGTCTGAATAGCTGCCACCTGCATTTTGTTCAGCTGAGCGATATCTCCAACTTCAAGGCCAGTAATATTGGCGGTTGTAAAAGCAGCTATTGCTGTCGAACTCAAATTAGCGACCTGAGTAGAAGATAGTGCTGTCACATGGGCTTCGTCGAGACCTGCAGCCTGAGTTGTAGTAAGGGCAGCAATCGCTGTTTTACTAAATGCCTGCACCTGCTGATCTGAGAGCACATTAAGGTCAGCAGTATCAAAACCTATTATTTGCGATGCAGACAAACTGCTAATATCAAGTGTAGTAAGGGCTTGAACATTGCCTTCCGTAAGAGCCGATATTGCATCAGAGGTAAGAGCCTGAGCCTGTTTCGAAGTCAAAGCCGCTACATTATCCTCACTAAGACCTGCGACCTGTTCTGTTGTCAGCGCGGCAATCTTGGACGTGCTTATTGCAGCAAATGTTTCAGGTGCCAACGCATTCAAGGCATCTGTTGTCAGAGCCGTAAATTGCGCCACAGTTAAACCGTTTATCTGATTTGCAGTTAGAGCTGCTAAATCATCTCCCCCTAAAAGTGCCTGCAGTTGAGTTGAATCGAGAGCTGCAAGTGCAGCATTACTGATAGCTTTTATCTGGTCGGGCTCAAGAAGTTGGAGGTCTTCTGCATCCATCGCCTTAATCTGGGTTGAGCTCAAAACGCTGATATCCGCAGTAGTAAGACCTATAACGTTCTCTGTTGTAAGAGCCCTCATTGATGCTGTCGTAAGAGCCTGTGCCTGTGCTGTAGTAAGTGCCGTAATATGATCTGCAGATAGTCCGGCGACCTGGTCTGTAGAGAGCTTGGCTATTATCGAAGTACTAAGTGCGCCAAATTGCTCTGGGATAAGAGTACCAAACGCTTCTGTAGCCATACTGTTAAATTGTGTGGTCGTCAAAGCAGCTATGTTAGTTGTGCTGAGACCATCTATTTGGTCTATAGTTAAAGCGGATATCTGAGCGGCTGTAAGAGAGCTAATGCCGAGTGTGCTTAATGCATTGATCTGGTAAGGCTCCAATACATTAAGATCTGCAGTTTCAATGGCTTTGACCTGTGTGGCACTGAAATTATGGAGGTCTTCCGTTTCCAGACCAATTATGTTGTCAGTCGTAAGGGCTTTAATAGAGGTAGCGGACAATGCTTTAGTCTGATCTAAGGTCAGTGCGGTAATATCCTCTGCTGACATTGCCGCAATTTGAGCAGGTGTTAATTTGGAAACGGCTGCCGTACTCATAGCGGTAAACTGTTCAGGAGTCATAGCCTGAATATTTTCAGTTCCTATTGCAGCAACCTGTGTTGCTGTAAGCTTACTGATATCAACTGTTTCCATTGATGAAATCTGTTCAGGGGTCAGGGCTTTTATCTGTGTTGCAGTGAGTACCTCTATCTGGTCTGTCTCCAACGCGATAATATGGTCGGCAGTCAGAGCTGCTATCTGAGTCGTAGTTAGAGTTTTAATCTGATCTGTCGTAATCGACTGCAGATCATCTGTTGCAATTGCCTGAAGCTGCTCAGCTGTCAGACCGGAAATATCTTTACCAATAGCAACAAGTTGTGCCGTATCAAGAGCAGTTATATCTTCAACAGCCATAGATCCGATCTGGGTTTTCGTCAGTGCCTGAATCTGGTCTGTTGTCATGTTGCCAAAATCTTGAGATTCAAGGGCTACAATCTGATCTGTTGTCAATGTTGCAATTACACTGTCTGAAAGCGCGCGTATCTGAACCGAGGTAAGAACCGATATGTCGGCAGAATCAAGAGCTTTTGCCTGCGCTACAGACAATACCGCAATGTCGGCAGTTTCCATATTAACCAACTGTTCACTGGACAAGGCGTTTATCTGGGTCGTGTTGAGAGTGCTAACAGCTGAAGTTGAAAGGGCAGCAATGCTCTCCGGTGTCAGTTTTGTTATATCGCCTGTATCCAATTGTCGTACCTGTACTGCGGTCAATGCGGCAACATCGTCGGTCTCCAGATTTGCAAACTGCGTGGAGGTCATTGCATTTATCTGGGTTGTAACCAGAGCGGCAATAGATTCAGTCGATATGGCATTAAACTGGCTTGAAGTCAGGGCGGCGATATGTTCCGGCTTGATGGTTTTAATATCCGCCGGAGAGATTCCAGCGATCTCAGTAGTAGTAAGTGCCTGAATTTCTGCCAGGGTTTTATCCGCATAAGTTGCCATGAGTTGTTTCCTCCCGAGTCATGTTCTAACTGTGTGCTCTTAGTTATTTTGAAATTGTATTATTCCATGTAATTAGTCGGTATCTACAGACAATAGAAGACCAATAAAGAAAGCCTTGTTAACACCTATCGGATTCTAATAGGAAATACTGTAGTTTTTTTTATCCATCGTAATCTATTTTTTTAAAAAACGTAAAATTTTGTAAACTTGGGACATACACATGATGTCTACCAGGAATATTATCGAGTTTACAATTATCGCGAATAGGTGTTAAAAATGAACCTAGTGTTGCGACAAAACTGCTGCAAGAGGCTAAGAACATAGCATGAATAAACTTTTTTTTATAAAACATTATTTTCTTCCCACCGCTTTTTTCAGCCTGGTCATAAACCTGCTTCTACTTGCTCCATCACTTTTCATGTTTCAACTGTACGACAGGGTATTGGGGACACGCAGCAAGGAGGCTCTCTGGCTGATGAGCGCCCTGCTTTTGCTTGCTTTATTGGTTATGGGGATTATAGAGATTGTCAGATCCCGTATCCTCGTGAATGCAAACAACGCAATGGACTTGATGCTGGCACCCTTTCTTCTTAAAAAAATGGTTGAAGGCGCCACATCTCCAGAAGGAAATCCCAATACCCATGCTCTTAAAGACCTGCAGAGCGTCAGATCTTTTCTTACCGGACCCGGAATAATCCAACTCCTTGATGCCCCATGGCTCCCGATATATATGGTTATACTCTACATGATGCATCCGCTCATGCTGTACAATCTCATCTTTGGCTCTCTCTTGATGGCATCGCTTTCTATTGCAAGCGAATTTTTGACAAAAAGCCCGCTTGCAGAGGCAAACTCCGCAAACCGCCTGGCTACACGTTTTGTGGATTCAGCCATGCTTAACGCCGAAGTTGTTAACGCAATGGGGATGCAGAACAATCTTATAAGGCGATGGGCTTCTTTAAACGATCAGGTTATTGTTTTACAATCCCACGCCAGTAAATGGTCGGGAAGAATATCCGGCATGACAAAGTTTGTAAGACAACTATTCCAGGCTATGGGTTCTGCAGTAGGTATGTACATAATGTTGGTTGACACGACTTTTTCTATGGGATTCCTGATGGCAGGGGGGATTATATTCGGCAAAGCGTTAGGACCTCTTGAATATCTGATTTCAGGCTGGCGTTCTCTTCTTGAGACAAGAGCAGCCTACACCCGTCTGGATGCATTTGTCAAAGGCTCCAGCCAGGAAAAGCCTAATTTACTTGAACTACCCCCACCTACCGGTCAGATATCCATGGAACACGTTACCTTTGGAATACGTGCTACAGGGAAAATACTGATTCGCGATGTTTCATTCTCTCTAGTAGCGGGGGACTCTCTTGGGATTGTCGGTCCCAGCGCATCTGGCAAATCTACCTTGGCACGACTTCTGGTAGGAGCCTGGAAACCGCAACAGGGGGTTATACGAATCGATGGTGCCGATCTTGCCAATTGGCCCTCGGATAGAATTGGAGAACATATCGGCTATCTGCCACAGGACATTGAACTGTTTGCGGGGAGCATTGCAGATAATATTGCACGACTTGACGAGCCTGATTCAGAAATGGTCATTGAGGCAGCAAAAATAGCCGGACTGCACGAGATTATTCTGCAGATGCCAAACGGGTACGACACACAGATTGGAGAGGGGGGAACCGTGCTTTCCGGCGGACAACGACAGAGGGTGGGATTTGCAAGGGCGCTATACGGTAACCCGAAAATTCTGATTCTGGACGAGCCGAATGCAAGCCTTGATACAGCGGGAGAAACAGCGCTGGTAAATGCAATGGCGCATTTGAAAGCGGCTGGCACTACCACTATTTTCATTACTCACAACCCTCATTTCATTAACAATGTAAGTAAGCTGCTGGTAATGCAGAATGGTTCATTAGCCGCTTTTGGTCCTAAAGAGTGGGTTATGGCGCAACTGAACAAAGCAACTCAGCAAGCGCAGGTTTCCGCATAGGAGCAAGATTCATGGCACTCATTCCCTGCCGGAATTGTGGACATAATATTTCATCGCTGGCTCGTTTCTGTCCAAAATGCTCCAACGCAAACACCCATCAGGAGAAGAGAGCGCCTCACTTAGTTGTCCTCGCATCTCAGGGCGAAATTCGGCAGACAGGCGAAGAAAAAATTAATAATGATGTTATTTCTACTGCGGAACTGCTCCTACAGAAAGAATTCAAACCTTCTTCAGATGAAATAGTACTTTTAAAAGGGGAAGTACTTCTTATTAGGGCTGTTTTCAATACGCTTGAATGTTACGCTTATCTTACCTCTACAAGATTCGTACTATGTGACAACTCGCAGCTGCGTATTCTATTTCAGACCGGAACAGACAAGATCGTTTTTGCTGAAGAGGGGAGACATCTGATTTCAAAAAAGATAGTTGTCACCTTAACGTCAGGTGAATCTCTGCACCTCAAATGCGATCCACAAATTAACTGGCTTACCGCATTAAGCGATCCAACAGAACTAGCAGAGGAAACCCGAAAAAGAAACACTTTGTCAAACCAGAATATCAGCGGCATTGATTGGTTTTATGAGGAGACCGGTAGAAATATCGGACCGATAAAAGAAAAAAATATTGTTCAGCTTATTCTGAACAATCATACTATATTCCCGGAAACCAAGGTGTGGAACGCGAGTCTTACCGAGTGGAAAAAAGCCGACGACACGATTCTTACAATATATTTTAAGGAGAAGTTCTCCCCTCATCAGGTAATAGGTGTAGTTGATTCAGTAAGGCGTTTTTTAAGAAAACATTTCTAAGTCAGGAGTTATCAGATGTCGGAAATCATCTGTATCGAATGCAAAAACGCCGTCTCAGACGAATCCGGTTTTTGCCCCGAATGTGGGTACCCTTTTGAATCCGGCATTCAAGATACTGAAAACATTAAAGTTACTGACAAACCTGTTGACAATAATATTAACGGGGAATTTTATAGTCAGGCAGCATTCAATACAGTATCGCCGGATTTATTCCAACAGGCTTTGGACTCAATAAACTTAAACATAACGAGGTTGCAGAGTTCTATTGAAAATGCAGCGCAAAATTTCGATTCAATTACTTCCAAATTAACAGAAAACAACCAAAAAACTCTTTCTGAAATAAATCTGAAACTTGATGAAGTAGTAGCTTTTAAACTTAAGATGGAGACAGAGGCTCAAGCTGTTAGTGGAAAAGATGGATTAAAGGATTTATTGAAGACGGCTTTTAACAAAATCCTCAATTCACCAGGCAGTATGTTTGAATATATGTTCTATATGGCTATTATTCAGATTATATTTGTCGTAGTAAATTTATTCCTGGTTGCTTATATTGTTACCTTAGTAAGATGATCTTCAAACAGCTTAACAACTAAACGATGAATCAATTGGGATTTATGCCGATAAGAAGAACTGCGGCAGATATACCAGACAAACTCCGGACCTAATACATGAATACCAAAACAAAAAACTCTGTTGAAACAGATATAAACTCAACACCTCAAGTTAATTCGCTGACTAAAGCCAAGACAAAATCACTGGTTAAAGCTCAAAAATATCCCCTCGCCGAAACCTCTGTCAAAGTTTTGTCACACAATGCTCATCTTCGTGAATCGGCTACCTCCTCACTACCCGCAATTCTGACCGGACTGGCTGTTCTAACTGTTTTCTTTTCCGGCGTTGCTCTATGGATGATATATGTACCTCTCAAAAATGTAGTTATGGCTCCCGGCGAAGTTGTATTTAAAAACAAGCGACAACCGGTTCAACATCTTGAGGGGGGGATTGTAAAGTCTATTCTGGTACGTGACGGAGACATGGTTCAGGAGGGTCAGCCGTTGATAGAACTTGAAAGCAAGCAGATTCTACCTGTTGTAAATATGATTCAGGAGCAGAACCTTGCTGAAATGGCTCAAATGGCAAGAGTTGAGGCTGAAAGCAAAGACCTGCAGAGCATCCACTTCCCGCAGGCTCTCACGTCGCGTTCAAAAGACTCCTCCATCGGCAGAATTATCCAATCTGAAGAGCGGCTGTTTTATGCAAGGAGAGATGCCGCACAGCATCAGATTCAGCTTCTTAAACTGCAGATATCCCAACTAAAAGAGTCTTCAAAAGGGAGTCAGGAACGACTGGCAACCAAAAACCAGGAAATTGCCTATATAAAGGAGCAGCTTGCAGGAAATCAATCTCTTCTAAAAGAGGGTTATGTCACGAAAACCATGGTGACGGACCAACAGAGACTTCTTCTGGAAAAAACCGGAGAACGGGATCTGCTCGTAGCTTCAATTGCAAGTGAGAAGCAGCGATTGGCAGAACTGGAGCAGCGCATTTTTGCATTCAAAGCTGACCGAGTTCAAGGGGCAATAACCGAGATGAAGCAGTCCGGACTCAGACGAATAGACCTGGAAGAGCGAATCAGGCCGATGCGTGACACACTTGAACGCCAGGTTATACGCGCACCTGTTACAGGGAAGGTTGTAGGACTTAAAGTCACGACAGTCGGTGGAGTTGTAATGGCAAGGGACTCTCTGATGGAAATTGCGCCGACCGGCGATAACCTGATTATAGAAGGTAAATTGAAACTTGAAGATATCAGCAAAGTTTCAGTCGGACAGAAAGCCCAGGCTGTCATTTCCGGATTTGATTCCAGAACCACCCCGATACTTTCTGCTCATGTAACCTATATTTCGGATGACCGGCTTATAGTAAACTCACCTCAGGGGCAGCAGGCAAATTACATTGCGCATCTGGAACTCGATCAGGAGTCCATCAAATCACTTGGGGATCTGCGCCTCATGCCCGGCATGACGGCTCAGATAACCATTGCTACAAAACCTCGTACAACATTCGACTTTATCTTCGTCAAAATGCGCGACAGCTTCACAAAAGCCATACAATCAAAATAAAATGAAACCGTCTATCTATCTCATACTGTTCAGCTTTCTTTCAGCTCTCCTCATATTTATTCTCTCAGTTGATCCTGTTACGGCTGACTCCGTTATACGTATAACCGGTGATAAACCTACCGACTTGTCAAACATCCCGGGGCAAACCCGGAAAATCATGCACGAGTATTCTCCTCCTCGCGAAAACTCAACTATAAGAATTATTGCTGATAAACCGATCGATAACAAGCTTCAGGAGATGGATGTACGACCTGAAACCCCTCTGTCTGCAGAAGAAACAACTGAACAGGAGTTTGCCCGGCGACTTGAGGAGATCAAAAAGGAGGATGAGCTTAAAAAAGCTGAAATTCTCGAAAAGGAGCGGCTCGCTAAAATCGAGGCAGAGAAGAAAGAGGAGGTTGAGCGACTCGTGCTTCTTAGGCTTGAGGAGGAGAGAGAGGCTCAAAGAAAAGCTGAAGAGGCGCGCCTGGCTGCAGAAAAGATAGAACAGGCAAGAGTTGCCAATGAGAAAGCTGAGCTTATGCGACTTGAGAATGAAAAACGTATCCGCGAGGAGGAACGACAGGCAACTGCCAGAAAAGAGCTGCTGGAAAAACTCCGCAAGGAGAGCGACCCTGAGACAACATCCGTAAACAGATTCGATCCCGGCTTTATTGCTGAAGACACTTCAGACCACACACCGTCAACTCCCACGGCAATATGGGATCTCTATCTTGCCGCTAAAGCAAATGATCCGGCACTTGGTCGTTCGGAATCAAGAGTAGCCGGAAGCAAGGCAGACTCTGATATACTCTTTTCAGGTTTTCTGCCGCATCTGACTTCAAGTGCCGGCGTAAAGCAGATATCTCAGTCGCTATTCGACTACGGATCAACGGATGCGACCTATGATTACACCGCTTTTAATTACAATGTAACAGCTCAATTAACCCTATTGAATGTACCGGCAATATATTCATTATCAGCCGCAACAGCCGCACTTAATGTCGAAGAAGCCGGAGTTGCGGCTGCACGTCAGGCTCTGATCGTAAAATTCACCGACTCCTACTTTGCGCTTTTAAAAGCACAGACAGACAGGGAAATTGCTCTTGGTGAAATAAATCGACTGCGACAGGTTCTTGATCAGTCGGAAGCTTTTCTAAAAGCCGGCACAGGAGATATCATTTCAGTATATGAAGCTCAGTCGCGACTTGACAGCGCTCGCGCAGACCTTACAAAAAGCGAAAGCAATCTCCGGCTTGCCGAACAGAAACTTTCAAGTCAGGTTGGTAAAACTGTTACCAATATAGTTAACTATCTTCCACTGCTGCCGGAAGGGCCGTCTCCGGATGATATTGATTGGTGGGTTGCAACAATGGAAAAGGAGCAACCGATAATTAGGCAGGCTCGTGAATCTGTACTTCAGACTTCAGAACAGCGGAAAGCGGCAAAATCAGAGCACCTCCCTTTTCTCCAGGCATCTGGCGGATATGATGTAAACAGGGGTACAGCTGCGCTCCCAACGGCAGAAGTGCGGCAATGGTTCGTCGGGGCAAACCTCACGCTTCCGCTCTATTCAGGAGGGGAAACATCAGCCAAGATTAGAAGGGCAACTGCATCTGAAGAGGAGCGACAGCATATATTTGATGAAACGATGGAACAACAGCGGGAAAATGTGAAGCAGGCTTTCTTCAATCTGCGCTATAACATCAGCCTGATAAAAGCTCTTGACCAGCGCAAAGCTTCTGCTGAGATACAGTTGGCTGCAGTTAAAAAAGGGAGAAAGATTGGAACCCGAAATGCGATAGATGTGCTTAATGCAGAACAGGGCTACTCATTGGCGCTGCGCGATTACCGGTATGCTCTCTATGACAACATTATAAGGGTTATTCAACTGAAATCAGCGGCAGGAATTCTTTCTGAAGCTGATATTTCAGCGTTAGCCGGAATGGAGGCACCAACTCCGGGAGACGGACTGAATTTGATAATTTCGCTGGCATCCAGATAAATAAACTATCTATTTAACATTATAGCCAACATTCCCCCCCGTACAGTTATAATCAACCTCCCTTGTAACCATTTTTGAAATTTTACCCGTAACTACATTTATTTTTCTCGCAAAGAGAACTATTTTATTGTTGAGATAGCTGTAAGTTCCAACAATTGCCTCCGTCTGATCATATTCATCTTTTTTTATCTCAGAAACATTTCTTGAAAGTACAACAAGACCTTTCTCATTTAAGTTAAAGAAGTTTGCAAATTCAACCTGTGTTATTTTTTTCCCGCAGACTGAGCTAAGGCTGCTTCGCATCAACTCCCCCATCAGCAAACCTTGAGGAGCAGGTGTAAATGACTGAATATCCACAAAATCTGTTATAAGAATCGGATGGTTTTTACTGTTATCCTCCAAAGAAGGATTGTCAGAACAGAGTTCGCCGGCAATACCATTAAAAAGGTGCTTCAAATCAGTCGATTCAAGAAGCTGATTAAATGTTTTGCCATAACAGGCGGTGTAACGGGGAGACTTATTTTGAGAAGCACATCCGCAAAGCGAAATGGTTATCAATATCGATAGAACATAAACCATAATTTTATTCATATCATTTTATCCCGTCACTGACTATTTTTATCGGTTTGTGGTTATTTTCTTTAGAGGATAGATCGGGAAGCCAGGATATCGGGATATACGTTTGAGCCGATGAGACTAACAATCCGGTATTTACGTCCATTACTCTGGCATTTATTGTAATATTCCCTTCAGCTACTGAATAAGTACCTGTCACAACTCCGCTAATTTTATATTCATCTCTCAATTTATTTATGTCCCTGCTAAGAGAAAACTCTCCATTTGCGTTTACATCTATACCTTTTGCCAATCTTACTTCGTATATCTGCCACTTGTGAAGCTGCAGACCGTTCATCAGGTTTTCTGCAATCAGGCGGCCGAGAGGTGTCGTTTCCCCAAGCTTATCAAGGTTTGTGAAACTCGTTACTATGTAAGTACTGGCGGAGGTACTTACAACCGCGTTTTTGTCAAGCTGATCCGCCAGATTTTTCATCCTGTCATTAAATTCTCCAACAAACGGGATATTGACCTGATCCTGCAACAACAGCCTGTCAGCCCTGTTATCCAGCGTTGAGCAAGCAGTCTGAAGACAAGTCATTGACAAAAACAGGATGATTTTTAGAATAGTTCTCATTTTGAAACTCCTTCACCTCAAATCCGATACGGCTCCGCCCCGAAATAAATAATGTACGTTTATTGGAAGTTGGCGTGGCATATTATCGTTAATTTATGTAAAGTGCAACAGACCCTGCACTAAATATATTTATAGATTTAACCGATAAGAGACCAAGATAGCCTGCAGGAGGTATACCATGGCAGACCTGTTAACATCCACAGAAAGTGATATTTTCAGCATTATGGCGCAGGACAGCTCTGCCCAGAGGAAACAGATTGCACAATATGCGATTATGCAGGCGGCTACATACCTACAAAACAGTCAAAATGATGACGCCATAAAGGCTTTTAAAAAAGCTGTGGCAATAGATGCACAAAACGCAACGGCTTACGACTATCTTGGCAAAATCTACCTCTCACAGGGGAAAAATTCCGAGGCAATAAAAGCGTATCAGCAACTCGTAAGAATACAATCGAACCAGACGCTTGTTGATACTTCAGAGAGCGCTCCTACAGCAGTGGATGCACATATCAGCCTGGCAAATGCGTATCTTCAGGACAAACAGTATGCCGCGTCTGAAAAAGAGTTCAAAATTGCCTCCAAAATGAGCCCTAATGACCCGCTGCCCGATTATTCACTTGGACTCCAATATTCTAACACAGGGCGATTAGCCGAAGCAGAGGCACAGTTTTTAAAATCTCAGAAGATCGCTCCAAAAGATGGTAATGTGTATTATGCACTCGGCATGGTTTACAATAAACAGGGTAGGTATGAAGAGGCTGCTACTGCTCTTGAAAAAGCACTGACGATTAAAAAAGATTTTTCGGCGGCAAATTATGAGCTTGGCGTAGCCTATGACGCTCTTGGCAAATCGGAAGAAGCCCAAAAGCAACTCTCCATCCTCAAAAACAAGTCTGCGGCACAGACCACAGACCTTATGTTTATCCTGAATAAACCGGCTATAAACTCCATGAATACGAAGAAAAGCGGCGGATTTATTGATCTGCTTGGGCCGGGAACCCCTCTCTGGATGCTCGACCCTTCACTGCTCTCCGCACCTGAGAGCAGCAAGACGTTCTCTGTCTCTTTCTCTTTCAGCACATCAATGGATCTGGCATCGGTAATAAACACCCAAAACTGGTCTATCTCTCGGGCAAACAGCACTGATGGTGGTTTCTACAACAATACAATGCCTCTATCATCAAAAGAGGCTGCGCTTCCAAACCACCCTGAAGCAGTTTTCTATAACTCACTTACCGGAGAAGCCACGATCAAATTCTCATTGAGACAAAATAAGGACGGCGATGCCACCATCGACCCTTCGCATATTGTCTTCAAATTCAGCGGCAAAGATTCCTTAGGAAGGGCTATGGATGTTAACGCAAATGAGATCGATGGATACTCGATCGCAGCGTTTTAATTGATATGCATTCAGTCAGTAAATGGAAAAAAATCAAAATGCCTGCATTTTTTACTAAAGTGTTTTCAGTAATAGTCGATAGGTAAGTTAAGCGCAGAACGCGCAACCGAATAATTTCGGTAAAAACCCAGAAAAGGAGAACCGTCATGGCAATCTCAGATATCTCATTAACCACAGGCATGAGGAACAACCTTCTTGCTCTCCAGAAAACCTCAACACAGTTAACAACAACCCAGGACAGGTTGAGTACCGGTAAGAAAGTAAACTCGGCTCTTGACAATCCTACAAACTTTTTTGCAGCTCAATCGCATATGTCACGTGCCAGCGATCTTAATGATCGAAAAGATGGCATGAGCGAAGCGATTCAGACAGTTAAAGCTGCTGATGCTGGCATCTCGGCAATCACGTCACTGATCAACTCCGCAAAAGGTCTTGCGAGTGCTGCTGCAGGAACTACTGATACAGCTACTCAGCTCTCCTACTATACTCAGTACACAGAAATTCAGGGGCAGATCGACAAGTTAGCTCTTGATTCAGGTTATCGTGGCACTAATCTTCTTGATTCAGCTACTTTGACAGTTCAGTTTAGTGAAATCACAGATGTAGCAAAACTTGATATTGTTGGCATTGCCGGAGATAATGCTTCGTTAGGATTAACAGCTACTTCTTGGGATACTGGCGATGCAACTGCTGCATCAAAAGACCTTCTATCTATGGAATCGGCTCTTACGACTTTGAGAACCACTTCTACAACACTGGCAAGTAACCTCTCAGTTGTTACTGCTCGTCAGGACTTCACAAACAATCTGATTTCAACCCTTCAGACTGGTGCCGACAACCTTACCTTGGCTGATATGAACCAAGAAGGTGCCAATATGCTGATGCTTCAGACTCGTCAGTCTCTGGGCACTACTGCTCTCAGCCTCTCTTCACAGGCAGCACAGTCAGTTCTTAGACTCTTCTAGTCATAAGTTAACTGAGTACGTCGAAGCATTAAACCTGAGCGGGGAGAGGGCAACCTCTTCCCGTTTGCTCATTTAAGCATGAGGAGGTGTAGATCATGAGAGTCGAAGGGAACGACCAACGACTGGCTGCGGCAACGGCTATACAAATGCAACAGACCGGCGTTCAGCAGATGCTGTCACCAAAAACTCTTCAGAACAGGGAGGCTCAGACTGCCGGAAAAGAGAACTCCGTACAGTCGATTGCCGGTGATAAAGTCTCGATCAAGGTTGAAATTTCAAAAAACACCGCTGAGACCTTGCAGAAAATGGGAAATATTTCCGATTTTCTTAATTCGGTAGCAACAAATCTTCGCCAGACCAACGAGGGGCTGAAATCTGCGTCTGCAGTCGTTACTGACATGAAATCCTCTCTGGATCAGATTATAAAAAATTATCCCCCCTACTCCATTGAAAGCAAAGAGCGAATTGCTCAGCTAATGAGTTACTCCTCTCTGAAACAGCAGATCATAAGCATGATGGTTCCGGCACCACCTACACCCATCTATGACTCCGTAAAACATCTTTGGGATGATCTTTTCAGCGGAGCTGGCAATACCATACAAGCGCCTACGCTCCCGCTTGATGCTCCGGACTCACACGTTAATGCGGCTGCCAACCAACTGAATGTCATCTCCAGCCAGATCGGATTACTGCAGGAGTCAGTAAGCAGTTCTGCAATGACATCCTGAGTATGCCTTTAATACTCTCTTTAAAACCCGGAGAGCGACTGATTCTTGCCGGAGCAGTAATTAAAAACGGGGCTACAGTCTCTCACCTGCAGATAGAAAATCAGGTTACAATTCTCCGCCAGAAGGACATTTTAACGGATAGCGCTGCTGACACCCCCTGTAAAAAGCTCTATCTTGCAATTCAACTGATGTATATAGGAGATGGACTTACGCCGGAACTTGCCAAGGTTTACTGGGATCTTGCAAGGGATGTTCTTGAAGCGGCACCAAGCACTAATGACTTGATTTCTCAGATAAGCGCGTATATTGTCGCTTTAAACTTTTATCCTGCCTTGAAAGTCGCAAAGAAACTGATTTCCTACGAAGAGGAGTTAATGCAACATGCCACAAAATCCGGTTAATGCCTATACTACAAATCAGAAGGAAAATTTGAGCGGAAGGGAGCTTGAAGCCTCCGTACTCGCACGTGCAGGACTTATGCTGAAAAACGTCAAAGACAATTGGGATGGCGCAGATCGGGATCAAAAACTTCTGGAAGCTGTAAAATTCAATCAGAAAGTCTGGAGTTTTTTTCAGGCAGAGTTGTCAGACCCCGAAAACCCTCTTCCTCAGAATCTCCGCGAGGACATTCTAAACCTAAGCCTCTTTATTGATAAACGTCTATTTGATGTACTCGCATTCCCTGACCCGGAAAAACTTTCAATTGTAATTGATATCGACTTCAACATTGCAGCCGGCTTGCGGACAAATTCCGATCAATAAAAGCAGCTGCTGATAAATGATTTATTTAAACCTTTGAGCACTATCTCAGAGGTTTTTTCAATTTAAACCTAAATGACTGCGAGATTATAGCCTTTACCCCTCAGATAACTGACAATCTCATTAATATGCTCATACCCTCTGGTTTCAAGTTCCAGCGAGACATCAGTTCTTCCGATCGCCAATGACTTTGCCCTTCTGTCATGCGTTATGTGGAAAATATTTGCCCTAACTGCGGCAATATTATCTGCAAGGTCTGCAAGGGCACCGGGATGATCATCAAGCTCAACTATCAGCTTGAGGTAGCGCCCCCCTGCAATAAGACCACGTTCAACCACCTGCGCGATAGTCTTAACATCTATATTGCCACCGGACAAAAGACATACCGTTTTCCCCTCAAGAGCATCAATACGATGATTAAGCACCGCTGCCAATGTAACCGCTCCGGCACCTTCAACAAGCATCTTTGTCTTCTCAAGCAGTGAAACAATGGCAAGAGCTATATTCTCCTCTTCAACCTGAATAATTTCATCAACGAATTCGCATATTACCGGCATAGTCTTACTACCCGGCAGTTTGACTGCAATACCGTCGGCAAGCGTGACTTTAACCGGTTGTTCCGTTGGCTTGCCGGCAATAAATGAAGCTGACATAGAGGGTGCAGCACTCGACTCTACTCCGATAATACGCACTTGCGGGGCAAGTTCACGAATTGCTGCAGCTACACCGGAAATCAGACCACCCCCTCCAACCGGTACGATCAAATTACTCAAATCCGGAAGATCATCCAGAATCTCCAAAGCAATTGTTCCCTGACCTGCCATTACAAGTTCATCATCAAACGGATGGACGAAGAGTGCACCGCTTTTCTTCTGCGCCTCAATTGCCGCTGTACAGGCTTCATCAAAATTACGCCCGATAAGAATAACATCAGCTCCATAATCCCTTGTTGACTGTACCTTCTGCGGAGGGGTTATTTCAGGCATATATACAGTAGCCGCAACACCAAGAAGGTCGGCTGAAAAAGCCACCCCCTGAGCGTGATTTCCTGCTGATGCAGTAATTACACCCTTAAGAAGATTCTCCCTGGACTGCGAAGTCATAAAATTAAGCGCCCCGCGAATCTTGAAAGAGCCGGTTCGCTGTAAATTTTCACACTTGAAATAGAGCGGCAGGCCGAACTGTTCACTATAGTAGTGCGAATAAATAAGCTCTGTATGACGCACTCGTTTTTTCAGACGATCAAAGGCGTCCGAAATCAGTTCAAATGACAGCATCCTGTGGTCTCCTTTTCAATTGAAACAGATATTATCAGAAGGGTATAAGGCGGTCAAACCTGAAGCGCTTTTTCAGGTTGAGAAAACTCCCCTTCTAAGGTATTCTCCAAACTCAGATGAAGAGGATATGATAATACGCTCTTTTTTCATACAAACAACAAGGAGTCAATTATGGCAAGTTTAAACAAGGTAATGCTGATAGGGAATCTCGGCAAAGACCCCGAAGTGCGCTTCACACCAGCCGGTCAAGGCGTCACGAGTTTTAGCCTGGCAACCAGTGAAAAATTCAAGGACAAGACCTCCGGCGAATGGGTGGAACGAACCGAGTGGCATAAAATAACCCTATGGGGCAAACTTGCCGAACTTGCGGGTGAATACCTCTCTAAAGGTAAAACTGTCTATATCGAAGGGCGACTCCAGACAAGAAAATACGATAAGGATGGTGTCACCCACTATTCCACCGAAATTGTCGGCGACAAAATGGAATTTCTTTCCCCTAGGGGTGAACGCATAGCAGGAGACTCTCCTTCAGCTCCTAAAAGCAACGGAAGCACTCCAGCTTATGATGAACCACCATTTCAGGACGACGACATTCCATTTTAGGAACAAGCCATTAAAGATCTTTCCAAACTCTTCCCCTATATTTATTCGCTCCGGTGGCGTTACGCCTCCGGGGCGCTGTTTCTTCTGCTCACTAACGCTTTTGCGCTTTTAATTCCATGGTTAATGAAACTTGCCATAGAAGCGCTGCAGAATCCTGAAAAAGCTCGTTTCACCGCATCTTTCTGTGCCGCTGCAATAACAGTTCTGGCGATAATTCACTGTATTACCCGTATTTTTTCCAGAACAATGATGCTTAACGCCGCCCGCCTGATTGAATTCCGCATTCGCGATGATATGTTTAATCATCTGACCACTCTGGATCTCAGCTTTTTCTCGAACAGCCGCAGCGGAGACATACTTTCACGTTTTTCAAATGATCTGACAAATGTCCGTATGCTGACAGGTTTCGGCTTAATGAGCATTATCAATACTGCACTGATTTATTCCGCAGCGGTAACAATGATGGCTCGCATTCAGCCAGCATTGACTTTCTGGGCAATTTTACCATTCCCACTTATGGTTCTTATCGTAAAAAAAATCAGCGCCCACCTTTTCAGTCGTTCACTAAAAGCACAGAAAGAACTGGCTGCTCTCTCAAGTCAGGCGGAAGAATCTGTTTCTGCAGTAAGGCTTATAAAGTCATACTGCAGAGAAGAGTATTTTCTAAAAGAGTTTGAGAAAACCGCTGAATGCTATCTTAAACAGAACCTCCGGATTGCCAGACTAAGAGGCTTAATAATCCCCGTTATGGCGGCGGCGACCGGTGCAGGAACACTCGTTGTCCTTTTTATCGGTGGGCGTTATGTAATTAACGGCATTATTACCCTTGGCGACTACGTTGCTTTCAGCGGCTATCTTGCTATGCTTGTCTGGCCGACAGCAGTTCTTGGATGGATTCTGACTCTCGCACAACGGGGAGCTGCCTCAATGTCCCGGCTTTCAGAGATACTGGCTGCAGAACCTGCTGTTTTCGATCATCCAGAAGCCGTTTCACTTGCAAACCTTAAAGGTGGAATAGAGTTGCGTGATTTAAAGTTTAGCTATGGGGAGACAGAAGTATTAAAAGGTATATCCTGTAACATAAAGCCCGGAGAAACCGTTGGCATTACAGGGGAGGTCGGCTGTGGCAAAACCACTCTGTTACGCCTTATAGCACGACTTCTACCAATTTCTGAAAATATGCTTTTTATTGACGACATCGATGTAAACCTGATAAAGAGCAGCAGCTTACGCGGCAAGACCGGATATGTACCACAGGAGACTTTTCTCTTTTCAAGAACAATAGCCGAGAATATCGGTTACAGTTTTACTAATGAAATGGTATCTGACGATATAAGGAAAGCTGCAACACAGGCAGGCTTTATTGAAGACATCGAATCATTTCCAAAAAAATTCGAAACGGAGGTTGGAGAGAAGGGAGTTACTCTTTCGGGAGGTCAGAAGCAGAGGCTTTCAATTGCCAGAGCTGTTGCCGGAAACCCTCCAATACTGCTTCTTGATGACCCGCTCTCTGCAGTAGATGCAGGTAGAGAAGAAGATATACTGAATGAATTGGGGAAATTTTATAACGGAAGAACCGTTCTCATTGTTTCGCAAAGGATTTCTGCTTTCCGCGATTGTAGCAGCATAATAGTTCTGCAGGACGGAAAAATTGCGGAGAGAGGGACACCAGCCGAACTTATCGATAAAAACGGACTCTACACCGAAATATATCGCCGTCAGCAGAGTTCATAATGAAAGCAGCAATGCCCCTTTGCCCCCCTTAGCACTCTCTCCAAGCTGCTTGAGCGCCTCCATAACCCTCCCCCTCTCCTCAGGTATATGCCAAAGCAGCAGCGCCTTCTGAAGCCCCTTTTCACGGTCGCTTATAGCAGTATAAACTTTTTCCCCGGTCATCGGATCAAGACCGCTATAAAACATACAAGTCGCAATAGTACCAGGTGTAGGAGTAAAGTCCTGAACCTGCTCCACCTTAACCCCCATCCTCTTAAGCATCAAGGCAAGCTCAAACATATCTGACAGTCTGCAGCCTGGATGACCTGAAATAATGTACGGCACAACCTTCTGTTTTTTCCCAAGCCTCAAGCTCTCGCCCCTGAACCTTGTCATAAAATTCTCAAAGGACTTCTTCCCGGGCTTACGCATTAAATCTGTTACCTGATCCACCAGATGTTCAGGTGCAACTTTCAGCAGACCCCCAACATGATATTCTGTCAACTCACTGAAATAGGAGGGCTGTCTTTCAAGCAGATCATAACGGACACCTGAAGAGACAGCCGTGTGCTTTACCCCTTTTATTTTACGAACAGCCTGCAGCAGCGACGTTGCAGAACTGTCATCGGTTTTAAGATTCTTGCAGATAGCGGGGAAAAGGCAGCTCTCACGTTTGCAGACTCTCATAGCATCAGCATTTCCGCAGGTAAGCCCGTACATATTGGCAGTCGGGCCGCCAATATCACTTATGCTCCCTCTGAACCAGGGTTTGTTCGTCATTGCGGAGATTTCTGCTATTACAGACTCTCTGCTGCGAGACTGAACAGTTTTCCCCTGATGCATAGTTATAGCACAGAAAGCACACCCCCCAAAGCAGCCTCGATGACTTGTAATTGAACACTTTATCTGATCCCAGGCAGGTATAGGTTGAGAATATGAAGGGTGAGGAACTTTCTCAAACGGCAAGGCATAAATAGAGTCCATTTCATGCACGGACAGAGGTAGAGAGGGGGGATTGCATACAAGCACACGGTTGCCATGCCGCTGAACAACCGTTTTTGCAGAACATGGATTTTGCTCCAGATATGCAAGCCTGAATGCTTCAGCAAATTTTTCTTTAGAATCCGATATCTCCTCGAAAGATGGAAGTTCTACCTTTTGCCCATCGATAAATTGAGAGCTATGATAAGCAGTACCTCTTACATTCCGTATTTCGGATATATTTTCTCCACTCTGCATCCGTACTGCAACTTCAAGAACAGCCCGTTCAGCCATCCCATATATAAGTAGATCCGCCTTTGCATCGAACAGAATAGAACGTCGAACCCTGTTTTCCCAAAAGTCATAATGTGCAAAACGTCGAAGTGATGCTTCGATACCTCCAATAACCACAGGCACATCCTTAAACGACTCCCTCAATCTTGAGGTATAAATCATTGTCGCTCTATTCGGACGCAAGCCGTGTCGATTTCCTGGAGTGTAAGCATCATCATGCCTCAGTTTACGAGCAGGGGTGTAGTGTGCAACCATTGAGTCCATCGCTCCAGCCGAAACAGCGAAAAAAAGACGCGGGCGACCAAGCTGCATAAACGCTTCTTTTGAACGCCAGTCAGGCTGCGCGATAATTCCTACCCTGAAACCTTTTGATTCAAGCCATCTCGCCAATAGAGGCACACCAAAAGCAGGATGATCAACGTAGGCATCACCACTGACAAAGATTATATCCAGAACATCCCACCCACGCCTCTCAATTTCTGCCTGAGTCACCGGAATAAATGAAGTAGAAATATCCGAATACCTCTCTCCAACGACCGGCTTTATCAGCCCAACAGAATGAGACCTCACGGGTTTCTTTTTTGACCTTTCAGACACAGCGTTCTCCCGGTTTTTTCCATATTAATTGCTGTATAGCACATTTTGAAATTATAAAATACAGTCGCAGAACAGTACGCCGATTTCTTACACCAAACCCCATTTATCATCTCACCGCGATTCAACTCCTTATTAACGCATAGATTCTTGACAATAGTTGTGTGTTTTGACATTATCGAAATCCGACTCTGCACCTTTGCTGGCTCATTTCTGCTGTTATACAACAGCATACGAATAACCCGGCACTACCTACTCACAAATCGATAGGACTACAATATGACTCAACCGGATATATCAGACAAATCAAACAAACGTGTGGTCGTCGCAATGAGTGGCGGCGTAGACTCATCAGTAAGCGCTGCACTAATGAAAGAGCAGGGGTATGACGTAACTGGTGTTTCGATGCAGCTTTATGACCCCGTTACAAAAACATCACCCTCCTCAATCAAAGGTAGCTGTTCACTGGATGACGTTTCGGATGCCGAAAGGGTTGCCAATAAACTGGGGATACCATTTCAAATTCTGGATCTGCGCGCAGAGTTCAAAAAACTTGTTATTGATTACTTTATCACCGAATACGCAGCAGGGCGCACACCAAATCCATGCATCAGATGCAACAATCTAGTGAAATTTGGCCTTCTGCTTCAGAAGGCGGAAGAAATTGGCGCCCCTACCTTGGCGACTGGACATTACGCACGGGTTACAAGGAATGATTCCGGCTGTTTTGAACTTAGAACAGGACTCGACCCAAGAAAAGATCAGTCATACTTTCTCTTTACCCTTACACAAAAGCAGTTAGCTAAAATTATTTTTCCCGTCGGGTTTATAGAAAAACAGCGTGTACGCGAACTCGCAGAATCTTTTGCTCTACCGGTTGCACAAAAGCATGAAAGCCAGGAAATCTGCTTCATTCCAGACAATGATTATGTAAATTTTCTCGAAAATAACGGGGTTAATCAGAAGGTCGGCGATATTGTTACAACTGACGGCATCGTAGTTGGCAACCACACCGGACTTCATCGTTTTACAATTGGTCAACGTAAAGGGATGGGGATCGCATGGAAAAACCCATTGCACGTTCTAAAGCTTGATACAGAACTCAACCGCGTAATAGTAGGAGAAAAGAGAGAACTTAGTCATCCGGCACTAACAGCAAACCGTGCAACATGGGGTACGAACCCTAAAAAGAGTGAGTTTCGAGCCATATGTAAAATACGTTACCGTCATACACCAACGCCCTGCACTGTATTACTGCTTCCTGACGATCGTTTCCAAGTCAACTTTGACACCCCTCAATCATCCGTTACCCCCGGACAGGCAGCGGTACTTTATGACTCCGACAGAGTCTTGGGGGGAGGCTGGATAGAATAGGAAAATCCAGCCCGTCCATCCCATTGCGCTGCGTTATGCGTATTATTAACTTAATAAATAGTCTTCTGACAACAGCTTAAAGCAGACAGACTGTTGCTGTAAGACTTGACATACCAGTTAACTTAACTGACAACATATTTGTAAAAAAAGATTGACTTATTAATTATAGAGGGGTATATAACTCATCTTTCTTATCTATGAGCCGCTAGCTCAGTCGGTAGAGCACCTGACTTTTAATCAGGTGGTCGTTGGTTCGACCCCAACGCGGCTCACCAAACATTACGAGGGGGGTTACAGTATATGCTGTAACCCCCTCTTTTGTTAAAAAAATGCTCAGTTTTGCCATAAATCATCCTCTACAAAACATCTCTGGCAATTATAGCGGAACCTGATATGTCACTTTTTAATATTACGACAGAATATACACCCAGGGGAGACCAGCCTCTGGCTATCAATGAATTGGTTGAAGGGATTCTACGTGGTGACCGACACCAGACTCTGCTCGGAGTTACCGGCTCCGGCAAGACCTTTACGGTAGCGAACGTTATTGCGAAGACCTCTCGCCCTGCACTGGTTCTCGCACCCAACAAAACACTTGCTGCACAACTCTATGGTGAGTTTAGGGAGCTTTTCCCCGACAACGCCGTAGAATACTTCGTCTCCTACTATGATTATTATCAGCCGGAAGCATATATCCCGACAAGTGACACATTCATCGAAAAGGATTCAGCTATAAACGATGAAATAGACAAGATGAGACACTCTGCGACGAGAAGTCTTTTGACAAGGCGCGATGTCATAATTGTAGCCTCTGTCTCCTGCATTTATGGAATAGGCTCCCCTGAAGCATATCAGGAAATGCATATTTTCTTTCATCAGGGTGATAACTACGGTCGCGATGAGCTACTGCGCAAACTTATAGAAATTCAGTACGAGCGCAACGATATAGATTTTCATCGTGGTACATTCAGAGTCAGGGGAGATGTAATTGAAGTTTTTCCGGCCTACGACAGCGACCGTGCGCTGCGTATCGAGTTTTTCGGAGACGAAATAGAAGCAATAAACGAAATAGATCCTCTTCGTGGGCTTACACTCCAAAAGCTCTCAAAATGTGCCATTTATCCTGCATCCCATTATGTTTCATCAAAAGAGACCATGGAAAAAGCTGTCCTGCAGATCCGCAAGGATCTTGCTGAACGCATTCAATATTTCAGAACTCAAAATATGTTGCTTGAAGAGCAGAGGATCGAACAACGCACACTCTACGATCTTGAAATGATGGAAGAAATGGGCTTCTGTCACGGCATTGAAAATTATTCACGCTATTTTGACGGCAGAAAACCGGGAGAAGCACCTTACACACTCATAGACTACTTTCCAGATGACTTCGTTCTGTTTATTGACGAGTCCCATATTACTGTCTCGCAGACAGGGGCTATGTATCGTGGCGACCGATCGAGGAAAGAGACTTTAGTGAATTACGGCTTTAGGCTTCCGGCAGCGCTTGACAACCGCCCGCTCAATTTTCAGGAGTTTGAAGCTCGTATACGGCAAGCGGTTTATGTCTCGGCAACCCCGGCAGATTACGAACTGGAGGCAAGCGGTGGTGTATTTGTAGAGCAGGTTATACGCCCAACCGGACTTGTCGACCCGATTATTGAAGTGCGCCCCGTTACTGCAGAAGCCGGCGGCTACGGTCAGGTGGATGATCTGCTCCATGAGGTAAGAGAGACGGTTAATCGTGGCGAACGTGTCCTTATAACAACGCTTACCAAAAGAATGTCCGAAGAGCTGACAAATTATTACAGAGAGCTTGGCGTAAGAATCAGATACCTTCATTCGGATATAGTAACAATTGAACGAATGCAGATTATTCGTGACCTTCGTATGGGTGAATTTGATGTTCTTGTAGGGATTAACCTTTTACGCGAGGGGCTGGATCTGCCTGAGGTTTCTCTTGTTGCTGTACTGGATGCCGACAAGGAGGGATTTCTCCGTTCACAGCGTTCACTCATACAGACCTGCGGTCGAGCTGCGCGTAACATCAATGGTCGGGTACTTATGTATGGAGACTGCATAACCAGATCAATGCAAGCCTGCATTGATGAAACTGGGCGACGACGGACTAAACAGCTCGCCTACAATGAGGAATATGGGATAACAGCTGAAACTGTTAAAAAAGGGCTCCGTAGTATTCTCGAATCAATTGAAGAGAAAGATTACTTCACACAGCCTGTCGTGGTTGCCGAATCGAATGAAGATTATGTTACCCCTAAACAGATTCCCAAACTTGTAAAAAAACTTCGAAAAGAGATGCTGGCGGCAGCTAAAGAGTTAGATTTCGAGAAGGCAGCCGAACTGCGAGACCGTGTGAAAAAACTTGAAGGGATGGAGTTGGCGTTAAGATAGCTTTAAATGAACTTAAAATCCAAAAAATACGGGGTGATGCAGATGCATTACCCCGTATTTAATTAAGCATTTTGATTCAAAAACCTATTTTTTGTGGCACTCTTTGCAGGAAGTAGGTCCTTTTTTCATTTCAGAGTGGCAACCTTTACAGGTTTTGTGCGCCCAATCCTTGCTCTTTTCAGCAATTTTGCCAGGACCTGCAGAGTGACATTTTTTGCAATCTTTCAGCTCTTCAACGTGCTTTTTGTGGTTGAAGGATACTTTGCCCATGGATGCCGGAAGCTCGATCATTTCCGGTGCTGCGAAAGCTGCTCCTGCAAAAGCGGTAACTGCGAACATTGCTACAACTGCGCTGATTTTTTTCATCTGTGAATTCTCCCTTTTTGTTTTTTACTGCGCTATAACGCAGAAGTGATATTTTACCCAAATATATGTTATATAGCTCGAGGTTGATTTAGCATATTGATTGCCAAACTGCAAGAAGAAATACAACCAGCGGTTTTTAAAGAGGAATTTACCAAAGCTATAAATATTGCTTGAATTTATTACCTTATTTAGGGCAGAGTTAACCGTTTTTGAAGCATTCCAACCTTGTCAAAATATATAACTCCAACCGGATAGAGGAGACTTTAATATGTGCATTAGGCAAAACAGAAAAGGATTTACACTCATCGAGATAATGGTTGTAATTGTTATACTGGCACTATTGGCTGCACTTGTTGCCCCCAAACTTATGGGGCGTACTGATGATGCCAAGATTACCGATGCACAGGTGCAGATAAAAAATATCGAAACAGCTCTGAAGCTTTATAAACTCGATAACGGCTACTACCCTACAACCGAGCAGGGTCTAGGGGCGCTGATTTCAAAACCGACTGTTGGTGTAATACCGAAAGGGTACAAAGATGGCGGTTACCTCGAAAGTAAAAAGATACCAAAAGACCCCTGGAGCAATGACTATCTATATATTTCTCCCGGAGAACATGGAGATTATGACCTCTTTTCCTACGGCTTTGATGGCGCAAAAGGTGGGGAAGGGAAGAATGCCGACATAACAAGCTGGGACACTAAATAAACCTAATATTCAGAATATTAGTTGATATTTTGTGAATCTGCGCTATAGTCTGATCCTCTAAATGGTTATTTTTATTGTGAATAAACGTTTTTAGCGAGTGTAAACCTCTCGTTAATTATTATAATTCTGAGGAGGCAGTATAATGACGCAGAAGTTCGTGTATTTCTTTGGTAACGGTCAGGCTGAAGGTCGGGCTGATATGAAAAATCTGTTGGGTGGCAAAGGGGCAAATCTGGCTGAAATGACCAGTATCGGTCTCCCGGTCCCCCCCGGCTTCACTTTAAGCACAGAAGTATGTACCGAGTATTATAAGAACGACAGCAAATATCCCGCCTCTCTGGCTGCAGAAGTAAACAGCCATCTGTCACAAGTTGAAACCATCATGGAGCGTAAATTCGGGGATGCCGCCAATCCTCTGCTGGTTTCTGTCCGTTCCGGCGCCCGCGCTTCAATGCCCGGCATGATGGATACAGTTCTCAATCTTGGATTGAACGACATCACGGTACAGGGTGTAATCGCACAGAGCGGCGATGAGCGCTTTGCATACGATGCCTACCGTCGCTTTGTACAGATGTACTCAGACGTTGTTATGGGAATGGATAAGCACACACTTGAACATCTTCTGGAACAGAAAAAAGAAGAGAGGGGTGTCCATCTCGATACGGAACTGACCGCAACCGACTGGAAGGATCTCGTTGCCGCTTTCAAGGCAAAAATAATCGAGGAGCTTGGGGTCCCATTTCCGGAAGATCCTATGGATCAGTTGTGGGGGGCAATCGGAGCTGTCTTTGGTTCGTGGATGAACCAACGCGCCATCACCTACAGAAAGCTGAATAATATACCTGCAGAGTGGGGTACTGCCGTTAATGTTCAATCAATGGTTTACGGCAATATGGGAAATGACTGTGCAACCGGTGTTGCCTTTACGCGTGATCCATCAACCGGGGAGAATTACTTCTACGGAGAGTATCTGGTTAATGCCCAGGGGGAGGATGTAGTTGCCGGCATTCGCACACCACAACCGATAAACCGGGCTAAAGAGACAAACCTGCCGCCAATGGAAGAGGTTTTGCCGGAATGCTACAAACAGCTGGTGTCAATTCGCTCCATCCTTGAAAAGCATTACAAAGATATGCAGGACATAGAGTTCACCATTGAAAAAGGCAAACTCTTCATGCTGCAGACACGTAACGGCAAGAGAACCGCTCCGGCTGCGATAAAGATTGCTGTGGATATGGTCGCTGAGGGGCTGATTGACGAAAAAACAGCCGTAAAACGTGTTGCACCGGAACAGCTTGACCAGCTTCTCCACCCATCTCTCGACCCGAAAGCAAAGAAAGATATTATAGCAAAAGGTCTGCCGGCTTCACCGGGCGCCGTTTCGGGTTCAGTTGTATTTACCGCCGACGAAGCAGAATCAGAGGCAAAAACAGGGCGTAAGGTAATTTTGGTACGTATTGAAACATCACCTGAAGATATTCACGGAATGCATGCAGCTCAGGGAATACTTACCGCTCGTGGCGGAATGACATCACACGCTGCAGTAGTTGCACGCGGTATGGGAAAATGCTGTGTAGCCGGATGCGGTGATATAAAAGTGGACTACGCCAATCAATGCTTCACAGCAAAAAACGGGGTGGTAGTTAAGAAAGGTGATGTAATAACTCTGGACGGGACGCAGGGAGATGTAATACTCGGCGCTGTAGCGACTGTCACAGCTCAATTAACAGGTGATTTTAATACGTTAATGGGGTGGGTGGACGGAATACGCCGCCTCAAGGTACGCACAAATGCTGACACCCCGCACGATGCAAAGGTAGCACGTCAGTTCGGCGCAGAAGGTATAGGCTTGTGCCGTACTGAACATATGTTTTTCGATGCTGAGAGAATCGCCGCAGTTCGCGAGATGATTCTTTCCGAAGAGCTTGAGGGGAGAGAGCAGGCGCTTGCCAAAATCCTCCCCATGCAGAAGGGTGATTTTGTCGGTCTTTTCCGCGAAATGAAAGGGCTGCCCGTTACAATACGCCTACTTGATCCGCCTCTACACGAATTCCTGCCGCAGGAAGCAAAAGACATTGAAGAGCTGAGCAGGACCATGCACGTCCCTATCAATGCTCTTAAACATAAGATAGAAACGCTGCATGAGTTCAATCCCATGCTTGGACATCGCGGATGCCGCCTCGGCATTACCTATCCCGAAATCTATAATATGCAGGTCACAGCAATAATGGAAGCCGCCTGTGAACTGGTTAAAAACGAAGGGTTCAGTATTGTACCGGAAATCATGATCCCTCTTATAGCAACAGTTAAAGAGCTGTCAGTTCTAAAACAGAATGCTGTAAAAATCTGCGACGAGATTATCACACGTTACGGGGTCAAAGTGGAGTATCTGATCGGAACAATGATTGAGTTGCCACGCGCAGCCCTCACAGCCGACGAAATAGCTGTTGAGGCGGAATTCTTCTCCTTCGGCACTAACGACCTGACCCAGACAACATTCGGACTGTCACGCGATGATGCGGGCAAGTTCCTCCCGTTCTATGTTGACAATGGAATACTGCCTGAAGACCCGTTTGTATCACTTGACCAGACCGGCGTAGGCAAACTGGTAAAAATGGCTTGTGAACTTGGGCGGTCAACTCGTCCCGGAATTAAGCTCGGCATCTGTGGCGAACATGGCGGAGACCCATCGTCCGTAATTTACTGTCACAATGTTGGGCTTGATTATGTTTCCTGCTCTCCGTTCCGTGTCCCAATCGCAAGGTTGGCTGCCGCACACGCGGTGCTCGGCTAGCAGAGGGTATAAAGAGCTACCCTCCGATACAGCTTGAAACAACAAAAAGTCCGTTTACCCTTGATTAAGTGAGTAAACGGACTTTTTGTCTTTTGTTGAAACCGGCTGAAACAGATATTTATATTTTGCACCCCTGCCAGCTTCCACGTCTGGTCAACTCATTGACTATCGCAAACCACATCTGATTGTTTTTCAACCCCCATCGAGGTGCAACAGCAATATCAAGAGGGGCAGAACCGTAAAGTCGCTGAATGGAGATATGCTGTGGAAGCCGCTCAATAAAATCAGCCGCCGTCTCTATGTATGCCTGCAAAGACAAGGGTACAAATTCACCTCTCCTGTACATATCGGCAAGCTCTGTACCTTCAACAGCGTGGAGTTGATGAAGCTTTACCGAATCAACCGGGAGTTTTGCCATAAGATCAGCCGTATCCATAAACTGTTGCGCAGTTTCCCCCGGAAATCCACAGATAAGGTGGCTGCATAAATCCAGATTTCTTCCGGCTGCCCGATGAACAGCAGCAATGAAATCATCCAGAGTGTGTCCACGATTGATTCGCTTCAAAGTCCCGTCATCCATTGACTGCAGACCCAGTTCAAGGCAGACATACTTTGTCTGCGCCAACTCACTCAACAGGTCAAGAGCTTCATCACTCAAGGAGTCGGGTCTGGTCCCAACGGAGATACCTATTACGTCAGGATGCTTCAGGGCACGACGATAAATATCTGACAGCAGTTTTACAGAACCGTAGGTGTTTGTGTATTTCTGAAAATATATTATGAATTTCTTAGAACCGAGTCTGAGTCGATGATAAGCCATACCGGCTTCCATCTGCTCCTCCATCGGCACAATAGATTTTGTATCTTTTGGGGAGAAAGATACATTGTTGCAGTATATGCAGCCGCCGATGCCTTTGCTCCCGTCACGATTCGGGCAGGTAAAACCGGCATCTACGTTGACTTTACTGACCCGCAGACCAAACCTGCGCCGCAGATAATAGCCGTAAGAGTTAATATGCAGTTGTGGGTGAATCAATCCGTCGGGAGTTTCAGGCATACTCTTCGATCTTTTTTATCAGGGATTGTGATACTGCGAAAGGATCAGGGGAGTTTAGTACAGCCGAAATCAGAGCCACGCCATCAATGCCTGCAGAAAGCGTTTCAGTAATGTTTTCGAGCGAAATTCCTCCAAGTGCAATAACAGGTACTTTAACCAGCTTCACCGCTGCTTCCAACTTCTTTATGCCGCATGGCAAGCCGTAAAGAGCTTTGGAGGGGGTGTAATGTACCGGACTGAAAGTTACAAAGTCAGCTCCGTCAGCTTCGGCTCTGAGAGCTTCATCTATGTTATGAGCGGAATAGCCGATAAACCTGTCCTGTCCAATAATACTGCGTACAATCGCTACAGGGAGACTTTTTACCCCGACATGAACACCGTCTGCCCCCACCGCAATTGCAATATCAGGGTGATCGTTGATTATAAGTCTTGCGTCAAAATCAAGAGTCAAGCGCCTCATCTCAGTGGCTAAACTGTATAACTCTCCAGGGGAGAGATCTTTTTCACGCAGCTGCACCGCTCTAACACCACCGGCAAGAGCGGAACGAACCACTTCAAACAGCGACCTGCCGCCAGTCTGATGTCGATCCGTGATCAGATATAATTTAAAGTCATCTATCTGCTTCAAATATTTTTTATCCAATCATCCCATCAAGCGGACTTGAAGCATTTGCATACAGTTTTCGCGGAATACGACCCGCCCTGTAGGAGAGTCGGCCTGCAATTACTGCAAGCTTCATAGCTTCCGCCATTGCTATTGGATCTTCTGCACCGGCTATTGCAGTATTCATAAGAACGCCTGCACACCCCAACTCCATCGCAATGGCGGCGTCGGAAGCACAACCGACTCCTGCATCGACAATGACCGGTATTTTCACATTTTCAAGAATAATTTTTATATTGTACGGATTACGAATACCAAGACCACTGCCGATAGGTGCCCCGAGCGGCATAACTGCGGCGCAGCCAAGATCCTCCAGTTTTTTACACAAAATAACATCATCGCTGCAGTAGGGGAGCACTGTAAAGCCTTCCGCTATCAGTATCCTGGCGGCTTTAAGCAGCTCTTCATTATCAGGAAAAAGGGTTTTCTCATCCCCCAACACTTCAAGCTTTACAAAATCTGACATACCGGCTTCACGCGCAAGCCGGCAGGTGCGTATCGCATCATCGGCAGTATAGCAACCGGCAGTATTGGGAAGCAGAGTGTATTTTTTAGTATCTATATAATCCAGCAGGGATTCTTTATTGCGATCAAGATTCACCCGCCGCACAGCAACTGTTATTATCTCAGCCCCTGAAACTTCCAAAGCCTTAGCAGTCTGCTCAAATGTAGCGTACTTACCGGTTCCAACCATTAAACGAGATGTAAACTCACGTCCACCAACAACCCATTTATCTGCTGCCTCTGTCATAACAGTTATCCTCCGCCAACAAAATGAACAATCTCTATTTTATCATCCGCAGACAAAAGCTGCTTATCATAATCACTTTTGGGAACAATATCCGTATTCAGCTCAACCGCCACACGCTCGCGCTTTATATCCAACTGCAAAAGAAGTGTTGCCACAGTTGCATTATCGGAAACTTCAAAGGGGTCACCGTTCAGAACAATTAACACACTACCTCCTTAAACGGAAAAAACCGCAACAGCGGCTTGAATTAGCAAATCAATCGGTTGCGCTTCCCTACGCCGGTATTACCCGGATCAGGTACAAAGGGTCACGGCATACACCGCTCTCAGTCGAAACTCCCCCAGCTTTCTGGGTAAATTAGATTATTGCCGCTCCCCTGTCAATCCAATTTTGGATTTTGTCGCTTTATGGACAGTCGAACCAAGTGAGTTAAAGCGACTCTCGACAAATCATCTATCTCTCTGTAGATTAAGCTCAAACCTTGACTTAGAAAATTGCAGGACGTACTATCGCCAACCGTATGAGAATAAAAACAAGAAGGGTAAAAATGAAAAAAATATTAATCGTAGGTGGTGGAATATCCGGCCTTGCAACCGCCTGGCTGCTGCGCTCAAAAGCGGAGGCTGCCGGTGAAGAACTGCATATAACACTACTCGAAAAGGATGATAAGCCCGGTGGGAAAATACGAAGCATAAAAGCGGAGGGGTATACCTGTGAATGGGGTCCTAACGGCTTTCTTGACAGTAAGCCGCAAACTCTAAATCTGTGCAGATCGATTGGAATCGAAAGCAGTCTGCATCGGAGCAATGATAACGCACGAAAACGCTTTATTTATTCAGGAGGAGAGCTTCACCAGCTACCTGACGGTGCACCGGCTTTTCTAAAAAGCCGCCTGATCTCCCTCCCCGGTAAATTACGACTTGCACTCGAACCTACTCCGTTTATTTCTGCATCACCTGCGGATGTTGATGAGACTCTTGCCGATTTCGGTCGTCGACGCCTTGGAAGTGAAGCTCTTGACAAGCTTATTGCACCTATGGTTTCAGGGATATTTGCCGGTGATCCCGAGACTATGTCACTTATCTCCTGCTTTCCGCGAATTGCCGAACTTGAACGGGAGTATGGCGGTTTGATCCGTGCCATGATAATGCTTGCAAAAAAGAAAAAGAGAGATATTGCAGAAGGAAAGGTTGTATCGAGCGCTGCCGGCCCAGGTGGAGTACTTACTTCATTCAGGGATGGCATACAATTCCTATCCGATGCACTAACCTCCTCGCTTGGAGAAATCGTAAACTCATCTGTTACAGTCAACTCTATAACCGCACAAAAGGACGACACCTACCTTGTAACGTCCGAAAATGGCGGCATTTATGAGGCTGATGTTCTGATTATGGCTACCCCCGCATACGCAACCGCAAAGATACTGTCAGGACTTGACTACAAAATAAGCGGAGTTCTGGAGCAGATTCCATACGCAAGTATGACTGTTGTCTGTTTTGGATACAGTCGCAACCAGATAAACAGCTCTCTCGATGGTTTTGGTTATCTTATCCCTAAAAAGGAGGGTCGTAATACTCTTGGAACTCTGTGGGACTCCAGTATGTTCGAGAATCGTGCTGCGGAAGGCAAAGTGCTTCTCCGAAGTATGATGGGTGGTGCCTGCTTCCCCGATTATATCAAATTAAGTGACGATGAAGTTACTACCAGAGTGGAAGAAGATCTGAGGATGACAATGGGGATTGATTCGGCACCTGAATTTGTAAGAATATTCAGACACCCGCAAGCTATCCCGCAGTATACGGTTGGGCATGGTTCCAGGCTTGATAAACTCGAAAAACAACTAAAAGAGAACCGTGGATTGATTCTTACCGGCAACTCTTATCGCGGGATAGGCTTAAACGACTGTGTCGCTGCAGCCGAACGAGCTGCAGATGAAGCCCTGAAATTTCTTATTGATTCTACGAAATAACTATTCTTGCAAAACGGCGCTTACCGATCTGGACGATATACTCACCACTTACTTTTATCTCCAGATTGGTGTCGCTCACCTTATCTCCATTAAGCTTCACTCCGCCACCGTCGATAGCTCTACGCCCCTCGCCATTCGACTTTGTAAGGCTTGCCTCCGTCATAGCCTTTACTAGGAGGGTGGCACCCTCAGCAGCGGCATAACTGACCTGCGGCATCTCATCAGGAATCTCATTCTCTTTAAAGCGTCTGACAAAATTCTCCTCGGCAGCCTCCCCAGCTCCGGCTCCATGAAAACGGGAAACCATTTCACGACCCAACCTTTTTTTTGCAGCCATCGGATGAAGAGAATGATCTTTGAGATCACGCTTCAAAACTTCAAGCTCTGCCAGAGTCAGATCTGAAAGCAGCTCATAATAGCGGAGCATTAAATCATCAGAAATCGACATTATTTTGCCGAAGATATCATCACCGGTTTCGTTTATACCTATATAATTCCCCAGAGATTTAGACATTTTGTTGACGCCGTCAAGCCCTTCCAGCAGCGGCATGGTAAGAATGCACTGCGGTGACTGCCCCCATTCACGCTGCAACTCACGCCCCATCAGAAGATTGAATTTCTGATCCGTACCCCCAAGTTCAACATCTGAGGCAAGTGCTACTGAATCGTAACCCTGAATAAGAGGATACATGAATTCATGTATACTGATCGGCTGTTGCGTAGTAAACCGTTTATGAAAATCATCCCGCTCAAGCATACGCGCCACGGTATATTTGGAAGCCAGCCCAATCATACCTGCAGCATCAAGCTTATTCAGCCACTCCGAGTTAAAGACAACCTTTGTTTTCTCAGGATCAAGAATCTTGAAAACCTGTTCCTTATATGTTTCAGCATTCTTAAGAACATCCTCGCGAGTCAGTACCTTGCGGGTTTCCGATTTGCCGGTCGGATCGCCAATCATACCGGTGAAGTCGCCTATAAGAAAATTGACCTCGTGACCCAGCTGCTGAAACTGTCGAAGTTTTTGAATCAATACCGTATGACCAAGATGCAGATCTGGTGCGGTTGGATCAAAGCCAGCCTTTATTTTAAGCGGAACGCCTGTTGAGAGCGATTTTGCAAGCTTCTCTTCCAGCTCTTTTTCAACAAGAATCTCAACACTTCCACGCTTTATAACCGCCATCTGTTCAAGTACTGACATTTACAACTCCTCTTGTTATATCAATAACCGGTTTACATTCAGCAGGGGACATTGATCCGTTCTATGCTCAAAGCCCTGCCGCTTGTTTCATCGGCGGAGACAACAACTGCATTAAGCCGAATATTCTTCTTTGCTACTTCAAATTTTGCCGGAAGCTGCGTCAGAAAACGATGAAGCGTCTCCTCGACCCCCATTCCGATAACGGAATCAAAACCTCCGGTCATCCCGACATCTGTCAAAAACGCGCTCCCCTGCGGGAGTATACGTTCATCAGCCGTCTGCACATGAGTGTGAGTTCCGACAACAGCGGTGACCCTCCCGTCAAGATACCACCCCAACGCCGATTTTTCGGATGTCGCCTCAGCGTGAAAATCGACAAAAATAATTGAAGTCTCTTTTTTCATCCATTCAATTTCTCGGTCAGCTGTAAGGAACGGGCAGTCAAGATTTTTCATGTACACCCGCCCTTCAAGATTCAGAACACCCACCTTAACCCCTCCGGGGGTAGTCAGAACAGCACTTCCTGCACCCGGAGCACCCTGAGGATAGTTGGCTGGACGAATGATCCGCGAGTCCGCCATTACCTGAGAAACCTGTTCCTTCTTGTCCCATATATGATTGCCGCCCGTCAGCAGATGAACCCCCTGACGAAATAGCTCTTTTGCAACCTCAACAGTCAACCCAAAGCCACCTGCGGCATTCTCACCGTTAGCTATAACGACATCAATCATGTAACGGTCTACAAGCCGGTCAAGCTCACGCGACAGCGCCTGACGCCCCGGCTTGCCGATGATATCACCTATAAAAAGTATCTTAACGGGCATACTCTACTGAACGTGTTTCGCGAATAACATTTACCTTGATCTGCCCCGGATAAGTCATCTCTGCCTCAATTTTCTTTGCGATATCTCGAGCCATAACAACCGACTGATCGTCAGAAACCTGATCACTGGATACCATAACACGAATCTCACGCCCCGCCTGAATTGCAAAAGACGATTGAACTCCGCTAAACGAAGTTGCAATACGCTCAAGATCACCAAGACGCTTTACGTATGTCTCCATCATCTCACGCCTTGCGCCAGGACGGGCGCCTGAAAGCGCATCAGCAGCCTGCACGAGAATCGCAAGCACTGAGTTTGGCTTTTCGTCTTCGTGATGCGCCATTATCGCGTGAACAATTTTCGGAGCTTCACCATATTTTCTTGCCAGTTCGGCACCGATAACCGCATGAGAACCTTCAACCTCATGGTCAACCGCTTTACCAAGATCATGCAGCAGACCGGCACGTTTCGCCTGTTTTACGTTAAGACCGAGTTCTGCAGCCATGATTCCGCAAAGGAATGCAACCTCCAGAGAGTGCAGATAGACGTTCTGAGTGTATGAAGTACGGTATTTCAGGCGTCCAATCAGCTTGAGTACTTCCGGGTGGATACCATGAACGCCCAGATCGAATGCTGCCTGTTCGCCTGCTTCTTTTATCGTAAGATCAACCTCTTCAGTTGATTTTGCAACCACCTCTTCAATACGACCCGGATGAATACGACCGTCAGCCAGAAGTTTTTCAAGAGAGAGACGTGCTACTTCGCGGCGAACCGGATTAAAACCGGACAGAATTACCGCCTCAGGAGTATCATCAATAATAAGGTCTATTCCTGTAGCAGCTTCCAGCGCACGGATGTTACGACCTTCACGCCCGATGATCCTACCCTTCATTTCATCAGAGGGGAGCGGAACTACAGAAACCGTACGCTCTGCCACATATTCACCGGCATAACGCTGGATTGCCAGCGCCATGATCTCTTTCGCCTTCTTGTCACCCGTTTCACGCGCTTCGTCTTCAATGGTTCGGATAATCTTAGCCGCGTCATGCTTTGCTTCAGCTTCCATAGCGTTCATCAGCTCTTTTTTTGCCTCTGCAGCCGACATTCCTGATATCTGTTCGAGCCTTGCATTCTGAATATCAGAGGCTTTTTTCAACTCATTTTCACGCTGAACAAGAGTCTGCTCCTTTTGTGAAACAGCTTGCTCTTTTTTAAGGATATCCATCTCTTTCTGATCGATCAATCCGGTCTTTTTATCCAGATTTTCTTCTTTCTGGGTCAATCTTTTTTCAAATGCCTGAAGATCCTTATTTTTTTCGTTTGTTTTACGTTCGTGCTCTTCCTTAGCCTGAATTGCATCATCTTTTGCTTTAAGCAGAGCCTCCTTGGTGATGGTATCTGCTTCTCTATGAGCATCATCCAGCACTTTGGCGGCAAGATCTTCAGCCTGCTTCAGAATCGATCCAGTATCCTTCTTGTTCAGCTTGTTACCGGCAAAATAAGCCCCGGCAGCTACAATCAGGGTAATTACAACCATTATTGCTTCCATACTTATAAACCTCCTGTATATAAATCCGGGTCGCCAGGCGAACTCCGGTTACTTCTCTGCACTCACATGAGGAGTGCGAACAATACGTGCATCAGTAACAATTACCTCCATTGGAATATCATGCACATCCGCCGGAATAAGTGAATCTATCAACTGAAAATCATGACACAAACCTACAAGATGCCCCAAGGCTCGCGACTGATGCAGAAAACGGTCGTAAAACCCCTTGCCATAGCCGATTCGGTGACCCACAAGATCAAATGCGACCCCTGGCACTACAATAAGATCAGCCTCGTCAGCCTGATGGTCAACCCCGTTTGAGCATGGTTCAAGAATGCCGAAAGCCCCCTTTTTAAGAGCTTCGGAGTTCTCGACGCAGCGAAAAACCATCCGGTTGCCGCAGACAGCAGGATAAAGAACACGTTTACCGGAGTTCATGGCATCCGACATAATGAATTCCGTATCGGTTTCATTATGTGCAGGGGCGTAAAGAGCAACAGTTTCAGCCATTGCGTACTCATCAAGAGAGAGCAGGTTTAACTGCGCCTGCCTGCTTGACAGATACCACGCGTTACGGCTGAGCGCGCTTCGTTCCGCCAGCAGTCCGGAACGAAGCGAATGCTTGGGCATATCAGACTTTCAAAATAATACAGGAAGAGTAGCCCCGAAGGTTTTCGGGAAGGTCAATCAGGGGTGAGATTGATTGGAAAAAGGCTTGAGTGCCATCAGGTAAAATTACTGATTACATATATGTTACTCAGAAGCGGTTTTCCTTTCAGTTTTATATATTCAACGGGTTTTACGGCTATTTCAATGATTCACAATGACACAGCGCCGAACGAACCCGAAACGACAGAAATAAATTTATGCGAATATATGATCAAGTCTCCCCTGAGAGACCATGTAAAATCAGACTTCATCAAGTCTGGCAATTATAGCACCAATCCTTGCATCAGAAACGGAATCAAGCTCCTTCAAACCGCGAAGCTCAAGCAACTCCTCCGAGGCATTCAGAAGTGCAAGTGTGAGAACCAGCTGCGCATCACCGTTCATGAGAGCACTACCAATCTCCTGAAGCTTCCCGTTTACAAACGCTTCAACCGCTTTGACCCTGGATTCAGGAGCGGAACTCCTTACCGACAGCTCTCGCCCGAGAATAGTCACTGCATGGCTTTTTTTCATACAATGACCACCGTCACAAACTAAATTCCGTCCAGCCTGGCAAGAATCGAATCAACACGAGACTTGATCCCCTCTCGGTCATTTGAAAGTCTGTCAACCTCTTCACTGAGCATCGCATTCTCTTCCTTCAGTGAATTGTACTTTCCGAGGAGTTCGTTGATTTTGTTTTCCAGCACTTCTATAAGTTCCTGATTCATAGTTTCCATTTCCTTTCGAGGTTGCACACTATACGAAGTGGCAGACACAAAGTCAAGCCCCAATTGGCTGAAATCGCAGAGTTCAGCGCTGTACTTCGCACCTTTGCGAGCACTCTTTTCATTCCTGGAAAAGAGCATCCGTAAACTCCTGTGGATCAAAATCACGCAGATCTTCAATTGACTCGCCAACACCTATATATCGCACAGGCAAAGCAAATTCGTGACTGACGGCAACAACAATACCACCCTTCGCTGTTCCATCCAGCTTTGTTAGAGCCAAACCTGTTACAGCAGCAGTCTCCTTAAAAAGTCGCACCTGTGAAATTGCATTCTGACCCGTTGCAGCGTCCAGAACCAGCAATGTTTCATGCGGTGCACCCGGAATTTCACGATCAATAACGCGACGTATTTTTTTCATCTCCTCCATCAAATTAACCTTGGTGTGAAGACGCCCGGCAGTATCGACGATAAGAATATCGACATTACGGGCAACCGCCGCCTTACAAGCATCAAAGACGACAGCTGAAGGGTCAGCCCCCTCTTTATGCCGTATAACATCCACACCTGAGCGTCTTCCCCACTCAATGAGCTGCTCCGCTGCTGCCGCCCTGAATGTGTCAGCCGCAGCCAGCAGGACCTTGCTACCTGAAGCGCTAAAACGTGATGCGAGTTTCCCTATAGTTGTAGTCTTCCCAACTCCGTTCACTCCGATGACAAGAAGAACAAACGGCTTGTGACAGCCGATCTCAAAATTTCCATGGTGTGTTGTCAGACGTGCAAGAATCTCTTCTTTTAATGCTCCACGGAGCGCTTCGCCATCCTTCAGTTCATTTCGACCGAGACGCTGTTCAAGAGTCCGTATCAGCTCAATCGTCGTCTTTACACCTATATCAGACGTGATGAGGATCTCTTCCAGCTCTTCAAGAGTATCGGCATCAATTGTTTTCTTTCCGAGAACCAGAGCATCAATCCGCCCAACAAGACCATCCTTTGTTTTCTTAAGACCGGATTTCAAACGCTCGAAAAAACCGGGCTTCTCCTTTGTCCCCATCACCCTGCCTTCTTCAACCGGAGTCGGCGATACCTCTGCCGATACCGGAGCTGTTTCAACCGCATCGGTCCCCGAAAGCTTGTCCATCAATCCACGAAAAAAACCTTTTTTTTCCTGCTGTTGCATCAGATCTCCTATGAAAGAATTCTACTCCTCTTGATTTTGGTGTTACTTTTATGCATCTTTTATTACGAAGTTTGAGAAGTCCTCAAACACCCATCTGTTCTTCAACGTCAGGTAGATGATGCCCAGTAGT
>JAQUHA010000036.1 GCA_028683855.1 Desulfuromonadaceae bacterium
ATTTCAGAAACTCAAAAACTACCGAAGAATTGCCACTCGATATGAGCGCTTAGCCAAAAATTACAACGCGATGCTGGTTCTGGTGTCCACGGTTATTTGGTTGGCATGATTGAGAACGCTACCTAAGTTCTGATTTAGATATTTTTACGCCAGCCAGTTCCATTACCGCGAGCATATCGCTCTCCTTCAAATCAAGGGCAATTCGGAGTTTTTTCAATATTGCATTGTTGTTAAGAGAGTTATCCGGCTTTGGCGGTTCAGTCTCAGCCGACTCTCTCCTGCCACGTCTGTTTACAATAAGACCATCAAGAAAGAATGATAGCAACGGATTGCTGCAGGAGATGAAATCTTCTTCCTCCTCTTTTTTAAGCAGTTTTATCAAGGTTGACTGTTCCATTTTACACCCTGATATCCCAAATATTTGAATCATGAGTGGATTGCTTATATCGAGTGCGTAGCGGAGTCGTCTCAGTATGTCATTGTTATTCATTGGTATGCTCTCCAGTTTTACTTGAATGCTGCTGTTTGTGCCTGATACATGGTTACAGGTACGAAGCGTACTGCGAAATCAGTTGTGCATTTTGCGCACGATACGAAAAAAGGTTTGCCGTTTTTACCTTTTTCAAAAGGTATATCCTGCTTGTAGCTGCAGTACGGGCATACGGATGAAACTGCCGCCTGAATTATTTTTGCAGGTTTTAAATCTGCTGCAGCGGATTTTCTGGGAGCGGCTGCAGCACTCTTTGCATTCGACTGCCGCTCTTCAGGTGAAGGTGAATCGGTACTCTCTTTATTCATCGCTTTTTTCTCCTTTTTAGTCGAAGTGCTGACCGGTAGAAAGCCATCTTCAGAATATACAATATCCGGAGCCGGTTGGGGGAGTATCCCTTTCATCGCCTTCCTCCAGATCAGGGGCATTGAGGATTTCGAGTAGTGCAGTGGTCTAACCCCTTTCATCTGGGCAGCTCCAGATACTATGATGTAGTATTTGTCGCGATACAGCACAAGCGTCTGTTTCCCTATTTCGGCGATTTTAAATCCTGAGCAGATTTTGTTGTCGAGCCAGAAAGTTATGGACTCTTCCATCATTTTTCTCCTGTGACTGAATTTACACAGCCAACTGTTAGCAGAATCAGGGAAAGGTTGCCAATAAAATTATGAATATCCTGATGAAGTTTGTGGTATCTATGGAGTGTAAACAACATTTTTTATGAATTGGATTGATTAAACGATGGAAATATCTCACCAGACTGTAAATAGAAAAGATTATACCCCCCCCGATTACTTAGTTGACAGCATCAACCTCACCTTTGAACTGAACGATGAAACTACGGTTGTGAGGTCTATACTCCTGTTTAGGGGGGATTATGATAAATCAGGGGGAAAGCGCCCTCTTGTTTTAAACGGCAAGAGAGTGACTCTTATGGAGTTGAAGCTTGACGGATTGCTGTTAACTTCTGAGAAGTATCTTCTGACTGATGAACTGCTGACCATTAAGGATGTGCCTGATGTTTTCAGTCTGGAGATTGTTACCTCACTCCGTCCGCAGGAGAATACTTCACTTGAGGGGCTATATCGCTCATCCGGTATGTTCTGTACCCAGTGCGAAGCAGAGGGGTTTAGAACTATAACCTACTATCCCGACCGCCCTGATGTTCTTTCGCTCTTTACTACGACTATTATCGCAGATAGTGAGCTTTATCCTGTTCTCCTCTCCAACGGCAATCTTGTTGAGTCAGGTGAACTGCCGGATGGACGACACTATGCAGTCTGGAAAGACCCCTTCAGAAAACCAAGCTATCTCTTTGCCCTTGTTGCCGGAAATCTGGTGTGCCACAAAGACAGATTTAAAACCTGTTCCGGCAGGGATATCCTTCTAAGTATATATGTTGACAAACATAATCTAAATAAGTGCGATCATGCAATGCGCTCATTGAAGAAAGCTATGAGATGGGATGAGGAGGTTTTCGGACGGGAGTATGATCTTGATATTTATATGATTGTAGCGGTTGATGATTTCAATATGGGCGCTATGGAGAATAAGGGGCTGAATATATTTAATTCATGCTATGTGCTTGCAACCCCTGAAACTGCTACTGATGAGGATTATCACGCGATCGAAGAAGTTATTGGTCACGAATATTTTCATAACTGGAGCGGCAATCGTGTGACCTGTCGTGACTGGTTTCAGCTCTCTTTAAAAGAGGGGCTGACTGTGTTCCGTGATCAGGAGTTTTCTGCCGATATGCAGTCGCGCGGAGTAAAAAGAATTCAGGATGTAAGAGTTCTACGAACTTCACAGTTTGCTGAGGATGGGGGACCTATGGCTCACTCCGTACGACCGGACTCATACATCGAAATAAATAATTTTTATACTGCAACGGTTTACAACAAGGGGGCTGAGCTTGTACGGATGCAGCGCACACTTTTGGGTGGAGAAAAGTTCAGTTCTGGAATGGATCGTTATTTTGAACAGTTTGACGGTCAGGCGGTTACAGTAGATGATTTTGTGCAGAGTATGCAGGATGCCGGCGGAGTAAATCTGGATCAGTTTTCAGTTTGGTACAGTCAGGCGGGTACACCGGTGATAACCGGAATCGGCTCATACAGCGCAGCTGACAAGACCTTTACTCTTACTCTCAGACAGAGCTCCCCTTCAACACCGGGGCAGCCTGATAAAGCGAATCTGCACATTCCGGTCGTTTTTGGACTGCTGGGGGGGGAGGGGAGAGAGTTTCCGCTGACTCTGGTTGGCGAGTCTGCAGATAGTGATGAAACTACACGCATCTTAAATCTTCGCTCTACCGAGGAGTCTTTCTGTTTTAAAGGGATTGATGAAGAGCCTGTACCGTCGCTGTTTCGTGGTTTTTCAGCCCCTGTTAAAGTTGACTACCCATATCGTCATGACCAGCTTGCTCTCCTTATGGCGTACGAACCGGACCCTTTCTGCAGGTGGGATGCGGGACAGAATATGGCTGCGAAGGTTATTCTCGCTCTTGCAGCCGATCTGCAGCAGGGGAGAGAGCCTTTGCTTGACACGCTTTTTGCGGATGCCTTCCATAAAACACTCGTCAGCAACTGTCAGGATCGTGCTTTCCTTGCTGAAACACTTGCGCTTCCGACCGAAAAGTATCTTGCAGAGCTTGTTCAGGTCGTTGATCCCGGGGCAATACACTCAGCTCGAGAGTTTGTTGTTACCTCACTGGCTCAGTTGTTCATGGATGATTTTATTCTGCTGAGAAGAGAAAACAGAAGTAATCCTCCCTACAGTCAGGATGACGGATTATCAGGTTCAAGGCGACTTTCAAACCTATGTCTTGCCTACCTCATGAGTATCGGTGGTCAGAGTAATATTGATATTTGTGTTGAACAGTACCGTAATGCAGACAATATGACTGATTCTGTCGGCGCTCTTGCTCCACTCCTCTCCTGTGACTGTCCTGAACGGGTGGAGCTGCTGAACGATTTTTATCACCGCTGGCAGGGTGAGCGCCTTGTAGTTGACAAATGGTTTGCTATGCAGGCGGCATCCACCCTTCCAGGGACTCTTGATGAATTGAAAGGGTTGTTGAGTCATTCGGCTTTTGAGATGACTAATCCAAATCGTTTTCGTTCTCTGGTGGGGGTATTCAGCCAGAGAAATCAAGTCAGGTTTCACGATCCTAGTGGGGATGGATACCGCTTTCTTACCGATCAGTTACTGCGCCTGATCCCGCTCAATCCGCAGGTTTCGGCTCGAATGCTGGCTCCGTTAACAGTGTGGAAGAGATTTGAATCCGGGCGCAGTATTCTGATGCGTGAACAGCTTGAACGGATTTACGCCGTTCCGGATCTCCCCGGTGATGTTTTTGAAGTCGTATCTAATAGTTTAAAGCCTTGAACACCAGATAAAGCCTCTTTTATCTTGCCGTAATTGCATTATAAATGATACTTTGCCTCCGTTTTGAATCATCTGCGGAGGTTTTTTTGTGAGCAAATTTCGTTATCTTACGGCTGGTGAATCTCATGGTCCACAGTTGAGCGCCATAGTTGAAGGACTCCCTGCCGGAATAAAACTTTTGGCTGAAACGGTTAATCTGGATCTTGCACGGAGGCAGCTTGGGTATGGTCGCGGCGGTCGAATGAAGATCGAAAAAGATACTGCTCAAATACTTTCCGGTGTGCGCTGGGGGGAGACAATAGGTTCTCCGGTAACGCTTGTTGTTATTAATCGTGACTGGGAAAACTGGTCTGAAAAGATGTCGCCGCTTCCAGAGTTTCGCGACGACTCCATATCAATCACACGTCCGCGCCCCGGTCATGCTGATCTGACTGGCGTTATGAAGTACGCCCTTTCGGATGCCCGTAATGTTCTTGAACGCTCCAGTGCCCGCGAAACTGCAGTTCGGGTTGCTGTCGGTGCTGTTGCAAAGGCATTTTTATCAGAATTCGGGATAAAGGTCGGTGGATTTGTAACTGAGATTGGCGGAATAAAATCAGATGTTCCTAAAGAATCACTTGAGACGCTCTGGGGGCGGGCGGCGCTGTCCGAAACATTCTGCTGTGATGCTTCCGCTGAAGTTGAGATGAAGCGTGCAATAGATGAAGCAAAGAGTGTCGGAGATACTCTTGGCGGTGTTGTTGAAGTACAGGTTACAGCAGTTCCGCCAGGGCTTGGAAGCTATGTTCAGTGGGATCGCAAACTCGATGCCCGTCTGGCAATGGCGCTAATGAGCATTCAGGCAATAAAAGGGGTGGAAATCGGTTTAGGTTTTGAGGTTGCCGAGCGACCGGGCTCAGCGGTTCATGATGAAATATTTTATGAGGATACTTACTACAGGACAACCAACAATGCGGGTGGAATTGAGGGGGGGATGTCAAACGGTGAACCGATCATAATCCGGGCTGCCATGAAACCTATTCCGACCCTCTACGCTCCGCTTCGCTCTGTTGATATGCGTACGCACGAATCTTTCGAGGCGACAGTCGAACGTTCTGACACCTGTGCTGTGCCTGCTGCACTGGTAGTTGCAGAGGCGGTTGTGGCAATAGAAATTGCTGATGCAATGCTTGAAAAGTTTGGCGGTGACTCAATCGCCGAAATGAGGCGCAATCTTGAGGGGTACAGGGAGCAGCTTGCCAATGCCTGAAAAGAGCCTGATCCTTACCGGTTTCATGGGGAGCGGCAAGAGTTCGGTTGGTGTTGTTCTGGCTAAAAGGCTTGGATCTGATTTTATAGATCTCGATGCTGAAATTGTCAGAGCTGCAGGTCGTTCGATTAATGAAATCTTTGCAGATGAAGGTGAAGCGGTTTTTCGGTCGATGGAAAGCGGTATGCTGAAAAATGTTTTGGCTGCCGGGTGTGCTAATGTTGTTGCAACAGGAGGGGGGGCGGTAATTTCTCCGGAGAACCGTTCTCTAATGCGCACCTACGGGATAATAATAAATCTGAATGTAAGTATTGAACAGGTTATGCTTCGTATCAGAGGCTGTTGCGATAGACCACTTTTAGCTGTTGATGATGCCTCTGAACGCGCTCGTACGCTGATAAATCAGCGGGAACAATTTTATGCTGACGCAGATATTAGAATTGACACGGATGGAAAATCCGTGGAAGATGTCGCGGCAGAGATTTTGTGCCGCTTGAAGGAGCTTGCCGCGTGAGTGTTTTGACTGTAACTCTTCCCGAAAACAGTTATGAAATAGTAATTGAGCGTGATTCGCTTGTTTCTCTTGGGGCAAGATGCAGAGCTCTCGGGATGAAAGGGGTGGCAGCGGTTGTTTCGAACCCTACGGTCGCGCCTTTATACTCTGAGGTTGTGCTCAATTCTCTTAAGGGAGCAGGTTTTGATGTGGCTTTACTGCTTATACCTGACGGTGAGGAGTACAAAAACAGTGCTACCCTCAATAAACTCTATGATGATCTGCTGTCAGCAGGGGTAGACCGCAGCTCTTTTATTGTCGCTCTTGGTGGTGGTGTTGTAGGTGATGTAGCCGGTTATGCTGCAGCAACATGGATGCGCGGCATTCCGTTTGTTCAGGTGCCGACAACTCTGCTTGCCCAGGTGGATAGCAGTGTCGGAGGTAAGACAGGTATTGATCACCCTAACGGCAAGAATCTTATAGGTGCGTTTTACCAGCCTCGGTTGGTTTTGATTGATATATCTGTTCTTAATACCCTTGATCAACGTCATTTTAGAGCAGGTATTGCAGAAATTATCAAATACGGAGTTGTGATTGACCGCTCATTTTTTGAGTTAATAGAAGCAAACAGCAGTTCAATTCTGGCAATGAAGCCTGAGATTTTAATAGAGATTATTTACCGCTCATGCCAACTGAAAGCCGAAGTTGTCGAACTTGATGAAAAAGAGGCCGGACTAAGAGCAATCCTAAATTATGGGCATACTCTCGGACACGCATTTGAAGCTGTTTCAGGCTATAGTTCTCTGGTACACGGAGAAGCGGTTGCTATTGGGATGTCACTTGCCGCAGCTGTTTCAGCTGCAGGTAAATTCTGCAGCGAGGAAGATGCCGCTAGGATAACATCTCTCATACGGAGCTGCGGACTCTCTACTGAAATACCCCCGTTTGACCCTCATGAGCTTATTAAAGCTCTCTCTGCTGATAAGAAATCCAAGAGTGGAAATATTAATTTTATATGTAATAAGGGCATCGGTAGCTATGCCATGTCGCAGCATACTTCCGGGGAACTGCTGAAATTATGCGGATTGGAGGCGTGACCATGCAGGAATCAGCTTCGTTCTGGGCTGACATAAAAGATCTTAGTGATAAGCTTGCCGATTCTCCGGATTCTTTATGTTTTGCCCGTTTGTCAGAAGTTTATCTAAAGGTCGGATTGATTGACGATGCACTTCATGTTGCGCGTCAAGGGGTTATGCTTCATTCGCGGTTTATATCCGGTCAGCGCTCACTCGCACTTGCCTGTAAGGCAAAGGGGCTGCACGAAGAAGCTGTTCTGGCTCTGCAGATTGTAACGGAGGGGGTTCCGGAGGATACTGCGTCACAGAAACTCCTTGGAAGGCTTCTGGTTGATGCAGGGAATCAGGCTGCTGCCTCTGCGGTGTTCATGGCAGCGCTTGAGTTTGCACCTGATGATGTTGAGTGCAGGATTGAATTTGAATCTCTTCAGCGTCCGGAAGTGGCGAACGATGTCTATTCAGCTTCTGAAGATGAGATTATTGAGGAGCTTGATATACTCGAGGAGCTCGAGGTTTTTGACGAAGAGGAGTTTAACGTCGAGGAAGAGTCTATCGTTGAAACGGAATTTCAGAATACCCAGCTTCAATCTGTTGCAGCTTCAAATACACATCATGATCCACTTTCAACATCTACGCTTGCGGAACTGTATGTCAGCCAGGGGTTCATAAAAAAAGCTCTTGAGATATATCGAACAATTCTGGCAGATAATCCTGGTGCCGCTGATATTTCTGAAAGGGTGGCTCAGCTTGAAGTTATGGATTCAGTAACTCCTCTAACGGCTGTAGAAACTGATGAAGTTACATTTACAGAGTCGGAAGAGCCTGATGATACAACTGAATACGAATATGCTGAAAACTCAACTGTTGTAGAAACCTCAATAGTTGCAGATGCTTCTGATGAATTTATTATTCCGGAAGAGCCGCTTGAAACAGTTCCACCGCTGCAGTTTGAACCTCTTCCCGTATTTGAGAGTCAACAGATAAATATTGAACCGTTATCGCAGCAGAGTGCTGCGGACCTTGTTCCTAAACAAGGAATTTCCGACAATGCGCTTACTACCCTTGAGGGGTGGCTTGAAAATATCAGGAGGGTTAAATCATGTCGCTAAGAGACTCGCTTAAAACGATTGTCCAGAGCGTGGATGGAGCTTTGACTGCAATTATAATGGCTTATGACGGAATTCCTATCGATGAAGTTTCTGTAGAGCAGACAGAATTCGATGTGCAGCTCCTCTCTGTCGAGTACGCAACGGTATTGAAAGAAATTAAACGGGCTGTCGATGTTATCAAAATGGGGAGTCTTGAGGAGGTCTCAATTACGACTACCCGTATATGCGTAATTGTAAGGGTTCTTAATGATGACCTTTTTGCCGCTCTGATTCTGAGCAGAGACGGTAATGTCGGTAAAGGGCGTTATATGCTCAAAATAAAGTCTTATGAAGTTCTTAGGGAGCTTGCATAAATTATGAATATTCTGGTGCTGCACGGTCCGAATCTTAATATGCTTGGTAAGCGTGAGCCTGCGATTTACGGAAGCCAGACTCTTGAGGATATAAACTCATTACTCTTCTCGCTGGCTGCAGAACTTGGGTGTAAACTCTCTTTCTTTCAGTCAAACAGTGAAGGTGATCTGATTGATGCCATTCAGAACTCCTCCGGAGAATTTGACGGTTTACTAATAAATCCGGCTGCTTATACTCATACCAGTATTGCTATTCGTGATGCTCTTTCGGCGGTCGGACTTCCTGTAGTTGAGGTCCATCTATCAAATATTCACCGTCGTGAGACATTTCGTCATACAAGCCTGATAGCCCCTATAGCCGTGGGGCAGATATGCGGTTTCGGCTCGGATAGTTATCTTCTGGGATTGCGTGCGTTGTTTAGTCATATTAAAAAAACATAAAATAATTTATCTGGATCTTTTGCTATTTAAAGGACAATGTAAAAACAGTTTGTAGTCAGGGTTTCAATTATGCTAAAAAACAGACGCTCTCGTCTGAAGAGTTTTTTTGAAGATTATGCAGTTGACGCAATTTTACTGACAGATCTGAGAAATATTCGTTATCTCTGCGGTTTCAGCGGTTCTGAAGCTGCTCTGCTGGTTACTGCAGACCGGGCCTGGTTTCTCTGCGATTCGAGATACACGGAACAGGCGGCAGGTGAGGTTGAAGGTGCGGTAGTAAAGGAGTGCGCTCCTGTTCGGCTGGATACAATATCTGAATTGTGCAGTGAGCAGGGATTTGCCAGAGTTGGTTTTGAAGCTGCGCATACAACAGTAACTGCTTTTCGTCGAATGGCTGATAAGTTGGTAGGAGTTGAGCTGATCGAGATCGGCTCTCATTTTGATGAAATAAGAAGTTGTAAAGATTCATCAGAGATTGATCTATTGAGTAGAGTAGCATTGCTTGCATCCGGTGCTCTTGAAAAAATTCTGTATATGATAAAGCCCGGGGCAAGTGAAATTGATATAGCAGTTGCACTTGAATTCGAGATGCGAAAGTCTGGTGCAGACGGCAGGGCTTTTGATTTCATTGTCGCTTCGGGGGTACGGGGGGCTATGCCTCATGGAGTCGCGACCAGCAGGCAGATTCAGTCGGGTGATCTCGTAACTATTGATTATGGTGCTTTGAAGGATGGATATCATTCAGATGAAACGGTAACAGTTGCCTGTGGTAAGCCGGATGCCCGCTCTGCTGATATTCACGCTGTAGTTAAGGCTGCTCACGATTTTGCCATAGATGCCGTAAAGCCGGGAATGAGTTGCAGGGATCTTGATAATGTAGCCAGATCATATATATCCTCAAAAGGGTATGGAGATTATTTCGGGCATGGTCTGGGGCATGGAGTTGGCCTGGAAATTCATGAAATGCCGAACCTCTCTCCGCGCAGCAGTGCCGTTTTGCAGGAGGGTATGGTCGTAACTGTTGAGCCTGGAATCTATATACCAGGTTTTGGCGGAGTCAGAATCGAGGATACTGTTGTAGTAACCGGAGATGGTTGCAGGGTTATTACGGTTGCTGATAAAAGTCTGATTGTACTGTGAGTACGGAATAGCCGGAGATATACCCGGTTACTGAAAGTAGAAACACCGAATATATGATGTTTAAGTTCAAACCAGATGTACAACTAATAAAGTTTGCAGTTAAAAGGAGATAGAAAATGGATATTAAAGACCTGAAGTTACTGATTAAACTTGTTACAGAGACTGATATTACCGAATTTGAGATGGATAATTCTGAAGAGAAGATCATTATCAAGCGTGGGCATAAACCGGAATATGTGACCATCTCAGCTCCGGCTGCTCAACAGTTTGCCGCACCTGCCTATCATCAGGCACCTGCTGCTCCATCACTTCCTGTTCCGTCTAATGCAGTCGCTGCAGAGCCTGCAGCTGAGGCAGGAGATACAGTTACCTCGCCTATCGTCGGGACTTTTTACGCTGCTCCGGGGCCTGAAGAGGCTCCTTATGTAACAGTTGGTCAGGTAGTGGAGAAGGGGCAGGTTCTTTGTATTGTTGAAGCAATGAAACTTATGAATGAGATTGAAGCTGAGTGTAAATGCAAGATTCTCAAGATCTGCAAAGATAACGCTCAAGCTGTGGAATACGGTGATTCTCTGTTTGTAATCCAAAAACTTTAAATCTTTTTCAAGCGGGGTTCACTATAATGTTTCATAAAGTTCTAATTGCCAATCGCGGTGAAATTGCCGTCAGGATTATCCGGGCGTGCAAGGAGTTGGGTATAAAGACGGTTGCAGTTTATTCACAGGCTGATATCAACTCGCTCCATGTCAAGCTTGCGGATGAGAGTGTCTGTATAGGGCCGGCACCAAGTGCTCAGAGTTACCTCAATATAAACGCCATAATAAGTGCAGCAGAGTTGACAGACTCGGAGGCAATTCACCCCGGCTACGGTTTTTTATCTGAAAATGCCGGTTTTGCCGAAGTCTGTGAAAATTGTGGCATTACCTTTATAGGTCCCACAGCCGAAAGTATGAGGGTAATGGGTGACAAAATCAGTGCCCGTCAGGCTGTTATAAAGCAGGGTGTACCTATTCTGCCCGGCACAAAAGAGGGTGTACACACAGTTGATGAAGCAATCAAAGTTGCTAAAGAGATAGGATTTCCTGTAATCATCAAGGCAACTGCCGGTGGTGGCGGTCGTGGTATGAAAATAGTGCATTCACAGGCTGCTCTGCCGAATGCTTTCGCAACTGCCCGTGCCGAGGCTCAGGCAGGTTTTGGAAATCCGGAAGTTTATATTGAGCGTTATTGTGAAAAACCACGTCATGTTGAGATACAGATATTGGGTGATAAACATGGCAACGTGATTCATCTGGGTGAGCGTGACTGCTCTATTCAGCGTCGTCATCAGAAGCTCATTGAGGAAGCACCTTCTACAGTAGTTACCCCGGAAATACGCAAGGCTATGGGTGATGCAGCTGTAAGGGCTGCTATGGCGGTTGGTTACAATAGTGCTGGCACTGTTGAGTTTCTGGTTGATAAACAGAATAATTTCTATTTTATGGAGATGAATACACGAATACAGGTCGAACATCCGGTAACTGAGATGATTACCGGTGTTGATCTTGTAAGGGAGCAGATTCGTTCGGCTGCCGGTATTCCTCTACGCTTTAAGCAGGAAGATATTCAGATAAGAGGTCATGCAATTGAGTGTCGTATAAATGCTGAAGACTCCTTTAAATTTACTCCAAGTCCAGGTAAAATAACAGCTTATCATCCGCCTGGAGGGTTGGGGGTAAGGGTAGATTCGTTCGTTTATGATCAGTATACAGTTCTGCCGAATTATGATTCGTTGATAGGTAAGCTTATTGTTCATGCGGATACCCGTGAGGAGGCAATCAAGCGCATGGCTCGTGCTCTTGATGAATTTCGGATTGAAGGCATAAAAACCACTATCTTCTTCCATAAGCGAATCATGGCTCATAAAGATTTCATCGAGGGGGATATTGATACTTCCTTTCTTGAACGAATTGTACTGGAGTAGGTGCTATGGACTTTCCTGAAGAGCTCAAATATTCAAAGGAACATATCTGGGTAAGAGTTGAAAATAATTCTGCTGTCATAGGTATAACTGATTTTGCTCAGGAGGATCTTGGTACAATCAGCGGAGTTGAGCTGCCGGAAGAGGGTGATGAAATAGAACAGGACGATTCAATTGGTTCTATCGAGGCACAAAAGACGGTGGCTTCAATATATGCCCCTTTCAGTGGAACAATCCAGTCTGTTAACCATGAAGCTATTGACAACCCTGAACTGCTGAATGATGACCCTTATGACGGAGCGTGGCTGCTTGAGGTGACTCTTGATGATCCAGAAGAGCTGAAAAATCTTCTGTCAGCAGATGATTATATCGATTATATCGAAAACAGAGATTAATTTTTGACATAAACTATGGTATAAGGGGCGAGATTACAACGTGATCTCGCCCCGTTTGTTTGAAAGGAATAGATTCTGTGCGAATAACTCTGCTTCTTTTGTTAACCCTCCATACTCTTACATTTTCGGCATACTGCTCTGATGGGGTGTTGCGCTTAACTCTCGATGATGCCATCCGCATGGCGGTTGAAAAAAATCTTGATGTACGGGCAGAACTCTATAATCCGGCACAGTACGAAGCAGAAATTAATCGTTACCGCTCAATATATGAGCCTGTTTTAACTCTTGAATCAAATTATACCGACTCTTCAACGGCAACTTTCAGCTCTGCCGGTAATGCAGTCGATTCAAAAGCGATAGGAGTTAATTCATCAATAACTCAACTCTTATGGACTGGTGGAACAGCAGCTTTAAGTTTTAATAACGGCTATACTGACAGTACAAATGTGACAGGGTGGCAGACAGGTCTGGGGATAACCCTTAATCAGCCTCTTCTTAAAAATGTCGGGCGTGAGGCGACTGAGATTAATATTAATATCTCAAGATCACAGAAATTTGCCTCTCTTGAAAGGTTTAATTCTGTTCTATTGACTACTGTTTCGCAGGTACGCACTGAATACTTTAAGCTTCAGAGTCTGCGTGATGAACTGACTGTAAAAAAACTTTCGCTTGAACTTGCACAAAAAATACTTTCTGAAACAAATGCCCGGGTAAAAGCCGGTGTGCTGCCTGCAATGGAAACGCTGAATGCTGATTTCGGGGCTGTTACCAGAGAGAAAGATCTGATTGATGCTGAACGGGCTGTAAAAGATCAGGTCGATGTTCTGCGTCTCCTTCTTCAGATTGATGATGATTCCGTGGAGTTGCAGACGGTTGATGTAATCCCGCACGATCAAATTATAATTGAAGAAAACGAAGCAATTCAGAAAGCTTTGAGTCGTCCTGATATTAGAGAGTTAAAGCGTAATATTGAGCTGAATGAGCTGCTTACAAAGAACTATCATCAGAAAACCCGTCCCGATATTGTATTTACCGCCTCTACTCAGTTGACAGGTCTTGATAGCGGTTATCAGCGCAATCTCGAAAAGGTTGTTACTTTCGATTATCCGGTCTGGAGTGTTGGTCTCAATTTAATTTATCCACTTGGAAGCGGTGCTGCGGATAACGACTATCGTAGAAGTCAGTTGAAAACCAGGCAGATATCTTTACAGCTGAAGAGTCTGGAAGAAAAATCGGCAAATGAGGTTAAAGCTGCCATTCGTGCAGTTACTTCAGGGTATATGCAGATTGATGTCTCTGACAGAGGTGTAAGGTTTGCGGAGGAGCGTCTAAAAGCTTTCAGCAGAAAAAACGAAGTTGGTCTGGCTACAACCAAAGATGTGCTTGATGTGGAAAACGATCTTGCCATTGCGAGAAGTAATCAGATTAAAGCGGTAGTTGGTTATGCAAATGCATTGACCCGCTACTGGCAGGTAACCGGTGAACTTCTTGAGCGTGAGGGGATCAGAGTGGTTGAAGGTGACGCCGACAAGCTCTACTCTGAAATACGCTGATGCTTAGAGTAGGTGAGATAGAATACGCAAACTGTACACCGCTCTTCACTCTGCTGCGCAATAAATTCATCTGTTCTGATTATGAGTTTATCAAGGGAGTTCCGGCAGAACTTAACAGAAAACTTTTGGATGGTGAGGTTGATGTCTGCCCCTCATCGTCAATAGAGTACGCAAAATATCCGGATAAATATACAATTCTTCCTCATCTTTCCATTTCCAGTGTCGGGTCTGTAGCGAGCGTACTCCTTTTCTCAAGAGTTCCGCTGGAAATGCTGGATGGATGCAGTATCGGGCTGAGTTCAGAGTCTGCAACATCTGTTAATCTTCTTAAAATTATTATAGCCATGAAATACGGCTGTTCATGCAGTTACAAGGTTGTGAAGCAAGCCACTACTCCAGCTGAGTGTGACTCTGCTGCTTTACTGCTCATCGGTGATGCTGCCTTGAAGAGCTCATTGAAAGAGCCCGGTCTTTTAGTGTATGACCTTGGTCAGTTGTGGTATGACTGGACAGGTTATCCTTTTGTTTTTGCCCTCTGGTTGTGTCGTAATGAAGTTGTTTCCAGCAAGGATCTGAAGACACTTTTAAAAGATCTGATTGAGGCAAAAAAACTTGTTCCTGAGCGGTTGGAAGATATTGTAGATAATGCAGGAGAGCTTGCCTGGATGGGGCGAGAGCGCCTGCTCTCTTACTGGAGAGACAATATCTCATATCAGCTCAATAAAGATGCTGAAGCTGGATTGATGTTCTACTATGCCAAATGTTTTGAGTGCGGGTTGATTCCAGGTATACCCCAGTTGAAGTTTGTATCATTTTAAAAGTGAATTAAGGATGATCCGATGAAGCCGGAACAAAAAGATAACAGTTCATGGATACAGACCCTTTCAGGGATTATTTATAAAGCTGATAATAATATCAATTCTGAAGAGCGGCTTGATGAAAGTTGTGTACGTATTCAGATAGTTTCAAAGACAAGATGGGTTATGCTGGGCGTTGTTTCTGTATACGCACTTATTGCCGCTGTAAGTTTCTCATTCAGTAGAATCGGTTTTCAGTTTACTAAACAGCAGGTACTCTTTCTATCTCTGACGATTGTTTCTGTATTCATTTACAACTTTCTTATCAGTCGAAACTGCCCATGTTTATCCGGCTTTTCTCACCTAATTCATCTTCAGATTTTTCTGGATCTCTTTTTTGTAACGACTCTCATTCATTTCACCGGAGGGGTGTTCAGTTGGTTCTGGCCGGTATACATACTTGTTACACTTGAGGCTGCATTTCTTTTTGATGATAAACGTGATGTCTGGTTGATCGGTACACTTGGTGCTGCTCTTTACGGAGCACTGCTTGTATCAGAGAGTGTTCATCTGATTCCGATAGTCACAATGCCTTTTGTTGATTCGAGTCAGCATAAGGTTTTTCTGTTTCAGATGTTGATGTGGTGCTGGGTAGCAGGGATGAATGCTACAGTTGCCTTCATTGCGGCATTTCTGATGGAGACTATCAGAAATGACAGAGCGAGGGTAAAGGCTAGTGAGGGTGCGTTATTAGGTTTTATTACATCAGCAAATGATCTGATATTTTCTGTAGATAACGAAGGTAGAATACTCTACGCAAATCAGACTTTTAGAGAACTGCTTATAGAGGATAAAACCGCAGAGGATTCTTACGGCAATCTGTATGAACTTGTTAACAGCGAGTTCAGGCAGCGCTTATCTGAACTGATATCCAAAGTTCTCTCCAGCGGAGTACCGGGGCAAATTGAAGTCTCATTCGGCAGACCGGAAAAGTTCTCTGTAGATGTGGAAATGAGCCTGACTTCAGGTGTACAGGGGGGGAATTCCAGAGCTGTATGGGGAGTTTGTCGTGATATAACCGAGAGAAAACGTGCCCAGACTGCTCTTTATTCTCTTGCACATCATGATAATCTGACAGGACTGCCAAACAGAATTCTTCTTGAAGACAGAATTGTTCAGGCAAAAGCCCTCGCACATCGTCAAAAGACAGGTTTTGCGTTGCTGTTTCTCGATTTAGATCGATTTAAAATAATAAACGATACATTAGGACATTCGGTTGGTGATGAGCTTTTAAGGATGGTCGCCTCTCGATTGCAGCGTACTTTAAGGGAGACGGATACTGTTGCGAGAATAGGGGGGGATGAGTTCATAATTCTGTTGGTGAACACGAAATCAAAAGATGATGTTCTCCTGTTGGCTGAAAAAATAATGAAGTCCCTGACTGTTCCTTTCAATCTTCGGGAACACGAGCTGTTTGTTACAACAAGTCTTGGTGCCTGTATGTATCCGGAGGATGAAGAGGATACAGAGTCTATTATGAAAAAAGCTGATATTGCAATGTATCATGCGAAGGCTCTTGGACGGAATAATTTCCAGTTTTATAACAATCAGATGGATCAGAATGCGTCACGCAGATTTGTTATATCGAATAGTATCCGTAATGGTTTGGAGCGGAAGGAATTCAGGCTTTACTACCAGCCTAAAGTGGACGTAACCTCTGGTCGGATTGTGGCTATGGAGGCGTTATTGCGCTGGGATCACCCTGAATTAGGGTTGCTTTCTCCTCTTGAATTCATTCAGTTGGCTGAGGAAAACGGTCTGATTGTTGAGCTTGGAGAGTGGGTTCTAAGAGAAGCGTGTCGTCAGAATGTGCAGTGGCATAATGAGGGAATACTTGATTTGCGTGTAGCGGTGAATCTCTCAGGTTATCAGCTTCAGCACCATTCACTGATACCGTCAATTAAGCGAGTTCTGGGTGATACCGGTATCTCTGCTAACAATCTTGAGTTTGAGATTACCGAGAGTGTAGTAATGCAGAATCCGGATTATGCCATAAAGATTTTGTCCGAGATTACTGAAATGGGAATCCATATATCCATAGATGATTTCGGAACAGGATACTCTTCGCTTGCGCATCTTAAGCGTTTCTCAGTAAATACATTGAAAATTGATAAGTCCTTTGTCAAGGATGTCAGTTTGAACAGTACTGATGCAGCTATCGCCTCTGCAATAATCGCAATGGGAAACAGTCTTAACCTGAATGTAATTGCCGAGGGTGTTGAAACACAGGAACAGTATGACTTTCTGAAAGAAAACAATTGTGGACAGGTGCAGGGTTTCCTTTTCAGTCGCCCGCTCCCCTCGGATGAGTTTGTGAAAGTATTTAAGCAGAATTTTATAGATATTGAGAATATGAAAAAAAACGGCGGGAAGCTTTAAATATCAACTCTAAACAGCTCAGTCACCTATGGTTTAAGGTAGGTTTCGACGTAATCGGCAAGGATTCGGGCATGGTCGAAGCAGAGCTGTTTCGGGAATGAATCGGGTCTGTATACATTAAGATTCATGGCGTCATCTGCAGCCTTGGGTGTGCCGTAGCCGGTTGCGACAAAAACAGTTGAAATGGTATGCATTCTTCTGTCTCTTGCCGGATCAGAATAACAGCCGAGTAACCTCAAATTCGATATAATCAGCGATGTCTCTTCGCGGGCTTCCCTAACGGCAGCGTTCTCCATTGATTCTCCATAATCAACAAACCCACCCGGCAGAGCCCAGCCAAATGGTTCATTTTTTCGCTCAATAAGAACAATACCTCCATTAATCTCTATTATAACGTCTACGGTCGGAAAAGGGTTTCGGTACTGTTTTACTGTTGAATTGCAGTTTGGACAGGTGAGAGTTGTGAAGGACATATCAGGCACCCCGTAATAAAAAGGGGGGAATATTAATTCCCCCCTCGATAAATACTTGATTTGATGAAACCGGAATTATTTTTTCTTCTTGGCACCAGAAGCCTTCTTGGAGGCCTTCAACGGGTTTATCTTCAGTTCAGCAATTGAAAGATCAACTTTTACATGAGAAGCAAAGTTGCAGATACCACCAATCCACTTTTTAGCCGGAGCAGGATATGCGCTGCAGATCTGACCGATAGTCCCTGTTACAATACGATCACACCCTTCACAGTTTTCAGCAATGGTCTGGCAAGAGCCTTCCGGAAATACACAACCCTGTTTTCCCCAAAAGGTACATTCAGTACCTGCAAGTACAGTCTGACACTTCATACTTCTTCCTCCTGAATTTGTTCTCGAATGAATAGACACAATATCAATTCTTGTCGAGAAAAGTCAACGTAAAAATCAACACGTAACAGTACTGATTAAAGTGACTTGTGAGCGGTTGATTTGTCGCTGATCGTTATAAAGTTTCTGAGCAGATCCATTCCGTGTTCCGTTAATATGGATTCTGGATGAAACTGTACACCCCATACATCTAGTTCCCTGTGTTTCAGTCCCATAATCTCTCCATTCTCGACCCATGCGGTTATTTCGAGACAATCAGGTAGAGTAGGGCGGTCAACAATCAGTGAGTGGTATCGCGTGGCTTGAAATGGATTCTGAACTCCGGTAAACAGATCCTTTCCGTTATGAATTATTGGAGAAGTTTTGCCATGCATGAGTGTAACGCTTCGCATTATGTTTGCGCCAAAGGCATATCCGATTGACTGATGCCCGAGGCATACACCGAGGATTGGAATCCTGCCTGCAAAATGTCTGATAGCCTCTACTGAAATTCCGGCTTCTTCAGGAGAACAGGGACCAGGAGAAATTACAAGACGATCAGGCTGTAGTGTTTCAATCTCCTCCAGAGTTATCCTGTCATTCCGGTATACGCGGACATCCTCACCAAGTTGCCCAAAATACTGAACAATATTAAAGGTAAATGAATCGTAGTTATCGATCATGAGTAGCATATTGTATGTAACCTACTTATATTATTTGATTTATAAAAAAACATACTGCTATTTATACACCATCATATACACTTATTGCTGTTTGATACATCTATGTATGATGCACTCGCAAATTCTCTTTTTCCAGTTTTAGCACTTCAAAATAATTGAATATCACAAGGCTAAAACAGACCATTTGAAATTTTGCGAACACATCATGTATAGCTTAAACTTAATTGATAAATATACAAAAAACAGTCATACAAATCAATAGCCGAACTGCTCATCCACTGCTCATAATGAGATTGTGCAATGAGCCAAAGAGTTTGTGTGACATCGATCTGACATTGTGAGGATGGCTCTTAAAGAAAGTCGTACACAATCTACCTCTAATCAGCGAATTACCAATCCGTGGGGCTCACGGGCCGATCGGAAGGCAACTATCAGCAGCCTCAGGAAACAGCCGAAACACTCGGATATACCCATGGAAATACTGAATCATCACGCCATTCGCAGTTTTCATGTTCATTTCCTTGATTATCAGTCCCAGAAGTTGCTTTTGATCTTGTCGTGCTGAAGTTTATCCGCTGCCACTTGCTGTTTCTTTTCGGCTGGATGCCCGATACCAATAATGCATTCGACCTTGATGTTTTCCGGCAGGCTCAGCAGGTCCTGGATATAGAATTCAGCCGACTGTTCATAATCATGCTGGCGCTCCCGAATCTGCGCCCAGCAGCTACCAAGACCCATTGACAATGCGGTAAGCTGGATTATTATCGCCGCAATCGAACAGTCTTCAATCCAGACATCTGATTTCGTGCTGTCAGCGCAGACGACAATAGCAAGAGGAGCGCTTTTGAGAAATTCTGAGCCATGCTGTTTTGCTTTTGAGAGCTTATTTATTGTCGCTAGATCGTCTACCAGAACAAATTCCCACGGATTTATACTCCGCGATGAGGGGGCTCTGAGTGCTGCTTCGACAATGGTAGAAATTGCATCAGGAGCTATTTTTTCAGGAGTGAATTTTCGTATACTCCGGCGTGTTCGCAACAGTTCTATCATAGTTTCTCCTGTGGAATAAATTCGGCGCTACGGGCACTAACGATTTTACGATTCCATTATAACTACATGAACCAGAAATATGATACTCAGTATGGTACGAATGAAGTTGGCGGGTTTCGGGAATAACCTTTGTGTCGATTTTATTTCGATAACGTCAAGTGTAACCTAAAATACTCCTCAGGACTCAAAGGGCAACCATGGAATTCACTCTCACAAAAGACACTGAAAAGAAACTGATTATGTCCATGCAGCGCTATGTCTCCGAAAATTTTGAAACAGAAATCGGTAATTTGCAAGCGACACTATTTCTACAGTTCTGCATGACGGAAATTGGCCCAGCTATCTACAATCGTGCCATCACAGATGCCCAGACATTTATTCAGGAACGAGCGCAGGATCTTGAAAACAGCTGCTTTGCCACTGAATCTGATTATTGGTCCAAACAAGACAAGCAAAAAGGCTCGCTTCGATCAGGCCGTATCAGAAATTGAGTAATCCAGGAAAAGAACTGGATCGTTCGTCACGGAATAGACTTACCGAACGTCTCCTCCCGCAGTTTTCGGGTGATACTCTCTTCGATCGTTTGGCTCGGTGCGTTTGCCGTGCTGGTTGCCTGCCGCGCAAGGAGTTGTATGAAGCGTGGGAAGTCGCGAGACGGGTTAGGCGGCGCTTCCGAGGTGGCAGGGTTGTAGATCTGGCCTGTGGACATGGCTTGCTGGCGTATATTCTGCTACTGTTGGATGATAGTTCATCAATTGCTCTGGCTGTTGATCGGTACATCCCGGATCAAACAGCTAAGTTGAAAGCCTGCCTTGAAGAGAGTTGGCCCCGCTTGGCCGGTCGGGTGAAGTTGGTAGAGAATGATATTGCGCTTATTGAGCTGTCCAGTAACGATTTAGTCGTTTCGGTTCATGCGTGTGGCGGACTGACCGATCTGGTTTTGGATCGAGCCATAGCGGCCAGGGCGCGGATAGCTGTGCTTCCCTGTTGCCATGATCTGGATGTAGGTGTTTCAGGTGGACTGCAAGGCTGGCTAGCAGGGCCATTGGCCCAAGACGTGGTCAGAGCCACTCGACTGCGTGAGCAGGGTTATCAGGTTTTTACGCAACAGATCCCATGCGACATTACACCGAAAAATCGCTTGTTGCTTGGTGAGCCACCCCGTATCTGACATAAATTTATTCAAGGAGCGTAGTAATGCAATTCAGCTACAATACAGCAGGGTCATGTGCAACACGCATTGATATTGAAATTAAAGATGGTTTTATCGTAAGTGCCGATTTCATAGAAGGTTGCGCTGGCAACACACAAGCGGTATCAGCTCTGGTCAAGGGTATGCCGGTAGCGGAAGCGGTGCGGCGACTAAAAGGCATTGCCTGTCAGGGTGATACTTCCTGTCCGGATCAATTAGCTCGGGCATTGGAAAAAGCTGTGGGTGGGATATAAAGTATAGCTATCACACTCGTCTTAATTTTTTTATTTCATCAATAACATCCTGTCGTGTCAACAATCCCTTCCTCTCCAAGACTGAAACAAGAGCTGCTATTTCATAGCTGTTTGATATTGCCAGATCCTCTAAAGATACCGTTTCATCCGTTGGTAATTGACTGGCCATAGCCTTCACCCTTTATTAACAGATATGCCATCAAGAATATCGTCAGTGGCTCTTATTTTGGCATACACAGCTCCCATGGCAGCCAGAAAAGACCCATGAACATGACGGGCCGGAATAGTTTCTCCGTCGAAGGAAAGGTTTAGCGTAGCACAGGCATCTTGAGCAACGGTACAAGTGAACCCCTGATCAAAAGCAGCTCTTACCGTTGCATCAACACACATACTCGTCATCATGCCGCAGAACAGTATTGAGTCGACCTCAACACGCCGAAGCTTTTCCAGCAGGTCTGTTTCACGGAAGCTGTTGGGGAAGTGTTTGGTGATTATTGTCTCTTCGGGTAAGGGAGCCACGCTGTGATGAATCTCTGACCCTTTCGTATTTGGCAGGAAAAAGCTAGCACCAGGCTGCATTGAAACATGTTGGATGTGAAAGACCGGCCATCCCGCCTGACGAAATGCTTTAAGCAGTAGCGCGGCTGCTCCAGCGGCTTCCATACTACCAACCAGTTCCATGCGTCCGTTTGCAAAGTAGTCATTTTGAATATCAATCAATATTAGTGCTGTACTCATGGGGCTTAACTCCAATTGCGGTATTTAAAGCTTTGTTGGACTTTTTACCTTAGCCTTTTGGTGGTTGCTTTCTTGGGGAGTGGCGCAGGTGTTTCAGTTGTCGTTATTTGTATGAGATCTGTTATCCATTCGCTGTCATCAAGTTTATCGTCTATCAGGAAGTACGGTTTTGCACCTTTATACGGGGGAGCTTCAACAGGAGTGCCGATCATTGAACGGCCTCCTTGTGTAGGTTTTACGAACAGTTGATTATCGCACACAAGAGCAACCACTTTGACATTGCAGTAGATCGCATACTCTCCGAACATTTTTCTGTAAGAAACTTTCCCCGCACCGCTCATCTGATCACAAACGTATTCGACAAATTCGAGGTCTGAGGCCATCTTTTTTCCTTTTTGAAGCGAATTACGTTGCTGTCGCCTTCAGGCCCGCTTGGATGATGTCCATAGCCTCCTGCGGTTTAAGCTTTTCAATAACTTCCTGGCTGTAGCCAAGGTTGAGCAGATCTTTTTCATCCTGTCTGGTAATCATGAACTTTACTCTGGCAGTTGTTGCCAGTACCGGTTGCTCGCTGTTGAAGAAGATTGTTTGAAGGATAGATACTGTTGATGCATCGAAAACGAATTCCTGCTCAGAATCATAATCATCTTTCAAGTGTCCATCCTCCGAAGTTCTCAACTATCCCAATTAAACTTAGGCTCATGGTACTACTTCAGAACGGAATACAGTAGAATCTTCACCTCAGCCAGAATCTCCACCGGTATCTCGCTGAGGTTGGAGATGCGGCTCAGTATTTCAGCTTGCATGAAAGCAGGGAGTAGCTTCATGACTTCTTGTGCATGCTCGTCCGGAAGTTGCGCAATAGCTATCGCCATAGTTTGAGGATGTTCCTCTAGCAAACGTTTGGTAATCAGGCGATAGTTCATCAAAATCTCCTGTGTTTTTCTGAGTACACTCCTGTTGCCAAGCCTTGAGTATTCGCCTGGAATGCAATCAATACCAGCACACTCATACTCATGACGTCAGCCTCTTAATAATATGAACATGCATAGGAAGCTGATTCAATAAGGATTCTCTGTCTCCCATCTCAAAATCGGAAAAGTCGAAGCCAGGGGCAACGGTGCAGCTGACTAAAGCAAATGCCGCGTCACCGGAAACCAAACTTAACTACCTATCCGAGAAACTGTAAGCATTATAGTTTTCGCTGCTCCTACAGCAAAATTCTTTGCAAAGATTAACGATTCAAGGTTTTCCAGTAAAGCAGTTGCCAGGTGGTTTTGCCGGCATTGAAATGGTGATAATTCAGATGAATTGTTTCAATTGTCTGCGTATTTTTAAATAATCCGGTACATAACGACCAACCATCTTCCAAAAAATGGCACCATGATGTCGTACTTTGATATGACAAAGTTCATGGATTATGACGTAGTTAAGGCATGTTAGTGGTGCCTTAATCAAGTTTTGGTTGAGGCTAATCCGCTTCGTCTTATAGGAATAACTCCCCCAACGAGTTTTCATGGAACGTATGGTAATAGGTGGTAACGGAATCCCTTCTGCTTGCATAAGGTGGTGGCATTCAATTGAGTGTTTGTTTACAGTAGCCTCTGCCTGTTTCCGATACCAATGTGTAATCATCCCACGAACAGTATCTTCAGACGGCATTTCAGGTGAAGTCAGTAACAGTAGATCATCGTGCAACTGCAGTGATCGCTGAGGACCATTTGTAAACTCCAGATAATATTCATCTCCATGATACATGAAAACTGCCCCACGCACATATCCCTGCTGTTGTGGAGTTGGACGTTTATCCAACTTTTTCCAGACCTTTAGCACCCATTCTACCCGACTTGTAACAAAGGCCCTAACGTCTTTTATGTCTGTCCGAAGTGGCACCCGAACTGATACTGACTTGTCTTTGCAAACTGTTATTCCAAGCGTTCTGCGGCGTGAGCGACACCAACTGTAGGCGATAGTTATGCCTTCCAATTCGACGGAGTCATATTTGATATCTTCCACCTTTGATACCATGAACCCCTCACTTGATTTAATTCACCTCAGATTCAATCACATCCCGCTCAGACAAAAAGCGGAACGCTGCTTCCCAGGCCATGGACGACACTTGTAAAGGCATTGCGCTGTTCCAGTTTGCCCCTGCCGAAGCGCTCTGTAAACAGAGCCTGGATAAGGGGAATCCGCGAAGTTCCACCGGTGAGAAAGACCGTATCAATCTGTGCCGTCTGTAGCCCTGACTTTGACACCACCTCATCAATGCAGGAAGCAATCTGCTGGAAATTATCCCCATTGAGCGTTTCAAACTCTTCCCTGCTGAGCTCTTCGGTAATATTCAGATCGCGGTCCTTGAAATCTATTCGAGTCATCTCCTGCCCTGAAAGCTCGCACTTGGCCTTTTCAATCGCCTGAAACAGGAAAAATCCATAATTGTCGGAGATAATATTCTCCAGATGCTCGATTGCTCTTCGATCATCGGCTGTGCCTTTGATTACCCTGATAAGCTCCCTAGTTTTGCGTGCCCGCAGCAGCGGGATGCGGTGCCATTGGCAGAGTGTATAGATAATACTTTTTGGTATGGAGTTCCAATCATCCTTCCCCATAGTCTTATAACGCGCATAGCGTCCGAAATGGTGAGCCACCTTGTCCCACATGATCTGGGAATCGAATTTGTCGCCGGCCACATAGACTCCACCCAGTGAAAGCACGTCGCTACGCCTGTCAGAACGGTCAAAGGCACCCCCCTTGACGCGGATTACCGAGAAATCAGAAGTACCGCCGCCGAAATCGCCGATAAAAACAACCCGTTCCTCCCCTGGTTTCAGAGACTCTTCGAAGGTCAGCGCCGCCGCTACCGGTTCATACTGGAACCAAATGTTTTTGAAACCGGCCTTACGGGCTGCCTTTTCAAGGCGCTGCTCGGCTACGGCATCCTTGGCGGCATCCTTCGAAAATACCACCGGTCGCCCCATAACAACGCTCTCTACGGAGCAGCCTACATGCGCCTCTCCGCGAGCCTTGATCTTCCGAAGAATAATTGCAACTAGGTCATCAATGGTATAACGCTTGCCGAATATCTCTGTGGTCACAAAGCTGGTGTTCGGGAGAAACGTTTTGATCGACTGCATAAAACGTCCGACTGCTCCGTCACTTACATACTGATGAATGGCCTCATGACCGGCAAAAACTTCATGTTCTTCGTTAAAATAAAGCACAGAACGCATTAGTTCTCCGCCACTTTCTGTCCCGTCTACGGCAACAACCTCAACTGTACCGTTTTGGTATACCGAAAGCGCAGAATTGGTTGTGCCAAAGTCAATGCCAAATACAATCTGCAATTACACACTCCTCAAACAGCTTAGAAACCTTCATTACGCCAGACCGACGGCAAGCTCTCTCCAGTGAACAATGTCAAGGCGCCTGCAGGCGCGGGTAACGCAAACATAGAGCAGATTCCGGTCCAAAGCGGATTTTCTGAAATCCTTCGAATTCGGGTCGTAAAGAATTACGTTTGCGAATTCTACCCCCTTAACCTGGTGGGCAATTGTGACCAGCGCTCCCGGTTCAAAGGTCAACTCTCCCTGTTGATGCAGGCCGTTGATGCCGTTCAACGCCTTGTGGAGCATCTTCTCGTCCGACTTCTTCTTACAGATGACGGCAGTCAAGCTGTTCGGATCCTCGTCCACCAATTTTTCGACAAGAGTACGTAGAATGCCTAATGCACTCTCCTCGTCCACTGCCTTGTGGTACTCAAGAACGCCGGAATGTCTGCCAATCTGCTCGCTCTCTCTATTGCTGATTCTTGAAGCCAGCGCCATAATCTCTTTGGGGCATCGGTAGGAAACGGACAGGGTCTCGTTGCTCACCCCGACCTCCCTCAGATTCTTGTGAAAAATATCGAAGTCAGCGGCATCAACCCACGAGAGTATCTTTTGTTTGCTGTCTGCGCTGAGTGTAATGCTGTTACGTTTATCTGTTGCCGCGAGAATCGCCTCAAGCTCCAGGAGCGAGAGATCCTGCCCTTCATCAACTATGATGTGGGCGTACCAGTTAAGAGCTTCGCGGATCGGACCGTCTTTCTCGCGCAACTGGCATAGTCGCAGCAGAACGCTCAGGTCGGCGAATGACACGGTCTGACTTCTGGTCAAGTACCGTCGGCGTAAATCCGCCAGAAACGTTTCTCTGTTTTTTCCCTCGGCAAAAAGGGCATCCAGCACGTAAGGCTGTCCGTAAAATCGCCACAGATCCTGAAGAGGGTCTGATTCACGTACTTCTGTGACGTAACGAATCAACAGGCCAGACAATTGCGATGATTTCTTCTGTGCGGTCATCTCATCATTGACAACCGGCTTGATGACCTTGCCGGTCAGAGCGGTGATGGCACTCAATGTCCAGGCGCTGAATGTATCAACTCTGGTGCTGCCGAGAAGGTCGGAGGATGTCTGCCTGACGTAGTTACGAAGCACCTTGTTGAACATGAGGACAAGGCAGCGATCAGGAGTAAATCTGTCGGGGTCGTTAAACTGAAGACAAGATAACCGATGGAGGCTCACAACAGTTTTGCCGCTGCCGGCGCCACCAGTGATGAGGGTGCAGCCGTCGGTGGCTTCAGAAGTAATCATGTGAAATTGATCAGGTGAGATTAGCGAGACGATATCCACCATGCGATGGTCCTGGTTCGCCACCTTGGTGTCAGTCGTCGTATGATATTGTTTTTCATTTTTTACCCATGTGCTGTTGGCCAACTCGTACACATCATCGCCGCATTCAATGCGCCTTAGTGAACATTTTGCTATATCGACTGTGTCCCGCCTAGTTATTGACCCCTCCCGGTCTTTGCCCTGAATGGTTTCGAAGTATTCATCTCCGAGGTCATAGTCATAAAAAAACCGTGATATTGGAGCTTTTCTCCAGTCTACTACCAATGCTCGGTTATCATGTGATACGAACCCCTGCTTCCCAATGAGATATTCTTTGTCGCCGATTCTCTTGTCGGTGTCGCTAATCCCTACTATCCCGAAGTAAGGACTGTCGGTCATCTGAAAAAAAGTGAGATATTTTGCAGGATCAAACTTGTCGTTCTCGATAAGCTTCTCTGTTAACGAGTTTTTTTCACGCCAGCTTACCGACTCAAGACGGTCCTTCTCCAATTCGGCTGTGTAAGCATTGTGATGAGCAATCTTTGCCCTGTTCTGCTTGGCCGTATCCTCGATCGAGTTGAGCACCTCTGACAGACGCTCATGTTCTTTTCGGACTATGTCAAATTGCGATTTATCACTCATGTGCAGACCAATGCCAATCTTGTCATTACTTGAAATATGGAATTTGATGACACGACATTATCATCAAGAGATGCTGCTGTTTCCGTACATGCAGATAAAATGAAAGGCCCTGGATTTGTCGGAGTGTAACTCCTTCTGCCAGAGCCTCAAGATAGAAAACGTACCCATTCCATGTCGTTTATATACGCTTTATTTAGCTATGCTGTCAATGTTCAGCACCAGTCCAATAAGGTACTGACGGTTGTCAAGACAGAAAAATGATGAAATTAAGTTTGGTTCAGCCCAGTTGAATGCCCCTTGTTCTTTGAAAGATCAGCTTGTTCAAGTAGTCCGTTGAAGTATACCTCTGCCG
>JAQUHA010000057.1 GCA_028683855.1 Desulfuromonadaceae bacterium
CTTCTATAACCGCCAAAGGCGACATTCTCGTCTTGGCTATCTTTCACCGGCAGTATTTGAGCAGAATTACAACCAATTGCAAAAAGTTACTTGAGTTGGAGGTGTCTACTGTTGACAGGACAGGTCACCTTGAGGAATATATTCAAGAGCATGATCATGCAATCAGGAACCTTTTTTATTTATCCGAATCCAAGCAGTTTCAAAGAGTCTACCGCTTTAACTCCTCAGCGTCGTTTTCCCCATTTTTTATTCTTGCCAGATGAGCGCTTCTTCCCTCCACGTGCCTCCTCTTTCGGTTCACCGTTCCCCGTTCTTGACTGCAGGCTGGGCAATCGCTTGCCGCGAATCGGAATCTTCGGGTATCTCTCGGCATCTGTTGCAACTGCGCCACTAAAAACCTTGCCTGCTGATGAACCTCCGCTGGCTAGCAGAAATTCGATGCGACGGGTTTCGGGAGAAACCGAGGCGACTGAAATCCGTGTCTTGTCGCCAATCCGGTAAACCTTTCCGGTGTGTCGACCAATCAGCGAATGCTGCTTCTCCGCATGGGTGTAGATATCATCAGCCAGGGTTGAAATATGCACAAGCCCTTCGACAAACAGCTCGTCCAGCTCGACAAAGAGACCAAAGGGTGTCACCCCAGAAATATATCCGTCAAACTCCTCACCCACACGCTTCTGCATGAACTGAAGCTTCTTCATCTCCACAACATCGCGCTCCGCCTCCATGGCGACCCGTTCCCGCTTGCTCGTATGCTCGGCAATTTCGCCGAGACGTTCAGTGGCAAGCGCGAGCTGCTTCAGCCCCTGCTTCCCTTCGGCAAAACTCGCCTTCAGAATCCGGTGTACGACCAGATCGGGATAGCGCCTGATCGGGGAGGTAAAGTGACAGTAACAGTCCGATGCCAGTCCGAAGTGACCGAGGTTTTCCGCCGAATATCTCGCCTGTTTCATACAGCGGAGGAGCGCATAATTTATCATCCGCTCTTCCGTCTGGCCGTCAGCCTGCGCGAGGAGTCTTTGCAGTTCGGATGGGCTGACCTTGTCGTCAACCAGCTTGAATTCATAACCGAAGCCGTAGACAAACTCCTGGAAATTTACCAGTTTTGCCGGGTCGGGATTCTCGTGAACTCGGTAGAGAAACGGGATGTCTCTGGAGGTGATATGCTGTGCCACCGCTTCGTTGGCCGCCAGCATGAACTCTTCAATCAGCTGATGTGCCAGATTGCGCTCGGCGCGAATGATCCCCTCGGTGAGGCCGGTCAGGCCGATGATTATCTCCGGCTCCGGGAGATCAAAGTCAATACTGCCGCGCTTTTTGCGCATTGCCATAAGAATCAGAGCCAGCTCTTTCATCTCCATCAGCATTGGTGATACCGGGCGGAATTTGTCGGCAGCTTCGCGGTCATCGTCGACGATGATCTTTTTGACAATGGTATAGGTAAGTCTGGCGGCACTTTTTATTACGCTGGGGTAGAATTTCGATTCGAGCATCGCGCCGCTCTGGTCAAATAACATCTCTGCGGTCATGGTCAATCGATCAACCGACGGGTTGAGTGAACAGATGCCGTTGGAGAGGCGCTCCGGCAGCATCGGAATGCAGCGATCCGGAAAATAGACCGAAGTGCCGCGCAGATAAGCCTCGCGATCCAGCGGGCTCTCTTTTCGTACATAGTGCGATACGTCGGCAATGGAGACCCAGAGGCGGAAATTTGCCCCTTCACGGCGGAGTGATACGGCATCGTCAAAGTCTTTTGCCGTCTCGCCGTCGATGGTGACGGTCGGCATCGTGCGGAGGTCAACCCGCCCCTTGATATCTGCCGGTGATACAATCTCGGCAATCCCTTCCGCCTCAGCCAGCGCTTCAGGCGGAAAAATCTGCGGCAGGTCAAATCTCCGGATGACCGACTGTACCTCAACTTCCGGGTCGTCCGGCCAGCCGAGAACTTCAATGATTTTACCCTCAGCGGGGCGACCGCCAATCGGGTATGAAGTTATTTCGGCAACCACCTGATGACCGTCCACTGCCAGATTACGCCCCTTGACCGGGATCGAAACAGCAATGTTCAACCGTTGATCTTCCGGGATAACAATCGCGCCACGTCCGCTCTCCTGATAACGTCCGACGATGCGCGAAGTACTCCTCTCCAGAATAGCCAGCACTCTGCCGTCGAGCTTCCCCCCCCCCATCCGGCTTGCTGAGGAGCTGGCCTCGACAAGGTCGCCGTTCATCGCACTCTTGAGAAATTTTGAAGGTATAAAAATGTCTTCCCCCCCATCCTCCGGTGTGACAAAGCCGTAGCCGTCACGATGGACCGATATTCTCCCCCGCGTCGTTTTCTCTTTGCCGGGGAGGGCATAGCTGTTGCCCCGCAGGCGGATAAGTTCGCCGTCTCCGGCCATATCCTCAAGCAGATTCTTCAGCTCCCGTTTGATATGCCGCCCGCCGAATGCCCGCTCAAAAGCGCCGTAGCGCTGTGTCCCTTCATTCTGTTTCATAAAGGCTACTATATGTTTTCTGGTGAGATTCATTCCTTCTCTCCTTGTGATCTTTGTGACAGTTTACCTATGCACAGTGTCAAGTCAACGGCAGGCAATGTCAACCCGTTTGTGGTTTGGAGCTCTCTCACGGAGATACTTGACATTTATAGTAGAAAAACAATAGAGTTTAAAATAGTTATTATTTAAAGCCTTTTCAGTCACTACGATTTAGTTAAGGAAAAATTTGAGAAATAGTCGGCGCTACATAGCATCTCTTATATTGACTATAATCTATACAGCGGCGCTTCTTTCCCCGCTTGCATCAGTTGCATCGCAGATTGGAACTGACCGATATGCGATTGCAAAGAACTGCTCCGGCGACTGTACAAAAGATGGCTGTTCTCCCGAAAGGAGCATTTCCCGTACCTGTTGCTGCTGGCAGAAAAAACTGCTTAGAAAGCCGCACTCTATCGACTATGGAAATTCGGCGAGACAGGAGAAGATACAATCAGGTTGCTGTTCAGCAAAGCCACCGGTAATGCCTGAAAAAGTATCCTGCTGCGCTTCAGACTGGAGTCAGGATGTATCGACCAACATAGAAGATTCTGATTCCTACTCTGAAGAGAGTATAGAAACAAGTGTCACCAGTAGATCCTGTGGCAACGGAAACCCTTTTGTACTACTCAGCTCTGAATCAACGCCGCATATCCCGTTCCACTGTTTAAACAGCAATTATTCTCCCGAGATAGATTCTCTTTCTGCTCTTCTGGTTGGCAGCCTGACATCCCGTTATTCTGATCCGCCCGACCCTCCGCCAATAATTTTCTGATTTCAAACCAGTACGTTTTTTGTAAGTACACTTGTTTCAGGTGTTCTACGCTATTTCTTTGTTTATACCAGGATATACTTGCAGGCATACATGAAGGTTTGGCTAGATGCTTTGTCCAAATAATTAATTGAATGGAGATATTTATATGAATTTAAAAAATATTGTTAAACCGCTTTTGCTTGTTCTGTCATTTTTAGTTATTTCTGCGTGCGGAAGTTCGACTTCAACTCCACTCCCTCTCTTACCCACTTACGATACTGTTTCAACAGCGACCTACAAAGTGGTGTACATTCCGGTATCCGACTCTGTTGAAGGGAAAACCACCTACAAACTGAAATTGACTAATAAAACCACCGGACTGCCGGTTGCAGGGAAGGTAATTACCCTTAATCCAATGATGGACATGATAGCTTCCATGGATCACTCAACTCCTTTTGAAGCACTGATTGATAATGGAGACGGCAGCTATTCCGGCACGATATATTACGTCATGGCTTCGGTAGCGGCAGACGGCAGTCCAATGGGAACCTGGAACCTTGCCTTCACAGTTGACGGTGAGACAGCCACCTTCCATCCTGCGGTAGCCATGGGGATGGGGCGGGTTGCCAAGCTGAAGGGGATAACGGACAAGATTACCAGCATGACGCTGAATGTTCCACAGGCGCGTACTTACCAGATCTTTAACGATGGCATCGCCGGGAGCAGTGCAAAGCTCTACATCACTGCGTCGGATGAGAAGATGATGATGACTTTCCCGGCGGTTTATGTCGGCGCTACGCTGCACGACGAGACAAGCGCAAATGTTTTTGTTGCCACAATGCTGGTTGAGGTCTCCGCCGATAAAACTGTCTGGACTCCGCTGACAGATGGCGGAAACGGCCACTGGTCAGGTGCCCTGCCGTCGGCAATTGCGACCGGCTCACACCTTTATGTCCGGCTGACGGTGAACGGCGAGCAGAAGACGACTAACAGTTTTGCCGTCGGTACAAGTGATGCGCTCGGTACCCCGATGGCAGCCGGAACAACCAACGAATACGGTGATCTGACCGTTTCAGGAATGTAACGCTTATGAAAAATCTATCCGGATATAACTCAGTTGCAGCCCTTCTGTTCGGGGCTGCAACACTATTTCCGCTCCACTCCTTCGCCGCATCCTGCTGCGGCGGAGGGTCGGCAGCGGCTCTCACCGTCCCGAAATATGCCAGGGCAGTGGCTGATCTCTCGTTCGACTCCGAGATTTATGACGGCTACTGGAACCAGGAGCGCAAACATGTTGCCGACCCTGCCGGATCAGACCTGAAACAGTATCGCATCAACGCCGGGGTCGGCTACCGGCTTGCCAGAGACTGGCAGGCAAGCGTATCGATCCCTTATGTCTTCAACGACAACGTCTATTCCGGTGTCAATTCGCAGAGTGACGGTCTTGGTGATACGACAGTCGCTGTGACCTATGAGCTGCTTGACGACAATTCGTCGTGGAAGATCTACGAAGCAAAGGATATGATTCCAGCGGTTTCACTCGGCATGTCGCTGCTGATTCCGACCGGCATCTCGCCTTATGACGATCAGAAGAGCAGTTTCGATATCACCGGGAGAGGTTTCTACCGTCTGGACGGCACCCTGCTGGTGGAAAAAGTGATTCGCCCCTTCAACGCCTCGCTTGCTCTCGCTTACGGCAAATATCTGGATCGCTCGGTCAACAGGGAGTACGGCAAGTACGTGCAGCCCTACACCAAATCGCTTGGTGACCGGGCGTCCGCATCTATCTCCACCGGTTATACCTACGTGCTCGGCACTGCCGGTGACAGCATCGTCGGAACCTTCTCCTACGCTTATCTGAACGAAGAGGATGCCAGCTATAACGGCAGTATTGACAGCGGCAGCGGGTTTGACAAACAGTCGCTGGGGGCGGCGCTCTCCTACTACAGCAATGATCACAACTGGGGGGTCAGGGCGGGGTGGAATCACGCCATCAAGCAGAACGGCTGGGGGAAAAACTTCCCTACCACCGATATTTTTTCCGTGGGGGTGCGCTATGTCTTCCTCTAGAGTTGCCGGTATGATGCTGATCTTTGCCCTGCTCGCCGGCTGCGGCGACAACCTGATCCCCTCCGGTGAGGACAAACGTCCGGTTGTCACCGCCGGGAGCAGCGGTGCAGCTGTAAGCCAGAAAGCGCCTGATTTCTCTGTGCAGAATACCAGTTACGTTATGGTTACACGGGATTCCTCAGTCGCCGGGAAGAAGGGGGCGGTATTTTATTTCACCATGTGGTGTCCGATCTGTGATGCTCATATGAGTGACATGCGGGCGTCGATTGCCAGCTCGTTTCCCGATGTCAATTTCTATCTGGTCGATTATGTTACCGGGAGTGTCGAGGGGGCAGCCGCCTCAGCCGTCTCCAACGGTTATGCCGGAGGGGTTTTCTCGGTGCTGGCAGATGTTAACCACAATCTAGTGAACGGTTTTGACGCGACCATGGGGACAACCGTGGTTATCGACAGCGGCGGCATTGTCCGGATGAACGAGGATTACCGGGATGGGACAGCGCTCTATGCGGTGCTCTCCGCGCTCCCCTGACTACCATTGAATTATAAGGAGAAGATATGAAAAGCAAGATGTATCTGATTCTCTGTCTGGCGCTGCTGCTGTTTTCCCTCTCTGTGCCGCTTCCTGCGGCAGATACCGATATCGAATTGCACAGAGAGTGCAAAGAGTGCGGTATGGATCGAAAGGCATACGGTTACAGCCGGATGCTGTTCGAATACAAGGGTGGGAGAAGTATCGGCACCTGTTCACTGCACTGTCTGGTCATGGAACTGGACGGCTCAGGAGCTGCTGAGGTCGCAGCAATAAAGGTTGCTGATCGCGACAGCCGTCAGCTGATCGACGCTGAAAAAGCTTTCTGGGTTATTGGTGGGCAGAAGCGCGGGGTGATGACTCCGGTGGGGAAATGGGCTTTTGCCACAGAGGGTGCGGCGAGGGAGTTTATCGCTGCCAACGGCGGTAAACAGGCCTCCTGGAGTGATGTGCTTGCCACCACGCGGGAGGAGCTGAAACAGAGGCGGCGCTGAACATATTAATTAATCGGCTGTTCGGTCTGGAATTACTGATATCAAAGTGTTAGAGTTCTTACAGCTGTTTCATCAAAAACAACAAGGAGATGATATGAAAGAAACAAAAAGCTCGTTGACCGCTCCATGCAGTGATTTATACTTGTAACTGCCTGGAGTAGATAGGCTATAGGCTGGATGATTGTGTGGGGCTTTGACCCTGAAAAGGAG
>JAQUHA010000037.1 GCA_028683855.1 Desulfuromonadaceae bacterium
GCGGGATATTCACCCCGTTAGCATTAATAATAACATCTGCCAGCGAATAATCAGAGAGCTGATAAATATTTGTAGCGGCTTCGACAAGCAGGTAATCAGTCACCCTGTCATAACCGTCCGTTGCAGCCACATTGCACGTGACCTGCCCGACCGGAGATGAACCGAGACGGAACAGCCCGGCGGCAAGGCAGGTTTTGAAAGTTCCGGCTGAAACCGTCTCTACTTGCAGGGCAGCAACATCGGAACAGTCACCGTCAGCGGTAATTGGAACCCCATTGTCGAAAACAGCGATAGAATATACAGCTTTATCACTGACCTGATAAGTCAGCTTTGCGGTATTTACGAGCACCGGCGTAATATTAGCAACGCTGCCATATACCCTTGGTTTTTGTCTTCCCTTAATATCTTCAACCCCTTCAACGCCATCAGGGAGGATATTGTCTCCGGCATAAAGAACAGTGAGGAGTGGCTGTTCAAGCACGATCTGACGATCACGGATCATCAGCGAAACGGTATCCATAGTAAAAAGGGGCTGTTCCATTGTGCCGGTAAAAATGATCGACTGACCGGCAGCAGTGACTTCTTTAACGACAATCGAACGACCATTAAACGAGTATTCAATCAAGCTATCCAGCCCGCCGTCTTTGTTTGCCAGCGAAATATCGCCGTAGCCGATAGATGATGCTCCGCCGGTTTTACCGTCCTGGAACATTGCCAGCTTGATATTGCCGGGCTGTAATACCCGTGGCAGATATGTCGTATCGGGCGGGGTGTCATCAGGGGAGGATATATAGCGTTGTGCAGAGGTGTAATAGAATGTATTCAATACACCGTCAGATATCCGTGCGCCGGTTATTTCCAACAGATAGTGAATCATGGCAACTGGCCGCCACCAGCAACTGTATTACAGTAGCTGGTTATATACGGTCTCACAAAAAACGGCACAGGGGGGGCAAAATCAGTTGACGGGACAATTGCTTTTTTGAGTTCCAGCTCCATCTCCTCGCACCTGCTGCGGACCTCTCTATGCCAGCGCCCACTATCGGCAAACTCGGTAAAATCGAGCATTCCGGCATTAGCATACGCCGCAATTTGATAAGCCAGAAAGCCACCATACCGGCACTCACTCTCCGAAGCAGCGACAGTTATATCTCCATTGCTTAAAAACCACTGCGGAGGTACCCCGTGCCATCTGCGGACCTGGATGGAGACCTCTTTTCTCTCTGATTCTGCGGCTACCGGCAGTGCAGAGTAGACGGAGTGCAGCATACTTAGAGTGAACAATAGTAACCAGGTTTTTTTATTCATATTTTCCCCCTTTCTCTTTAAGCAGCCATTCGCTGCAGAGTCGTGCCTTTATTCAACCCTTTCAGGGTTTTATTCCCCTCTTCCTGATTTTTAATAATTCTGACACCTGATTCCCTTTCAACCGCAATAAGTGTTTTAATCAATATTTTCAGCTCTTTCAGTTCGGCAACAGTATTTTTATTGTCGGCTGATCCGTTTATAGTGACTGGAACTGTTCTACCGTCAGGCAGTGGGATAATTGCCTCGGGACCAGCTTCACCGGCTATTGATATGCCGGATGTGATGCCCCCTGCGGCAAAAGCAGGGAGTCCCAGAGACGAATAGAGAGTATATCCGTTAGCTATTCGTGACCAGAGAGCAGCATCACCAGCGTCTAATGTATTATCTCCGACAGACTTGCCGTTTGCGTCGAGAGGGCCGATATCGTACTCTTTTTTGTATGGATAGCCTGGCTTGCCAACCGACGCAGCTAGGGCGTATTGCGCTATCTCTGACGCTTTAGCTCTCATTTTAGGATCAACATCCGATGCTAACAGATCCGTAGACAGCCCTAATAATGTCAAGTCATATTGTGCCCCAGTTGCTATAGTTGCGGTCAATGGTTCAACAGCAGTAGCCGCTTGTGCATAATATGATGCAGCAGTAATAGAGCCGTCGTTATATTGAGTACGCAAGGCAGTGATATCCAGAGATGCCTTTGTGCGCTGCTCCGTGTAGGTTGCCACTATACCCAGAGCATTAACGAAATTTGTCAGCCCGGCTTTAGTAGCAGCCGCAGACTCGTCCAGGGCCGTTGTAAATGCCCCTGTCAACGATGAAATGGAATTGTCGCCGTTAAGCCCTGTCTCCAGAGCAGTACTGACGATGGAGAGTTGCGAGGATATTGCAGTGGTAGCGCTTTTCCCATCTATTGAAGTATTGAGGTTCGCTTGAATGATTGCCTGCTGAGCATCGATAGCTGTTCCAGCTGTTTCAGCTGATATTGTGTTGTTGAGGTTGGTTTGAATAAGTTTCTGCTGAGCATCGATAGCTGTTGCAGCTGTTTCAGCTGATATTGTGCCGTTGATGTTCGCCTGGATAGCTGTTTTCTGAAGGTTAATAGCGGCATTAGCCACCGTTGAATCAATTGAACCGTTGATGTTGGCTTGAATGATTGCCTGCTGAGCATCGATAGCTGTTGCGGCTGTTTCAGCTGATATTGTGTTGTTGAGGTTGGTTTGAATAAGTTTCTGCTGAGCATCGATAGCTGTTGCAGCTGTTTCAGCTGATATTGTGCCGTTGATGTTCGCCTGGATAGCTGTTTTCTGAAGGTTAATAGCGGCATTAGCCACCGTTGAATCAATTGAACCGTTGATGTTGGCTTGAATGATTGCCTGCTGAGCATCGATAGCTGTTGCGGCTGTTTCAGCTGATATTGTGTTGTTGAGGTTCGCTTGAATGATTGCCTGCTGAGCATCGATAGCTGTTGCGGCTGTTTCAGCTGATATTGTGTTGTTGAGGTTCGCCTGAATGATCTCCCGCTGAGCATCGATAGCTTTTGCAGCTGTTTCAGCTGATATTGAACCGTTGAGGTTCGCCTGAATAGCTGTTTTCTGAAGGTTAATAGCGGAATTAGCCACCGTTGAATCAATTGAACCGTTGATGTTGGCTTGAATGATTGCCTGCTGAGCATCGATAGCTGTTGCGGCTGTTGCAGCTGATATTGTGCCGTTGATGTTGGCTTGAATGATTGCCTGCTGAGCATCGATAGCTGTTGCAGCTGTTGCAGCTGATATTGTGCCGTTGATGTTCGCCTGGATAGCTGTTTTCTGAAGGTTAATAGCGGCATTAGCCACCGTTGAATCAATTGAACCGTTGATGTTGGCTTGAATGATTGCCTGCTGAGCATCGATAGCTGTTGCGGCTGTTGCAGCTGATATTGAACCGTTGATGTTGGCTTGAATGATTGCCTGCTGAGCATCGATAGCTGTTGCGGCTGTTGCAGCTGATATTGTGCCGTTGAGGTTGGCTTGAATGATTGCCTGCTGAGCATCGATAGCTGTTGCAGCTGTTGCAGCTGATATTGAACCGTTGATGTTGGCCTGAATAATCTGTTTCTGGAGGTTAATAGCGTTAGTTGCTATGGTGCCATCAATGGTTTTATTTAGTGAAGCCTGAACTATTGAGTAGGTCGATTCAATGGTAAGCTTCGCCGTATCGGTAGAGATTTTCTTATTTACCGCTGCATCCATTGCACTGATAGCCAGATTGATTGCTGCCGCTGCCGTTCCTGTCACTCCTGTATTAAGAACCGCTTTCAGCTGATCAATCTGTGCCTGGGAGGTACTCGCGGCATTTGTTGCGTCAAGCGTCAACGGCGTAGATAACAGTGTTGCCAGAGCTGAATATGCTGAGGACATACTTGAGGTCGCCGCGCCGGTATCGATTTGTAAGGCATCCCAGGTCAAAGAAAGCTGTTTAATAAGCGCACCATCACTCTCACCGACTGCTACAGCAATCTTTTCCAATAGGGCAATCTGCTTTTCAGTATCGCTTAGAGTTCCGGCTGTGCCTGATAATGAGTCGATTTTTGAGATTACCGATGCAAAATCTGACTGAAACTGTTGATTGCTGGCGTTGTAGTTTTTGGACGCTTCAATAAAGGCTGTGGCATTAGCACTGATAGTTGTTGCGTCTGAACTTTCAAACTGCTGGCGAGCTTGTGTATAAGCTGCTTCTGGAGATAATCCGGCTGAAGTACCGGTTAAAAGTGACCGTTTCAACTCAAGCAGGCTTTTTGTAGTGCCGATAGTCGCAAGTGCCGCTTGTTTTGATGATTCAATCGCCTGCTGCTGCACTGCTATTTCATCCTGTTTCGCCCAGATATAAAGCTGAATCGCTTTAGTTGTATCATCAAGCCCTTCAAGCTCCATCTGACGCTGTAAGGCGATAACTTCAGCGGATGAACCGTAAGAGGAGAGGAGTGATTTCATCAGGTCGGTATTCGTTGTTATCAGTTCGTTCACTGTTGCTATCAGTTCGTCGTTATATTTTGTATATATGGCGAACTGAGGTCCAAGCTCTGTTAAAGCCGCGTATGTTTCAGCCCCGCTCGCTGTTGTGAGGTCGAGACTATTGCGGAGTGAGTTAAACTGTTCAATCGTTTCAGGGACGCTTCCCCCTATTGCTTTCCAAGCATCATTAACTGTTTTTTCCGCTTTATCCGCGTCCTGTTTTCCTCGTTCTGAATCAGTGTACATCGCCTGACGATAAGCGTCCTGCTTCTCGTTAAAAGCATCCAGCCCACCCATCAGAGTGACTAAACCGTCTGCCATTTTAAATGTAGCGACTGAACCTTTTATAGCCGTATCACCAACAAGCGTAAGTGCTGCGTTAACTGATACAAAGGCGTTGTTAATTTCAATAAACCGCTCATAAGCATCATCGTACCCACCTAGCAGCTCATCCATGCCGTCAATCGTAAGAGTCATACCGCTGAGAGTTGATGCCATTAATGCGGATAGTTCTTTCCCTATCTGTTCCGAGGTTTTCCCAACAGTACTGATTCCGACGGTGTAAGTTCTGAATTTTTTAGGGTCAAGGGTAGTCCCCATTGTTTCAGCCATTACATTTAATTCACTTATAAATGGAAGTATAAGTGCCGATAGATATTCACTTGCTCCTTTATTATTTTGAGCAGTAAAGCTGATTTTATTTCGTTTAAACGCCCCCCCATCTTTCTCACTAAGCATATAATCCTGTACATTCGCAGTACCACCGCTCATGTTTACCAACATCCCCGCGCCCATAGGTCGCCATTGACTACCGATTCCCAACGATCTGCCGAACACCGTACTGGCAAGATAACCTTCAATAGCGCCAGTTACAGCACCGATAGCAGTACCGATACCTGGAAGTAGTGCAGTCCCTGTAGCTGCGCCTGATACGAAACCGGCTGCTATCCCGCCTTTCGTCGCTGATGACGGGATTCTGCTTGGGTCGTTTAAATTGACAAATCTACCAGGGGCGTTAACTGCTAAACGGTTGCCCGCGCCCCCTGCTTGAAATGTAGCATTTAACCCCTCAATCCCTTGAGAGAGCCTGCTTATTACTTCGGAGTTGTTCTCTATAGCCTTTGTAAAAGGGCTATCCGCTTGATCTTGCAGGCTTATAAGCGGTATTGCTACGTTAGCCAATGCCCCGCCCGAACTGATCACGCCACCACTACCGGCAATAGAGCCGGAAGGAGCTGATACTCCGCCACTGCCGCCACCGAAAGAGGTTGAGGCTATTTTGGCAATCTGTATTGCTCCTGTTGCAGCGGCAAGAGCAGATTGTGCTATTGATAACGGGAATGGTGCTGTTGCCATTGCGTTCATGATTGCGGCGGCTGTGCTCATAACGGCGGCTGCGAGGTTAAACGCTTTTGCAGATTCAAAACCTTTGCGGCTGGACTGATCTTGAGTATCGGCAAGGGTGGAGAAGAACTGCCCCGCCATACCGGTATATTGTGCCGCCATTGATAATTGCGACTTATACGCTTTATCTGATATTGCCGCTGTTGCTATTGTGTTTTTACGTTTTTCAAGTTCTGCTTTTTTATCAAGCGCTGCATTCGATTCTATTAACTGTGCTGCACTTTGTTCTTTCAGCAAATTAGCATCACGTTCAATCTCAATCATATTTAGCCGTGATTTATGCGCCTCTTCCTGTATAGCCATTGCGTTTGCTGTCTGGTCTGCAATAGAGTTAAACTCCCCTACGCTATTCATGCCGACCATTGAGGCTTCTGTCGCGCTGTTTACCGCGTTTAAATCAGCAATGTATTTAATAATTGACTGCTGATATTCATATTCTTTTCGTTGCCGCTGCAAGAGTTCCAGCCTGTCTTTTTCGGATTGCTCTACCTGTTCCAGTGATTTAAGTTGCAGGTCTATATCAAGGGAGAGTTTCGGTGCAGTGGTGACCGGAGTTTTTAATTCCGGCGCGGGCAGTTTAAAAAGCAGAGCATTGTTGATCTTTTTTGTAAAAGACTCTTTCTCAATATCTTCTACCGCTGTGTCATAAGCTGAGTTGAAAACCTTTTTTATATAGGCTGCATATTCAGCGGCTTTTTTAAGGGCTTCATCGTCTTTTGGGCCCTCCGGCCCTTTAAATTTAGCATTTATTTCTTCTTCTTTTTTAAGCAATTCTGCCTGCTGCTTCAGATATTCTACCTTATCGATTGTCGACGACAACTGTTTGTTTAAAGCCGAAAGGACCTCTCCACCGGCTTTGTTTGCGAGAAAGGAATCCCTGGTTTTTGAAAGCGCAGCCAACTCCTTTTGAGCTATCGCAAGATCAGATGAGGCTTTTGATAATGTTTTGCCGCCTTCGGCAAGTTTAATCCGTTCGCGGATAGCCGCATTTTCTTCCTTTATTTTTTTTACAGCCGGGTCATCATACTCTTTCAGCGTTTTTTCCAGCGCGCGGGCTTTATTATCTGCATATAAATACCAGGCTCCTGCAGCGGTAGTAAGAGCAGTAACGATCAATCCGATAGGATTGGCAGCCCAAACCGCTTTCAGTGTGGTGAGTGCGCCGCTCAACACTCCTGCTGCCGTGCCGGTTGCGGCCATTTCCATTTTCATTAACGCAAATTGCACCTGCATGGTGCCGACCCAGGTAGTAATAGCCTGTGCAACCATACCGGATGCGAGACCCGTAATAACAATACCCAGGCCGATGAAAGCGGTTTTAAGCTCATCGGTATGATTCATTATGCCGTTAAGTGTAGCGGCAAATACCGGCAGAACTTTTGAAGACATTTCTTCCTTAACCAGGACAAGTGCATTATTAAATCTATTGATAGCGCCCTGGGCACTCTGTGCAGATTCCACCGCTGCCTGGCCATAAGTCTCGTGCATGGCAGCCGATAAAGCTTTTAATGCATCAATACTATCAATGGTGCCAGCTTTCATCCCTTCGGAAAGCTGCTGAACATTCATCCCCATTGCTTGTGCAATCATCGTTTTTGCACCGGGCAATGACTCTGACAGTACCATTAAATCTTCGCTCTGCAATTTTCCCTTTGAAAGCATCTGCGTTAACTGGATAAATGCGCGACCGGTCTCTTCGGCATTCAGTTTCATGGCAGAAAGCCCCTCGGAAATACCGATAAAAACCTTTCTGGACTGTGTCCCCTGTACTTCAGTATTTTTTGTAGCTCCCAGAAATTTGGAAAAAGATCCAGAGGCTGTTGCCATGTCAAGCCCCAGACGGTTTGCTTCGTCGCGGATAAATTTTAACTCTGATGCAGCGAGAATAGAGCTGCCGGTCATGGCTTTAAGCTGGTTGGTCACTTTTTCCAGCGTAAGCCCTGCTTGCAGGACACTGGTTGCGGAATTTTTAAAGTATTGATAAATTTGAACACCAATTAACGCGGATAATGCTGTTTTGAGCATATTCATACAACTTGCAAGTCTATCTGTTTCTGCGGCTGCCTGACGTGTGGCAGTACCAGCGGCATTCATACCCTGTGACATACGCTCAGTAGCGGTTCTGGCAGTATTGCCGATATCCTTCAGCGCACCGGTTACGCGCCCTTGACCATCAACATTCAACACCAATTTAAGTTCAGCTAATGCCGCCATATAGTATCCTTTATCGACTTGACAACAGGTGTGTATTCATCGATACTTTAAAGATGAAATATCTTCTGGTTGCCATAACCGTCGGTTCCATATCTCTGATTTCGCCCCATCTTGCGCTTGCCGCTACCGCTCTGTTCTGTCTCGGTGCCCTGAAATAACTCAATCTTCCTTTTCCGTTTCCCGTTTATCTGCCAGGTATTTGAAGTACAGATTGTCCAGATGCTTGATTATCGCTATCTCCCACGGAGTGGGGTGTGTCTGCATTACCCGTTGCCAGGCGGCAATCTCTGCATACGTTAAAGGGGCGGGACCAAACCCGCCCCCTCTTGTTCCTGATAACTCCTGAAACCACTGCCAAAGATGCTCAACTGCAGGGTAAAACTCCGGTTCATCTTCCAGCAGCGCCGGTTTTTTACCGGTGCTCTCCCAAACTCCGGTCAACTGCTGCCTGAGTGTTATGCCGTCCTTATCGGGGGTGTCATACTTGAACCTCCACTCGGCAGCGGCGGCAATATGCCCGGTGAGTTCTACTTCGCATTCGGCAAAAAATCGCGTCTATCACCGATCTCACTATCGATCTGTTCCCGTATCCAGGAGAAGCCGATATCGGCATAAATCTTTTTCACCGCTTCCGGGGTGAAGGGGACAAACTCGCCGGGGTTCAGTTCGATTTCGTTTCTGACAGAGCCGTCGGAAGTTGTCTCCTCCCAACCCTTGGTCAAACCGACCAGCAGGGTCAGTTCGTTCTCTTCGCGCTCTTCAGGTGTCGGCATATACATGCCACGTCTGGTCTTTTTCTGCTTTTCAAGTAGCTCCGCCTGCTGTTTACGGGTGATGCGGCGGAACTCCTGTGAATCAGTCCCTAAAACAAAAAAACGGATGCCGATTGGCACCTGCGTGGATGGATGGAGCAGCTCGATAGGTCTTCCTGCGTCTGCAGCAGCTGCGGTATTAAGCGATGATAAAGCCATGTTTATGTCTCCTTGAATGTGAATGATGTAATGTAGGGGCACGGCGCGCCGTGCCCCTGCCGTCGTGTACGGCGCGCCGTGCCCCTGCCGGATTATACCAGCAGCCCGTGCAGAACGGCTGATGCGTGTTTAACGGTGATGACCATACATGATGCGGCGGCATCATTTTTGTAGAAGCCGGTGAAGGGTGCTTCACCGACAACCCCTTTTGCGTCCTTGATAGTCGGGGTTTTCTTCTCCAGCTTGATCTCCGGCAGTTCGATGGTCATACGTTCATTACCAGCCGTGCCGTCGCCGAGACCTAACAGATGGTCGAACTTGAGATTTACGATAGACCCTGCAACCGCCAGGTCATACAGGGATGAATCTTCAAACAGATACGACAGGGAGCCGGACAGGTTAACCTCACCCTCACTGATGGAGCGGATCGCGCCGCCACCGTTCAGGCAGTAGTTGCCGGTGTCCATGGTGTTGTCAAAGTCGAACTTGGCGCTTGAGACGTTGCCGATGGCTGTGCCATTGAATTCAACGGTGGCGATTTTGGCATTAAAGGCATCCAGCCCGAGATCGATCGGTGTAGCGTCGACCGAGGCACCGGTTGGTGTCAGCTCGTTCGCGCCGGGGATATCAAAGGAGCAGCCGAGATAGCCGGAAGGCTTCATTTCGTAGCTGAACTTATTGATTTTGTGGCCGACCGACTGAATGAATTGCGGAGCAGCCAGATCGGGGAAGCCTTTTTCAAACCAGAGACCCGCAGCCGGAATATTCCCGACCTTGAATACTTCGGTATAGACTCCACCGACTGCATCGGCAGGGGTGTACCCCCCCAGCAGATGACGGAAAAAGAGGGCGTACTGCCATGCCAGGTCAAACTGGAACCCGCCCCCCTGTTTAATGTTGCCGTCGGTCGGCTCCATCGGATTGCGGTTATTACGCATGATATCGCTTTTTATCTGCTCGACATCACCGGCGAACGATTCACCCCCCTTGCGATAGAGCACAAGCCCTTCCGGTGTACCCGGCAGTGCTCCGAAAGCAGAGCAGAGACCGTAAATCATGGAGCTGTTCGCCCCTTTTGCTTGAATTGGATCAGGCATTTTCGATTACCTCCTGTTGTTTTGTACTGACTGATTTGGCGTTAGCTTCCTTGAATTTCGGAAAGCTCCGCTTCAAGAGCGATCCGGCAAGAGCATCATCTGCTACTGTAACCGCCTTTCCGGTTTCAAATATGCCTGCCTGCCCCATTTTGACGGGTGTAGCGGATTCGGTTGTCATAACGATTGTTTTCATGTTCACATCCTTTCTTCTAAACTGAAATTGATTGCGTAGGCGGATTTGCCGCCGATTGTTGCCACCAGATCAAACCCTGTCGGGGCGATTCTGTCATTGCCTACACGGAGGTTTGATACGGCTGAAACTACTGCATTGATAAAACCAAGACCCTGAGCCGCTGCGTCGGCAGGCGTTCTCAGGTTTTCAAACAGAACAAAAACATCCCACCCAAGGCGGCAATCCCATCTGCCGGAACCTATTGCTGATTCGCCGATGAACTGGCCGCCGGACAGGGCAACCAGAGCCGCAGGGAGACGGATTGTTTTCTTGATCATCTCTTCCGGCGTATCGTTCCAGACATCCACCATTAGAAAGAGCCGCTTGCCGTATTTGTCGTCAAGGGCTTCCAGCTCTGCCATGATTGCGCTCTGAATATCGACCAGCAGCATCAGAAGTTCTCCAAACGTGATGAAGTCATGAGCGGCGTTACTGCGGAAACCTGCACGCTGTTAGTGCCGCTGGTGACAACAACGCCGTTTTCGGTGCGCCCGATAGTGATTTCGCCCTTGGCAATCCTGGTGAGCAGGGCGGTGGCGGTCTGGTTGTCATCAACGATGTTTTTCGGGCGGTCGATAGAGCTGCAGAGCCCGTAAATGGCATACGCCGACTGTTTCAGAGCTATGTTGTGAATGACCTTCGGCACCGGATTGAATGGCACTGTGTAATGCGCTGCCAGCAGATCATCGATTTCGCCGCAGACGTTGGCGATAGCTCTATCAACTTTGTCCGTATCGACAACGCCCAGCGGGTTTTCCAGATCATCAGTCAGCTGGATCAGGGTGCGCCCGGGGATCATCTCTGATGTTATATCGGTCAGTGTGCAGTACATCATGGCTCCATGAATGGGGGGCGGGAATTACGCCCGCCCCGTGTTATTACGCCGTTACCACCGCGTCGCAGATACCGTCAACATTCGGGATCGGGAACGGTTTTGCCTCTGCCACCAGCTGATAGCCGGAGGGGTTGTCGGTTTTGATCGGCTTGACGAAGAACGGCATCGGCTGGAGATTGCCGTCCAGATCGTCAATGGCGCAGTAAGGCATCTGATGACCGGCATCAAGCGCGATCATCTTGACGGTTTTTGCGTCAACGATGCTTACCATCGCCTTTGTCTGCGGGTTGTAGTACTGCTCATCGCGGGGTTTGATCAGATAGCCGCCAACGGTAAGCCCCTGGTCTTCGATCCTTACCACCATCTGCGAGGTTGATTTATTGTTCTCGGCAAGGGCAAAGATGGCGTTATAGGCATCAGTACCTGCCCATACCTCCACCTTGCCGCCGTACCCCTTCTCACGGAGCTTGGTGTGCATCTGGCGCAGAGTGGAGAAGACATCCTTGAGCGTTGCGCCTACGGCATCAAACAGCTTTGCCGGGTCAACACTCTGGATAGTGCCGAACTGCACCTCATACGTTTCAAAACCGCCGCCGTCCAGCTGTACCGGCCACGAAAGCGTACCGGAGAGGGCAGTAGCACAGAGACCTTCAGTCGTTGCCCGAACCGTGCGCCGCAGGATATCGGTCTTACCCTGTGCCCAGATAGAGAGTGATGCCTGATCCCCCTGAATGACTTTGAGGTTATTGAGGTCTGCGCCGGTGATCGAGATATCGGGGCGGATTGGAAACGGCTCGTAGAAGTTGGTACTGGCACTGCCGCCAGGCACGGTGATAGAGCGGGAACCACGGCGTGCCAGAGGCATCGCTTTGGCGGTTGCCTTGATCATATCCGCGCCGACCAGCGGGAGCGGGATCTGCGGACGGTTGCTGAAAATGCTGTCCATTACCGGAGTGAAAAGCACCGGCAGCTGGGTGAGATAGTTGATGATAGCCTCTTTGGTGTACAGATTACGGATATTGATACTCATACTGCCTCCTTGACAGGGTAAAATTTGTTATTTAGGGAAAATGCCGACGTTTATCAGCGCCATCAGATCGGCTTCTGTAGCGGCAAGCGGAGAAGCAACGCCAGTTGCCAGGATAGTGCTGTCAACAGTGCCGTGGGCGACATATAGTGCCGAGACCGCCTCAACGGGGAGATCGGACTCAATAACTCCGGCAATCGGCAGCGGCGTAACGGCGGCGGGGTCGTAAACGTCAAGCTCATTATTAACGTCATAGCCGACGATTGTCCCTGCAGCTACGGCCTGTTGTGCAAGCGCGAACGAGGTTTTGTGGGTCAGAACAACCGGATCATGCCCCGGCACGCTGGCTCTGGTTTCATTTCTGGTGAAGGTTCCTACAATTCCATTCATACTGTTCTCCTTTTCCTGTAATGGTGGTTAAATGTGTCTTGAAAGATCAGCCGGGATTACTGTCGGCTGTTTGCCTGGATTAATTCCACCAGCCATTTCGGCAAACTCGATCTGCTTTGAGAGGCCGGATAAAAACGCCTGAAGCACCGTGTGCGGGGTCATATCAGAGGCAAAGCATGGTCCTGTTTCGTCATGAACCCCCTCGGAAAAGTCGAGCAGTGCAGTAACCGACTCTTTCTGCGCGGGGAGCAGCTTTCCCTCTTTAACCAGACCTTCGGCAAACGCAGCGTTAAGCTTCTGTCTGTCGGATTTTTCCCTGGCGTTCAACGCCTGTTCCCTTTTGGCAAGCGCTTCTTCTTTCACTTTCAAATCTTCTTCCGTCATGGCTGTAGCCTCCTTGTCGTTGCCGGTTTTACCGGTCTGTTCTTCATCTTCACTAAAATCGATTATCACGATGGATACGTCATCTTCGGAGAGCTCGACACGCCCCAGCCCTTTAACAGCAGGACCGGCAGCGCCGAGGAAACCGAGATGCCGGGGGTAATAGGTTCCGGGCACCGGATTTGCCGGGTGATTCGGATCATAGAGCGAGAGGGAGACATACGGATAACGACCGTCATTGACTTCATTGCGGAATTCAGGGGTAATATTATCCGGGGTGCCGATCAGGAACGAGCCGTCAAACTCGACCGCTGAGAGATCGCCGAAACGTGGTTCATCATGCGCAGGGTGACCTTTAACCAGTCCGGCGGCAAAAAGCGCCGGGTTATAGGCTGCTGCTGTTGCCTGAAGATCCTGCGGGGTGAAGGTGTAGCTGCGACCGCTGGCAGAGGTAAACATGCCGGGTTTGAGTATTTTGATTTTCGGTGCCATATAAGTGCCCCCCCTGATTCGATGGAGGGACTCTACGGCATACATGGCGGGGTTTATATTTGAATGGATTCAAAAAGAAAGCCCCTCTCCAGAGGGTGGAGAAGGGCTTGAAGATTGGTTTTTTGCCTTATGACACGTTGGCAGAGTTATGTCAATAGCTGTAGTGAGCCTATTGAACCACGTGGGCGAGATGCCGTATGATTATTTCCAAAGCAGCCTGCCGATCTGCAGAAGCCAGCTCCATACCACTGCCGGTATTGCGCCCCAGATATGGACGTGCAGGAATCCTGACCTTTCTGCCCCTGCCTGCCATGCCGCCGAACTGGTGAATAGCGGCATAAGGGATTCTGCCGGAGATGCCCCATTCAACCTGCTGATCATCGTGCTGATAATGGATATCGCCACGCAGTGCGCCGGTCAGCTGCAGTATTTTCTTATTAGCCAGATACCTGCCAAACGCTACTCTCCAGCCGCCGTTTTTTTTGTAGGCGGCTTTGCGCTTGTACCCTTTTTTAGTTCCGACATAGCCGAGGTAGTTTGACAAAACCTTTGTCGGCTGCCATTTATTTCCGTCGGGATCGGTTTCTGACGTAAAGCGGTTGTCCACGCGTTTTATCATCTCTTCGCCGATGTCACGGAATACCGGCTTCAGGTTGCCGTAGCGCCGGGAAACTTGATTCAGCAGGTAATGAAGCTCTGTGTTCTGTACGGTGGCGGTGATATTCATCTTACGTCAACCCCTTGATTACCCGCTGGATAGTTGGTGCCGGTTTTCTCCAGACAGCCCTTATTGCCGGTCTGCTTATCAAGTTGATAAAATAATTTACTTTTGCATTTTTCCTCTGTGGTGATAGGATGAGAGCATAAAGACGGCTGAAACACGGTGAATCTCCCAGCCGTAGGACGCTTGCAAAAGCGGATCGCGTGGGGGTCAGTAGGGAGTGCCCCCAGCCGTCTTTAACTCAGCACATCGTGAATAACATTTCCACCGGCCTTTTCCGCTTCGATATCCCTCAAGTTTGTTTTTCTGTATGACACAAGGTAAAGTTCATCTTTCCCTGTTGTTGTCTTTACGACCGCCATATAAATTGAGCCTTCACGTTTAGCTGCCACAATTTTATAACCCTCTTTTTCAATAACAAGCTCAGGGCTGCCGATTATCTCAGGCAACAGGCGATAATCATTCAGAGTTAATTCAGGGTGTCCCTTACTCCGCTTTGGTTGCTCCCCTTTATTTTTTAAAAGACTATCATCTGATAACCATACCGCCTGACTTTCTGCTTTTATTGCCTCCCGAGCTGTTTTATCCAGCACCGCCACCGGAAAATTACCTTTTATTTTGCCAGCTATAAATCTCTCAAAAGGAGATTGCTTAACAAACTCGTTTATCCAACTCTTTGCAATATCAGTCGGTAGTTTCTCAAACTTATTGGCAAGCACCTCATAACCCTTTTCAGAAGCCTGCCCCACATTATAATCCCACCCCTTATCAATGCCGACCGGCGCACCGGTCTTTGCATCCTGATCCGTCCACCCCCGGGGCGGTTCACCCTTACCCGCCGCTATCGCCTCCCGGTGCTCTTTTTCAGAGGCGGCAAAGACGGTGCAGCGACACCCCCAGCCGTTAGGGGGGTAGTGGCTTTTCCAGAAATCATGTGATGCCGGGAGGGTGAGTCCGTTCCAGGAGACGTGCAGCGGACGGGGACGACTGACACCATCGGAATGACGATAAACCAGTAGGGGCACGGCGCGCCGTGCCCCTACGATAGCGTGCCGTGCCCCCTGCCGTGCCCCCGGTTCGGTCAACTGCTGCCATCTGCCTGCCATGTATGATGACCGGACGTTGGTATTGTAGATCAGCTCACTGCGCCAGTTGCGGGAGCCGTTATAGCTCCAGCCATGTTTTTTAACTATTTCATCAAAACTGCCCTGGAAATCTTTCAGGGTCATTTTGCCGTCAATCGCCTTCTGCACCGCCTCACGGAAATCGGACAACAGCTCTGCCTTTTGAGCACCTGCCACCATAAAGCCTTTGGCGTGCTGCCCTTTCCAGAGGTCATCCCATTTATCCGTAGGGATGTTCAGCTTGTTTCGGAAAAAACTTTCAGCCTCTTTGAAGGGGAGTTTAAAAACCCGATTATACTCTTCTGGTGTCATGGCGGATTCATCCTGTTTTCAGAACCGTGTTAAAACCATCTTTAAACTCTCGCATATCGCGTTCAAAAAAGTTTTGCATAGCTCTTATAGTGTCCATGTGTGATCGTGCCTTAAAACGCAAATTTGGGGGTTTATTGTTTTTGCGCTACGTCCAACCTGCCACTCATATCTCCCAGCATCATCGCCTGGGCAATAATATTCCCCAGCTCTGCCGTATCCATGCTGCCGAACTGTTCGACAATTGTATCCCGCAGATCTTCCAGGCTGGTAGCGTTCATAGTGAGGGCACGCAGCTGGTTGAGCCACTGGTCGGTTTTGATCGCCGCCTGTTGTGCCAGATGATCAGTCAACAGGTCTGAAGCATCGACGACTGTTGCGGCAGGCTCGGCAAAGGCTAACCCCTCCCCGCTCCCCTTGTCAGGGGAGGGCTTTTTAATCCCCCCTGATAAGGGGGGTTGGGGGGTTATGATTTCCACATCCCCCTCCTCCAGCCCGTGGGTACGGATGTAATAACTCTTGCTCAGCTTCAGGCCGCTCTTCTCCATTGAGACAGAAAGCTTTTCATCCCGCTCTGCCAGAGTCTTTTTATCCTCTTCCTCCTGGCAATCAACCCACATCTGCGGATAACGACCGAGACCGGGGAACTGGTAATCGACCAGCCAGCGGATCACACCGGTCTCACGAGCATTGAAAGCCTCGCAGAGACTATCAGCATCAGCCTTGACCAGATCGTCCTTGACTTTCTCCTGCGCCTGTTCGTTGCCGAGTTTACCGGGGGTGCCGGTGGTAGTGGCAGTCTGTCCCAAAATGCTGATGGTCATTTCGTCGTTCATGAAATTGACCAGATCGTTATAGGCAGTTATCGACCCTGAGCGGGCAGCCTCCAGCAGCGAGAGAGACATCCCCTTGGGGTGAATGATGGAGCTGTTGGTGTGAACCGCCTGGGCGGCGGAGAGGAGTTTATCCTGATCATCCGGCGATGCCCCTGACTCATATTCGCCTACGACGGTAGGACCGGCAAACTTGTCGCAGAACATCATCCAGAACTTGATACCGTTTTTCTTGAACCACCAGGGCCAGTACAGTTCACGACCCAGACCGACACCATAGGGTGTCTCTACTTCATCGCCGAATGCTACGTGCTGAAACTTTTTCAGCAGCAGGCCATCGCGGATCGAGACGTTCATTCCCATAGGATTGTCAATGGTTTTGAGCAGGATATTGCCGGAGGTGTCAAACGTAAACCGCCGTTGATGGCGGTATATCATATCGGCTATGAAGGTATCCCCCTCGGAGGTATCCCACATGATTTCCGAGAGAGCGAATCCCTTCAGAGTTCCGCCGCGCAGGATCGAGCGTCTGGCACGATCAAAGGGGAAGCCGAGAAAGACCTTTTCCACGTATTCGGCGACCTTGATGTCAATCGCTTCCTGCGAGAAAGGGGTGATGGTCCACTCCTTGCCGACGACCGCTCTGGCACGGGTACCGAGGTTTGATGACACCCGGCTGTCACGCCCGATATGGTCATAGAGGCTGATATCGCCGCCACACTCCAGACGCAGCACGTCATCCGGATTGGCAATCTGCTCCATGAATCCCTGAAAGATATCGAAGTCGGTTGCAACCGAGGCTATTTCGTCTATTACCGGTTTTTGCTTGTCTGCCATGATGGTTCCTTTGTAACCCCTCCCCTTCCTCCCCTTATGTAAGGGGAGGTGTCCGTCAGGACGGTGGGGTTATGTCTTCATGTAGTTATTCATACCGCTGTTGTATCCCACCCTGATGCCGCCTGATGGAGCGGTTTTGAATTCGATGGGAGCGCCGGGTCTGCCTGCCGCATTCAGAGCCAGAAAACAGGCCCATGTACGGTCGGCATGACCGTTTGCGTCTGATTCCGCCACAAAACGGGGCTGGCCGGTCGCACCGGTAATTTTCTGCAGTTTATGCAGATCGGCACGCAGTGCCATATCTCCCAGCGGGATACGAATAGTGCGGTCTTCAAATGCCTCTTTGCCGATGGTCGCCAACGTCAGTTTGTTCGGTCCGGTAAACAGCACGCCTTCAACACGGCTGCTGCCATGCCTGCGGATAGCATCCTCAACCGGTTTTTCCCCCATGCCGGTCTGATCCATGCAGCAGCGGATAACCCGATATCGACGAAAAACCTCATCCAGCAGCGCATCCTGCTCCTGAAACGTTATCCGCTTGCGAACAATGATTTCCCGCGTCCAGAGCACATCACCCACAGATTCCAGCACATAGATTACAAACAAATCGTTACGGGCGGCGATATCAACCCCGACAAAACAGGCCCCGCCCTGGTAGGGGCACGGCGCGCCGTGCCCGTACGATAGCGCGCCGTGCCCGTACGATAGCGCGCCGTGCCCGTACGATAGCTCCCCCAGTCCGGCCTGATCGTTCTCGCAGGCGTTAATCAAATCATACGACAACCAGGCGGATGCTTCATCCAGCCATTTCAGTTCATATTCCTGTGTCCAGGCATCATCATCATTCAGCGCGGTTTTCAGCTCGTTAATATCCCTTGGCAGACCATCGGCAACAGCCTGATAAATATCGCAGGTCTGGCGATACCACAGGGCATCCTCACCGGTCATCAGTTCATAGAACTTATTCCCCTTGCCGTTCGGGGTCGATACCACCCGCAGTTTGTGACCGGCTGAAATAACCGGAAACAGCGCCGTCCATATTTTACGGCTATCGGCGTGAAAGGCGAACTCATCAAGGAATACATTGGCAGAAAAACCACGGGCGGTATCAGGGTTGGCAGGCAGAGCCGTAATGCGTGAACCGTTCGGGAAAACAACCTCCATGGCTCTGTAGCTTGCTTCACCCCGCCATTCACCCTCACTGCTCTTGATAACCGCACCCATTGCCTGACAATGCCGTTTTACCCCCTCTTCAATAGCCTCTTTTGCCTGACGCTCCCCCCGTGACAGGATTACCCAGCGTGTGCGCCTGCCGTCAATGTCAGCTAACTGGCAATCACGAGCCAGCTCAAACGCAGTGCCGAATGTCTTGCCGGTTTGGCGGGCAAACATACCCACTTTGAAGCGGGATTCATTGGCAATCCACTGCTGCTGATAGGGGAGAAACAGTACGTCAGACACCGTAACTCTCCCTGATGATCCGTTTGAAATCATCCGCTGTCATGGCTGCTCCGGTGCCGGATGCCTGGTCTACCTTCGCAGACAGATCATCCAGAGCCTGCTTTTTAATCTCTGCCGCTCGTTTGACGTTGATGGAGGCGGATTGCTCCAGCCGCTGCATGGTGAGTGCGAGGCGGTTCAGCTTGTCGACCGTGGCGCTGCATACTTCAGGGTCGTCAATATCTTCATCCTGTACTTTCATCATCAACTCAAAGGCTACCTGCATCAGGCCGCCGTTGATCATCATGCCGGTTTCGCCCTGCGGTTCTGCTCCGAACTGTTCTACATACATTTTAGCGATTTCACGGCTCTGGCGCATTCGTGCGCCTACTTCCTTCATCTGCACGGCATAGCGATTGACGCTGCTCTTGGTGACCCGTTCCGGGGCTCCGGCAATTGCCAGCAGGCTATTGGCACGTTCGGTCGCCTCTTGCTGGGTGATACGCGGATCATTCAGCCACTGGATCAGCTCGGCCTTAATCTCTGGCGGCAACAGTTCGATAGTGGAAGGTTTAGGCATGCGGTCATGGTTCCTTTCCGCCCTTTTGGGCGAATTGAATCCCCTCGCCCTATGGGAGAGGGATAGGGTGAGGGGCTATCCCCTCGGTCTCGGGCGTTTGACACCCGGTGCGCTGCTGTTGCCGACCGCCACGTCAAAACCGCGTGAGGTAAGCGTTGCCACGTAGAAACCGAGCGTTTCATCGAGCGTTATCAACCCCTGCTCCTGCAACCATGCCAGCTGGGTGCGGATGACATCACGGCTGCATTTAATGCCGAGCAGCCCCATACAGTCATGCAGCATCGATTCGTTGAGCGTGTAGGCTCCGGTGTCTTCCTGAAGCAGTTTCAGCATGGCAAGCCGCTGGTTTTCAGCGAGAAGTTCATTAAATCCCATGGTCAGTTGCCCCCCTTGATATGATGCTGCATCAGTAGATCAATACTGTTGATAATGCCGTCCAGCTTGCCGTCGATCTTTTCGATTTTGCCGGAGAGGTCGGTCAGACTTTTGAACTGGCGGATGTTATCGCTCTCCATGCGGGGGTGATTACTACAGACCAGTTTGTTACCGATATCCTGCCTGATGGCGGCAATGTCCTGCGCGACGGTGCGCTCATGTTTTGCCAAAGCTTCAAGTGCTTTTGCCGCTTTGGCATCGGCTTCGGCAAGTTTTGTTTCAAAGGCGGTTATCTGCCTGTTTAACAGATATTTTATAGCCCCTAAAAGCAGACCGGTCCACGCCACCAGCACCGCAAAACCCCAGGCAAACTGCACAAATGTAATCACCATCCTGACAACCTCCGTTAATTATTTTGAGCCGGCACGTTTACCCGCAGGTTTCGCCAGTTCGAATGTCATAAAAATACGATCGCCACAGCGTTCCCCGCTGACTATTTTGCCGGTATACACCTTGCCGGTGGGTGTTATCAGGTTTGCCTTCATATAATACCGCCCCTCTCGAATTTTTCCTGACATGATATGCATCTGCGGCAGCCGGGTTTCACCCGCCGCCGTCTGAGCGGGATTTCGTCGCCGCAATCCTCACACTCTATGCCGCTGTTGTCGTCCGGCTCACGGCGGAGCTGATGCCGAAGAAGCTGTTCGGCTTGCAGATCGTTGACGTGCTGCTGTACCTGATCGATTTCGTCGGGCATTAATCGGCTTTCAATTTCTGCACGGCAAGCTCGATGGCGGCATTGATCATGGAGGTTGACACTTCCACCCCCAGCGTGATTCCTTTGCCTTTCAGATCTTCGGCGATGACGTGATAAGCAAGCTCCCGTTTTTCGGCTCCGCTGCTGCCAATGCCGCTATCGGCAATCATTTTTACCGCCGAGAGTGCCGAGGTGAGAAGGATGGTCCCGCTGCCGGTCAACAGGCGGCGAAGAAAGGGCAGCGCGAACCGCCAGACAGAGCTACTGATTATCTTGATTGTTTCCCACATAAATCCCCCCGAATAAGCCATTGATCCCAGTCATAGACCCAGGTTTTGGCGATGATTACTCTTTGACAGTTCCGGTGAGGATCTTCTCCCCCTTGTGCCCCAGACCGAAGGCTCCCAGCCCCGCAGTAAAGTAGCCCCCGATCAAATCCCACTCCATATCCGGCAAGCCCTGATCCGGGAAGAGCTTTCCCACGCAGCCGGCCAGAGCCAGCAGGATGAAGCCGCAGCCAGCCAAGTAGGTTTTTTTTCCGTCAAGCTTGGTGCCGAGATAGAGAAAGATTCTGTTTTTGAGCCAGTTGATCATGATGTTCTCCTTATGCCCGTGCCAGCCAGCCGTTTAAAAAGCGGCTCTGTGACGGGTCGCGCAGTGCCAGATTAGTGTAGAACCGTTTTGCCTCAAAGCGACAGGCGGCCAGCAGCTCCACCGGATCACTCTGCTTGATGTGAGCCTTTGTCTGAGGGCCGATAACGCCGTCTTCATCGACGTATAGGGCTCGCTGCAGCAGTTTGAATGCCTGCCGGACACCCATATTGACCCCTTTGTCAAAGAGCCAGTTAACCAGCTCCTGGTCGGCAATTTCATCCATGACCGGCATCCAGAAATTACGCTTATAGAAGGTTTTGACGCGCCCCTGGAGATCGGCGTTAGAATTCAATTTTGAATTGAGAATTTTGAGTTTTGAATTAAATTCATCATTCAAAATTAAACATTCAACATCGCTTTTAATGCGGTCGATATCCGGCCAGCCATCCCAGCCACGCCAGTTTTTACGGCTGATACCACGATAGGTTTCGCCGCCATGATCGTGGGGATCGTTGGCGTAACCCCCTTCATGCTTGATCATTGACTTAAAGGCCGGTTCGAATTCTGCCATGGGTTACTCCTGATCTGGACCGGGGCGGGGATAAAGATACCTCCCGCCTGGGATCAGCGGTGCTGCCGGGTTTGGTTGTTGCTGTGGGGGATAGTACGTGATGAGCGGGGGGTGTTCTATTTGAATGGATTCAAAAGAAAAGCCCCGCTCAGTGGGGACTGAGAGGGGCTTTGGGGTGTTTTTTTGCCTTATATCGCGTTGGTGGTGAGGATGTCAATGATATTGAATCAAGTCTAGTGATTATTAGTACTTGCTGGTCTTATTAAATCTTTTATTTTTTCGTTTTTATCTTTCTTTTCGTTTTCAATGAGCTTGTCAACATCCTGTTCGTATCCCCGAAGTTCAGACAGTGAACTTATTATTCTTTTGCTTATACTGATTCCAGCCCAGACTATTGCAATAATAAAAATAGTATGCAAAACAATAGCGACCCACGTTACTGCTTGTGATATCGAGCAAAAAAAAGAAAGCAATATCTTACCAATTGCGTCGAGCACCAGGCCAGAGACGACAATAGCAACTATCAGCAGCAAGCGTTTTATAACGTGAGGAACAATATCGATCGGATCTATGCGCTTTACTCGTTCTTCATGTACCATTTCGACCGTTAAGGCTGTTTCGCGGGCGTTTTGCCCTTGTTCGCATGAAGCTACCATGCTTTGAGACAACTTCTGTTTTGTAGCATCGAGTCTGCGTAATGCAAATTCGACAACAAAAAGGCTGCCAATCGCTACAGTAACGAATCCAAGGCAGCCTAAATAAATATTGTCGAATTCACAAAAATTAGTAGCTAGATCGCCAGGCACGCAATCCCCATTTTTTCAGACAAAGTGCTATTAAATAACGTACTAAAATATTCACGAACAGAGGTGCCGACATCCTTGTTGTTGAATGCAGCATAAGCCTTCGTATTATTATGATCCGTCTCTAGTCTGAAAGCACTGTCGTTTACAGTAAGTAAATGTTTTAGATTTTCATTTGCATTTTCAGGCTTCAAATATCTAACTTCTATGTTGTTTTTATATCTAGTATCAAGGATCACCGATTTATAGAACGCATTATTCACGATGTTGTGGTCAGGCTTTTCATGGAATAAAAGTTTTAATTTTATCCCCTTCGAAAGACAGGTTTTAAAAGCTTCGACAGTATCTGCTGGACCGAATGCATCTTCAGAAAGACTCCCCGTGAATATACCTATATATTCGTCAATGGCCACCTTGCTTACCAGAGCACGAATCAAACTTCTTGCATGAGATAAGCTTGCATTGGGAATTAGATTCGGTGATTTCAGATCAATAAGAGAATTTATTGCTTCTTCGTAAACAGCATCGAAACTATATGTTTCTGCCATACTACCACTCACCTTTCTAAAAAACTTTTACCCACAACTAATACATAGTGTGGGCTATACCTGCATCAAAATCAATGTTAAATGGCGGGAAAAAGCTTATTAACAACTGGTATTGACTTGAAATAGAAAACCAGAATATGTATTCGGCATACAATTTATCAAATCAAAATTTGATTCATATTTAAACGCAATTAAACCACTTGTAAACAGTTTTTATCACATCAGACCTGCTGTTTCGTTCGGTTTTAATGACAACCACAACCGCTTGTGCCGCACTGCCAAACCAACCACAAAATGTATGGTTTTACGCAAAAAGAAAGCCCGGCAGGTTTCCCCGCCATGATCGTGGGGATCGTTGGCGTAGCCGCCTTCATGCTTAACCATTGCCTTATAGGCCGGTTCGAATTCTGCCATGGGTTACTCCTGATCTGGACCGGGGCGGGGATAAAGATACCTCCCGCCTGGGATCAGCGGTGCTGCCGGGTTTGGTTGTTGCTGTGGGGGATAGTACGGGAAGAGCGGGGGGCTTTCTATTTGAATGGATTCAAAAGAAAAGCCCCGCTCAGTGGGGGCTGAGAGGGGCTTTGGGCTTGCCAGAGTTTTGGGCGATCTCTGTTTTTTTTGCTTTATATCGCGTAGGGGGTTGGTTTGTCAAATTATTCGTTTTGGGAAGCACCGTCAGAGTCACGTTTTTTTGATCGACCAAGTGCATATCCACCACTACTTCCGGTCACAATATAAAGAATTGCTTTGATTATTTCCATAGCAATGGCGTCTTTACCGTTGTGCAAGGCGAAGCCGAGAAAGCCGACTACGGCAACAATTACAAACGCAGCAAAATACATGAGATAAATGCGGTTTTTAGTAACATGTTCGCGTTCAGCAGTGCGATCAGTGACTTGGGCATCGAGCGATTTTTGAGCAAACTGAAAACTATTGTTATCTGCCTGCTTACGTAACACCAGCTCTTGCTCACGGATTTCAAGCTCTTTAGTCTGGTTTTTTAAGAAGAGTCCGATAAGTTCCGGGTCAGGCGGATGAGATGATGGACGGGATGCGGGGAGATTGTTATTTTGTTTGCCACTCATCGAGCGCAATATACCGGCAGATCGTATGTTACTTCAATAGCACCAAAATTTTTACCACCAAGCACCGGCGGCAAGATTCTGGTTTCTTTGATGTTGTTGCGCATGCTTTCAGACAATGCTACATATTCTTTAGCGGAGACGATCTGTTTTGTTATCGGCTTCATGTCAATAACTTTCATGTCAATAGCTCCTCTGAAAAATGACCTTAAAGGTTTATTTAACCCACAATTTACCCCCTTGTAAACAGTTTTTATCACATCAGATTTTAAATTCTGCACGGTTTTTTTATGAAACACAACCCCTTGTGTTTTGCTCCCGACAAAACCACAAAATGTATGGTTTTACGCAAAAAGAAAGCCCGGCAGGTTTCCCCGCCGGGCTGTTTACTTTCCCGCTACCCCGCAAGCAGTGGAATCGCCGGCCTTAACTTCCGCACAAACGACACCGTGGCGGATGATATCCCCAGTTCGGCGGCGATCTTGCCGCCGGACATGCCGCCGGAAAGCATATCATAAATGCGGCAGATCAATTCATTAGTGAGCGGTTGTGGCTTACGGCGGACAGTTTTGGGCGCTTTCAGCAGCCGGTTTTCCGCTTCCAGCAGTTCGATGTAACGATCCTTACTCAAACCGATCTCCCCCGGCACGGCATGGTGCAGCGCCTGCTCCATGTCATCAAAGCGCTGGATATAGGCTACCTTGAACTGTGCCGTATATACCTGTGTTCAGCAGGTGAACACAGGGTAGGGCGGAACCGCACGGTTTGTCAAGATTATTTTCAAAAGAGCGGGATAACTCACGCAGCAGCGGACAAGCCGCTGTGCTTGGTGTTATACAACAAACCGAAAAACCGAATTAAAACCGAGAACCGAGCGCCCTTGAGGGGCGCAAAAACCGAACAAAAACGAACCGAAATTGACTACCCCGCCGGACATATTTCATGGTACATTGTTGAAATATCAATGACCGGAGGAAAAAATGCCATATTCCGTTGAAATAAGCGCCGAAGCTGGCTGGCAGGCTCTCGACCATTACATAATGGAACAATTGACTATATTCGCGCCAGACGAAATGAGACGAAAGCAAAAGACCGAGTTTTCATTTCCTGCTGTTTCAACAGGTTTCCAGTTACAATATGAACATCCAAATGGTCGGCTGTTCCAAGGTGATTCTATTAAGTGGCTTGAGTCTCTTCCCGCTTCAAGCGTTGACCTCGTTTTTGCTGACCCCCCCTATAACATCAAAAAAGCCGACTGGGATAATTTTGAGAGCCAAGAAAAATATATTGAGTGGTCAATCAAATGGATCGCTCAAGCCTCCCGTGTTTTGAAGCCTACCGGTTCTTTATATGTGTGCGGGTTCTCTGAAATATTGGCGGACATCAAACACCCTGCATCAAAGTATTTCAAGCATTGTCGTTGGCTTATCTGGCATTACAAAAACAAAGCTAATTTAGGGAACGAGTGGGGTCGGTCACACGAGAGTATCATCCATTTCCGAAAAACAGACGCTTGCAAACTGAACATTGACGATGTACGCACTCCTTACGGAGCGCATACCCTCAAATATCCATCGCACCCACAGGCAGAAACAAGCGCATACGGTGGCAACGGAAACAAACAACGTGACAATTGGATACCAAACCCTAAAGGTGCAAAACCAAAAGACGTAATTGACATTCCAACCACCTGCAACGGCATGGGTGAGAAAACCCCTCACCCAACACAAAAACCAGAAGAACTTTTGAGAAAATTTGTTCTTGCATCTTCCAATGAAGGTGATCTCGTCATTGACCCTTTTTCCGGTTCTGGAACCACGATAGTTGTTGCGGAACAACTCAAACGCCGCTGGATGGCGTGTGACATGAACATCGATTACAATAAGTGGGCAGTAGATCGTTTAAAAAGCGTAACTCGAATGACTAAAGACGAGTGGATCGCTCACGACCGAAAAACCGCAGCACGAAGGGAATCCATACGATGAACATTTCAAAACTTGTAAGCAGTGCCGTCAATAAAGACCTATTCCACACGGTAGAAAACTACATCACGTTTTGCGCCCGCTATCTGGAATATGTAGAAACAGGACTGCAAGCCCGTATTATCTCCAAGAACGAAAACCACTATCAATTTTTCCAATACCGAAAAGATGGACATTTCAACATTACTCGCCCTCTCAATTCGTTGCTGATGTACGATGCTGAAAGTTTTGAAAACGGCGCAAAGCAGTTTTTGGAGACGCTTGAGCAGATCAAAAACGGGGAACAACCTCCTGACGAATTAAGAGAAAATATCAACCGCACTATCTACACAATTCAGCAATCAATCGGCGCGACACTCGACGCGCTACCAGCCGGAAAATCAAACCAAGCCCGTAAAGTAAACGGAGATTTATTCGAGAGACTTATCCGCTTACTGATTGTTTCTCTTGATGTAGAGTGCGTCTCAGGTGTCATGCAAGTGCCTGTAAAAGATGATGATGGAACAGAACTTTTTAAATCAGCCTACCAACATGATTTAATGATAAGCAAAACAGGAGAACTTAAAATCATCGGTTCTGTTAAAACTTCCAGCAAAGACCGCATCGACAAGGTTTTCATGGACAAGTTTTTATACAACAGGCTCACAAATACAGATTTGTCTCACATCGCCATTTTTCTAAATGATGTCCAGCGTAAAAAGACAAAAAAAGATCATGAGTACGGCATTTCAGCAACATTTCTGCCAGGACACTTCAAGGCGTACACGATCAAGCTGAATCCGCTTGACGGAGTTTATTACTGCGACATCCGCCCCAGCATGATTACGCATCCATTACTTTCCCAACACATAAAAACGGTTGACAATTTTTTCTACTCTGACCTCTGGACTCTTCTTACCAGACAAGGACAGAGCCTTGAAGAAATAGCCATTAAACCTGAAGAATAAAACAAAAATCCCACACACATATAAAGTTTTCAAAGAGCAGTGAACCGAATGGCATAACTAACGGCAGCACCGGTCAGCGGGAAAAAGCCCCCGCTAGCCGGTGTGCCTTATCACGTTATTTTTTATCGTACCGTAGCTTCGCCCATGACTCTCCCCGCTTAAAACAGCGTCTGCTGCTCTTTTTTAAATTTCTCACCGTTGATCTTTTCAATGATGTTGTATACCTGCCGGGCGGTTACGT
>JAQUHA010000018.1 GCA_028683855.1 Desulfuromonadaceae bacterium
GGCAGAGGTATACTTCAACGGACTACTTGAACAAGCTGATCTTTCAAAGAACAAGGGGCATTCAACTGGGCTGAACCAAACTTAATTTCATCATTTTTCTGTCTTGACAACCGTCAGTACCTTAATCTTACATACTTTTTCAAGAACAAACTTAAATCAGATTTACCTGTTATCGGGAAGAGGAGAATATATGTTACAGGAACACATCAGCAAGGCTTATGATAACGAACTTAACGATTTAAGACAGAGTATTCTGATTATGGGCGGCAAAGTTGAGTTAATGATCGCCAACTCCGTAAAATCACTCGTAGACAGGGATACCTCCTTAGCCGAACGAACAATTGCTCTGGATCACGAAATAAATGCCGCCGAGGTTTCGATAGATGAAAGATGCCTCGAACTGCTGGCACTCCGCCAGCCAGCTGCCAGAGATCTACGTTTTATAACTATAGCACTTAAAATTGTTACCGACCTGGAGCGGATGGGGGATCAATGTGCAAATATCGCTAAACGAGCACGGGAAATGAACGAGGAACCACCTCTGAAGCCTTATATTGATATTCCTCGAATGGCTTACAGAGCCGAAACCATGGTCAAGGAATCATTAGATGCATTTGTGCGCGGAGATGCAGAGCTGGCTATAAAAGTCTGTGGTGACGATAGCTTTGTTGACGAGCTGAATATACAGATCCAGCGCGAACTCTTAACATTTATGATTGAAGACCCAACGACAATATCACGAGCCATGAAGTTGAATTACATTTCTAAATCGCTGGAACGTATTGCAGATCACGCAACCAATGTTGCTGAGATGGTGATCTTTATGGTGAAGGGTAAGGATATCCGGCATACGATAGCGTAATAACTTTAAGCGGCAACCTTATGAATATTCAAAACATTACTTACGTTCGCTTAAATATTTTCTGCAACTCTTGCAGGGTTATTATGTGAGATACCGGACGACCGTGCGGACAGCTGGCTGAAAAACCGGTCTGATCCATCCTGTAAAACAGCTCTTTGATCTGTCTCTGATCGAGCTTATGAACTCCGCGAATAACGGAGTGACAGGCGATCTTTGAGAGCAGATGTTCCAGGTGATCATTAAAAGCCGCACTCGTTCCAAGGTTTTCTATATCAGCCAGAATATTGCGAACGAGTGTAACTGGATCTTTATCTACAACCACTCTTGGAACAGATTTAATAACTACTGTTGCCCCCCCGAACGGCTCAACATCAAAGCCTATATCAGCAAGCCATTTCGAATATCTGGCAGCTATTGCAACCTCACTGAAAGTCAGCTCCAGCGTCTCCGGAAACAATAACTGCTGAGATTCAACCCCATCCGTATCCGATTGTTGTTTAAGGTTCTGATACGCGACCCTTTCGCTTGCAGCGTGCTGATCGATAATCACAAGATCCTTATCCGACTGACAGAGTATATACTCACCATTAAACTGACCTATTATTAATAGTGATGAAAAATATCCGGGCGACATTGCAGCATCACTCCACTCTGCAAACTGACACAACTCCACCTTCTCACTTACGGCAGGGATTGCTTCCAGTTGCTTCGGGTAAAACGTTTTCTGTGGCTGCATTTCAAGTGAAGCCTGAGCAGAAGCGGCAACTCTTTCACGATATACCTGGCTGTTTAATGGACGTTCGGGTTGATCTTCTGATTTAAACATATTTTTGATAAGCCAGGGAGAATCACGAAGCACCCCTTCTATCTCTGCTTGAATTGCGTCGTGAACGACAGATTGACGGCGGAAACGCACTTCATGCTTGGTTGGGTGAACATTCACATCAACCTCTTCAGGTGGAAGCTCAATGAACAACGCAACTACCGGATACCTGCCGCGATCTATAACACCTCGATAAGCCTGCATTACAGCGTGTTGCACCACCTTGTCTCGAATATATCTGCCGTTAATATACGTATAAACAGCCTGCGTTCCAGAACGTACAACAGCCGGCCCCGCAACAAACCCTCTGACTTTTACATAATCACTGACAGTATTAACTATCGGGTAGAAATGCTGTGAACTCTGCTTACCGATAACCTGAGATAAGCGACGGAGCAGGTCGCTGCTCTGAAGCCTCAGCAGTTCCCTGTCATCACTAAAACAGCTGAAACCAACATCAGGACGCGCCACAGCCATTCTGTTAACAACGTCTGCAACGTGACCGATCTCGGTTTCAGGGCTTTTCATAAATTTAAGTCTTACAGGCAGATTGTAAAAAAGATTTTCAACGCTTATGACCGTACCGGCAGGCATACCGCAAGCTTTAACATCCCTGATACGCCCGGCTTCAACAACTATTTCGGTCCCCTCCTGAGAGTCAGGTTCACGAGTTGAGAGCGTAAAACGTGAAACTGATGCTATTGAGGGGAGAGCCTCGCCACGGAATCCAAGGGTCATTATTTTTTCAAGATCACCGTCATGCTTGATTTTGCTCGTAGCATGGCGCTCTATTGAAAGCAGAGCATCTTCACGGGACATTCCACTGCCGTTATCTGTAACCCGAATACGACGCCTGCCGCCAGCAGTGACTTCAACTGAAATTTCCGTTGCACCTGCATCAAGTGCATTTTCAATTAATTCTTTTATTACAGAAGCCGGGCGCTCCACAACTTCACCGGCTGCAATCTTGTTCGTTAGAATTTCAGGAAGAATTGATATATGTGTAGACATTTCCTTCTCCGGCAGGAACAAAAAAAGAGCGGAAAACCGCCCTTATGGTGAGAATCTGGTTAGATGGTCAAGTACGATACTGCTTCTACTTGAAACTGTTTTCTTTTGTATCACCAAATAATGAGTCAAAATCATCAAGCTCATCCGGCTGAATATCCGAGGCAGTCTCGGCGGGTGTTTCATCCCATGAGAAACTTTCGAGATCGAATTCACCAGGTGAGGAGCCAGCATTAGCCTGAGTTGCAGCAAATGAAACTGGAGTTGGCGCGTGCACACTTGCAAACGGCGACTCATCAGTTTGTGAAGTAGATTCAAGCAAATTTGCAAAATCATCGGCATCAGAACCGGAAGTACCAGAGTGAGCGGCAGTAACAACAGGCTCAGGCTCGTCAAAATTAAAAGGATCATCATTTTTTTCTGCAACAGGACTCAAAGGCTCGTTAGGAAGATCAAAGGAGAATATATCTTCATGCATTTCAACTTTTTCACTGACATTATCTGCCGAAGCTGCAAGAGTCTGAGATTCAGCAACCAAATGTTCCTTTGCCACAGACGGCAGAACAACTGAAGCTATGGAGTATGTCTGTTTGTAACCGGTAAGGTCAGCGGAGCATTTTTTACAGCTGTCATAATATTCAAAGCTGTTAAATCCACATTTTGGACATTTCATCTCAAGCTCCTTGATTGCGAAACAATCACATTTCGCCCCATATATACTGCATTATAGCCAGAATAGCAATACTTGCAGTTTCTGTTCTAAGTATCCTCGACCCTAAAGAAACCGGTTGATAGCCATGCTGAGAAAAATGACGGACCTCTAAAGGATCAAATCCACCTTCCGGACCTATAGCTACAACAATCGAAACAGGCTTAGCCCCCTCTGTCAGAGCCTTTTTCAAGGAGGTTTCTCTCTCCCCCTCCCACAATATCAGACGCAGTTCCTGCCCCGAATCATTTGCAGCCTCAACAGCTGTTGGTCTCCATGATACTTCTGGAATATCGATCCGCTCTGACTGCCTTGCAGCTTCAGCAGTAATCCGATTCCACCTTTCTAATTTACTCTCCTGCTGATCATCACGCACTTTTGCAACAGACCTACGACCACCAAACAGCCAGAAATCGTGAGCTCCAAGTTCAGTACCCTTCTGCAATATCATATCAATCTTGTCACCCTTCGGGAGAGCCTGACAGATAGTGATTTTTGGCGCCGTAACATCACTCTCTGCTGCAAGATTTGAGGAGGATATTTTAACTGCGACCCACTCTTTAGCTACCTGATTGATTGAACCAAAATGAATCACACCTTTTTCATCAGCCAGCTGAACCGGATCACCCGGACCCAATCGAAGGACACGAACCATGTGGTTGTAAATCTCACCATCAAAAGACGCATAACCGTCACGTATAGCCCTGGAATTTATCATAAAACGGCGCAAACTCATACTATTACAACCTTTTTGTACAGCATTGCCACCCACTCTCCATCGTAAAGAGATGTTACATACTGAAGCGAATGAGGCGCAAACCCGATTTTTACAAGCTGTTCCTTCTCTGCCAATATACCGGACAGTATCAATGACCCGCCATTCTCCAGACGATCGGCGAGATTTGGAGCAAGCCTGACAAGCTCTTCAGCAAGAATATTTGCCAAAATTATGTCAAAATTCTCCTTCAATGATTCAAGGGTATTTGTGCCGCTTTCAATCATTTCAGATAGATTATTCAGTACAAAGTTTTCTCTAGCCACATCAATCGCATCTGAATCGATATCAAGCGCCAACACTCTTCCTGCGCCAAGCAGGCAGGCAGCCATTGCTAATATTCCTGACCCTGTTCCAAGATCAAGCAGTGACGGCACAGCAAGAAGAGAACTGTTTTCCATAACCGTTTCAAGTAATTCCAGACATAGTCTTGTTGTTTCATGCCCACCAGTTCCAAACGCCATCCCCGGATCTATTCTAATAACAAGATCATCAGGCAGCTTATCAAACTCTTCCCATGTCGGCACTATAAGCAACCTGTTTCCAACACGAATAGGTTTAAAATGAACTTTCCAGCTATTGCTCCAATCCTCTGTATTTACAGAATCAATAGTATAATTACTGAAAAATTCTGAGGGATATTGAGCGGACAAACCTTTAATAAAATTATCAATCTCATCCAGAATAGGTGTGGAATCAATATCTGCAGCTATATAACCTTTTACCGACATCCTCACTGAATCCGGAATCTCCTTTACAGAGAAAGCATCCACGTCAAGGTTTTCAACACATACGCCGTTTCCGGTAACTTCTGAGAGGAAATCGGCAACGACCTCCGAATAAAGAGCAGGGATATCCAGTACAATTTCAAGCCATGAATTTTTCATAAGTAAACTCTTGGAATATATTTTATTTTCTGAGAAGTTATCAGAAGGGTTATAACCTTACAAGACAAAATATTGCTTTATTTTTCTATTTAAAACCCAGAAACCTACAGTATCCAGAATGGTTACGGAGTGTTTATTGTGTTGGCAATATCGATATAGCAAAATTAATAAAATTGGCGGATTAAAGTACGAAGTAGCGGAATTTGGCTTTAGAAATTAATCGTGATGGCGACAAGCGAAAATTAAAATCTCTGCTTCTTCAATTTGGCAGACAAGCCAACCTTCACGGTCAGTCCTACGGGATCAACAAGTTGGAAACGGAGGTGCCAGGAATTACAGACTCCCCAGAAATGGTTCGCCGGTTTTTTTTGGCAGAGTTCATGAGAGGAGTTCAACTGAAGAAGCATATATGGCGAGCAGTTATCCGAGTACTTTTTTAACAATTAAGGGTAAATGCAACCATTTGACGGATACTGGCTGAGTCGTCAGCCGTCATTATTATTTTCGGCATACAGTCTAACCCTCCATCCCTAGCTTAAAAGTTCAATAATTTTTCTGCCTATTTTATTAAGCGGCAGCACATAATCTATTGCACCTGTTTCAAAAGCAGCTTTAGGCATACCGTAAATAGCCGAAGATTCGGCATCCTGAGCGATCGTACTTCCGCCAATCGACTTTATATACTGAACTCCTTCCGCTCCGTCTTTACCCATGCCGGTCATCACAACACCTATTATTTTTGCCTTCTTAAGAGGCTTGAGCAGAGATTTCATAGCGACATCAGCGGAGGGGAGTACGAAGTTGACCCTTGCACCCTCTTTTAGAATAATGCGGCTGTTCCCTTCAAGCGTAAGATGAAATCCTCCGGGGGCAAGATACACCCTTCCACTCCTTAGATACTCACCATCTCCAGCCAGAGCAATCGGCATGGAAGCTACTGAGTCGAGTCCAGACGCAATTTTATAGTCCATCCCCGGAGGGATATGAAGAACAATAACAATAGCTGCATCAAGCAGTGGAAGCTCGGAGAAGAGACGTCTGAGGGCTATTGGCCCTCCGGTCGAGACTCCAATGACCACGATATTATTATTGACCATTGAAAGGCTCCACAGAATCCAGCAGACTGAAATAGTACTGTATAGATTCCAACAGTTCACCCGGTTTGAATGGTTTAGTCAGATAGTCCGTGACGTACTCCTGTATCCCCTCCATCTTATTATCAGGGGAATCCATAGCCGTAAGCATGACGATTATATTTCCATCATATACATTGTTCTCCACAATCCTGCGGATAGTATCCCACCCATTCATCTCGGGCATCATTACATCCATAAGAATAACACCGCGAAAACCTTCATTCAGATATTCAAGACACTCGTTACCGCTTGCTGCTTTAAGAAGGTCTATCCCTTCCGACTCAAAAAATATCTCTACGGACTCTCTGATCATCTCCTCATCATCGACTATCATTACTTTTGCGCCCATATCCATCCCCCCTTTCAACCTTTAAAACAGCTCAAATGCTGATTTTAATTGTTGTTCCTCTGTCAATGCCTGCACTTTCAGCCCATATTCTGCCGTTGTGATTCCTAACAATCCTATTACATATTGCAAGTCCCAATCCACTGGCATCGAGATCATGTCGCGACTCGTCCACCTTGAAAAACTCACTGAAAATACTTTCAAGGTGTTCAGGTGTAAGTCCGATGCCATCATCTCTTACATAAATAACAAGGCGTTCAGTGTCCCTTTCAACTCCGATCTGCACAGTCCCGTCTGTTTTCGAGAAATTTACTGCGTTGGAGATCAGATTGCTGAAAAGTTCCTCAAAATGATCAGGCACTACATGAACCGAGAGTGCAGGATCAATACTGTTCTGAACTACCAGCCTCTTTTTATCGATATTTTCCGAGTACCTGGCAACTGCTTTATCAACGATAGAGTGGAGATATATGTCTTCAAATTGATACGACTTAATATCTGAAGAGAGTGCCGCAAGCATTCTGGTTTTATCAGCCATATTTTTTATCGAGTTTATACACTTTATGCACATATCGACTCTTTTTATCAAATCAGGCTCCGTCATTTTGGATTTAATAATCGGTAGCAGAATAAACAGAGGTGTTAACGGAGTATTTAAATCATGCCCGAGTCTGGTCATGATAGTTTCTATCAGATGAGCATATTCAATCTGGGATTCCAGCCGACTATTCTCTTTTTCGTTCTGTTTGTATTCTGTAATATCCCGAATAGACTCTATGCCCCCTGTCACACCCCCCTGCTCGTCATAAAGAGATGTTGCGGTTGCCCAGAAGTATCTGCTGTCACCGTTACGGAAAGCAGGGACAAAAACTTCCGCAAAGAGAACATTTCCGTCCCGCCTGATATCTGTATAATTGCGGTCGATTCTCTCCTGAGGTTTATCAAGGAGATCAATAAGAAGGGGACGGCTGTCATTATAAAACGGAATTGCATACAGGTAGTCCCCTTTGCCGATAATCTCCCCTTTGGCAATACCGGTCATCTGTTCGATTGCCCTGTTCCATGCAACAACCCGCTTCTCTTTATCAATAACAAAGGTTGCGTCCGGTAGAAATTCAACTATTTCCATCAACTGCTGATTTGCAGCTTTTATATCCCTTTCGGCAGCCTTGCGCTCGGTCACATCGCGGAAGGACCAGAATCTGCCATAATATTCGCTGTTCACTCCAAGAAGCGGCACGGTGTATCTATCGAGAACCTTGCCATTTGTCAGACATATTTCATCACGACAGGTTTCCCCCCTGTGTTCGTAAAGGTACTTAACCTTTTCAAGGAACTGCAACGGATCCGCCTGTATACTGGTCACATATTCAAGCACAGGCTCATCTTCTTTAGCATCTATCAGGGAGGAAGGAATCCCCATTATCTCTATAAATTGTTGATTTATAGAGAGGATTTTTGCGTTTTCGTCAACTACAAGTATGCCGTCAAGTGATGCCTCCTGCTGGGTTGAAAGCAGGATATTCTTAAACAGGAGCGCCCGTTCGGAGCTCTTTCGCTCCGTTATGTCAAGAACCACGCCGACCAGTCCCTTTACAGAGCCGTCTCTCGTATTGAATGCAGCTTTGTTTATAATAACATCGCGCATCGAACCATCTGTGTACATGACTGAAGATTCAAAAGAGTGAATACCGGGGTTCTCAAGAACTTCAAGATCCTGTTTACAATAGAGGTCTGCCGATTCATTTGACCATAAATTGTGCGGAGTCTTACCGATCAGCTCTTCTGCTGAAAATCCGGTATACCCCTCGAAAGCCTTATTACACCCCAGATAACGCGAGGCATTGTCTTTAAAGTAAACGGGGTTCGGAATCGTGTCCATGAGCGTTTTCTGGAACTGCATCTGATTCTCATTTAAAACTTCAATCCGCCTCGTCGCCAGACCGACGAGAACCATGAAAAATGTGAGGAGCATAAGCATGGTTGCCATAGTCAGGGTCATTTTAGTTTTTATGACGCGCATTCGAGCCAGCAGGTCACCCTCCTTGACACCCACAAAGAGTACCCCGACAACTTTTCCGTCTCTGTCAATAATCGGGTCGTATGCCGTCATGTAGGGGACATCAAGTATTTCCACCAGACCGCGGTAGGACCTCCCCTGTTTTAAAAGAGTATCTTTAATCGCAGCTTCAAGCTTTACACCAAGAGCTCGCTTCCCCTCCACATTCAAGATGTTGGTTGATACTCTCTCGTCGTACATGAAGATGGTCGCTACTCCACCGAAAATTTCCTGAATTCTGTCGGTCAGCTCAAAATTGTTGTTCAATACATAGTCACCGACCAGCAGCCTGCCATCCAGTATTCTGAAATCACTCCCCTTCTGGCTAAGCAGCTGCCAGAATGTCCGAATGCTCATTTCCAGCTTGATGCTCTCATTGTTGACTTCATTCTTATGGTACTGATCGAGTGAATAAAATCCGAACACTGAGATCGTAACAATCGCAATAAAGATACTTGCAAGTATGTATTTAGTAACAGATCTCATTTAAAGAATCCTTTACAGGGAGTTAAACTCTGAAACCGCGTTTCCCTTGTGACGACAACCAGGCTGAGAGCCTGCGTGACATTTCGTGCAGCGGCACGACCTCATCAACCCCCCCCTTTGCGATAGCCTCCTTCGGCATACCGAAGACTACACAGCTCTGCTCATCCTGCGCCAGCGTACAGGCACCCGCCTGATGCATCTCCAGCATACCGGCAGCTCCGTCGTCCCCCATACCGGTCATGATGATGCCCACGGCGTTCTTCCCGGCGCAGTTGGCTGCCGATCGAAACAGAACATCCACGGATGGACGATGGCGGCTGACCGGTGGACCGTCAGACAGTTCGGCGACATAATTAGCTCCGCTCCGTTTCAGCAGAAGATGCCTGTTTCCGGGAGCCAGATAAGCGTGCCCCGGCAGGATACGGTCTCCATGTTCAGCCTCTTTAACAGCTATTCTGCAGAGGCTGTCCAGCCGTTTTGCAAATGTTTTAGTAAATGCTTCCGGCATATGTTGTGTAATAAGAATACCTGGAGAGTCTGCCGGCATATCAACCAGAAACGCCTTAAGCGCCTCCGTGCCCCCTGTTGAAGCACCGATAACCACAACCTTTTCAGTTGTGGAGAATGTATGCCGTTCAACAGCCAGCACCACATCTGCATTATTCTTCTGCTGTACCTGAGTGTGGGGTAAAGATCGGGGTGGAGACTTTATCAAACGTGCTTTTGATGCAGCACGGATTCTGGATGTAAGCTCCTCAGCGTACTCCTCTAGACCATTACGAATATCTATTTTCGGCTTTGTAACAAAATCAAACGCCCCTAGCTCCAACGCCTGAAGAGTTATGGAAGAGCTTTTCTCTGTCAGAGACGAAACCATAACTACCGGCATTGGTCTCAGGCGCATAAGTTTTTCCAGAAAAGCGAGACCGTCCATCTTTGGCATTTCAACATCAAGTGTCAGCACATCAGGATTGAGCGCCTTTATCTTTTCTCTCGCTACAAGCGGATCGGGGGCTGTTCCTACGACCTCCATATCCGACTGTTTGTTTATTATTTCGGTCAGTATGCTCCTTACGAGAGCTGAGTCGTCTATAACAAGAACTTTGATCGGCATATTGGATATCCTGTTATTCTGCTGGCAGAAGTATTTTTGAGCTGTCTTGGGAAAATAGAGTTTTAAAGAGTACCGGAGATAATGTCTGACTCTGAATTCTTTTAACAAACACCTGACCGCTTGCCGGTGAGAAATATATCTTCCGAGGCAGATTGTCGCCTATGTCGAGAGCAGCAACGTGTATCTTATGCTCTTTGAGATACTTTATGGCAAAATCGGCATTCTGACTCCCCACATCACTCATGCCATCCATAACTTTGCCTGCCCCAAAGACCTTTGCAATAAGACGGGAGCGCTCGCCACCAACCTTAAGAATATGCTCAAGCAGCAGATCCATCGCATAAAGCCCGTATCTGGCAGAGCCATGAGACGATTTGCCGGATTCATCCGATTTGCCGGGAAGCATATAGTGATTCATCCCACCAACACCGTTCAGCGGATCATAGATACAGACGGAGACGCATGATCCCAAAACAGTTGTTATCACCGTATTATTTTGTGTTACATGATACTGCCCCGGAAGAAGCTTAACAGCGTTGGTTGCAAACAACCGATCGTAATAAACTGATGTAGAAAAGTACTTGCCTCTATGCATATGTATCAGCTCTTAGGCTTGTATACTGTCTTACCGCAAACTTTGAACAGGTCAACAGCATGATGAAAACTCTCCGAGTGACCGGCAAAAAAGAGACCGTCAGACTGTATACATGGCTTCATTTTTTTAAGAATCCCATACTGTGTATCTTTATCGAAATAAATCATCACATTCCTGCAGAATATGACATCAAACTTTTCTTTAATCCCCCAATATTCATCAAGCAGATTAAATGGTCTGAAAGTTATAAGTTTCTGAAGCTCTGGACGTACCTTCGCAAACCCCTGATTTCTACCCCCCCCTTTCAGAAAGAAACGCTTCAGCTTATCAGGAGGCATCTTCTGAACCTGATCCAGAGAGTAAACTCCCAGTTTCGCCTTTTCGAGTACGTTGGTATCAATATCCGTGGCAAGAATCCTGACTGGCGGGGTGAAGGAGTTGAAGTGCTCAACAGCTGTCATGGCTATTGAATATGGCTCTTCGCCTGTGGAAGAGGCACAGGTCCAGATTGATATCTGACCTGACTTGTTAATGCTGCCAAGATGTTGTGCAAGAATAGGGAAATGATGCGACTCGCGGAAAAAAGAGGTCATATTAGTCGTAAGAGCGTTAATAAACTCTTCACGCTCACTTAAATCACCACTTTCGAGAAGACGGATATAGGCGGTAAATGAATCTATATTTTTGATTCTAAGTCTGCGAGCCAGACGACTGTATACCAGATCTTTTTTTGACGGAGAGAGCGATATTCCTGCAACCCTGTAAATAAGACTTCTTATACGGTGAAAATCTTCGGCGGTGAAAGGAAACACATAGAAGTCCTTATCCTTATCACCGCCGCTCTCACCGAATGCCGGTTTTTTATCTTCATTAAAAGCCGACATTTACACTCCTTACATCGATCTGTACTTTAACGCGAAAGCTGGCGCAGTTATCAGAACTCATTCCAGTCGTCATCTGCATCAGAGTTCTTGGGAGCTGACAGCTTAAGCGAGTCACCGTTTTTCTGACTCTTCGGGGGGGCGAGACGATTAACTTTTTTCTGTGCTATCTCAGGATGAAGCGACTGAATTCTGCGTGGTTTTCTCTCAGAAGCGCTTTTCTGAGATTGGAGAGCTTCATCCAGTTTGAAGCGGGTAACGACCTGAACCAGCTGCAGAGCCTGCTCTTCAAGTGATTCGGCAGCCGCTGCAGCCTGTTCAACAAGAGCTGCGTTCTGCTGGGTAACGTCATCCATCTGTGTAATAGCGGTATTTACCTGTTCAATGCCACTTGACTGTTCAAGCGAAGCTGCTGAAATCTCAGCCATTATATCTGTTACCCGTTTGATGCTGGTGACGATCTCCTGCGTCGTGTGACCAGCCTCCTCTACAAGACGGCTACCGTCCTGAACCTTACCGACTGAATCTTCAATAAGGGCTTTTATCTCCTTCGCAGCAGCAGCACTTCTCTGTGCAAGACTACGGACTTCTGCGGCAACCACCGCAAAACCACGCCCCTGTTCACCAGCCCTTGCAGCTTCAACAGCGGCATTAAGGGCTAGAATATTGGTCTGGAAGGCTATGCCATCGATTACGCCGATAATGTCGGATATCTTGCGGGAGCTATCGGTAATAGACTCCATCGTGCGGACAACCTTGTTAATGACATCGCCACCCTTAACAGCCACGCCGCTGGCGCTGATAGCCAACTGATTTGCCTGCTGCGCATTATCTGCATTCTGTTTTACCGTGGAGGTCAACTCTTCCATACTGGAAGCGGTCTCTTCGAGAGCCGATGCCTGCTCTTCCGTACGCTGCGAAAGATCCGCATTACCGGCGGCAATCTGCTCTGTAGCGGTCGCTATCGAGTCAGCACCGGTACGCACCTCACCCACTATCTTGGCAAGCCCCTCATTCATCTCTTTCAAGGATGCGAGAAGGTGGCCGGTTTCATCCTCACTATCGACATCAATCTTGGCTGTAAGATCACCGGCAGCTATCTGCTCCGAAAGATTTATTGCTTTATCAAGCGCCTCTTTGATCTTGCGGGCAACCAGCCATGCAAAAGCAAATACCACTACTGCGAGAAACAGCGTTGCACCGAGAATCTGCAGACGCATGGCAGCTACATCTTTTTTGACATCGTCAACGTAAATGCCGCTGCCGACAATCCAGTCTGTTCCCTTTATAAGTTTTACGTATGATATTTTATCAACCGGCACGTTTGAACCTGGCTTGGCCCACTGGTACTCAACGATTCCGGCTTCTTTCTCCTTAGCAACTTTGGCAAATTCAATGAAGATCTGTTTCCCGTGGGGATCCTTGATATCAGTAGCATCCTTACCATTTAACTCCGGTTTTACACCATGAACAAGAATTTTTGGTGTCGTGTCGTTAATCCAGAAGTATTCACCTCCGTGATATCGCATATCCTTGATATTTTCGAGAGCACGATTTTTTGCCTCTTCCATCGTGATCTTACCATCTTTAGCGTCCTGAAAGAGACTCTCAACAAGCGAAGCAGCCGTTTCAACAACACCTTTGGTTGCAGATATCTTCTCAGCCATCAGGTGATTTTCCATGTAAGGGAGAACGTAAAAAGTTACGCCCATAATAAGCAGCACTATGGTTGTGATTGAGATACTGAGGATTTTGGAGAGAATTTTCCAATTCTTGAAACTCTTGATTTTCATTTTAATTCCACCTTTCTATTAAATATTATTTTTCTTCCTGATTTACCCTGTCAACAATCTGCATCTCTTCGCTCCCCATAAGCTTTTCGATATCTACAAGAATAAGCATCTGGTCGTTTACAGTCCCCAAACCTGTTATGTAATCCGTATCAAGGGCAGAACCCATCTCCGGAGCTGGCTTGATCTGATCCGGGCTTAACGCGACAACATCGGAAACACCATCCACAACCATGCCGATAACCCTGTCCAGAACATTCATAATAATAACAACAGTAAACTCATGATAAGTAGGCTCTCCAACCCTGAATTTAATTCGCATATCCACGATAGGTACAATTACCCCCCTCAGATTGATAACCCCCTTAACAAACTCCGGGGAGTTTGCAATATGAGTAACCGGATCATATCCACGGATTTCCTGTACTTTCAGAATATCAATTCCGTACTCCTCGCTACCCAGAGTAAAAGTGAGAAACTCCGATGGAATATTTGTCCCCCCTCTGCCAGCAATCTCCTGCCCTGTCTGCATAATGTGAGTTACCTCCATTCTTTTATTTGTTGTAATTCAGTAAATTTTTACGCATCTGAAGCAGAGAACCGACATCGAGAATCAGAGCCACCCGCCCATCGCCGAGAATTGTCGCACCAGCTGTTCCGTCGATTTTACGGTAGTTTGTCTCAATGCTCTTGATAACAACCTGATGCTCATCCAGCAGTGCATCCACAAGAACCGCCGCCTTCTCACCCTCAACATCAATCAGAACGAGAATACCATTGGCGGGATCCGTAATCCGCGCCTGCATATTAAAAAGTTGATACAACGGAATGATAGGGATGTAGTCACCACGCACATAAACTACATTTTTGCCGTTAACTGTTTTAAGGCTTCCCGGAGCAGGCTGAAGAGATTCGATAATAGAGTTGAGAGGGATAATAAATTTTTCGTCGCCAATCGCAACGGAAAGGCCGTCAAGAATCGCAAGAGTTAAGGGGAGACTTATAGTTATCTGTGTACCTTTCCCCGGCTCGGAGAGAATATGCACCCTCCCACCCATGGATTGAACGTTTTTCATAACTACGTCCATCCCGACACCGCGTCCGGAAATATCCGTAACCTCATCAGCTGTTGAAAAGCCGGGGGCAAAGATGAGCTGCCACACTTCATCATCACTCATTGTTTCAGATGCCGTAATACCTCGCTCCAGAGCCTTTGAGATGATTTTTTTACGATTGAGTCCGGCACCGTCATCAATTACGTGGATAACAATTCTGCCACCTATCTGTGATGCACGTAGAGTGATTGTGCCGCAGGCATCTTTACCGGCGGCAACCCTTGCATCAGGCTTCTCAAGTGCATGATCCATACAGTTCCGAACCAGGTGCGTCAGCGGATCAGTGATCTTTTCAATAAGCCCCTTATCCAGTTCGGTTGAATCACCGACAGTTTTCAACTCCACCGTTTTTCCGAGTTTGGCAGCCAACTCACGCACCATTCGCGGGAAACGGCTGAATACAATACTTATCGGAACAAGACGGATAGACATTACGCTCTGCTGAAGCTCTCTGGTTGTTCTCTCAAGCTGCTGCAGACTACGGTGGAGTCCCTCATGCAGAACCGGATCAAGCAAACCTGCCGCCTGAGAGACCATAAGCTGGGTAATTACAAGTTCGCCAACCTGATTGATCAGCTGATCAACTTTGGTGACCCCGACGCGGATTGAAGATTCAGCCTCTACACCACGTCTACCGTAAGCAGAGGGAGCAAGTTCATTCTTATCATAAGCCCTTCTGCCGACCTTTATACCGACACTCTCTGCGGAAAGAGCAGGAGCCGGGATTGAAGCCCCCCCGTTAAGCGGATTTAGAGACATCTCCGCCGCATCAGCGGCAACAACAGATTTATCGGAAACATCTGCTATAAGAGTGACATCCAGCTGCTCTTCTTCGGCAACAAATTCAAAAATGTCACGTATATCTGCCTCACTTGCATCTGTCTTAAGTAAAAGTTTCCATGAAGTCACACAGAGTTCCGGATCAAAGCTGCTGAAATCCTCGCTGTCTGCAACTACCGCTTCAACCTTCAAACTCCCCAGATCTTCAAGTTCTGCAAACAGATTTTCCAATCGGACACCGCGCCTGAAAAGGTCAATATCCGGTCTAAACATAAGTTCATAGCAGTTTAAGCTCCCTGTATCTGCCAACAAATTTTTATCAGTTAAATCCTCTATCAGAAGGGAGCGTTCCAGCTCTACTGCAGCTACAGGAGAAGCAGATTCAATAACCTTCTGCAACTCCGCACGAATGAGGTCAACAGACTCCTGATGAACCTCAGCACTATCTCTATGACCGGCAAGCTGCATGGAGATAACATCCCCTGCGGAGAGAAACAGGTCTATCATGCTCGCGGCAAAAGCTATTTCGTGATTTCGCAGTTTATCCAGCAGCGACTCCAGCACGTGAGTAACAACAGTCATGTCCTGAAAACCGAATATCCCAGCACCACCCTTTATAGAATGAGCCGCGCGGAAAATGGCATTCAGCTGCTCATCATCCGGCTCTTCATCCGCAAGAGAGACAAGAATCTTTTCCATTTCAGCCAGATGCTCGGCGCACTCTTCGAAAAACACCTGATTGAAGCGTTCCATATCAATTTTCTGATTATCAGCGAGATGATTTGTCATATACTTTCCTTGCCAAAAAGTTCGCCACGAAAACCGAGGGTGTCAATTTTCTCACGCAGATCATCAGTTAACTTAAGGGAATAAGTGTATGTGCCTCCGCTGCCGATTCTGCGAAGAAAAGTAACGAGCAGCTGGCAGCCACAGGCATCAAGCGACTCTATTCTGGTCAGATCAATTTCACCAACTCCCTTTCGGACGGAAGATCCGGTGTCTGATTCCTCATATGATTCTATATGTTGCCGCATTGCAGCAAACTGTTCCGAGACCCCAATCATCGAAAGATCGCCCACCAGAGATATCCCCACCGAATCTGACAGATTCATAAACTGTTTCCCTTCCCTGATTAATTCTTGAAAAACTTCTATGGATACAGTCATTGCAGTCTGTAAAACAGCTGCAAAACCAAACCGCTTTACTTCATTAAAATAAGACGTGTACCAAGATTATTATTAATAACCGGCTCTGTATATTCATAAAAAGTACTAGATAGTCGTTTTCTTGGGCTTAGCGAATAAAATCGGCAGCCACTTTTGCCTCTGACGTGGTAAGAAATAAATGGACACATTTTTAAGGGGGGTTTTGCTAATCCTCAACGGAGGTGTGGCATATAAACGATCAGAAGGAAGTACAGTCAGGAATTGAAAGATTCCGCAGTTAGGTTAATCACAGAGCAAGGTTATCAACTTTCAGCAGCATCTCGTAATCTTGGCTTTAACATCAGTGCATTAGGTCGTTGGAGAAATGCTGCAGATACCGCTGAAAAAGGCAGATCCGCACCGGTTATTGTAGTGATGATTTTCAACATGAGCTGAATACGTTTGGTATCATTTGCAGTATGAGCCGTAAAGAAAAGTTCTGAGACAATGCTGTTGCAGAGAGCTTTGATCTGTACGATTATTTTCTTCATAAAACAAATCTTGTGCTCAAAATCTTCTATGAATATTTCAATTAGAAATCCAATGGACTTTTGGGCTCCTTCACAGTCATAACAGGCACGCAGTGGGTATAGATCATCGTTGTTTTCAAGCTGGTATGCCCAAGTAGTGTCTGAATCACACGAATATCGTATCCGGCTTGCAGCAGATGGGTGGCGAAAGAGTGCCGAAAAATATGAGAAGTGACTTTCTTGGGAATTTTTGCTTTCCGAACGGCATGATAGAGTGCCCTTTGCAAGTCTGATTCATGAAGATGATAGCGCCGCCGTTCACCATTCTCCGTCTCCGTCAGCGTTTTCATCGGGAAAAACCACTGGTGGATAAATTCCTTTGGAGCCTTGGGATATTTTGTTTCAACCGCATCGTCAAGAAATACCCCGTTATATCCAGCGACCAGATCCTTATCGTGTAGTTCTCCAACCACTTTTATCTGTGCCTTCAGTTCCGGCAGGATGGATTCAGGCAATGGCACAGTACGATCCTTTTTCCCCTTCCCGTGAACGGTAAGCACGTTAACGTCAAAATTGAAATCCCGCACCCGCAGTTGCAGCCCCTCAAACAGTCTCAATCCGCAACCAAACAGAACTTTGACCACCAGATTATACGGAGAGGAAAGCTCTTTTATGATAGCGTCAATCTCTTCACGAGAGAGAACTGCTGGAATGTAGAGAGACTTCTTAGCCCGTGGCACGTCGCGCAGTTCCCCGAATTCTCTTTTCAGCCCATGGCGAAAGAAAAACAGGAGCGAGTTGAATGCCTGATTTTGGGTTGAGGCGGCAACCTTACACTTAACAGCCAAAAACCCCAGATATGCTTTTACATCCTCAGTTGTTAATGATTCCGGTGCTTTGTCTTTTAAGAAGCGTTGAAAGCTCCGCGACCATTTTGCATAAGTCTGCAAGGTCTTTCGGGAATAATGGCGCACCTTGATTTCAGTCGCCATGGTTTCAAGAACTTTATCCCACTCGGGCGAATCAGATTTCTCATGGTAGCCAGCTTCAGAATATTGAGATTTTCGAGATAAGTTCAATTCTGTTTTTAATTCTTCTCGCTCTGTTTGATATCTTGGTACTGGTTCAGGAACGGAAATTGGGTCTGGCAATTTTTCTCGTTCCGATTTTAGCATATCAAAATACAAGGATACAGCATGATAGGCAAATCGTCTCTGGTTTTCAGATTGATTCTTTTCCTTCAGTTTATTGATAAATTTACGAAGCTTTTCAGGTGTGTCGCCTTCAATCTGATATTTTTCGCAGAAATCAAGGAAGAAATGGAGCCATTTTCTGTATTCTTGAAACCGGTCAGAATGGATCCCTTTCTTAATAAGGTGAACACGAAAATTTGAGAGAAGTATTGCAGAAATTTGAAGCATTAAATTAGCCCCTTCTTTGACAATTATGTTTACACCCTATCAAATAATTTGTATACATTCGAGTAGTTTTCTAATGACAATAAAGATATGGACACCATGCTGAAGGACATGAAAACCCAAAACCATTTGAAACCGGGGCAGAAAGGCACAAAGAGACTTCATGAGAAGTACGGTGACTCCCTGCTTTGCGTCCGATATCGGTACGATGAAAAGCGTGGTGTTCGTTTGAAGACAGTTGAGATTATAGTGGAAGAATCGCAAGTTAAGGCTTCTTTGCGATATAGTAACAAGTTAAGAGTTTATGTGGTGCGTAGCGCAGCGGAGCCACCACATAAACTCTTAACTTGTTGAACTAAAAATGAGAAATGATGAAAGGGGCACATACAATGGCATTAAATCCATCATCAGAGATTCGAGATGTTCATGGCATCAGTGATGCTGAAAAAGACTCAATAAAGGCATTTATGCAAGGAGCAGTCTACTGTTGGGTTAAGAACCGCAAAGACGAGGAATTTGCAGTTCGAGACTTGGTTGGCGGCGAAAATTATGACTGGAATCGCACTCCTCTACAAGTGCTGTACGAAAAACATATCAATGCTGGTAAAAACCACGATTCATCAGTTGAAGCTGCTGCCAAAGACTTAGGTTGGTTAGTGAAAGCCGTATTGCACGAAGACAAGCGAACATTCGAAGCTGGGAAAACGGGATTGGTCAATTCTTATAGATGGGTTGGAAACGAGCCATAAAGCGGTAAAAAAAGAGGAGTTCCAACAAGACATTTGGAGTCCGACTATGCTAGCAATGGAATATTAGAATACTATAGAGGTGGCCTGATGAAACTTATTAAAAATACCGAAGTCACCAAAGGCACAGGCCGTCAGAACTGGGGCTACGCCGTATTTTTTATCATCGTGCTTATCGTCTTTTTCAAAATCAAAATTGATGATATGCCACAACAGCAAACCCAACCACTAAAAGAAAGTGCCCAGAGGACTCAACAGCTCGCTGATATGCCCCCAAGTGAGGTAGCATTTATCGAATTGATAGAGAAGATGAGTAAGGAGTATAAAGCCGCGCCTAACGAACTGAAGAAATCAATAATCAGAACCGAACGGTCAAAGCTCCTTGCCTCTACCCTTAAATCGAAAAGTGTTAATGGATGGGTGGGTACTATATTGGATATGAGTACTAACAGTGACCGCAAGGCCATTCTCGCAGTTAGACTTGAGCCTTCGGACATTATCCTTACAACATGGAATAATGACCTCTCTGATTTAGTTGACGATACATTAATTCCTCATGCTAGTCACCTTTACAATGCGATTTCAGAGATGGCCAAGGGCCAACGTGTTGTTGTATCCGGCCACTTTTTTTACTCAAAAGGCGATTATATTAAGGAAGCAAGCCTCCGAGAGCACGGAAGCATGAAATCTCCTGAGTTCATCTTTAAATTCAGCAAGGTCACAAGGTTTAAATAGCGAAAACAGAAACCGCCGAGGGTCAGACCTATGCATTTGACATAATAACGGCATGATCACGAATATTCAACCAACGGCAGCACCGGTCAGCGGGGAAAAACCCCCGCCGAGCCGGTGTGCCTTATCACGTTGGTCAAAAACATGAGAATCAAGGAAACCCCATGAAAGAGCGAGATATACAGAATTACCTCTACGCAAATCCTGAAGTTCTTTTTCCCTCAGGGAACATAACCGAAAAGGCAAGCGAGTACAGCATACATGGCAAGAGAATTGATCTTCTATTCGTTGTGGACGGTGTTCGCTATATCGTTGAAATCAAAAACGTACCCATTCAGCGCGAACATATAGGGCAAGTTGTTGAGTACTACGGCTTGATGAGGCATTATATGAAAGATGCCAATCTTGCAATGATTCTGGTTTCTTCCTCTATACCCGTGTGGAGGGCTGCTTACTTGGAGGAATTGGGCATTCGTTGCGTAGAAATACCAGATGTCCCAACAACAGAGGAGGAAGTCAAACGTATTTGTAAGGAAACCATAAGCTACAGTAAGAAGGTCAAACAGAAAATCGAAGTTGAATCTGCTCTTGGGGATGACGAAAGTGTCTCGTTCGAGGATATTGCACCTCCTGTCAACCCAAAAGGAATGGCTTTTGCTCGCCGTATGCTCACTGAATCCCTCGAACCTATTAGGGAAATCTTTAATGGATACGACATATTCCCTTTCGGTATCACTCGGACACATTCATTCGACATCGACCTAGAGCATGATCCAATCCGTAAATATGGGGTTGTTGAATTCACCCATGGCGGTATTTGGTGGGCTTATCGCTTTGGTTTTTCCGAGAACATGCCCAAAAACGATGTTCCCAACATCTCCATAATCGCAAATACGACAGGGCTTGATGTAACCATAAACGCCGAATTGCAGCGCTCACAGAAAGTAATGTTTAACCGGATTCAGGCGAACTTGTCAGAGTTCAACAGGCTTTTGGACAACCACGGTGGACTGTGGCTGAAAACTTATCTTAAATACGAGCATCAACCCCAATCCTATCATTGGATACTCTCTGATATGAGGTCGCCTGGAGAGTTTGATGGCGATGAAATTATCAAAATCAAACACAAACATGAAAAGCTGTTTAACGAAGAGCGAGAACTATGGATTCAAAAGATTATTTCAGGCAATATTGAAATAACCGAAGCAAAGATAAGCCATTTAGAGAAACAAAACAAACGACTGAATCTGGCAATCAGGCTTGTCGAACCATTCCAGAAAGATTCTGGCATTTGGACGCTTCAGCCCCAAAAGCAAGTAAAAGAAATAGTCGGTGCGGTTCAACGCTTGAAACCCTTGATTGATTTTTTTCTAAGAAAGGAGAAATGATTATGCCAATTATTGCGAGGTTTTATGGAATTCTGATCAAAATGTACTTCAGGGAACATGGAGTCCCCCATTTTCACGCCATCTATGGGGAGTTCAACGGAGTATATGACATTCAAAGCTGCGAGATTATCGAAGGAGACTTACCATCCAGAGCAGACCGCATGGTTCGAGAGTGGACGCAACGTTACCAAAGCGAGTTGTTGGAAATGTGGAAGACACAACAATTTATACAACTTCCCGGATTGGAGTGATATTGCCATGGCAACTTACCCAAAAGTAGAATCAGTGACGCCGCTTTCAGGAAAACAACTCTTCGTTACATTCACCACTGGGGACACGAGAGTTTATGACTGCGCTCCTCTCCTCAACGAATCCTCTTTTTACTCACTCAAAGACGACGCTTTTTTTAAAAATGTTCATGTAGATCAAACTGGCTACGGAGTCGTTTGGAATGACAATATTGATCTTAGCGAATCTGAGTTATGGATAAATGGAAAGACTGAAATCTCCAATCGCTTGTGACATATCGTTAAGTCTCAACAGGATAAAAAACCGATTTTCCAACCACAAAGTTCGACCCGCCCAAAAGCTAGCGGGTCAACTTCATGCCCGTTGAACAGAAAGAGTAAGACTCCTTATTTCTGTTTGACGGTGAGGTGCGGAGTCGCAAACTTGGAGGTAGGAAATGCAACAAAACAACATCGATATGTTTATGGCTACAAATTCGAAGAATTTTGCACCAGACAAGCTGATGATTATCAAAAATCAACTCGAAAAGATGGATGATTCAAAACTGATGATATTACAGGCACTTTCCTACAAAGAGCCCACCACTATGCTATTGATTTCACTTTTTGCCGGAGGTTTTGGAGTTGATCGGTTTATGCTTGGGCAAACAGGACTGGGCGTACTGAAATTGATCACAATGGGTGGTCTTGGAATTTGGGCTATTATCGACTGGTTTACAGCGTCCAGCCGAGCCAAAGAGTACAATTTATATGCAATTTGCACAATTTGCGCAGTAAGTTGCAAATTCAAAACTGAATTGCTAAATGGGGAGCCACTTGAGAAGTGGCTCCCAGATTTCTACTCACGCAGTTTTCCTGTGTTGTTCTGTTTCCCATCCAAGGCAAGCAAGCTGAACTGTTCGCGGAATGGGGCGTGCACCAGAGCCATATGCACTTATAGTGCGGATCGTGACGCCAAGTTCACGGCTTGCGGCAGAAAGAGAGAGATTGTTTCGGATTCGCCAAACAGTGAAACGGTCTGCGGGAGTTTCAGAACGCTGATCGAGCATGTCGGCAAAGAGAGTGTCAGCGCCAATCTGAATATCAAGCAGAGGCCATTCAGCTTCCCAACCGTACTCGCCTAAAACAACACCCGAAAAGACGGCTGGATCACGAAGAGGAATAAGACCAGATAAAGAAAAAATAAAGTCTTTCATGTTTACTGTTCCGCATGAACCATCAACAAAACTAACATTGAGGCAATAATCAGCGGCAGGAGTTACTGCTATTAATCTTGGGCGGGTTATCCGTGTAGCATGTGCCATTGTGTAATCAACTCCTCTCTATTGTCAGCGATCCATTTCAGTGCATGACGCAGAACTTTTGAAGGTGCAGAGCCATCCATAATATCAAGCGTCACAAGATTTATTACCGCTTCAAAATCAGGCCCCATGAGATGTACATGAGGTGGATTGTGATCTTTTTCTCTCAACGAAATTCTGAAATTTGAAAAGCGGTATTTTGTCGTCATGGAGAAAATATATAGAAATAATTTCTATACTGCAAGAAAAATGAAAGACTGAAACCAGAAGAAAAAGCGAGCAGACCGAATTTTCAACCAGAAAGTTAGACCCGCCCAAAAACCGGCGGGTCAACTTCATGCCCGTTGGTCTGATTCATAAGGAGGAGGAAATTATGCAAACATGGCTAAAATTAATTGGTTCAGCACAGAGACCATTGACAGATCCAGAATATCAAGGGAGATGGGAGGAGCCTTTTATTGGATTTAGAAAAACCGGAAAGCCCAGTTTCCTTCCTGGAGACCAAGTGTTTCTTTATGCACCAGGAGGAACCAAAAGTATATTTGCGCTCGCTGAAGCCATCAGTCATCCAGAAATAAATGAACAGTATGAACCTAACGAGGAGGGAAGTTGCTATTGGAACGTAAAGGTTAAGTACCTGATAAATCATTCAGTAGATCGTGGAATCAGCATCGAAGAAATCACCACAAAGGACAGAAATCTATCGAAATCAATTCAAAGGCAATCTCATATCAGGTTATCTTCTGAGGAGGCTGAATTGGCATTCCACAAATTACAAAAAAGGTAACAGAGGTCGAATCCAACCAAGCGGGTGAACCGGGCAACACATTGCACGCACATTATGCAGCCATTAAAAGCGGCTGTACTTGTTGAACCCTCTGTATCATCGCTTTTTGAGCGGTCTTAAGGTCGTAGGTGGTTTGCAAGTTCATCCAGTAGGTAGGTGTCTGACCAAACACTTTGCCGAAAAGAACTGCCAACTCTGCTGTAACAGGCCGCGACCCCTTGATAACATGAGATATACGCATAGGTGAAACGCCAATCGCATGAGCAAAAGCGTTTTGTGACACACCGAGTTCGTCAAGTATTTCTTTCAGGAATACCCCCGGATGTATTGGAGGAAGACCGTTTTTAATAGCCATAAACATTCTCCTTAATGGTAGTCGGTTATTTCAACATCGGTTGCTTCGCCGTCTGTAAACCGAAAGCATATTCGCCATTGGTCGTTAATCCTGACACTCCACTGCCCTGTCCTGTCACCAGAGAGAGTTTCAAGACGGTTTGACGGGGGAATTAGCAAATCAGTAACTTCGCGTGCACTATCTAACTGTGTCAAACGCATAATCGAACGGATAATAATTTCAGGAGGAAGTTTTTTGGATTTCCCCGATGCAAAGAGTTTTTCAGTTTCTTTATTCGCAAACGATGTGATCATGACCTGATAATAAACATTTTGTTTACATAGGTCAATACCAAAAAGTAATCCAAACTAAATTTCCAACCAGGAAGAAGCACTGGCCTGAAACCGCCGGTGTTCTCCCAAACCGTTGAACAACAAAACCATACATAAAAAAATATGAGGAGGCGTTATGGCATCTGGATACACTGGCAGGCTGGGTAGCTGCTGCCAAGTTGTCATCACAGCCATTAGCTCCCGGCACACGCACAGCTGCAGAACTTATTGCTGAGAATGTCAAGTTGCGTAAAGAGCTGGCTGTCGCCCAGATGGAGCGCGACATATTAAAAAAGGCGACGGCGTACTTTGCAAGGGAATCGCTGCCAGGTACGCGTTCATGAAGAAGTGGCGATTCCGCTACCCAGTAACAATTATGAGCCGTGTTTTAAGCTGGAACGGCTCAAGCCTTGACGAAAAGAGTCGTACGCGCGAGACTCTGAATTATATGGCGGACTACTGTTTTGATGAGAAAACGAGCGAACTGCTGATACTTCAGACCGTTCAGAAACCAGACTTGACTAATCGCGGTGCCTCATCACTACTGATAAAGAATATCTGAATAAATCCGGAAGAGTGTAAAGTAAATACGGTTGGAGATTTGAACGGTGCAATATAAAGACCTTATATGCACCTTCCAACAAGAAGAGAGTTACGGCTCTGCCGAGAGCATAAGCTCTGCTATAACAGCCCATCTGGCAAGATTGGCAGCATTTGGAGTATCCAGCTTAAGCATAACATTGGTTCGATGAACCTGAACAGTGTTGCTGCGAATACCGAGGCGAGTGGCAATCTGTTTGGAGGTGTACCCCTGACCTACCAGGAGAAGAACCTCCAGTTCACGGGGTGTGATGTGCTGCCTGAGAAAGTTGTGTTCCTCCCTGAAAGCGGATCTTTCAGCTTTCAGACGTAATATCTCTATGCGGTGCAAACGCCCTGTAACAGCTGCTATCAGCTCCTCGGCAAGAAATGGCTTAGTCAGATAATCATCCGCACCGGAAGACATACCGCGACGAAAGTTGGTTCTGTCATCAAGGGCGGTTACAAAAATAAAAGGGATATCAGAAAACTCGTCGTTAAGTTTCAGGGTTTCAAGAACGGAATAACCATCCATTCCGGGCATCATTATATCGCAAAGAATCAGGTCCGGTCGTACGTCCCTTATCATGCCGATGCCATCAGGTCCGTTTGATGCGGTTCGAACGGCAAAACCTTCCGACCCAAGAACAGACTCCATAACCTCTATGATTGTAAGGTCATCTTCAATAACCAGAATTGAATACACGATAAAGGCTCCAGTACCAATTTGTTAGCAGACCCCGGCATCCGAACCGTAATTAGCACAAATTAAAAAATGACTCAAGGCTTTCTTAACCGGATAGTTCAAGAAGCTGAAGCGATATAACCTGAGTCAATCTAATCGAAACAAAATATTATGTACATCATATTCATACCGATTTCTCGCCGATTTCACCGGCATTAATCCTCTCGACATTCACCATTCAGAGTTGATTGACAAAAAGCCGGATGCCATGCGATAAACTGATTCCGTATGGATGAGCCGCTTCCGAATTTATGAGGCGGTTTTTATTTAACTATCTGAAACAAGCGATATATAATCCGGAGAGAGTGCGTGGACAACAGAAAACTGATACTCAGAAGAAACAAGAGGATAGCGACTGGATTGATGCTTACTGCTGCGGCACTGTTTGTTATTGCCCGCAGCCAGAAAGGAGACGCAGGGTGGGAATGGCTCGCCGCGTTTTCGGAGGCGGCAATGGTTGGCGCTTTGGCAGATTGGTTTGCCGTAGTAGCGCTCTTCCGCCACCCTTTGGGGATTCCTGTCCCTCATACGGCTATAATCAAGAGCAAGAAGGATGTAATTTCCGAAAACCTTGCCCTGTTTATACGTGATAAATTTCTTGCCAGCGATACGTTGATAGCCAGAATGAGGGCATACAACCCTGCTGAACATCTTGCATCCTACCTTATGTCAGACATTAACGCTGTTTCCCTTGCAAAAGGTTTGACACAGATAGTGGGAGAGTCACTTGATTTTATTGAGGACGAAAGAGTTCAGCTTCTGATTAGAGCTGCTGTACGCAACAGAGTTGATAATTTCGATCTTTCTGCATCCACCGCATCGATTCTTGACACAATAAGAAATGACAACCGGCATCAGATTATCCTTAATGACCTCCTGAACCGTCTTGCCGGATGGTTGAATACACCAGAGGCGCAAACCAGGCTGGCAAACTCGATCAATGATATGTGTTCGAAGGAGTATCCGCTACTGGTTGCGTTCATCCCAAACAGGGATCAGTTTGCCAGAGGTGCCGGCGAGAAAATAGTCAAGCGAATTAATGCATTCATTCAGGAGGTGAATAGCGACCCCAATCATGAAATCAGAGGTAAGTTTGATACAGCTGTGACTAATTTCAGCGAAAGATTGAAATCAGACTCAGAGCTGCGGAGCAGAATAGAAATAATCAAGCGCGAGACTCTCCACAACGAGGCGATTTCCGATTATGCACGAGGCATGGGCAATGCTCTTAAAAAATGGCTTACAGGTGATCTGCAAAGCTCTGAATCAAAGGTAGAGGGGAAAATCAGGTCTGCGATTACCGGTCTTGGATCTACTCTGTCTAAAAATTCCAGCTTGAAAGAGTCTCTGAATGATCATCTTGAAAAGCTGGTGATTCACCACGGAGACAAGGTTCGTTCGGCGATTTCCGGGCATATTTCGGGAACGATGCAGAAATGGGATAGTGATGACTACACAAATGAAATAGAGCTAAGCATCGGCTCAGACCTGCAGTTCATAAGGATGAACGGAACTCTTGTAGGGGGTGTTATCGGGCTGCTGCTGCACGCTGTTTCTCTGCTGTTCTAGCTTAAAAGCCACTCCCTTTCGGGGCTGAATAAAGCTTATAGAGTAACCAGAGTGTCTGAGGGCAGTCTTATAAAAAAGGATGTTCCATCTATATTGTGGCTGCTGAAATCTACAGCACCCCCAAGATATCGTTCCCCAAAAAGTTTCATGCTGTATGTCCCAAGACCTCTCCCCTGAGAACTTTTTGTACTGAAGGAGCGTTTAAAAAGCTGCAATGCTACAGTTTCCGGAATTGTTCCGGGGTTATTAACGATAAAACATGGTTCACCTTCCCGGTTTTCATACCTGACCTTCACCTTCGCAGGGCATTCGGTAGCTTCAAGTGCGTTTTTAATCATATTTGCGAGGATTCTGGTAAGAAGTGGAAGGCTTGTCATTATATGTATTTCAGTTTCGGGGATTTCAATATCAATCTGCTGTGATTTGTCAGGCGGATAGCCGGCAAAGAAAGAGTGGGCAACTTCGAGTATCTCTGAAATGCTTACAGTCTGGAGCTTAACCGTCAACTCTCCGCGTTCTGCCTGAATCAGAAAGTGCTGATTCTGAACCTCCTGCGTCAGATGCGATGAAAGTCCGACAATTTTCTGCGCGATACTGCTCGCATCATTCGGCCTTCTTGTGAGAATTTCACTCCACCCCTGCAGACCGGTGATAATATTGTTGAGGTCGTGAATAAAAACACTTTCAAGTGCGTCACGCCTCTTTGCACCGCTTATATCGTGCAGAAGAAATATTGTAAGATCGTTAGAGTCGAGTGTAAGTGGTGTTGAACGGACAGAAAATTCGTGCGCTTCATAGACATCATTTCTCCTCACGGTCATGAGGCATTCACCTTTGGTAGGGCTTTTCAGAGTCTGGCTCGCCAGAATTGAGATTACGGCACCGCAAGTGGAGCAGCTGCGTGATGTCCCGCAACCGTTGGGTGTCTCGTTACTGTGAATGCACCCAAACAACTCGCCGGGACGCAAGCCTCTCAAATATTCGCTATCGGAGACATTAAGGGCATCAAGCACATCCTGGTTTGTTGCGAGAACCTGGCGCTGCTTATTAAGTATCAGCACAAACCCTTCTACTGACTCCATAATTGCCTGTGTTATCGGATTATTAAGGCAGTATTCGGCAACTTTTCTCAATACGGCGTCAGACGCACGAGCAGGTGAGGCAAACCAAGTGCCTGAATCCGGCATGACATCTCTGGCTGTATCTGATACCATGTTGCCTCCAATTACAGAGATTTCCGCACAGATTATCGATGAATATATTATTAGTCAAGAACAGTTATTACGCTCATAAGAGTGTATAAAGGAGCTGTTTGAATGCGTGGTCTGATTTTTTTTCAAAAAGCAGTCGGATGCCTCACTGTTACGGGGCTGTTCCTTCTGATAATTCTCTCTTCATCCGCTATGGCACAGGATAATTTTGCCTCCTATCCAAACCTCCCTTACGGCTATTCGTCAATAAGGGTTTTTGACAATCAGAGTCGTTTTGTCGGCCGTATCCTTTCGGATAAGCGCTATTGGGTCTCAATTGACAGAATTCCGATATTCTTACAAAAAGCTGTAATTGCCGTAGAAGATGCCCGGTTTTATGAACATGGCGGCATTGATGTACGCGGTATAGCAAGAGCCCTGGTAAAGGATGTGGTCAAGCGCAGATTTGTCGAGGGGGGGTCAACAATCACCCAGCAGCTTATTAAAAACAGATATCTCTCTAGCGAAAAGACTATTGAGCGGAAATTTGATGAAGCACGGATGTCTATTGAATTTGAGCAGAAATACAATAAAAAACAGATTCTTGAGATGTACTTTAACGAAATATATTACGGCAACGGCGCATGGGGTATTGCACAGGCAGCCAGACTCTATTTTGACAAGAATCCCGAAGAGCTGAATGAATCAGAGTGCGCTATGCTTGCAGGAGTTCAAAAAAATCCTGCACATTACAACCCCTACGGAAAATCCTCTGAGGTAACCGGTCGCCGCGATGTAGTACTGAAGCGGATGCTGAGTCTTGAAATGATCTCAAAAGAGCAGAGCAGACAGTTACGAGCCAATCCGCCTGTTATCACCAAAAAAGGCGAGGTTCCACAGTATATGGCGCTTTTACGGAACAAGCTGATCAAACAGTATGGCTCCGATATTGTAGAGCAGGGGGGATTGGAAATTACCGCAGCCCTCGATCTGAACCTGCAGAAAACTGCGGAACATGAGTTAAAAAACGGTGTTAAGAGGTATTCCCCCCATCTGCAGGGTGCCTTGATAACAATGGATATGAGGAATGGCAATGTCCTTGCTGCCGTGGGCGGTGCAGACACAGCACAGGCAGGTTACAACCGTGCTTTTTCCGCCAAACGTCAACCAGGTTCAGCGATAAAGCCTTTCATATATGCTGCCGCTCTCGAAAAGGGGGTAACTGTTGGCTCCCTCTGGAATGATATACCTGCGACATACGACAGAGGAAATGGCGAAACCTGGAAACCGCTTAATTACGGGAGAGAGGAGTACGGCGAGCTGTCACTCCGAGAAGCTCTTGCCTACTCCAACAATGTGATTGCCGTAAAACTGCTGGAAACGATTGGAGTTCCTTATTTCGTTGATTTTGCAGCAAAAGCTGGCATCTCTCTCCAACCCGAAAGTGGGCTTTCACTTGCTCTGGGGACTTCCGAAGTTTCACTTAATGAATTACTTCTTGCTTACACGACTTTGGGCAGAGCAGGTGTACGGACAGAGCCAAGATTTATCATAAGGGTGTACGACCGGAAGCATAAATCCTGGCTGGAAAACCCACCGGTGATGACTTCAGTTATCTCTCCGGCATCTGCATACATTACCACCGATATCCTTAAAGACGTAATGACGTACGGAACGGCAAAGAATCTCAAACAATTTAACAGACAATATCCGTCAGCAGGAAAAACCGGAACAACAGATGATTATCGTGACGCATGGTTTGTCGGCTACACACCAGAGTTGATTACAGGAGTTTGGGTTGGATATGACAAGCCTAAGCCGGGTGGAAAAGGTTTTACAGGTGGAGCCGTTGCAGCACCGATATGGGAGAAGGTAATGCGTAAAGCTGTTGCGACAACTCCTGCTACGGGGTTTGCCAGACCGGACTCTGTAATATCTGTCATTATCGACCCGGCTACAGGCTTTCTAGCAACACCTGACTGCCCGGAGACACTTGAAGAATTTTATATTTTCGGGACAGAACCTATGGAATACTGCCATGAGCTCTCCTCACCTGAAAGCCCAGCTCCAACTCCGCCAGCCGTAGAGGATCAGACAAATTGAATAGCAGTTTCGCAGCCATAGCCATGACTGCTCTTAAAACATCCGTATTCCTACCCCGGCTTCAGCACAGAAACAGGGGTAAAATAACCTGTAAAAACAGTATCAATAGACGTTTATACTAGGAGTGTATAATTTAGTAACGCATCCGAACCACCTGTTTTTATATGAGTTCCAGGTGTCTGTAATCTGGTATTGACATTTCTTGACAAATTACATAGGTTATCCAATATGTACAAATTCAAACAACATATAAACATCTCTGATTCATACAACTTTGCAATAGCAATTTTACTTATAGCAACCTATCTGACGCTGTCGGCAACATCATTTGCTTTTGCCGCTACAGGGGGATCGGGCGAAATTTCAAGACAGACTTATTACGGAACTGAAACACCCGCTACTAACGGGAGTTCCCCATGCTCACATGAAGAAAACACCAACTGCTGCGATACAACTTTCTGCAACTGCGGGTGTCACGCGCCGATTGCCTCAGGCATGATTCTCAAATATGCGCCGCTCATACTTTTGCAGAGTATTCGGGAACAATCATGCACTTTACCAAAGGTATACCTGTCAATTTTTGTTCCCCCGCAAAACTCCGTCTGATCCGCTTGAAAACTCTGATCTATCAAAATATCGCTGCCATCCTGCCTGATATAATCTTCTGATACAATCCGAAGAACAGGGCAGCTCTTCACATACCAAGGAGAATATACAAGTGACAACACCGAAAAAAGATTTTCTTCATTCATTATGGGATTTTTTCTGTTCGCTCAAACTTACGATGTTCCTGCTGATATCTCTGGCAGTAATATCGATAATAGGAACGATCATCCCCCAGGGCATACCCCCTCAGAAATATCTGGCGGAATTGAGTCCGGCTAAAATAAAGCTCTACAAATCCCTTGGCTTCTTCGATATGTACCATTCTTGGTGGTTCATACTTCTGCTCTATATGTTAACAGTAAACCTGGTCGCCTGTTCGATTAAACGACTTCCGCATATCTGGCAGATTGTTACTAAACCGGTTACGACGTTAACTGTTTCGCTGGAACGATCACTAAGCAACACCGCAACGATAGCCTGTTCGGATGAAACAATTAAAGTCAAGGATAGTATTGCATCCTTTATAAAGAGTGAATTCAGCGAACCGACAATAACAGAGGCTGACGGTGTCTGGCATATCTTTGCACAGAAAACACCCTGGTGCCGCCTCTCCGTCTATTTCGTCCACCTTAGCGTAATCGTGATATTTATTGGATCTATAATCGGTTCGCTATTCGGCTACAAAGGTTTCGTAAACATTCTTGAAGGGGAAACGGTCTCCAAAATAATGCTCCGCTCCGAAAAGGAACTTGATCTTGATTTTGCGCTCCGCCTCGATCAGTTCAGCGTCAGCAAATATCCAAACGGCGCACCTAAAGAGTTTAAAAGCATTATTACGGTACTTGAAAACGGCAAACCGGTTCCTGATTACACTAATACCCGCGTCATAGTAAATGATCCCCTGAACTATAAGGGTATAACCTTCTATCAATCGAGTTACGGTAATGCCGGCAGCTATTTTTTTATAGTTACCGATCTTGACGGCGGAAATCCGGTTAAACTTGCCGTAGAAAGTCAATCATCGGTAAATCTTCCAGGCGGTACTAGTATGCACGTAACCGACGCTACAAATGACGTTTCTCCATTTGCGCCTGGATTGTCAGGACCTGCGGCACAGGTAGAAGTGCATTCACCGGATGGAAAGAGTGAAAGCTTTGTCGTGTACGCCAACCATCCTGAACTCAACATTCAGCACGCAAAGACACACGGAACCGGCCCTGTTTTACACTATAAGGGAGGAAAAGATCTTATGTATACTGGCCTTCAAGTCGCCAAAGACCCGGGGGTCGAGATTGTCTGGTTGGGATGCTTAATGATGGTCTTTGGAATTTATGCAGCATTTTTCATATCTCACAGACGCATCTGGGTGCGCGTAGAACATGGCAAAATAACTGTAGGTGGAAATACCAGCAAAAACCAGAGTGCATTTGCACTGACTTTTGACAATCTGGTCGAAAGACTCAAAAAAGATCTTATAAAGGAGAAGTAGTCATGAATAGTTCACTGTTATTCAACATAACAACATTTGCCTATCTTATTTCAATGTTAGCTTTTTTCGCGTTCCTTGCCAGCCGTGCAAAAGCTGTCGGTACAGCAGCCATTCTTATCGCATATAGCGGACTGCTTGCTCAGACAACAGCAATTGCACTCCGTTGGAAAGAGTCCTACGACATGGGCGTTGGACACGCACCCCTCTCGAATCTGTATGAATCAGTTGTCTTTTTTTCCTGGACGATAGTACTGATTTTTGCGCTTCTTGATATTAAGTACAAATATCGGGTAATAGGCGCATTTGTTATGCCATTTGCCCTGCTCGGCATGGCGTGGGCGCAGCTTGGACTACACACAGGAATAGAACCTCTTGTACCTGCACTGCAGAGCAACTGGCTTCTTTATCATGTAATTACATGTTTTCTCGGTTATGCAGCGTTTGCTGTAGCGTGCGGCATCTCTATCATGTATCTCATTAAGGCTGCCAGCGATGGGGGTGGGGACAAAGAGTCTGAAGGTGGATTACTCTCCATGTTCCCTCCTATCAGGGTGCTTGATGACCTTAACTACCGTGCCATAATGATCGGCTTCCCTCTATTGACTCTCGGTATAATAACCGGGGCAGCCTGGGCGAACTACGCCTGGGGCACTTACTGGAGTTGGGATCCAAAAGAGACCTGGTCTCTTATTGTCTGGTTCGTATATGCAGCATTTCTTCATGCCCGCATAACCAAGGGGTGGGTTGGCAAACGAGCTGCATGGCTCTCTATAATCGGTTTTGCCGCAACAATATTCTGTTATCTCGGCGTTAATCTTTTTCTTTCGGGACTGCACAGCTATGGCGGAGGGCAATGAACCGGCATAAAATGGGAGTTGCGACGTGACTCCTGACTCTCCGACCGTTTTACTCGATTCATTCGGAGAGAGAAAGTTTACATCTTCGTGGCGTTTTGACGGTTATATTAAATCTCTGACTGCCTATACCGCCAATGAGGTGATTTCTGTTCTTAATCAGATTGAACGGGCTGCTGCCGACGGCTTCTACGCCGTCGGCTTTGTAGCTTATGAGGCTGCTCCCGCCATTAACCCCGAGCTGACAACAGCTCCACCTATGGAGGGACTACCGCTCGCCTGGTTTTCTATATACCGCGAGCGGTATGCCGTTTCAGCTGGTAGCGGTCTGAATCTCACACCGACAGAACTTGATTTTAAACTTACCCCTGAAAACGACATTGAACAGTATAGCAATGATATAAACCGCATACTAAATTACATTGCCTGCGGCGACTGCTATCAGGTCAACCATACTTTTTCTATGTCGACTGATCTGAATTTCAATCTTGTTGAATTATACAGACGTCTGGCATCAGCGCAACAAGCTTCATTCTGCTCCTTTCTCGATATAGGACGCTTCAAAATCCTCTCTGCATCACCGGAACTTTTTTTCTCGCTCAATAACAGTAAAATTACTGTAACTCCTATGAAAGGAACCGGTACTCGTGGTCGATGGCTTTCGGATGATCTGACAGCTATTAAAAATCTGCGTGAAAGTACTAAAGATAGAGCAGAGAATCTGATGATTGTTGATCTGTTGCGTAACGATCTCGGAATTATTGCAGATACTGGCACTGTTCAGGTAGATTCGCTGTTTGATATTGAAACATATCCTACTGTGCATCAGATGACCTCTACAATCTCCGCAAAAATAAGCTCCAAAACCGCTCTCAGAGATATTTTTAAAGCAATATTCCCATGTGGTTCTATAACCGGAGCGCCTAAACGGAGAAGCATGGAGATAATTGCCGGGACGGAGAGTTCAGCGAGGGGAGTATACTGCGGAACAATCGGATTTGTTGCTCCAGGAGGTGAAGCATTATTTTCCGTTGCAATACGCACTCTTGTTCATGACACAAAAAATGGCAGGGTAACAATGGGAGTTGGCAGCGCAATAACGTGGGATTCAGAAATTAAATCAGAATATTCAGAATGTCTTGGCAAGGTGCTCTTTGTAAATCGCAAAAATCCCGATTTTTACTTGATTGAATCACTTCGTCTTGATAATGGTAACTACTTTAGAATGGATCGGCATATATCGAGATTAACTGATTCTGCTAAATATTTCGGGTTCAATTTTGATTATGCCGGGATCAGGAAAAAGCTGCTCGATCATGCATCAGATCTTCAGGGCCTCTTTAAAACCCGTCTTCTTATGAATTGCGATGGATGCGTTCATATTGAATCTGAGCCTCTAACTGATGATAACAAAACATTATCTGTAAAAATAAGCAGTTCAACCGTTGATTCAAAAGATTCAATGCTCTACCACAAAACTACTCTGCGCATTTTTTTTGAAAATGCAAGAGCCGAATATCCGGATTGTGATGAGGTAATTTTTCTGAACGAAAGAGGTGAGCTGACTGAAGGGAGCTACAATTCTCTGGTTATTAATCTGGATGGATTTATGCTGACCCCTCTGTTAACTTCCGGTCTTTTGCCCGGAGTAATGCGAGCCGAACTGCTTGATAATGCAAAGCTAGTCGAACGGATTTTATATCCATCAGACCTTGAGAAAGCAACCGAAACCTGGCTTGTAAACTCTGTTCGCGGGTGGAGGAGATGTGTTTTAAATATGTAAAGGAGCAAGACTTCAAATGATATACCTATTGATTATTCTTATAACACTTTTGCCTGCAACATCAGATGCCAGAAGCATGACTCTTAACCTTGATCAGGCTCTCTGGATTGCTATGGAAAAAAATCGGGACATTGAAAAGTCCAGAGAGTATTCACGTTATGTCCAGGGGAAGTATACTGAAGAACGCGCAGCAGCTCTTCCTCAGTTTTCACTAAACGGCACCGCACTCTTTTCAAAAGATGAAAGCCTCGGAATAGGAGGCTTACCCGTACAACGTCAGTTTTCCCGCTCTCTCGACATTACCCTTTCTCAACCCTTATATACATGGGGCAAACTATCATCAGCTATACGTGCAGCAGAAGTTGGTTTGAAAACAGCGGAAGAACAGTTACGATTTTTCCAACAGGCTGCATACAGAGATGTCACTGTTGCGTATTACGACATTCTGTTATCAAAAGATCTTCAGCATCTTGCTGAAGAAAACCGTTCTCAGAAACTACGCCATCTGGAGGAAGTAAAACGGAAATTTGAAGCCGGTGTTGCAACAGACTACGATGTACTTGCTGCCGAAGTTTCTGCAGAAAACAGCATACCGGAAGTTATACGCAGCGAAAACAGGGTTAAAGTTGCCTCTGAACGCCTTCGTTTCTTGCTTGCGTTAGGACCAAACGACATTGATGTCACCGGTGATCTTGCCTCACCGGTTGAGGCACCTCAACTCCCATCAAATTATGAACAGGCAATAAGAACCGCAGTTAAAAACCGTCCAGAAATTAAGGATCTTCATCACAGAACCGCAATCTACAATGAGCTGATAACAATAGCCGAGTCTGAAAATATGCCGAGGCTTGATTTGAAAGGAGCTGTTGGATGGCACTGGGCAAGCCTGACCAATCCAGACCCTTCATATTACGCTGATGGATCAGCCTGGAATATCGGTCTGTTTCTTACGTTTCCATTTTTTGACGGTATGAAAACAAGCGGTAAAGTTATACAAGCCAGAAGTGATCTGAGAACAAAGCTGATAGAAGAAACTAAACTGCACGACTCAATTGCACTTGAAGTGCATCAGGCTGAATTCTCCTGGGTAGAGGCTGCTAAAATTTTGAATTCGCTTAAAGGGACCGTAAATCAGGCTGAACGGCTACTTTCAATGGCAGAAAAGGGGTTTGAACTTGGTGTTAAAATAAGGCTGGAAGTTGATGATGCACAGTTGAATCTGTTGCAGGCTAAAAGCAATCTTGCGCGTGCGCAACGCGATTACAGAACTGCCAGAACCGGTTATTTATGGGCAATCGGTGTACTTGGAGAACAATCAACTGATTGAGTTACTTCGTTTTTAGAGCATAAATTCCGGGTGCATTTCTCCAATACCCCTTAAAGTCAAGACCGTAACCAAAAAGAAACCTATCCACAACTTCTATACCTACGAAATCTGCACGCATTTCTGGTTTTCTCTTCCTTTGATGCAGCTTTTCAACAAGTACTGACATTAGAATACTCGTTGCACCCTGTTCTTTGCAGTAATCAGAAACAGCAGACAATGTCACCCCCTCATCAAGAATATCATCGACAAGAACTACGGTTCTGTTTTGAAGGTCAAGTTGTGGTTTGATCTTCCATTCAAGTTCAAAACCATTTATTTCATTTCCGTAGCGTGTTGCATGAACATAATCGATTTGAAGCGGGAAACTTAATTTAGTCAGCAACTGTCCTGCATAAATCAGCCCGCCGTTCATGCAGCAGATAAGTACAGGATTTAAGTTACGGAGTTTATCTGTCATCTCCCTGGCAACTCTGTTAATTGCCTGAATGACCTCTGCTTCATTAACTATCAGATCACTTTCGTCCAGTATTCTATATGCATCTTCACTCTTCATTCTTATCTCTCTTTTGTGCGTATAAAACCCTGTCAATATTTCCATAATCACGCTTTATTTTAATACCAGAATAGTCTGCACTATTATTGAAGATATTAATGACCTCTTCAGCCTGAAACACTCCTACCTCAAGGACAAGCCATCCAGCAGGATTAAGGTGATTAAGAGCTTCTGGAATAATTTTTCTATATATTTCAAGACCATCCCCCCCCCCATCAAGTGCAAGCATAGGGTCAAAATCACGCACCTCTATTTCAAGGTTCATAATATCGGCAGTTGGTATATAGGGTGGATTTGACACAATAAGATCGAATTTACGATCTGAAAGAGGGGTAAAAAGAGAGCCGATAAGAAACTCTATATTTACACCATGTTTATCTGCATTTAGCCTGGCAACCCTGAGCGCCTCTTTAGAAATATCTGTAGCCGTAACATCTGAATTTGCGAACAGCTTTTTAAGAACTACTGACAGACATCCACTTCCGGCGCCAACATCCAGTATCGTTTCTGGGATCTTATCTATCTGAAGTACTGCCTCAATGATACATTCGGTATCCTGGCGCGGAATAAGAACATCAGCTGTCACATCAAAATCAAAACCATAAAATTCCTGACTGCCAAGGATATGTTGAAGCGGCTCCCTCCTGGCTCTACGACTAATCATGTTACGGTACGTGAAAAGTTCCTTTTCATTTAAAGGTTTGTCATACTGCAGATACAATCCAACACGATCAACTTCGCAGACATGGCAGAGCATCCACTCAGATTCAAGTCTCGCATTCTTAACACCTTTAGAACCAAGATAATCCTTCGTCCACTGCAGAACTTTCAGAGTAGTCCATTTATCATTCTCAAGCATATTTCTCCAATCATTATTTATCACATATTTTAAACTGAAAAAGGCGACCTCCCGCAAAAGAGATCGCCCTGCATTTAAAACATATATAGTCTATTTAAAGCAATCTTATTGCAAGTTGAGCATATTCAAGCACAAATGAAGGAATTACTCCAAGAACCAATGTACCGGCAACTGATAAAACAAGTGCAATCGCAACCGGCGCAGTAACTTTAGTCCACTCAAACTCTTCTGTAGGATCTTTCATATACATATAAACAATTACACGCAGGTAGTAATAAACAGATGCAGCACTATTTAAAACGCCAAGGATCGCAAGCCAGATGTAACCCTGTTGAATGGCACCGGAGAATAAATAGAATTTACCGATAAAACCGGCTGTCGGAGGAACGCCAGCCATTGAGAACATAAACACCGTCATTGCCAGTGCCAATGCAGGATGTTTAAATCCAAAACCGGCAAGATCCATTACAGTACCATTTGATTCCCCCTTTTTTGCAACCAGAATAATTATGGCGAATGCGCCAATATTCATTAAGGCATAAGATAGCATATAGAAGAGGATTGCTGATGTACCTGTTCCGTTTCCTGCTGTAAAACCGACAAGACAGTAACCTGCATGGGCAATTGATGAATACGCAAGCATTCTTTTAATATTGTCCTGACGAAGTGCAGTAATGTTACCAACCGTCATTGTTACTACTGCGAGAACCCACAGGAGTTGACTCCACTCAACCTGCAGGGTCGGAAAAGCGACTAAAAATAGACGAAGTGAAGCGGCAAAGGCGGCAGCTTTAGGTCCTGTTGACATAAAAGCAGTCATTGGTGTAGGGGCGCCTTCATATACGTCCGGTGTCCACATATGGAATGGAGCCGCTGCGACTTTAAAAGCAAATCCGGTAAACAGAAGAAGAACACCGGCAAGCAGTAGTATATTAGACGAGGGCATAGTCATTTGAGCAACTATCTGGGCAATTTTTGATATTCTTGTTGTGCCTGTTGCGCCGTAGACTAATGCCATTCCGTACAGAAGGAAACCGGTTGAAAATGAGCCGAGAAGAAAGTATTTCAATCCAGCTTCATTGGATTTAAGGTTCTTACGATTAAAGCCGGCGAGAACATAAAGTGATACTGACATCAATTCAAGGCCGAGGAAAATGGTCATTAAATCAGTACCTGATGCCATTAGCATCATGCCGACCGTTGTAAAAAGAATTATTGGATACAGCTCGCCATGGTTACACTCTTCACGCTCCATGTACTGATCGGTAATAAGTATTGCCATACCGGCTGAAAGCAGGAATATCATCTTAAAGAAAGTGGCAAATTTATCAAGTACCACAGCCCCGTTAAAACTCTCAATATAACCATTCCACCCAGCTCCAACAAGAACTGCGGCAGCAATTATACCAATAAAGCTGACATACCCCAGATAGGACTTTGAACCGCCAGGCGAAAATACATTAATCAGAAGAAGTGCCATGGCAAGAACAGAGAGAAATATCTCCGGTAAAATGGGTGTCATATTAATTGCTGGCATTGTAATCATGTCCATCTAAAAACTCCTCCGGTCAGATTGACTCGTTAGTATTACTTAGCTTCGTGCGGGTTAATAGCCGGTGATGTACTCTGGCCTTCGTGAGGTATTACAGGATGGCCGGCAGGCATTCCTGTATGATTTTGCTCAGAGGTTTCGTTTGATTCAGCTGCATTAGCAACCGGAACGGCAGCCAACGCTTTAGCAGCAGCATCCATAGATGCCGGACGAATCTGGCTGACAAGCTTTTTCACAGCGGGATCCATTTTAGCAATAAACGGGTTTGGATAGACACCCATTACAAATATCAATAGTAAAAGCGGAACCATTATCGCAATTTCGCGAGCGTCGAGATCCAACAGTTTCTGATTTTTAGGATTATTCAATTCACCAAACATTACACGCTGGAACATCCAGAGCATATAAACAGCCGCAAAGATAACACCACTGGCTGCAACAACGGTCCACCAACGTAACTCGCTTTCATAACCACCTATCAGTACGAGAAATTCACCAACAAATCCGTTTGTACCCGGAACACCGATTGATGAAAGAGTTACAATCAGAAACATCGTGGCAAATATAGGCATCTGCTTTGCTAAACCACCAAAATCGGTAATCAAACGTGTATGACGACGTTCATATATAAAACCGACTATAAGGAAGAGCGCTCCTGTTGAAACGCCGTGATTAAGCATCTGAAGCATACTTCCGGTCATACCCTGTACGTTAAATGCAAAGATACCGAGCATTACAAATCCAAGATGAGCAACAGAAGAGTACGCCACCAGCTTTTTTACATCTTCCTGAACCATTGCGACCAAAGCGGCATAGATAATTCCGATTACCGCCAGAGTAGCCAGCAGTGGAGCAAAACGATGCGCTGCTTCAGGGAAGAGCGGTATTGCAAAACGGACATAACCATATGTACCCATTTTCAGCATTATAGCCGCCAGAATTACTGAACCTGCTGTTGGTGCTTCCGTATGAGCATCAGGCAACCAGGTATGAAGCGGAAACATTGGAACTTTAATCGCGAAAGCAAGAGCAAAAGCTATAAACATCCACATCTGAACGGAGGGATCAAGATGCAGATTGTAGAAATGAAGCACACTGAAATCCGGTATCCCCGCCTGCGAACCGATCATATAAAGATATATGAAAGCGACAAGCATAAGTAGCGAACCAACCATCGTGTATATAAAGAACTTCATTGTAGCGTAGAGACGGTTTTTGCCACCCCATATACCAATCATGAAATACATTGGGATCAACATGAGTTCCCAGTAGATGTAAAAGAGAAACATATCAATTGATATAAAAGCACCAATCAGGGAGGTTTCAAGAATAAGAATACATATCATGTACTCCTTAACTTTATCCTCAACAGCCTTCCATGTTGACATCACAGAGATCGGCATTATGAAGGTAGTAAGTATAACAAGCCATAGGCTAATGCCGTCAACACCTATGTTGTAACGCATTACAAAGGGGCCTGCAGCTATCCATGGCACATTTTCAACAAACTGAAACTCTGCATTTGTTTGAAATCCTGTTAGTATCAGTAACGACACGAGGAATGTCACCAGCGTTACCGCAAACGTGAATCCACGCAGAACTGATTTGCTTTCCTTTGGAATAAAGAAAAGGATCAGTACTCCAAGTATTGGCAAAAATGTCGTTAGGCTCAGTATGTTACTCATGTAGTCGTGCTCCTTTATACAAAGTTCAAACGGTTTGTTATTTAAGAATAAAATAGCTCAACATGACAACTACACCAAATGCCATTGACCAGGCATAATTAGAGAGAAGTCCGGTCTGCATAAGACGAAATACACCACTTAAAGCCATAACGCTCTTGGCTACACCATTTACCGCACCGTCAATGACTATCACATCAAAACCTTTCCAGAGGAACTGACTGAAAGACTTGCAAGGATTTACTATCATAAAGTCATACAATTCATCTATGTACCACTTGTTGTATACTGCGCGGTGCAGTGCCGGGAATGCAGCAACAAATTTTACAGGAATACCTGTATTGGAGACGTAAAGAGCGTAAGCGACAGTAATCCCGATTATAGCTATCAGCACTGAGGTTCCCATAAGACCCCATTCAAGAGCTATATTATGAATCCCACCGTGAGCGCCATGAACAGACATATACTCTTCTGAATATTTAAAAACAGGGTCAAGGTAATGCTCAAAATAATTTGGAATGCCACCAAGCACTTCGCCTATAACTTTAGGTATACCGATATATCCACCAACAACGGACAACCCTGCAAGTACTATCAATGGAATTACTATAACCAGTGGTGACTCATGGAGATGATCTTTAGCTTTAGGGGTAATACGGCATTCACCAAAGAATGTCATAAATACAAGACGGAACATATAAAACGCCGTAAGTCCGGCTGCAATTGCACCCATACCCCAGAGTAATATGTTTAAGCTTCCGTGATGCGGATTAGAAAATGCCTGCCAGAGAATTTCATCTTTTGAGAAGAAGCCCGAGAAACCCGGTATGCCGGCAATTGCTATTGTTGCAAGGAGAAAAGTTGCAAATGTGATGGGCATTTTTGACTTTAATCCACCCATATTTCTCATATCCTGAGCGTCGTCGTGTGAATGGGCGTGATGAAGAGCACCATGCATGGAGTGGATAACAGCACCGGAGCCAAGAAACAGACATGCTTTGAAGAATGCGTGCGTCATAAGGTGAAATACACCGGCACCGAATGCGCCAACACCCATAGCCAGAAACATATAGCCGAGCTGTGATACAGTCGAGTATGCAAGGACACGCTTGATATCATTCTGAGCCGTGCCGATAGTCGCGGCAAAAAGAGCTGTACAGGCGCCGATGACAGCAATAACCGTAAGGGTTTCAGGGGATCTGATAAAGAGATAGTTCATACGGGCGATCATGTAAACGCCGGCTGTAACCATCGTTGCAGCATGAATAAGTGCAGAAACAGGAGTAGGACCTTCCATTGCGTCAGGCAACCAGGTATAAAGTGGGATCTGAGCAGATTTACCGGTAGCTCCAAGGAAAAAACATAATGTGATTACTGTTACAACGCCACCGGTCGGTAGCAGATGTGAAGTTTTAGCCATCTCGCTAAATGTTATTGTCCAGACGTTATGTGTACTGCCCATATACCAGAAAAGTGTAAACAACCCCAGAAGAAAGCCGAAGTCGCCAACGCGATTCATAACGAAAGCTTTTTTACCGGCATCACCTGCAGATTTTTTATGGAAATAATACCCGATCAATAGGTATGAGCAGAGACCAACTCCTTCCCATCCGACAAACATAAGCAGAAGATTATTGCCCAGAACCAGCAGGAACATAGAGAACGTAAAGAGATTCAAGTAGGCAAAATATCTGTAAAAGCCCTCTTCTCCATGCATATAGGCAATTGAATAGAGGTGTATCAGAAAACCAACACCCGAAACTATCATAATCATGATGCAGGATAGAGGATCAATAAGAAATGCAACATCCGCATTAAACGTACCTGACGTAATCCAGGAGAAGAACTTGACCTCTGCAAGACGCTCTTCGCTTCCTAATGACAGCAGCTTGTAAAGAGTCATACAAGATACGATAAACGAACCAAATACGGCTCCAGCCGCAATAGTGCCGATTACAGTTTCATTCTTGATTTTTTTCCCAAAAAGACCGTTGATCAGAAAACCGATAAACGGCAGGATCGGGATTAGCCATACATTGTCAAACATGAAAGACTCCTTTTATACAAACGTTACAATGTTATCTATCAGTAACTGCAGTATTACCACTTCATCAACTGCACTTCATCTACATCAATTGTATCTTTATTGTTGTAGAAGGCAATAATCAGAGCTAATCCTACCGCCGCCTCGGCTGCCGCCACGGTCATAATAAAGAAAACAAATATCTGTCCATCCAGATTTCCCAGATAACGCGAGAATGTGATAAAGGTCAGGTTAACCGCATTCAGCATCAACTCGATGCACATGAATATTACTATCGAGTTTTTTCGAGTAAGGACACCAATTGTACCTATCGAAAAAAGTATAGCGCTGATTATTAGATAGCCGTTAAAGTTTGCCATGGTGGGATTCCCTCTTATATTTTTTTCTTAGCCAGTATTACTGCACCCACTATAGCAGCAAGCAACAGTATTGAAGTAATTTCAAACGGGAGAAGGAAGTTGGTAAACATTTCCTTGCCGATAAGCTCTGTATGACCAATATTTTTTATCATATCACCACTATAAGGACCGGTAGGAAGCGCAGCCCGGCTCTTGAAAATAATTACCAGAGTGTTGATAAGAGTAAAAAATCCTAGAATTATGCTGAAGAGAACTTTGTGGGACTGTTGTCTCGTAGCATTAACTCTAATATTCAGTAGCATTATGGTGAATACCATCAGAACCATAATCGCTCCTGCGTAGACCATAACCTGTACCGCTGCCATAAACGGTGCATCCAGCATGACGTAATATGTGGCAAGGCAGAAAAAAGTCATTATCAGCGCCAGTGCGCTATTGATCGGATTCTTGCACGTTATCACCAGAATCGCTGAAACAATGGCAACCAACGAAATTATAAGAAAGAAAAGGGTTTCCATTCACTGCTCCTTTATTACTTTTCTAAGAGGGTTTCTTTTGCGTAGATGAAATCGCTGCGCTTGTAATTTGCAAGCTCAAACTCACCCGTCATTTTAAGTGCATCAACAGGGCATGCTTCAACACAGTAACCACAGAATATACATCTTAAAATATCTATTTCATAAACAGATGCATACTTATTGTGATTCGCATCCTCCCCCGCTTCAACTGTTATACATTTAGCAGGACAGACTGTTGGACAGAGGTAACAGGCTACGCACTTTGCTTTACTGTGAGATACTTTCAGCGCCTGCAAACCACGATAGCGCGGAGCAACTTTCGGGCGTTCTGTCGGATACTGCAAGGTTACCGGCTTCATGAACATATGACTTAATGTAATTTTCATGCCGTTAATAATCGGTGTAATCGGATTCATATTTTCATCCTCGTTCTTGAAGTTACTCAACTAATGCTTAATGTTTAAATGAAGTATCCAATAATTCCTGTTACAACGATATTAAGAAGTGCCAAAGGAATAAATACTTTCCAACCAAGGTGCATTAACTGATCATATCTATAGCGTGGCAGGGTAGCCCTGATCCACATACAGACAAACATGAGAAAATAAACTTTAGCTACAAAATACACAGGTCCCAGGAGAGGCATCATTGAAGTAAGCGGGCCATTCCAGCCCCCAAGGAACAAGGTTGCCGTAAGAGCGCAAACTGTAACCATATTTGCATACTCTGCCATAAAGAACATCGCATACTTCATTGAAGAATATTCTGTGCAGAAGCCGGAGACCAGCTCAGTCTCTGCTTCCGGCAGGTCAAATGGTGTACGATTTATTTCAGCCAGAGAGCATACAAAAAACATAAAAAATGCGAGAGGCTGTTTAAACGCATACCATGCAAATCCACCCATTCCTGACTGCAATTCAACAATTTTATTAAGTGACAAAGTACCTGAGAGCATGAATACAGCAATAATCGAAAGTCCTGCAGCAAGTTCATAAGAAATCATCTGTGCTGAGGCACGTAATCCACCCATCAGTGAATACTTGCTGTTGGAAGCCCAACCGGCGAGTACTATTCCGTACACACCTAGTGATGACATTGCCAGAATATAGAGTACACCGACATTTACATCGAAAACCTGTCCGGCAGCGGTGTCATAATATGCGGCAATCTGAAGCGGGATTTTGTATCCTGCTATTTCAATTACACCGCCGAACGGTATAACGGCGAATGTTATGAATGCCGGTATAAGGGCTATCAGCGGAGCGACCAGAAAGGCAAATGTGCTTGCTTGAGAAGGCACAATCTCCTCTTTGAAAAAGAGTTTAACACCATCGGCTATCGGTTGCAAAAGCCCATGCCAGCCGGTGCGCATAGGCCCCAGACGCACCTGCATATGCCCGATAATTTTACGTTCAGCATAGGTGGCATAAGCAACGGTCAGGAGCACAAACACAAACGCCACTAAAACCTTGGCAACCATAGCGATGTAGTACATCATCGGAAGACCTAATATTTCCATTCCCATCTGTCCCTCTTTTCTTACAATTTGAAGTAACTGGTTATGAAGCTTATTTACTTGGCTATGGAAACCATTGTTACTGCTGTACCGCTCCAGACTTTGTTAGCTGGTGCAGCAGGAAAATGATATGGTAAAAACACAACACCTTTAGGAATACGGGGGCTGACTTTTGCGATCAGCTGTAATGAACCGCTTTCTGAAGTAACTGTTATCTGATCTTTTTCATTTATCAACAGACGCGCAGCGTCTTCGCGTGACAGCTCAAGATAAGCCTCAGGGCATACATGAACAGGTCCTTCTCCGTGCTGCGACAAAGTGCCGTTGTGATATAAAACGCTTCCAGTTACAAGTGCAAGCTTAGAAGCATCAGCAACAACAGGGGTGTATTCAGGCACTACAAGTGAAGCTTTTATTGCTGTAGTTGCGAAGGCTCCATTATTTCCAAGAGTTGAATAAGTCATTCCCTCATAACCAGCAGTTTTGGAGCAGATCTCTGAAAACTGTTCTGCCGGAGTGCCAGACTCTTTTCCGTCTATTTTAGAAATCAGCTGTGAAATAATCTCAAAATCAGATTTTGATTGAGCCAGTTTGCGAATTGCAGGTTTTACATATTGAACTCTTCTGTCCAGACTTGTGTAAGTACCCTCTTTCTCGGCATAGGAACAGGCAGGTAGTACCACATCCGCAAGTTCAGCTGTTTCCGTCATAAACAGGTCTGACACAACAAGAAATTCAACCTTATCAAGAGCCGACTTAACTTTCTTACTGTCCGGATACGATACTAGAGGATTTTCACCAGCTATAAAAAGTGTCTTTACTTTGCCGTCAACACAAGAGTCTAGTATCTGTTGCGCAGTCATACCACCGTCTTGAGGGTAAAATCCCATATCAACAGCACCCTGACCATTGTTTTTCTCAGACATACAAAGCACGCCGGAACCTTCCTCACCAAGTTTGCCGGTAATGATGGCAAGGTTAGCTGCTGCCGATGCAAGAGATTCAGTATGACCTGAATAAGCAAGACCGATAGGGAATATTATCAGAGCTTTTTCAGCTGAAGCATAATCTGTTGCAATCTTGATTATCGTCTCTGCCGGAATCCCGCTTTGAGCAGCTACTTTTTCCGGAGTAAATAACTCAAGAGATTTACTGAATTCAGCGAATCCCGGAATTGTGGCTGCAGATGAATCTTCAAGTTTTTTATCAAGGATTGCTTTGCAGATTGCATTCAGAACGGCAACTTCATTTCCTGGAGTATGAATCGCGGTTTTTGCGCCTGGCAGCTTTGAAAGTTTTCCGCGCTTATCAGAAAGAATATTCAGCTTAACTCCCCTGTTTTTGACAGCCATATTAATTTCAAACCCGACAACCGGGTGAGTTTCATACGAATCTGTTTTAATTACAAGGAGAAGATCACTCTTCTGAATATCGAGAACTGAAGCTGGAGAGGCTGAAACTCCAAAACTCCTGACAAATCCTTTGCTAAGTGCTGAGTGTGCATACCCTGCAGAGTGATCAAAGTTTTTAGACCCGATGCTTTCCAGCATCATCTTTCTAAAAAGTGAGAACTCCTCATTGGTAAGTCGTGCAGTTGCAAGTGCTGCCACCTCATTTCCACCTTTGAGACGACTGGCAACCAGGTCAAGTGCTTCATCCCACGTTGCTTCAGTCATACGTCCGTTTCTACGGATCATGGGAGAGGTCAAGCGTTTGTCGGAACTGATAAACTGATAGCCAAAACGACCACGAGCACAGAGCTGCCCTTTATGAAAACCCTGCTCATCGTTATATATAGTTGTAAGTACTTTATTATCCTTAACTCCAAGGGTTAGGTTACAGCCCGTTCCGCAATAACCGCAAACAGAATTATGATTTGTTAATGCCCAGAATCTAGCCTTGTGTTTGAAAGGTCGAGCGAGCAACGACCCGACAGGACAAACTGAAATGCACGAACCACAGAATTCACAGTCAAGTCCCTTCTCAAATTCACAACCAATTTTTGTTTCTATCCCACGATCAATGAAGGTAAGAGCACCATAACCGACTATTTCGTCACAAATACGCACGCATTTACCGCAAAGTACGCAGCGATTCATATCACGCTCAATCAGCGGGTTGTTATAATCAATTTCATGCTGAAATTTCAGATCGGAGAAACGGTTTGTATCTACTTTGTATTCGTAAGCCAGATTCTGGAGATCACAATCCCCAGCCTTATCACATACCGGACAGTCAAGCGGGTGATTCAGCAACAGGAGCTCCAATACAAGCTCACGAGCCTTGATAATTTCAGGAGTAGCAGTACGAATAATCATGCCCTCGGTTACCGGTGTTGTACAGGCAGGGATCTGACGCCCCTTCATCTGTTCAACCTCAACCAGACACATACGGCAGGCACCAAAAGGCTTAAGTTTCTTATCGTGGCAAAGTATTGGAATTTTGATGCCATTTATTCTTGCTGCATCATAAATTGTTGAGTCTTTGGGTGCGGTGACTTGCTTGTCGTCTATTGTAAGATTTACCATCTAAAACCTCTGTTCGTAAGTTTAATCACCAAATCCAGTACAACCGGATTAAACAAGAGCCATGAAGCGACAAGCGTCGTAGCATGATTTGCACTTGGTACATTTTTCCTTATCCAGATAAGCAAGCTGTCCCTTTTCCCAGACTATTGCATCAACCGGGCAGGCTTTCTTACAGGCGCCACACTTAACACATTTCTCTTCGGATACTTCCCACAGCAACAGATCCTTACAACAGTTTGACGGACATCGTTGATCATTGATATGGGATTCGTATTCACTTCTAAAATAATTAATTGTTGAAAGAACCGGATTCGGCGCTGTCTGCCCAAGACCACATAGTGACGCTTTTTTTATCGCAGCCCCCAAATCAAGCAGGGTCTCAATATCGGAAGGCTGACCATTACCCTCTGTAATTCTTGTAAGAATATCAAGCATCACTTTCAGACCGATACGACAAGGAACACATTTACCGCATGATTCTGTTCTGGTGAATGTTAAGAAGAATTTTGCAACATCAACCATGCATGTTGTTTCATCCATTACAACAAGACCACCGGAACCCATCATAGCTCCGGCTTGAATAAGAGCGTTATAATCGACCAGGGTATCAAGAAGTTCCTCAGGAATACAACCACCTGAAGGACCGCCTGCCTGCACAGCTTTAAATTTACGGTTATTTACTATGCCGCCGCAGACATCAAACAGAACTTCACGAACTTTCATTCCGGCAGGCACTTCCACAAGACCGGTATGCTTAACTTTTCCGGTAACAGCGAAAATTTTAGTACCTTTTGTCGTTTCAGTACCGAGCCCCGCATACCAATCAGAACCGTTGTTAATGATGTGACGGACGTTAGCAAAAGTCTCAACATTATTTATGTTTGTCGGATGTCCCCATAAACCCTTTACTGCAGGGAACGGAGGGCGTGGGCGACTCATTCCGCGTTCACCTTCGATTGATGCCATAAGAGCGGTTTCTTCGCCGCAGACGAAAGCACCGGCACCCATTTTAATACGCATATCAAAATCAAGACCCCAGCCCTGAATATTCTTACCGAGATAACCCTTTTCGTAGCATACATCAATGGCGTGCTGTAAACGCTGAACGGCTAACGGATACTCCGCACGGACATAAACATAACCATACGTTGCGCCAATTGCAAATCCGGCTATCTGCATACCTTCGATTATACAGTAAGGGTCACCTTCAAGAATGGATCTATCCATAAATGCGCCTGGATCACCCTCGTCAGCATTACAAATAAGATACTTGTGATCACCGGGAGAGGCTTTGCAAAAGGACCATTTCATTCCTGTAGGGAAACCGCCACCGCCACGACCACGCAGACCGGATTTCTTAACCTCTTCAATTACTTCGTCCTGAGTCATGCTCTTAACGCACTTCTCTATAGCCTTAAATCCATTGGAATAGTCGCTAAGGTAAGCATCAAGGGAATCAGGGTCAATTTCACCGCAATTGCCCATAACAACACGCATCTGTTTTTCAAGAAATTTATCGTAATAAGGTTTAGCCTTGCGCTTCTCCATTATTGCGCTGGCAACAATATGCTCCATTACAATTTTTTCAACTTCTTCCGGCAAAACAAAATCGTATGTAACGCGCCCCTGCTCCGGAGTAATGATGTCTACAAGAACGTCATTGGCACAGAGACCACGGCAACCGGTCTTGATAACGTCACATCGTTTACCGATTGTAGCGTTAAGCCCCTGCTCGGCAATGACGCGAGTGAACTCTGCCTCAACACCTTTTGCCCCGGCGGAAATACCACCAGTCCCCTGACAGATTAGAATCTGAATACCTGAATTATCGCCCATGCGTTGTGTCCTCTAGCGTGAGTCCGCTTAATCAAGCGGGATTGCAGAATATTTGGCTACTATTTCATCAACTTTCTGTACCGTCATCTTGCCGTATGTATCGTCATTCACCATTGCAAGCGGCGCCATACCACAGGCTCCCAGACAGGCAACCTCTTCAAAGGTGAAACGAAGATCCGACGTTGTTTCTGTATGCCCTATATGCAAAGTGTTAAAGAATGTTTCTTTTATTCTCTGAGCACCCTGTACATGGCAGGCAGTACCTACACAAACTCGAATAATGAACTTGCCACGAGGTTTAAGGTGAAACTGAGCATAAAACGTAAGAACGCCGTAAATCTGACTTGGATAAACATTCAGACGCTCTGCCACATGATCTGCAACTTTTCGCGGAACATATCCGTACGCGTCCTGCACACCCTGAAGCACCGGCATCAGATTGCCAGGCAAATCAAAATATTTATCTATAACCTGGTCAGCCTTAGCAAGATCGACTTCCGGTTCCTCTTCTTCTATCTGCGCCACTACTTCACTCATGCGCGCCATCTCCTTTGAATCATGCGGGAGTTATCTATCTATTTCACCAAGTACAATGTCCAGAGTACCAATTACTGCAACCAGGTCGGCAATCATCGACCCCACACTCATCTGCTCTATTGCCTGTAGATTTACAAATGAAGGTGGACGGATTCTGAGACGTTCCGGCTTGTTTCCGCCATCACTTACTATATAGAAACCAAGCTCGCCTTTTGGCGCCTCAACACCTTGATAGACTTCACCTTCTGGGGCTGCAAAGCCTTCAGATGCAATTTTGAAGTGGTGTATCAACCCCTCTATGCTGTTATAAACATTTTCCTTTGGAGGATAGCATACCTGCGGCGAATCAGTTAGAACCGGTCCGGGCTTAAGCCTGTCAAGCGCCTGACGAACTATCTTGCAGGACTCGCGCATCTCTATGAGGCGAACCTTGTAGCGATCAAAAGTATCGCATTTTTCACCTACCGGCACTTTAAAATCGTACTTATCATAGCCGGCATAAGAATGATCTCTCCTAAGATCCCAATCGACTCCGGAACCACGTAAAGCAGGTCCGGTGATACCAATATCGATTGCATCCTCTGCCGAAATCACGCCGTTGCCTATTGTACGCTTGAGCCAGATTGGATTAGTTGTCAAAAGGCCCTCATACTGGTCGAGATAGCCGGGCATTGAATCAATAAAATCTCCGACCTTTTTCACAAATTCATCCGGAACATCCTGTGAAAGACCGCCGACTCTGAAGAAGTTTGAAGTCATACGTGCGCCGGAAATAAGTTCGTATATTTCCATAACAGTTTCACGCTCGCGAAAAGCGTATATGAAAACAGTCATAGCGCCAATGTCAAGTGCATGGCAGGCTATCCAGACAAGATGCGACTCAAGCCTCGTCAACTCTGCCATAATTATTCTGATAGTCTCTGCACGCTCAGGAACTCCGACACCCATAAGCTTTTCAACCGCGAGTATGTAACCAAGGTTGTTACTCATTGGTGCGAGGTAATCAAGCCTGTCGGTTAAAGGAAGAATCTGATGATATGTACGATGTTCGGAGAGCTTCTCAACACCACGATGAAGGAATCCAATATGTGGAGTAACCTTAACAATTACTTCACCGTCAAGCTCAAGAACCAGTCTTAGAACCCCGTGAGTACTTGGATGCTGGGGACCCATATTCAATGTCATTGTTTCAGTAGTTGCCATGTATAGCCTCTTCTTGATCGAATTACAGAAAGATGTAGTTAAACTACGACAAGCGCCCTTTATACGGTTCGCGGTCTGGTCCCTGCAGAGGATAATCCTTGCGAAGCGGATACCCGACCCAGTCTTCGGTCATAAGTATACGGCGTAGATCAGGATGGTTCTCGAATACTATGCCGAACAGGTCAAAGACTTCGCGCTCAAGCCAGTTGGCGGTTGACCATACCTGTGTAGCAGTCGGTATTCTGCAATCAGACTCGGTTACAGCTGTTTTTATACGGAGTCTGTCTTTATTAGGAATTGACAAGAGCTGGTAAACCACCATAAATCTGTCGGTCTTCTTGTTCAGATAATCGACTGCAGTAAGATCAGTCAACTGATTATACTGGAGACTCAGCTTAAGGAACGAAAGTATATCGATAATTGCGTCTTTCGCTACAGTTACTGTAACTTCGCCTCTAAATTCGACGACATCTAATATTGACGCGGCAAATTTCTCTTTTAGCTTCAATACTGCTCGATTGTTTTCTGCCATAATATCCAACCCTTTTGTGGGATTTATATTTTCCAGCGCTTATTTTATTCTTAATCAGGCGGCTTCAGGAATATAGCGTTCGCCCAGACCGATAGCTGCACCAAATGAGTTGCGTTCCTTCATAATTTTATCCTGCAACTTCATTAAGCCAAATAACAGAGCCTCCGGTCGGGGGGGGCATCCAGGAATGTACACATCAACCGGGAGCGCCTCGTCGATACCCTGAACAACACTATATGTATCAAAAACGCCACCGGAACAGGCACACGCCCCCATGGCAATAACATACTTTGGCTCAGGCATCTGCTCATAAACAGTCATAATTACCGGAAGCATTTTCTTTGTGACTGTTCCCGCTATAATAATGCAGTCGGACTGACGTGGAGATGCACGGAATATTATACCAAAACGGTCAAGGTCATTATGTGATGCGCCGGTCGCCATCATTTCAATAGCGCAACAAGCCAAACCAAACGTCATCGGCCAGATGGATGACTTCCGGGACCAGTTAACCAAAAGATCCAGTGACGTTGTGATAACATTATCGCCAAGCGGATTGTCTACTCCCATTCCAGCGCTCCTTTTTTCCAGACATAAATATAACCAACAAAGAGAATAACTATAAAAACAGCCATTTCAACCAAGCCGAACATACCAAGTTTTTTGTACAGAATTGCCCATGGGTAGAGAAAAACAGCTTCTATATCAAACAGGATAAAGAGAACTGCAATCAGATAGAACTTTATTGAATACCGTTCACGGGCAGTCCCTACAGGCTCACAACCACTCTCATACGGCTGCAGTTTTACTTTTGATTTTTTTTTCTGCCCTATTAATGACGACATTACGAGCGAAACAAGCCCGAACCCTACAGCTACGAGTACTAAAAGTAATATTGGCAAATACGCACCAAGCATCAAAATCCTCCCTACAACGGACGGTATACTGTATACAAACGTTGCGTTTAATATGGCATTTAATTTTCTTTGTCAACTCTTTTTTTGGTTCTACTCAATTTATTGAAACCTTAGTGATTACCCAAATTGTAAATAAGATTACAGCTTTACCATTGACACACCGGAATAATTCATGTTACCAACTTTTCTCTAATTTCACATTTACCCTAAACATATCAATGCGAGGTTATCACTAATGAACCACGAACGATCGACGACACTATTCAAACTGGCAAAGGCAGCTATACCTGGAGGCGTAAACAGTCCGGTACGCGCATTTAAATCTGTAGGAACAGATCCTCTGTTTATTAAAAGAGCGTCCGGCAGTCACATTTTCGACGAAGACAACAATACTTTTATTGACTATGTAGGCTCCTGGGGACCAATGATCGTCGGACACTGCAACCCTGAAGTAATAAAAGCCGTTCAGGATACAATGGCAAGCGGCGCAAGCTTCGGCGCACCTACAGAGCGTGAGACAGTGCTTGCCAATATGGTGATAGATGCTGTCCCATCTATCGAAATGGTACGAATGGTCAGTTCCGGCACAGAGGCAACCATGAGTGCTATTCGCCTGGCGCGCGGATATACAGGACGTGATAAAATTCTCAAGTTTTCCGGTTGCTATCATGGACATTCCGACTCATTGCTCGTTAAAGCCGGCTCTGGAGCAGCAACATTCGGCGTTCCTGATTCACCCGGTGTGCCGGCTGATTTTGCAAAACACACACTAACCGCTGAATTTAACTCACTCGAATCGGTACTCTCGCTGGTCTCCAAAAACAAAGATTCCATCGCCTGTATCATTGTAGAACCTATTGCCGGAAATATGGGCACCGTACCTCCGCGAGAAGGATTTCTTGAGGGCTTGCGCAAAATCTGTACTGATGAAGGAATACTGTTGATCTTTGACGAGGTAATGTCAGGCTTTCGAGTTGCCTACGGTGGAGCACAGGAAGTTTATGGTGTTACACCGGACATGACAACACTTGGTAAAATTATCGGTGGAGGTTTACCGGTTGGAGCTTTCGGGGGTAGACGCGATATTATGGAAAAATTATCTCCATCCGGCGGAATATATCAGGCAGGAACATTATCAGGCAACCCTCTTGCCATGTCAGCAGGAATTGCAACATTGAGTATTTTAAAACAGCCGGATTTTTACAAAAAACTTGAAGAGAAGAGTCTCGCTGTAGCTGATGGCATTTCAAATGCCGCCAGGAAAGCCGGCTACCCTATCTACTCAACCCGAGTCGGCAGTATGTTCTGTGCTTTCTTTAATAAGAATGAAGTTTATGACTGGACTACCGCCAGCCAATGTGACACACAGAGTTTTGCCAAATACTTCATTTCAATGCTGGAAGAAGGGGTATATCTGGCTCCTTCGCAGTTTGAGACTGCCTTTGTCTCTGCTGCCCATACAGACTCAGACATCGAGAATACAATTGCTGCGGCTGAAAAATCTTTCAAACTGATCAGCTGATTTTGCACTTTTAGTATTTGACAGGAGATTGTAGATCATGTTATTCAATACCGGTTTTGTGTCCCGCATTATATCGGTTTCTCCGTGAGCTCCAGCAGACGCGAACTTTTTCAAAGCCTTGCAACTGTTTCCAGCATGGGCATTTCCGTAGTTCTGGCTATTGGAATAGGCGTATGGTTTGGTTTGGGGCTTGATCGCTGGTTCGGCACAACACCATGGTTCTTTTATATCTTTTTATTAATCGGGATTGCCGCCGCCTTCAAGAATGTTTATGTAATTGCCGGCAGGGAGATCCGAAAAAGTGATGATGATCAACGAGGATAATCTCTTTCCCGTCATCATAAAAGGGAGTGCCTTGCTTCTGTCTGTTTTAACCCTAGCGGGCTGGGCTCTCTTTTCTAAAGAATTTGCTCTTGGTTCTCTTGCCGGAGGCTGTATTTCAATTCTAAACTTTTTCTGGATTAGAAATGTAATGCAGCGAGTCCTTGGACAGCTACCCGCTAGAGCAACTGTTTATGCACAGTTTCGCTTTATTGCACGCTTGAGTTTTACAGGAATTCTTCTTTATTTAATTATCACGTCAGGCTGGTTTTCGTTAGCCGGACTTTTTGCAGGGCTCTCAATTATTGTAGTCAACATAATAGCACTTTCACTTTACAGCGCTCTCAGCGCGGGAGGTTAGCTTCATGGTTCACCCCTTACTTTTTCTTGAATTTTTCCGCAAACTGCTTGCTCCGCTGCATCTACCCGCTGCCAGCGTTGATGCGATCTCATATACCTGGCTTATTCTACTCCTTCTTCTGGTAGTATCTCTGATGGCAACTTCAGCCTTGAAGTCGATTCCAACCGGGATGCAGAATTTCATGGAGTCGGTCATCGGTGGCATTGAAGTTATGATCGTTGACACAATGGGAGAAGAGGGTCGTTCATTCTTCCCACTTATTGCCACACTGGCTATATTTGTTCTTGTATCAAACCTGATCGGCCTGATACCCGGCTTTTTTCCACCGACCGCCAATATAAACACAACGGCAGCCTGCGCAGTGATAGTATTCATCTCCACCCATGTGGTCGGAATTAAACACCACGGCCTAGGCTATATTAAACATTTCCTCGGACCAATCGCATGGCTTGCACCGGTAATGTTTTTCATCGAAGTCATCGGTCACCTGAGCCGTCCCGTTTCACTTACACTCCGTCTCTTTGGCAACATGAACGGTCACGAACTTGTCCTAATGATTTTCTTCGGACTGGCACCATTTCTTGTACCTCTCCCAATGATGCTGATGGGTGTTCTCGTTTCTTTTATTCAGGCTTTTGTATTCATGCTCCTCGCCATGATTTACATTCAGGGTTCTCTGGAACACGCACACTAATTAAATTAAAACCGATATACTCCTATACAGTTTAGGAGACAAAACCAAGTGGAGGTAGTAAAGATGAGTTTTTTCACGATGTGCGTTCTTGCAGCAGGTATTGGTATGGCTCTTGGTACAGTAGGTACCGGCATTGGTCAGGGTCTCGCAGTTAAAAGCGCTGTTGAAGGCGTCTCCCGTAACCCGGGTGCTTCCGGCAAAATCCTGACCACCATGATGATTGGTCTGGCTATGATCGAGTCACTCGCAATTTATGCGCTGGTTGTCTGCCTGATCATCCTGTTCGCTAACCCTTACAAAGATATCGCTATCAAACTGGCTGAAACTGTAGCAAAGTAATCACAAATTACGGCGTAACTTTTATTTAAAAAAGCGGCATCCATCCTGGATGCCGCTTTTGTTTTATGCGGAGGTCTATTATCAAAATGAAGATCGCTATTGTCGGGTCAGGAGCCTTGGGGCTTTATTACGGCGCTCTGCTTCAGCAGGGAGGCTCAGATGTTCACTTCCTGTTGAGACGTGACTATCAGGCTATAAAAAATAATGGTCTCAAGATATATTCTATCAATGGCGACTTTAAACTGCCAAATGTCCAAGGTTATAACAATTCAGAAGATATTGGCAAAGTTGACCTGATTCTGGTTGCCCTGAAAACTTTCTCAAACCACTCTTTAAAAGAGCTTATAACTCCGCTTCTATCTGATAAAACAGAAATTCTTACTCTCCAGAACGGTCTTGGCAATGAAGAAATGTTAGCGGATCTCTTTGGTGAAGAGCGGATTATCGGTGGGATAGCCTTTCTATGTTCAAACCGTGGCGCCCCTGGCGAGGTACATCATCTTGGAGCCGGTCGTATTACAATAGGCGAATATAAACCCTCCCAAAGCAAGCGACTGGAGATAATTTCTTCCATTTTTAACTCTTGCAAAATTGATTGCCATACAACTAATGACCTTAAAAAGATTCGTTGGGAAAAACTTGTCTGGAATATTCCGTTTAACGGACTATCCGCCCTCCTGATGCAGAGCGTTGACTCACTCCTCTCTCTACATCATACCAGAAGTCTGATTCGTAAAATAATGCTGGAAGTTATAAAAGCAGCCAATGCACAGCAACTAACTGAAAACATTAAAGATGTGTATGCAGAAAAAATGCTTCTGTTTACCGATAATATGGGAGTTTACAAACCATCAATGCAAATTGACAGAGAAGAGGGGAGACAGATAGAAACTGAAGCTATTTTCAGAAAGCCTCTTGAATTTGCCGAAACCACCGGAATTGAAATGCCTCTTGTTGAAATGCTGACTACACTCCTTGAACAGACGGAATTAGGCAGATTAAAATAGAAAAGGAAATAATTTAAGTGACTTCACATACCCGCATCTATCTTGTACGGCATGGGCAGGTTGTCGGATTTGACCAGCCTCGTTATAATGGTCAGACTGACGTTGCTCTTACTGATTATGGCATTTTCCAGTATCAACAGCTTAAAGAGAGATTGATATCCAAGCAAATATCAGCCTGCTATACCAGCGATCTGACACGCTGCGTAACCGGTGCTGCTATCATCAGCGATGCTTTAGGACTTAAGCCAGTCCAGCGTAGCGAATTACGCGAATTGAATATCGGAATATGGGAAGGAATGGCGTGGGATGAAATAAAATCCATCTACCCTGAAGGATGGCAAGCCAGACTGGAGGACCTGGTTAACTACAGGGTTCCAAAAGGGGAAAGCCTGAATGACGTAGAAGCTCGCGTAATGCCTGTAATTAATGAAGTAGTTGAGAAACATTCGGGCAAAGAGGTGCTGATTGTAGCGCACGGCGGAGTTAACAGGATTGTACTTCTTAACGCAATAAATGCCCCTCTGGCTGGAATGTTCAACATAGAGCAGAGTTACGGCTGTCTGAACATCATCGATTACTACACAGATGGCAGGGCGACTGTAAAGCTTTTAAACGGGTAGCATTTTCATTGCCTACTTAATGAAAAACCCGATTGCTCTTGTTACGATATCAAAAAGGTCAGGATCAGACTTTCTCAAATCACCGCCAAAGAGCCCATAACCGGACTCCTCCGTAAATGTTGTGTCGTATCTTGACTGCGCCTGCAGCTTGCGGTTCTGCCGTTCAAGTTCACGCATCTCGATTTTGCCCTGTTCATCATCCCTTTGCTGCTGCAGAAGTTTACCCCCCGCCTTCATCCAATCAAACAGACGCCTTAACTCGCCGCCATCAAGCCACACTCCATGTTCCCTGCAACGATCCACTATAACCCCGCTATTAGTTCCAAAGTTTACGCGATTCATAATTTTGGCGCAGACAGGGCATTTTATGTAGAAAGCACCCCTTTCGTCACGGTTTTCTATTTTCCTGATACAGTCAAGTTTATCCCTGTCAATGGAAAATACATTTGTGACCGTACCCTCCAAAAGGGCTTCAAGCTCGTTAGGATCGAAGAAAAGCCCAAGACATACCTCACACCGTTCAATATAAAACTTCTCTTGAGCAGTTAAATCAATTGTTGAAAGAGATATGCCGCAGCGGGGGCAGATGCGCTCCGACTCTGTTTTATTAGTCGTAAAGTAATGAATCCCTTTAAGATCTATATCGGTAAAACCGCCGCAGTAATCACACCTGTTTGAGCCATACGGCATAGGAGCTGAGCAGTTTGAGCAGTTAGCCAAAATTTTCCCTCATAAATAAAACATTATTATCGGTATGAAACTGCAAATTCATGGCAGCGGAGGAGGCATTAGCTGCAGAAGTGATCTTAACTCATCAAAGCTTTCAGCCACTGCCCATGTTTCCATGCCCTGTTTCCATAAAAGGGACCCTGCTGTGATTCCCCCATCTTGAATCTTCATAGCTATATTTTTAAAATTGTACGGACCGCTCCTTGTAGAGTTATCTCCCACATAATACAGCGTTTCAGAGTTATTCCCCTGCAGAGGCGGCGGCAGGACTGCATCAGACTCACGAGAAGAAGCCATTATATTTCCGAGCTGATTTGCCATGGCAAATCCCATTCCCATACCTACACCTGATGACGCATCCCCGCCCGGATTTTTTGCAGCGCTCTCAAGCGCCTGAGCTGCTTGAAATTTAACATAATTATCCAGATTACCAATAATTCCCATACTGCTCTTCTTATCAACTGCTTCTTCAACTTCAGCAGGGAGAGAAATGTTTTCAATCAGTAGTTTTGTAACTTCAAGACCATATTCATGAAACTCCGACGCTATTTTCTTATTAAGAAGCGATGACAGTTCAGTGTAATTAGCTGAGAGGTCAAGTACTTGAATGCCACTCTCCCCAAGTAGATCTGAAAATCTGCTTACAACAAGATTCCTTAACTGCTCACTTATATCATCAACAGTAAAGTGTCCGGCGGTTCCGGCAATCTCTTTAATAAATCTTGCTGGATCACTTACTCTTACCACGTATGTACCAAACGACCGCAGTCGTACCGGACCAAATTCATTATCGCGCAGTATTACCGGATTTTTTGTTCCCCACTTCAGATTAGTAAAATTACGGGTATTCACAAAATATACTTCAGCCTTAAAAGGGCTGTGAAAACCGTACTTCCACCCCATTAAAGTGGTAAGAACCGGAAGATTTTTGGTCGTAAGACTGAACTGCCCTGATGAAAACACGTCGGCTATATTCCCCCTATCCACAAAAACAGCCGACTGAGACTGCCTCACAACGAGCTGCGCTCCGTACTTTATCTCATTATCGAATCGTGGAAATCGCCATACCATCGTATCGCTTGTATCATCCAGCCACTCGATAATATCTAGCAGTTCCGCCGTAGCTTTTTCCCATAGCGTCATATAAATACCCCCGACACGAGTTTTAATGTTAAAACGGGTTATATGATAACGAATATTTTATTGATATCAAGCTGAATATAGCTTGTCACAGAGTGAAGATGGTTTTAAACTCCGATCCACCACTAAAAAGGATTTCTTGCGATGAGATCACGAAGCCCCAGAACTGTTGTACTTCCAAATGCCGCTGAAGCTGCCGCTCTCGTGAAAAAAATGCGTGGAGAGATCGATGGAAATGAGAACTACCGCACTAAATCGCTTAAAATCTTTGGTCCGGTCTGTGCCAAGTGCGGTCGTGAGTTTGATCAGAGCAACCTCAAACTCCTGACCGTTCACCACAGGGATGGCAACCATCAAAACAATCCTCCTGATGGATCGAACTGGGAGAATCTCTGCATACACTGCCACGACGACGAGCATTCCAGAGAAATATTGGGTGATTATTTATCAGCAGAGAATATAAAATAATGATTGATGCGACTCATGAGCCAGAGTAATAAGCTTCAAACCGGCAAGAGTAACACGGCTGTTTCATTGACCAGAACTATTCTGGCTGCCGGGCTTACAGTTGAACTTATCTACATATTCAAACGTGGTATATCCGCAGGTCGCGTTCCGCTGCTGGGACCGCATGACACCCTCATGTTTTTCTCAGCATCCATTATTCTCATGGCTCTCACAACCTCTTTCTCACCAACACTTGCCCGAAAAAACTGGTTCAATAACGCTACCGGAGTTTGTGCCGCTCTTTGTGCAGGCATAGCTTTTATTTTTCCTGCCTCTTCTATGCAAATGCCTCAGATTCTCGACACTCTATGGTTTGAAGCGCACGTAGCTCTTGCCTTTTTCTCTTATGCCCTTTTTACTATCGGCGCAATTCTCTCCCTTGGCTATATTATAAAAAAAGAGAGAAGCCTGTTGGATATTCAGTTCAGGGTTGCATTAACAGGGTGGTCTTTTTTCTCCGCCTCAATGATTTCTGGGGGAATATGGGGGTATTATGCATGGGGGACTTACTGGTTATGGACTCCAAAAGAACTTTGGACTTCAATTTTATGGCTCTATTATTCACTCCTGCTTCATATCCGCTTTAAAGGGAGCAGAGGGGACACTCTATCCGCCTGGCTCGGTATTGCAGGTTTTATCATAATGCTGTTTACTTATCTTGGAGTCAGCCTGCTAATGAAAAGTTCGCACAGCTTCTAAACCATGAAAAAACTATGGAACCTGCTCATATCCATTAACTTCTGTATCTTTCTTATAGCCGTTGTCTGCATTGCCATGGCAACAGGCTCATTCCTATTAAAAGGTGAATATGCCAACGCCATAAACTCCATACCGCTCTATTTATGGCTTGCAAATGTTCCGCTTCAACACTCATGGTGGCTATGGCTGGCTATTTCAATGATTGCAATACTTGCGTTTGCAACATTAGCCTGCACCTTTGAAGCTATAAGAGAGCGACATAGAAACCAGAGTTTAGCCTCTCTGCTCGCACCGCAGTTAATTCATATCGGTTTTCTTCTGATAGCTGCAGCTCACCTGACAAGCTCCTTCGGTGGATCAAAACAGCAGATTGAGGTTATAGAAGGCTCGTTAGTACAACTCCCTAACAGTAGCTATTTCCGGGTTGCCGCTATCTCTGCAGTATTCTCTGAAAGAGGGATGCCGATCGGTTTCAGCAGCGAATTATTAACCGAGCCTGGCACATCAATGACTCGTACTGTCATAAGCCCAAATCAGCCCTGGTTTTCCGGCGATTATGGAGTTTATATCAAGCAGGCTGTGACGTACCCTTACCCAAGAGCTCTACTGGAAATTCATCGAGAACCGGGAGCAGGATTGGCTCTGGTCGGAGCAGTTATTTTTACAATAGGGAATATATTGGTACTCTGGTTCAGATCGAAGAAATCTGAAATATCAGCTTCAAAGTGACTGTTGGAAGCATCGGCAACCCATCGGATAGAAGATGCCGACTCTCGACTCTCTGCAGTTCTAAGCCTTCTTTACAAACTCCGATTTCAGCTGCATTGCACCGATACCGTCGATTTTGCAGTCGATATTGTGATCACCGGAGACAAGTCGGATAATCCTGATTTTGGAACCGACCTTCACCACTGATGATGATCCCTTGATTTTCAAATCCTTGATAACAGTTATGGAATCGCCCGCCTTAAGCTCGTTTCCAAAGGCATCCCTAACTACACTCTCTTCATCTGAGGTTTCCGCAGGAGCAATTACCCACTCATTAGCGCATTCAGGACAGATAAACATCTCTCCATCTTCGTACGTATACTCCGAACTGCATTTTGGACATTTTGGTAACTGGCTCATCAGGCATCCCTATTCGTAATTATATTCATATCGGAGCAGCAGCCCCTATTCCGACTTACTTATAACCGACAAGCAGATAATTTTTATATAAAGTTGAGACATAGCCCCTTGAGTTGGGTTACTCCTCTTTTTTGCACCTATCTGTTTTCCATGCCCTTTCTGATTGCCGATATCCCTGTACTCAAAATTTAATCTGCCTCAGAATCGCCTGGATATCGGGGTGGGAAGCTATCTCGCTCTGTTCGTCAAGAACAGCGGCAAGTATCTCTTCGGTGGTAAGTGGGTTTGCCATCACAACACGAAAGACCGTTATGGCACCCCCCTTGTAGCGACCGGGGGTGAGACGGGTGCGGGAGACAAATGTTCTTCCTGCCTCCCTCTGGCGTTTTTGCATCGCTTCTATGATTTTATCGAGCTGCTCATTGATCTCCGTCACCTTAGCCGCCGTGGCTTCTGCAAGAATCTTCTGTATCCGTGCAGGAATATAGCGATAGGTAAGTATGTTAAGCTCCGGCTCGGAAACCAGCTCAAAATCGGGGTGAGCATTAATACGGCTGGCGAAGCGACGAGCGCGTTCAATCCCCTGATCGATGAGAATCTCATACCCCTTACGCCCGATAATTGAGAGACCCGCGTGCACCAGCATTGCCATACCGGGGCGCGACCCTTCGAGAGTGCGGCTCCCCAGATCACGCGAGCCGCGGCGGATGATGTAGGCAGCGTGGTGCTCGATGGAGGAGAGGGTAGCAGGATCCTTGAAGAGAACCATGCCGGCCCCCATCGGTACATATAGCTGTTTGTGAGCGTCGATGGTTACCGAGTCGGCACGCTCGACCCCTTTTAAAAGTCCACGGTGAGTGTCTGAAAATAGAGTCGGCCCCCCCCATGCTGCATCAACGTGAAAATGACAACCCAACTCTGCGGCAAAATCAGCCATAGCCTCCAACGGGTCTATATTCCCAGTCTCAGTGGTTCCGGCTATACCGATAAGGGTCAGCGGAAGAATCCCTTCACCCTTCAGTCGCCAACACTGTTCCCTCAGTTTCTTCATGTCTATACGGTTGTTTTCATCAGTCTCAACAGTTACGAGGTTGTCACGCCCGATTCCGAGGAGATCAACCGCTTTGCCGAGAGAATAGTGTCCCCTGCGGGAGACAAGAACAGCCAGCCCTTGGCAGTTCAGGTGCTGCATAGCTTTAACCAGTCCCACGCGAGAGATCCCCTTGAAATCACCGGAAGGTCCGCAGAGGCGGTTACGAGCAGCCCAGAGAGCGGTAAGGTTGGCGATGGTACCGCCGGAGCAGAACGCACCCAGGGAGTAGTTACTGTTCTGAATCCACTGGCTGTAAAAATCGTCGCTGCGGCTGTAGATCAGGCGGTGCATCATCGCCAGCACCTGACGCTCCATCGGGGTAAAGGCGCGGGAGGTCTCCACTTTCACCAGGTTCTGGTTGAGTGCAGTCAGGATTCTTGAAAGCGGGAGCATGAAGTAGGGGAGTGCGGAGGTCATATGACCGATAAAACCGGGGGAGGCAGTGTGTACCGATTGTGAAACGAGTTTTTCTTTCAGAAATTCGGTGTAGTCAGAGACGTATGTGGGATCTTCCGGAATGCTTGATCGCGAGAAGTCCCCCTCGATTTCATCGAGATCCCGCTCCACAGCCACGATATGATCCTGCAAAAAACCCATCAGATCGTCGGAAATTGCCTGGTCCACGCGCCCGAGCGTTGAGTCGGGGGCTTCCGGTACGGTAAAAATCCGGTAAATATTTTCCAGATTAGCCTGGGCAAGTTCTCTTGATCTTGGCATGGACGTGAAGTCACCGATTACCCGGAGAAATTAGTGCGTAGCTGAAATACTTTCGTCGACTCCTTACAGCTTCACAAAAAGCGACCCTTACTGTATAACGCCCCGCCCCTCATTCTGTCAAATTCAAAAAGGGGGAACAGCTTTCAATTTATTATCACCCTACTCTCCAGGAGTACACTTTCTGCTTCTGCAAAATGCAGCTTGACTTATCCTGCAGAGATAAAGTAGAGTTCGCCCCAATAAGAGGGAGTAGCTATCAGTCGGAGACATGACTGATCCCGTGTTCGTCAACACAGTCGCAAGACTCGGACAGGGAACGATATATATCGCAAGCAAGACTTTTATCCAGAGCGTATTACGCTTGTGGATAGAGGTCTTTTTTTTTACCCGCTAATCAGCAGACTCCCTGATGAAGGAGCATTCTCGCAACGGAAAGGATTGCCAAATCGAACAGAACGGATAAAACCGCAATAACTGAACCTACATGGTTCGGCACACCACACAGGAGGCAGTAAAATGAAGATACACTTTACAAAAATTTTTACCGTTATGGCAGCAGTATTGTTTTTGAGTATTACCATTCTTGAGCTTACAGCTGAAGCAAGAGCCGGCGGCAGGCGATCTTTCGGCAGTCGAGGCTCACGCAGTTATTCAAGACCGGCAGCAGCTCCTTCATACCAACCACCACCAAGACAACAGAGCGCACCGGCATCCGGCGGCTTTCAACAGTCAAGCGGTGGTGGCTTTATGAGAAGTATGGCTGGAGGTCTCGCAGGGGGAATGCTAGGGAGTATGCTATTCAGCAGCTTTGCCGGTGCTAGCGGCATGGGTGGCGCCGGAGGCGGCGGAATCGGCATATTTGAGATCATTCTTCTGGCTGGAGGAGGCTATCTTATTTACCGTTATATCAAGAAGAAAAGGGGGGAACCTGCCGTAGTGCCATTTGATCGCAGATAATATATTAATCTTAAAAAACCGGCAGATGCTGATTTAGCTGAAATCAACCATTTATCAAATAAGAAAAGGAGAATGAATTTATGAAATGCCCCGTATGTACTACCGTAAATCTTGTTATGACAGAGCGACAGGGAGTTGAAATTGATTATTGTCCCGATTGCCGTGGGGTCTGGCTTGATCGTGGTGAACTCGACAAAATTATTGAACGTTCTGCACCACAGGCATCAGCCACACCATTACAATCGCAACAGCAGCACGTACCACAACAACAGGCATATATGAACGGATATTCTTCAAAGCATGGTCACGACGATTCGCACGGCTACAAGAGTCACCGCAAAAAATCTTTTCTGCAGGAGCTGTTTGATTAGATAAAACTTGCTTACTGTTTTTAGCTGAATCTGTTACGGGGGCAAACCGCTCCCGTAGCAGATTATGACAGAGAATGCTCAATTTAAAAAGAGATCATAGACTGCCGGCATAAGCGGATAACTACCAGGTCTGTGTGGCAGACTCAATAGTAACTGCAACCGTAGCACGCAGCCATTCAAATTTTGACTTCAGCAGCTCGAAATCCGGACCCGACGTAACAAACACCGCCTTACCTTTAATCAAATACCCAGCACCCGGCCCGTACAGCCCCTTAATTTTGCTGCTGCCCAGAGTTATCAACACATCAGGGTTGAAATTAATGTTTGCCTCGGTATGATGCATATAACCGGCTGGTATAAGCAGACGACCATCATCAGTAGCTCTAAGATAGCTATTCCAGGTATTCACCAAATGAGGACCATCTTTCCCCAGAGTTGCAATAGCAACCACTCCATCCTGCTTCATAATCTCGTGCAATGTTTCCGGTATCATTCTTACTACCTCCCATGATTTCCACTCTTAGCTCAGTTTTCCCCTTTTGGGGGTGTTTGATTTGAGGGTTTTTCTAAACACCCTTATAAACACCCCTAAAACAACCTGATTCAAGCATATCAGCATAGACCATCACGGACAACAGATAATAAAAAAGCCTTGAATTTCAAGGACTTTAAATTGCTACATACTTCTTTTAGTTGTCAAATGGTGCCGAAGACTGGAAACACCACCAATTTCTGCAACCAGCTGAAAATACATCATTTAGCAAACTGCTCAAGGATTCCAGTGTGTAGTGGTTGATGTAGCCGCACCGGACTCGAATCAGTACAGTATCATCCACCGCAATATCTTTCTTGTGTAGTAACATGAAGACTACTACACAAATTTTCTCGCTAGCCAGGATGATGATTTCATCAGGATCAATTCAGTATAACAATGAATACGGAAATCGTCGGATCAGCCGCCTTTCTGATATTGTCACGTACTATCGGCCAGCGTTCCGGTGCTGCGGCAATGTCCTGAAGAGCAAGTTCGATCTTTGTTAGAAAATCAGCACCCAAGCCGGGAGCTTGTCTTCCATTATCAAACTTTGTGAATCCCCCACCAAAGGTGGGGGATTCCTCAAAAGAATTTATTGCCAAAGAGATTAGGGCAAAGCTTACGGCTTGATATACGCATTCAGCCCGATAGTGACAGGCTTACCATCCACCATTGCAGTGGTTACAGCATTTCCCCTCGTACTGGCAACCACCAGCGTTTTACCGGATGCTGATGGAGTCGGTTTTTCCAGATCAATTTCTATGCTGAGTTTGTTGCCTTTGATTTCAACGGTCATTGCCATTTTGTTGTTCTCCTTGTTTGTGTTTCCCTCAATCTCTCGCCACCACAGTATCGTAAAGACCGTAATGAGTCAGACCATCGTGGCTCTCAATCCCCGTATAGCGAAGTGATGCGTCTTCATAGCGGCGGAACGCAAATACAGCCTGGTTCATCTGCTCGGTATTGAATACCTTCAGGCGAACCAGCAGGTGGAAGTCCTGCACTGTCAGGCCGGTGACGGTCAAGAATAAGTCCGGTTCGAGCCTGGTGATGACATCCTGAAGGGTGTTCTCGCGGAAGTCAGTCAGATACATGAACGCAGGGATGCGGGTAGCAAATTTGATCAGTTTTTCCTGAACGAGCTTGCGTTTGGACTTGTACTCCTTCTCCTCGTCGGTCAGCTCCTTTTTCTCTTTCGCCGTCAAGTCTCCGTCTTTGCCTTTTTTCTTGAGATCCTTAACCTTGTCGCTCTTGTTGATGATCGTCTCAATGATGTTATCACCGAGTGAACGCCACCCCTCGATGCGCTCCACTGCGGCCATTGCTTCGGGGTTGTCCAGTATGCGGCGCAGAGTGTCGTTATCCACGTTTACCAGCAGTGCTGACTCCCACTTGCGAGCCAGCAGCGTGGCAGATGTGCCTGCCATTGCGATGTCAAGGATGCCGCCCGCGTCGATCTGCGTCATATTGGCGCCGTCGTATGCCAGTACGGGCAGGAAAGAAACGAGGTCTTTGACAGCGTTTTCCGGGTTCGGTTCGTTAGGCGACAGCCCGATGCCATACTCGGACAGTTGTCGCAGCGCGCGGGTGGGCGCGAAGTCGAACACGAAGCAGACCGGTTTGAGGATTTCCTCTTCGTTCGGATTATCGCCGTTGGGGTTCTTGATGGACCAGGGGGACTGCACCCGGAAGGCAGCCTGAAAGTAGGTCTCTGGTGACTTGAGGTTGCGAAGCATCAGGATTGATGACCACTGCGGCACAGTAACGCCGGTTGTCAGTTTGCCACACGACAGCGTGATAGAATTGGTCTCGAATCCACTCCCGATTGCTGAACGCACAGGTGGTAATGCTTCAAGTCCAATACCAGCCGACGCACCGGCTGCGACGATAACTTTATAACCCCGCCAGAAGGTATTGTGCTTCTCTGCCAGCAGGTTTGCCATCGCCTGACAGGCGGCAACATTCGGCAGAAACCAGAATGCGTGCTGGAGATACGGCAGCAACCGTACATCCGAATACGGGAACGGCGGTCGTGTCCCGGTTTTCAGGCTCTCTTTTGTTTGTGGCAGGTACGAGCCACGGATAATATCCAGCCACTTCTGCACATCGTTCTTGTGCTTGAACTGCGTGCCAGCACCAGTACCGGTGGCTGCAAAGAACTCGTTGAGATCAAACTCGTCGAACTCTCCACCGCTGGCGATTGCCAGCAACTCGTCCGGCATTTGGTAGGTGAGCAAACGCATCTGCGGCAAAGCACCATAGGGGTTCCACTTGCCGGGGTTTATGTCAGCAAACTCTTCCTTGGCGCGTTGCTCATCGGTATAGGTCCAGTTGAAAATCTGCTCCTCTATGAACTCGCCCGTAGCCAGTGCCTTGAACGGGGTTCCGGATAGATAGAGGTACGCCTTGGTTGTGATCGGAAGGAACTCGCTCTCCTTCTCCGAAAGCATGTTGAGGTCTTCATTCATCCCCTCCAGGCCGGCGGCATATTCGAGCTTGGCCTCCTTTTTGGCGATAGCGTCTTCCTCACCCTCGAAGAGTTCCTTGGCGGTATCCCGCCACGCACCGAAATGGTATTCATCGAAGACAACGAGATCCCAATTAACTGCATGAAGCCATTCGTTCTTCGGTTTGATGTTACCGGCATCATCGCGTCCAAGGAGATCCTGAAAGGAGCCGAAATAGACCACCGGCTTTGAGCGATCAATCTGCGTAGGGTCGCTGCCGGACGATCGCGAAAGGTACTGCCAGCCATTGAAGTCAGCATGAGATTCAAGGTCCGTCTGCCAGGCATCCTCGACAGCAGGCTTAAACGTCACCACCAGCACACGTTTTGCACCAAGTTTTTTTGCCAACTGGTACGAGGTGAAGGTCTTGCCGAAGCGCATCTTGGCATTCCAGAGGAAGCGCGGGACTGCATCCTTGTTTTCACCCCATATCGAGTTGTAATACTCAAAGGTCTTGTCTACCGCATCGGCCTGCTCCCGGCGCATCGGGAAAGTCTCGTGATGAGTACCGGTAAGCTTCAGCCCGGTGCGGAGTTCTGTAAGCACCGTCTTTACATCGGCGATCGAGCAGCGCATCCACTCCAGTTCAATCTTTGCGAAGCCCTTCTTTGAAAGGGCGGCTCGCACCTGATGGTCAGAGAAGATCGTGCCATCGTCGCGCACGGCGGATTCGTCCAGCTCGATCTTATAGTTCTTAATGGCGGCGGTCTTCACCTGTTCGGCGATACGCTGTTTCACATCCCGCGTTGTCTGCCCCACCTTGAGAAGACCCTTGTGCGCAGTGTCATTAATAGAGTAGGCGTAAATGCGCGGTCTGGCTTCCGGCTTAGGTGTTAAGATTTCCTCAATATTCTTACTCATCACCGTCCTCGGTACTGAGATCCATTGGCTTGATTACAGCCTCAATATAGTAGATCTGATCCTGAGACAGATCGTATTTCTTGTATAAAGCCTCATCAGTCCATGTGCAATCCCATGACTGCTGTGGCACCCATGAGTACATATGGCTAAAGGCGTCTTGGGTAATTTTACGGAGGGAGACGAGAAAGCGGAAGAACTTGGTTACATAGTACGACTGGATGCTCCGGGCAGCTATCTCAGAATCAGCAGTAATGGCCAAATATGAGCCTGTGCATACAGAAGAGGGAGGCGCGATGATTGGCTTTCCGAGAATCTGATGTGGAACCGATTCACCCGCGCCGTATGCCTTCGGCACAAATATCTTCCACAATTCAATGAGTTGCGTATTTTTTACGATTTCAGTGCGCGCAACCCAATCAACTCGCCTTTTGCCGGGCGCGATCCGGTACAGAGCGATGTCTCCACTTTGTTTATCTGAGTGGAAGTTCGCAAAGTTAGACTCCAACTTGAACGGTTCCCTATTTGATACAAGTGCATCCATCCCGATGTGAGTAGCAGTTATGACCTTGTGAAGTATGTTTACTGCACGCGCATCCCGTACAAAAACGTCAAACTCACTGAGGTCACGGGCGGTTGGTCCTATGACCTCATCTCCACGAATTGTAGTTACATTCGAGCATCCATGATGTGCCTGTTCCCAAAGGAAGTAACAAACACCACCTTTGATCTGAACACCAGGGAACGCATCACCCGAATTGGGGAAATCTATCAGATGCCGAATCTGCCCGCTGCCAAGCATTTCCTTACGAAACTCATCAAGTCCGCGTCCACCCGCAAGCCAACGGGAGGGAACCACCATTGACAAATACTTTGGTTCAAGCTTTTTTGCCTGTTCTACAAACAGGTGATAGATGGATGAATCACTTGAACCACCTGCCCCTCCCTTCATCTGGTACGGGGGATTTCCGATTATAACGTCGAACTGCATGACGCCTCCAAACAGCTCGGCGATGCGAGCCTTAATGTCGTTAGTATGGATGAATGCATAGGCATAGTTCTCAAGTCCCGCCTCCCGGTCCAGAATTGCTCTTGGCGCACCACAGAAAACACACTTGGTTTCATTCCATGTATGCTCCATACGCTCGAACCAGATGTTCCCCTGATCGCTGTCGAAGGATTTGGCGATAGAGTGTTCACCATTTGCGTGCTTTGAGCAATACAGGCTCCGCCTTGCCAGCAGACTGGTGAGATGGGTGATGCCGATACCAAACACCTGCTTAGTCAGGATGTGATCAACCCGATCATCAAGATTCGGAATTACAGCCGCCAGGCCTTTGGTGAGACGGCTGGTGATCTCCCGCAAAAACACCCCTGATTTTGTAAATGGATCCAGAAACCGCACTGAACTGTCCGCCCAAATGTTAGCACCTTTATTATTTGCTGCCCACGCCTCGGCGAGGGTGTCCAGCATACTGTTGGCAAACTCGGGTGGCGTGAAAACTTCATCGTTCGAGAGGTTGGCAATGCAGGTCAATACATCAGGATTACGACCACGGAGCGTAAACCCTGCCTGACTGGTCATGGCTGTTTCCCTACCAGCCGCCGCACCCCTGCATCGGACGACAGCAGTTTCATCTGTTGGATGGCGGTCCGGTTTAACAAGGTAAGCCGTTCGGACTGCACCAGTCCCTGATGGATGAAATGGGCGTTCAGGGTTTCCAGATTGGCCAGACAGACCAGTTGCGAGGCATTGGCTTCGTCGCGGATATTCCCTTTCCTGTCGGGGTTTTCATCGCGCCACTGTTTCGCGGTTTTGCCGAACAGTGCCATATTCAGCAAGTCCGCCTCGCTGGCGTAGATGAGGTTGATCTGCTGCGGCGTTAGTTCCGGTGGTATCAGGTTGGATTTGATGGCGTCAGTGTGGATACGGTAGTTGATTTTGGTCAGGTTGCGGCGGATGTCCCAGCCCATTTGCTGATATTCCGTCTCTTTCAGACGCTGGAATTCCTTGATGAGATAAATCTTGAACTCCGCACTGATCCACATTCCGAACTCGAAGGCGATGTCCTTGTGGGCATAGGTGCCACCATAGCGCCCTGCTTTGGCAACAAGCCCAATGGCATTGGTTTGGGCTATCCATTCTTTGACACTGATTTTGTAGTTGTTAAGCCCCGCATGACTTTTAATTGTGGCGAATCCGCCATAATTAAAATCGAGGTTATGAACCTGTTCCCAGATACCCAGGAACTCCACGGTGTTTCGGTTGCGCAGCCAGTCGGATATGAAAAAATCCCCGTCTTTGGCCTTGAGCATGTCCGTTAAAGAAATAAAGTCCATGTCGTTTTCGGCATACACAGTGATGGACGTGCCTTTTACGTCTATCTTGGCCATTTATTCTCCCTCCAAAGCTGCAATCTCACTCACCGACATCGGCGGCCAGGTACTTGCCGGTTTAAAAATTTCATGCTTGCCGAGATGGGCAAAAAGCGAGCCCTCCTCACTGAGAGCCGACATCTGGGAGAGAGTATCGAGGCGGAAATCACGACGCTGAAACTTCCCCTTGCCAAAGTAGCCCCACTCGGCAAAAGTAATCGCCTGGTCATCGCTGGTACGCATCTTCAGAGCGTCACCGTGAATGAGGTTCTGCGAAAGCACATAGAAAGCAGCTTCATAGAGGTCATCCGACTCATCAATATCCAGATAGTCGGCGAAGATCTCCAGCATATTAGCTCTGCATTCGACGATGTTGTCCGCCAGGAGTTCAATTCCGTAACAGCACATCAGGGCAAGAAGGGCAAAGTGCCGCTTTTCAAATTCTGACTTGCCGTAGTTGAGTTCGACCACAGCGAGCTTACGCTGTAGTATCCGGACGAGGAAGTTCCCATTCCCGCAAGCTGACTCCAGAAAACGCGAGTCAATGCGCTCGGTCTCCCCCTTGACGAGGTCGAGCATCGCCTCGACCATCCAGGCGGGGGTGAACACCTCCCCGTGGTCAGCGACGCGCTGTTTTGACTTGATGAGGCTCATGGAAATAACCTTCTGTGTAACAGGCCAAATATTGGATTTTAGTGGGTCAAAAGTATTTGAATCTATTAGCAGAAAACTTTGTAAATAGCCACAGGATAAGGCTTTAATGAGAATGCAAATTAAGTTGTATCACATCATCTCCCCCGTTTAGCGTCCTATGTTCTGCTGAAAATAAAGTAGTAAATATGCGGCTGTTGGTTTCATTCCGACCATATTTCTTTACTACATCCACTAAATACCTGTCTGTAATAATTTGAGCTTCCTCACCAGTATATAAGAATACGGATACCCGATATCCGTATTCCATACCGATGAGGTGAAAGATGAAGATCAAGTATTTGTATGCACAATGGCTGAAAATTCAATGAGAACTGGCGCAGATTTCGGGGTATAGATTCTGTGTAGCCATACGCGCATGATCGTTGTATATTCAAGCAACAAATTCAGCAATGGTGACAATACTATGAAAGCTACAGCCCAAACCCTTGACCTCTCCACCCTTCCCGATACTGCCCGTCGGGAAGTCGTAGACTTCTACCAATTCGTTATGCAGCGATACGGACGGGTTCAGAAAAAGCAGGGCGTGGCAAAGAACAAACTGCCTGCCGAATTTTGCAAGCCCATAGCTGTGAGTCAGTATCAAGCAGTTTCGCGGGATGAAATCTGCCGTGAAATATGCTATGCTCTCTGAAAAACAGGGGGATTAGATGAATGCCGACAGTCTTACGCTCCGGGCCATACAGGTTTTACTTCCATAGTCACGAGACAACAGAGCCGCCACACATACATATTGATCGTGACGACCAGACAGCAAAATTCTGGATTGATCCTATCGCCCTTGCATCAAGCATCGGCTTTCCCCCGCGTGAACTGCGAACTATTCAGCTGTTGGTAATCGAACACCGTATAACCCTACTGGAGGCATGGCATGGGTACTTTGGCGCTTAAAGCAGATGAGCGGGTAAGAAATATACATATAGATGATGACGTAATTGCTGTTGATCTTATGGACGGCAGAAGCATATCCGTTCCGCTGATCTGGTATCCACGGCTTGCCAATGCTACACAGCAAGCCCGTGAAAATTGGCAGACCAGCGGAGGCGGTTATGGCATCCACTGGCCTGATATTGACGAAGACCTGAGTACGGAAGGACTATTGCGGGGCGCTCCGGCACCTCGTACAGCCTTCAAATAGCTGGAGCTATCTTAACCCTCCAGATAATTTTTATCATGGTTATTCTTCAAGTGCATCAACACGTTTTCCGGGGTGGTCTCAAAGAGCAGCCCGATGTTTTTTTGCGACAGCCAGATCGTACCGTCCTGGACCCGCACTTCCACGCCGTCGTCCCCGCTGCTGAAGTGCATCGGACGAATGACAGCTTCAACGTAGTCTATCTCCTCTTCCGTGAGCCTGTATTTCTTGTAGAGTGCTTCATCATAAACATAATACTTGTACTTTTTATACAGTTTATTGTCGCAGAATACCTACATGATGTTATTTATTGCTTCGTTCATAGCGGCTATTTCCGGCCTAATTTTGCTGGGTTTAGTTATATGGGGTTTAGTGGTGTATTTTTCACAGCCAAACAAGCCATATAAACCAGACACTCTTGATGATGAATTATTCGGGCGGTGGTAATGGGACTGATATTTTTAATAGTACTATTTCTTGTTGTGTGCTTCGTTTCTGCCATTGCAGGGCTTATTAGCGGCTGGGGTAAGCCCGTCAAGATTATCCAAGGCAAGAGACGGGGCGCGCTTGAAATAATGCTACTCCGATAATCCCTGTTTTACCCTATGCGGCCTTTGACATAAACGGGAACACCTTTGCCCCCTTCTTCAGCCCATCCAGATAATCAGACCAGACCTGCATCATCTGTCGGCGCTTGGCTATAAACTGCGTTCGGTTGTAGGCATTTCGCAGCCGATCCGGTACGGCGTGGGCAAGCTGCGCCTCGATTGCGTCCGGGTGAAAGTTTAAGACTTCATGCAGCAGCGTCCGCGCCATTGCCCTGAATCCGTGGGCGCATATTTCATCTTTATCAAATCCCAGACGGCGCAATAAACACCCCTAAAACAACCTGATTCGAGCATATCAAGCATAGACCATCACGGACAACAGATAATAAAAAAGCCCTTGAATTTCAAGGGCTTTAAATTGCTACATACTTCTTTTAGTTGTCAAATGGTGCCGAAGACTGGACTCGAACCAGCACACCCTTGCGAGCACAAGAACCTGAATCTTGCGTGTCTACCAATTCCACCACTTCGGCAAGTAATTTACTGTTTCTATCATTTTCATTTTTTGATTGCAAGCACAAAAAACAGGTTAAATTGACATACTATACAGCAAGAGTTCCATTGCATAATCCGACCCTTTAGTGATTCTTGAAAATAGAGCTAATTGCATATTCAAATTTAACGCTTGACAAGTTTTCAAATAGTATTAAGATAAAAATCATCCTGTTAGGAATTAAATAATTACATGAAAGGAGACCCTGCCGATGTGGACTGCAAGATTTAGAATTCGTCCGGTTTCCCACTGCAAAGAGGGTTGCCCTAGTTAGCCCGCCACCTTTCGGTCGCGGGCTTCCAGAAAAAGAGAGCTCTTCTGTTGTAAAACAGAAGAGCTTTTTTTATCGTAACAGACTGCACTTTCCTGCTATATATACATCTCCAGACATCCTCAGAATTTACCAGGCCTTCTTAAATTCAGGCATCGGAGTTAACCCTTAAATGATACGCCACACTCTCACTACACTGAAAAATGGACTGCGAGTCGTCACCGTCGAAATGCCGCACCTGCACTCGGCTGAACTGGCTATATATTTAAAAGTCGGGGGACGTAACGACCCGCCCGGCAGGGAAGGTCTTTCGCATTTTCTTGAACATATACTTTTTAGAGGTACTGCCGACTTCCCCACATCCCTTTCAATCGAGTCAGCTTTTGAAATAATCGGCGGAGCCCCAAACGCCGCAACCGATGCCGAATCTACTTACTACTATTCACGCGTTCACCCCTCCGCAGTAAAGCGCGGCATGGAAATATTTGCCTCAATGCTCTTAAAACCGCTCTTCAGCGGAATAGAAACTGAAAAAAGGATCATTACCGAAGAAGCCAGAGAAGATCTTAATGAACAGGGAAAAGAGATAAACCCTGACACCATAGTCAGCAGACTGCTCTGGCCGCGCCACCCTCTCGGTATGCCTACCATAGGGACACTTGAGAGCATCTCGGCTATTCAGCAGGCAGATCTGGAGGAGCATCTTAAAAACTACTATCTCCCTGAAAATGCTGTATTAGCGGTTTCCGGTCCGGTAGCAAATGACACCATACTTGCTGCAGCTAATGAATGCTTTGGCGCTTGGCGCAGCAATACTATCCCTGCGACCCCTCTCTTTACGCCACGACAACTCTCGCCCCAAATAAGCTGCGTTCACGACTCAGACAGCCAGATGAATCTGCAGCTGGCGTTTTTAGGTTTTGCGCGGAATGACGACCGTGTAATGTCACTCCGTTTTCTGCGACGCATCCTTGCAGGCGGAGGGAGTTCACGACTGCATCTCCGCTTACGGGAGGAGCTTGGTATTGTTTATTCGGTCGATGGATCTATAGGCACTTACGACGAAACCGGATGCCTGGCATTTGATCTTTCAACCGCACCGGAAAACCTGATTCAAGCTGTAGGAGCGGTTCTTGAGGAGTTGACGTGCATAACTGACAAGCCGATACCGACGGAAGAGCTTGAACGCATACGCAACTCCTATATTTTTGACCTGGAGTTCAGCCGTGATTCAGCCTACGAAATGGGTGGACGCTATGGCTGGGGTGAACTTATGGGGGTTGTCAGAAGCATTGAAGAGGATCAGGCTGAAGCCCGAGGCATAACAGCCGTTGACATCCAGAAAACTGCAACAGCCCTCTTTAAGCCTGAAAATTTACGGCTGGTTGCAGTAGGTCCATGGAAACGCGGGATGAAGAAGGGGTTACGCGAAGCTATCGAACTTTATACGAAAAAGTTTAATTAACAGATAACAGCTCTTTCAGTTTTACAGCCATCTTTCCAGAAGAGCCAGAAGTACATCTTTCTTGACCGGTTTAGCCAGATAATCATCCATACCTGCAGCCAGACAGTTCTCTCTATCACCCTTCATGGCATTTGCCGTCATAGCAATTATCGGAACATTATGATTCAGCACTTTTGATTCAGGATTACGGATTAAAGCGGTTGCTTCATAACCATCCATCTCCGGCATCTGACAGTCCATCAGAACAAGATCGTAGTTAATCATACCGAGCGCCGCAACCGCCTCCAGCCCGTTTGCAACTACTTGAGATTTGTAACCGAGTTTAAGCAGAATTGTCTGGGCGACTTTCTGATTGATAATATTATCCTCGGCAAGCAGAATGTGAATACGGCTTTTATCATTTAGTGTCTGATGGTTTTTTTCAACTGCTGCTTTATCAACTTCGTTTTCTGAAATCTCCGGTTTCTGCTTCTCAAATTTTGCAGTGAACCAGAAAGCAGAACCTCTGCCATCCTCGCTTATCACGCCTATTTCACCATCCATAAGTTCCGTAAGCTGTTTACATATTGCCAGCCCAAGTCCGGTTCCACCGTATTTACGGGTTGTTGAGCCATCTGCCTGTATAAATGGTTCAAATACCGCATTAATTCGAGACTCTGGAATACCTATCCCTGTATCTGTAACTTCAAAACGGATAACAGCGGAATGCTCCGACTCAGAGTCAAGCACCGCACTTATAATGATCTCCCCCTGCTTGGTGAATTTTATAGAGTTGCCGACAAGATTTGTAATAATCTGACGCAATCGCCCCGGATCGCCCCTCAACTCTATCGGGACATCTGGAGCTATTTTACAACTCAACCCAAGACCAGCTTTAACAGCCCTCATAGACAACATTTCAGCCGTATCCTCCAGAGTCCCCTTCATATCAAAGTCGAGCATTTCAATCTGCAGCTTGCCCGCTTCAATCTTTGAAAAATCGAGAATATCATTGATAATCGAGAGCAGATTTTCACCGCTTCTGTTTACTATTTCGGCAAATCCACGCTGTTCATCGGTCAGATCAGTATCCAGCAGCAGACCGATCATACCGATTACCCCATTCATTGGGGTTCGGATTTCGTGGCTCATAATTGCAAGGAACTCTGACTTGGCACGATTTGCGCGATCTGCCAAAGTAATAGCCTGGCTGAGCTGTGCATTTTTACCCTCTAACAACTCGGAAATTCTCGCCATGGTTTCCTCACGCTGCATTGACTCATCAAGCATCTGTTTCATCCTGGCGTGATTATGAACCCTCAGTCGCAACTCCTGTGGGTCATATGGCTTGGTAAGAAAATCGTTTGCCCCGAGAGCCAGACATCTGTTTGCCTCCCCTTTGTCGCTGGTCATTACTATAACCGGAATTGCCAGCAGGGCTTGATCGAATTTGATTCGTGAAAGAGCGGCAAATCCATCCATAACAGGCATTTGAAGATCAAGGAGTATAATATCTATATTTTTTGAGTTACGGCTGAGGATGTCGAGGGCCTCCTCGCCGTTTGAAGCTCGCAGCATGATAATATTGTCGAGCCGATCAGGCCCGGTCAACATTAACTCAATCATTTCGAGATTCATCTCAATATCATCAACTGCAAGAATAGTAATGTTTGTATTCACTTACTTCCCCTCTGTTTTAAGCATATTCACCCCAGAACTACCCTGTTGCGCCCTTCATCCTTTGCGCGATACAGTGCCTTATCTGCCCGTTTTATAAGCAATTCCGGATCCTCTCCATCTCCCCATTCAACCACACCCAGACTGACTGTAACCGGAATAGAGGTTACGCGCAGACACTCTGAAGCCATCTTACTCCGCACACGTTCAGCCATAACAGCAGCACCATCACGGGCTGTATGAGTAAGCAGGATTATAAACTCTTCCCCCCCCCAACGGGCAGAAACATCTTCCGTTCTGGCAAGGCTCCGCAATATATCGGCAAATGCCTTTAAAACCGTATCCCCGGAGGAATGCCCATAAGTATCATTCACAGCCTTAAACTTGTCGATATCCACCATAACAAGCGAAAGCGGGAACTTGTAACGCTTTGCCGCACTTATTGATTTAGTAAGATTTTCGTTAAAATACCGTCGATTATAAAGGGTGGTAAGCTCATCCGTTGCAGCAAGATGCGATATTGTTGCATTTGCCTCCTGAAGCAGGCGTATTTTTTCGGAAAGGGTGTGATGAAGGCTGACAATCCGTCTGCCGACATTTGCTCGCGCCCTTAGCGCATCGGCATGATAAGGCTTTGATACAAACTCATCCGCCCCACCATCCAGAGCGTAAGCAAGATCATCTGGTGTATCCAGACTTGTGAGAATTATTGCGTAATACGTGTGTCCATCCGGTCGTTCACGCAGACGCTTCACAATCTCGACCCCGGTAACACCGGGCATCATCCAGTCAAGAACCAGCAGATGCGGATGTTCCGGCTCTTCCAGAATACGCCACGCTTCATCGCCGTCAGACGCGCTGACAACATCGTATCCATAGCCGCTGAACACTCTTTCCAGCAATCTGCGGGATATTTTATCATCTTCTGCAAGGAGGATTTTCACTGTAAATATTCCCTGTTTGCGAGACCGGTTATTTTAATAAAACGGCAAAAAAAGTTGACTGGAGCGAGAGTGGAGATATTAACCGGCATTACGCCTTTATCGCCTCAACTGTCATTACCGCGATCTTTTCAAGTTCAGAAAGAGCTGCCCTTGCACCCTCAAGATCCCCATCGCGAGCCGCCCCCTCAATGGCAAAAGCCGCATCGCGCAGAGCAGGCGCACATAAATTCGAAGCCATCCCCTTTATGGTATGCGCGCAGACACGGATTGAATGAAGTTCCTCTCCGCTGCACAACGCTTTAAGCTGCGCCACATCTTTTGGTATCTCCACCTGAGCGTCACCCAGAATACTGTCGGCAAACTCCGCATCACCATCAAGATTTTCCAGCAATTCAGCTCTATCAAACAGTGTCACAGACATTAAGCCACCTCTCTTTACTCATTATTGTTTCGGTGAATATCGCAATCAGGCGATAGCTCCTACAATATGCCAATTTAAAACATTTATCGACTAAAGCATTAACTCCCATACCGGCAAAAAGTGCAGATGATCCATAGGGAGACTGCCAGCGTCAAAGTAATTGTTATCGTTTCATAACTCTATCTATTTCGGCAATCAGCTTATCAACCTGAACCGGCTTGGAGATATATCCATCAAAACCGATGTCAATGAACCGCTGATGTTCGCTCTGCATTGCGTAAGCGGTAAGAGCTATAACCGGAACAGACGAAAGATTCTCACGCTCTCGAATAGCCTTAAACGCCTCCTCACCATTCATAACCGGCATCTGAATATCCATAAGAACCAGATCAAACTCCCCGTTTTCCAGAGCTTTAAGCGCCTCCTCGCCGTTTTCAACACAAACTGCCCTATGCCCGGTTTTCTTTAGCAGAGTCATCATAAACAGGGCGTTTATCGAATTATCCTCCGCCAGCAGAACCCTAAGCCCCTCACCCTCAGCAGACGGGGGAACTCTGTTTTTTACCGAATCAAGCATTTCCGGGGTAATGTGATGCGACACGGCAAAAGGGACAAGAAGTCGGAAAACACTGCCGGCAGACAAGCTGCTTTCAACCTCAAAACCTCCCCCCATTTTCTCCGCAAGACGTTTACTGATAGCCAGACCGAGTCCGCTCCCTCCGAATTTGCGGGAGGTAGAACCATCCCCCTGAACAAATGAATCAAAAATACTATCCAGTTTTTCATGTCTTATGCCGATACCTGTATCCCGCACCTCAAGTTCAAGAATCATACTTGAACTCTGCTTCTCCCTTACTGCTACATTCAACGAGACAGTTCCGGTCGAAGTGAATTTCACCGCATTACCGACTAGGTAGCGTTCTCAATCATGCCAACCAAATAACCGTGGACACCAGAACCAGCATCGCGTTGTAATTTTTGGCTAAGCGCTCATATCGAGTGGCAATTCTTCGGTAGTTTTTGAGTTTCTGAAA
>JAQUHA010000019.1 GCA_028683855.1 Desulfuromonadaceae bacterium
CGGCAGAGGTATACTTCAACGGACTACTTGAACAAGCTGATCTTTCAAAGAACAAGGGGCATTCAACTGGGCTGAACCAAACTTAATTTCATCATTTTTCTGTCTTGACAACCGTCAGTACCTTACAATATCAATAACTCGCTTGGCATTCAAAGGAAGTAAATCAATTAAGTCAGGACTTCTTTGATGGTGTATGTTTGCCTGTTCCATTTTAGTTTTCTCCTATACGGCACCGTATGAAGTTTGTTGTTGTTGCAAATTTTAAGAAAGATCTGCATCAATTTAATGCAGATTGCGTTTTTACTCTCAGCAATTCCGTTTCGCCCAAATTCAAAAAAACGGATTTTTACAACCTGCCATCTCTTAGTTTGGCAGTGAGTCGGATGACTAAGGTCCCGAGTTTAATCTGATTTGTAGCTCTGTAAAAGAAGAACACCAAAACAACTACAATGATGCTACAAGTTCAAGGCGTCCAACTAATTAAACTTTCAAAATCTCGAAAATGCCGAATCGAGCAACCACTGACGTTCTTAAAGTCCCAGCAATTAAAGTAAGTCCCTAAAGTTGCATTCAACTCCCAAATTTTGTGTGTCATTGTAAAGTTAAAAATGTCTGGGTAATGATCGTAGTAGTACCACACAACGCCCTGGGGGCCTAGTGTGTATTGGGCGATCTGTCCGCCACCCGACCATTCCGATATTAGAAGCCTACAGCGCGAATCCTTTAAAAGGGTTGAGTAACATTTTAGATTATCTAAAAAAGATATATTTTGGATAATATGTAGTTGCTTTGCAAGATCAACATGGTTCGAAGAAAAAATAACTTTTGAGACTTCTGATGGGAATTTGGCAATAAGCTTCCTCAGGTTCTCAAGTGATGCTCCATAGCGATGATGGATAACTATGAAAACCTCAGCGGAAGATGGGACGACTTGTGATATTTCATCTTGTGTAGAAAATTTAAATCTTTGGGATAATTGCTTGAACTCCTGGCCAAAGTAGTTTGGAGGAATTTCATATCCAATTGCCTTCATCTCATCATTTGCAGTGAATGTACAATAGGTTGGAGGTGCAGAGTAGTTTTTGAGATTGATAATGTCAAAATTCATAAATTGAGAAAGATTTAAAAAAAACTCAGATTGTATATTTAAGTATTCAGCTATGGTTTTTGGTGGTCGGATTGGTTGTGTTAGAATTGGGAGTTCAGAAAAATCAAATACTCGCTCAGCACCAAATAGTTCCTGATAGAAAAACTTTCTGTCAGGTAACCCCGTGATAACTGAATCACCTAACTCCGGAGAAATAAAACCACTTTTAAGCATATCGCATACGATGCTTCTTCCAACGTGAAGCTCATGCCCTAGATGCTGAGGGGGAATAACTAACAATCGAGGTTTTCTGGTCAAAGTTCAACCCTTTCTGGAAGTAAATAACCGCCCAGAGGACGGGGCTTTGATCCACCCCCTAGAAGGGGGCAAAACGGCATAGGTGGTTTGTTTTGCCACAAGTTAATTTCAGCGGTTACACCAAAGACGATCTATTGCTGCAACAGTATCTATGAAAAATGTGATCGCATGAGTTTTGCCAACATTATTCATATTATAGGCAGAGCCAATAGACGCTGACCCCGCCCACAGGGCAGGGTTTTATGAGGCAAAATAAACTAGCTAGGCTAGGCGATATCAATTGACTCCACCCAAATAGAGAGATTTGCCAGATTTATTATTGCCAATCTTCCTTGGCCAAAAAGAAACAACATGAGAAACGCATTCATCTATAAACGAGTTAAATGGGGGGCTTTCAAAAAGCTCATGGTTTGTCAACTGAATCATGAAATCGTATTGACCTTGCAATTGATCAAGATGGTTTAAGACCGTGATTCCAGGCACGAGGTTATTGACTACTGGATCCAATACATGAATATTTTCTTTTTTAAATCCTGAGGCACAGAGTCCGTCAATGATGAGGAATACAAACGAGCCTCTAGTATCACTCGTAACAGGACGACCTTTAAATGCAGCACCACATACAAGAACCGTTAAATTGCTATCTTTTGTGCTATGAGTTTCGATGAATTTAATGGCTCTCGGCACCATATTTTCATTGAGCTTTCTTGCTTCAAGAATCAGTCTTGACTCACTTCCAGGATAACTTTGGGCGAGAATATAGGCGTCTTTTTCCAAACATGGCCCGCCGACGAGTCCTGGCAAAGCGATAATATTCCTTTCGTATCGAAAATTTGAAAGATTAATCAACTCATTAACATTAACACCATGCTCGTTAGCTATCAAAGCGAGAAGATTGGCATAAGCAAAGTTAAGATCTCTGAAGGTATTTGATGCTAATTTAATTAGTTCTGCCGTCTCTAGGCTTTCTGCTTGAAGCACATCTGGCGTTATTTTTCTGAAAAAATCAGAAGCCAAATCGCGAGCCAGTGGAGAACTTCCGGATACAACTTGAGGTAACGTGTGCAATTCCTCAAGCGCTTTACCTTCAATCGTTCTCTCTGGACAAAAGCTGATGTTTTGCAGGCCTTTTACGGTGTTTAAAAGATGTCTTGTGGTGCCAACTGCAACTGTTGATCTTAGAATCAAGAGGTCGTTTGATTGCATCCATTGAACAACCTCCTCGGTCACTTTCAATATAGGAGTCAAAAGCGCCTTAGAGTCCGGTCCAAGGGGTGTGCCTAGACTTACAACGAAAACGCTTTGTTTTGGTTGATGACATATAAATAGATCTTTCAAGTTTGAAAAAGCTATATCCTTACCTGAAGTAAAAAGGCTATCTAGGGCTTCTTGGAGCCCTTTTTCATAAAACGTCGCCTGGCGCTTGTTGAGTGAGGTAACAATTTCCGGATTGATGTCGACAAAAAGCACTTCGTAACCAACCTTGGCCGCAGCGACGCCCAGAGTCAGACCAACGTATCCAGCCCCGACGATTACGACCCTCATCAAAACATACCCTCCTTAATCGCATGACTTACCCAGTCACAAACCTCTGTGACTGATTCTTCAAGTGATACTTTCGCTTCGAATCCTAGTTCTATTTTTGCTTTCGTAACGTCAGGTATACGTTTTTGAACATCGTATACAAAAGGTTCGTCGTGTTCAAACTTTGGTTCACCTTTCTCGAAATGGCGCCAGACTAGCGAGGCCAATTCTGTGACCGTAGTCGACCGCGCGGTAGAAATATTGAAGTCTTCATTTAGTGCATTTGGGTGGTCAAGACAAATTCTCATTGCTCTTGCTATATCACTGCCATGGGTATAACAGCGAATTTGTGAGCCATCCCCAAGAATCCTCAAAGGTCTTTGTCCACGAACCATTTTCTGAGCTAGATCAGGAAGTACATGTGAAAGCGCAAGAGAGATGTTTCCACTCGGGATAATCTCCTCCGACAAAGCTTTTTGCTCCCCAACACCAACGCAGTTAAACGGCCTTACTATCGTGTATGGAAGCCCGTACTGTTCGTGTGCGCCTTTAGCAAAATATTCGCAAGCCAATTTTTGGAAACCATAAGTACTTTCCGGGGAAGGTATTCGCAATATGTCCGTCTCTTTTGAAGGGTAGGTGTCGGTACGTTCAAAAACCATACTTGAACTAATTACAACTATCTTTTTAAGAGTCTCTTCCTGATACCGCTTGATGGCTGCATCAAACGTTGATGCAAGTATTCGCTCATTTGTAGCCAGAAGATCATACGCATATTTATGAAAGTATGAAATTCCACCAATCATCGCGGCACCGGCAATGATATAGTCACAACCAGCGGAAGCTGTAAACACCATGTCTGTGTCAGTAGCATCACCCACGATTAGAGTAAATTTAGGGTTTGAAAAATAGCCTCTAGTGATTCGACCATATTTGGAGAAATTATCCAGACAGACCACTTCGTGTCCGCTATCTAGGAGCTCTTCAGTGACATAACTACCAATGAACCCAGCCCCACCTGTAATAAGCACTTTCATAACTTTATCCTTCCTTCAAAATTTTTTGTGTGTAAATCAATTCAAGATGTTCAATGGCTGTATTTCTAGTTTTGTTCGCAATAGAAAAGAACTTTATATACTCCCTAAGTCGGTTTGAATCGACTTCATCAACGTTAACGGTATACAAGAGATCCTGGTTTATCCACATCGCAAGATTCGAACCCTGTAGTTCCCAAAGTGCCGCCCCAATTGAGGAGGCCTCGCTTTGCCTTTCAGTCGCCTCTTTTGCCAAAAGTATATTTTTTGCGGGTTTTGCCGTATGTAATGCCTTCAGAACGGAGTCCAGTTCAGAGTCAATATCTACATTCTTGGTGTGCAACTGACTGTTGAAGTGTGGGCTGTTCGGAGCCGTAAAGAATTTTTTACAAAGAAGTATTGTTAAGCGGTCCCATAAGATTCCCGGCGAATTCATCCCCCCCTCAAGCTCTGTACCAGTAGTAAAGCGAGAAGTCGAAAACAAACTATCGGCACCTTGCACAAAAGGTTCTGAATTGTTAATTTCATATTCACTGAGTGCGCTTAAGGCCTCAGCCACCTTATAGTTCTTTGGTAATTTTATCGTGAATTGCTCCCAAATAAGACCGAGCTCTTTTAATAATTTAGATTCAAGATTTACTCTATCCATGAAAACTCCTCAACAGTTTAATTGCTGATTTTTTGAACGTACAACTGATAGAGTTGTGCGCTGATTATCTTAATCTTCCGGCAATATTTGTTCGTAAAAACATCAATAGCTGGTTTGGGGCAACGAAGTGGATCAGTTCCGTATAGGAGTTGTCCTTGCCATAAGTAGTCATCAAAAACTAAAATTCCATTGTCTTTAATAATCTAAAGCATAAGAGTAGGTCGCATAAAACGTCAGGTGCTTGCCCATTTCGTAAGAGCCAATCTCTAATATTCGAGTTGGATTTATGAACTTAACCCAGTTTTCGATCCAAAAGATGTGTTAGTTTTTTGACTTTGCAGTATGTCATACAGACTACTCATGTCAAGTTCTATGTTTATGGAGACTAACCACTGTTATTTTATATAGTTATGAGTCACTTAAAGTTCTTAAAAATCAAGTCCTAGTCGCTTCGTTCTAATTGTTCCTACTTATTATGGTGCATTTGGACAGTAAATTTGCCATTGCCTGTCTTATTACATCATATAGTTTTCAAACACATCTGCTCCAGCTATAATTTTTTTAGTGGTCACCACATAGCCGTTGCGAGCTTTGGGGTTAGGATAATATGAAATACTACCCGATCTACTAGGAATTTGAAGTGGTCATGTGCATCGAGTAAAAATTCATTTTTATATTTACTTATTTAATCTCTCTAGATAAATTCCTCGAAGCTTCGTTGAAAGAATAATGAATTACTGCTGTGATACCTCGCAGTTTGCTAAGGGGGTGTTCATTTTTGTAAAAAAACTCTTCTTCTAATTGCTGCAAAACCTGATAAATATTCATCGTGTTTCAGCTCATTGTGAGCGAATTTAAGTGCATCGCTGATTACAGCTTCATCCTTAAACCGGCTCGTTCCTAAAGCAGACCAGGCACACTTAAATGTATCATACGGTTGAATCTTCCAGGACCGAGTTTTGAGTAAGAGTGATGCAATCCTCTCTATCAGAAAAACTTTTCGGTGGACACCTTGATATGTGGTTGGCGCATTGAGCCACTTACTATATTTTGAATCCACAGACTCTACATACTGGTATATTTTTTCACAAATTTTTAACCACTCTAACCAGAAATCTTTTCTTGCCACAATATAGTTGCTGTACACAATATGTCGTGAGTCCATAATAATCGAATCGAGATTAATTTCTAAGCCAAGTAGATTAAATAACTCTTGAGACATAACTTTAAAACCAGGATCAAAAACATCATTTTGTTCGAAGGTATTTAGAAAAAATGCGCCCATATCTGGCTGTGGGCTAAATGTATAAACATCCGCAGTGCGATCCTTCATAAATGTCAGTACATCGGTATGAGTCAGTCCAGTTTTAGTGCTAAACTTTGGTGAAAAAAAACCGTAATAAGTCCCATATTGCAAAGATTCATTCAGTAGGTAGCAACGTATTGGCGAATATTCTCTCCAGTCTGATCTCTCGTTTTTCAGATGGTCGAGCATTAAATAACCATCCTCAACATTAGCTTTACTTTCGTCTGAATAGACAATTGTATATAGCTTAATTTCACCGCTATTGACATTTTTTTCTAGTGATCTCTCTTGTATGGCAAAAGTAGTCTGTTCTTCCAAAGTTTTTGCAATTGCATTCTCATAACCTTTGACAAATAGCGGAATATCAAAGACCGGCCCCTCTGTCTTATTCTTCTTCAGGCGATCTTTTAAGACTTTCAACTCTGCAGGATGTTTGGCAAACCTTACCGCTTTCTCCTCATAATCCTTCAAAGTTGTCGTAATCAGCTCCGGCAGTTCCAGATGGGTCAAGAGACTCCCGGCCATACGTGAAGCAAAGGTTCGCCCTGACAGGGTTAAGAGGGGCAATCCCATAAACAGTGCGTCGTTTGCAGTCGTTCCGCCATTAAACGGGAAGGTGTCGAGGAAAAGGTCGGCAAGTTGATAGCGGGCAAGATAGTCCGCGGGAGCAACCCTTGGAGCAAAAATGAGCCGGTCTTTTTTAATACCGAGTTTTTTTGCCTCTTTCAGCAGGTTTTCTTTGGACCATTCGTTGTCAGCCAGAAGCCAGAAAACGCTTTTCGGTACACGCTTGAGAATCCGCATCCATGAAGCAAATACCTCTGGCGTGAATTTATAATTGTTGTTGAAGGAGCAGAAAACAAAGGCCTTTTCCGGCAGACCGTTGTCCGCTCGTGTCGGCATCGGGCCGACTTCCCGTTTGCTGTCACTGGACTGGAAACAGTTCGGCATATAGAGCGGTTTTTCGGTGTGAAACGGAGCCAGCTCTTCGGGAATCAGATATTTATCCGAAATAACATAATCGATCCATGGCAGCCCGGTTGTTCCGGGGAAACCGAGATAGGTTACCTGAAGCAGCGCCGGACGGTGTGAGAGAATAAGCGGTCTGGCGCCGGAGGTGAGCCCCTGCAGATCGACCATTATATCAATCTCGTGTGAGCGAATGCAGTCAGCCGCCTCCTTGTCGCTCATCTCCCCGATCTTTATATAGTGATCCATCGACTTCTGAACGCGTCGCTGTATTGAGGTGTCATCAACGCGGCTCCAGCAGAATCCGTAGATTTCGAACTGGTCGTGGTTGTGCAGCTCCAGCAGTTCAACCATTAATAAAGAAACAGCATGCAGACAAAAATCTGAAGATAGATAACCTATCCTGATTTTTTCGTGCTTGTACCCACCCTTGGGGGCTAACGGTTCCGGATTCAGCTTTGGATATTTGTGCTCGATAAACTGCTGGGCAGCGGCAAGCTGGAGTTTTGGGTCGTCAGAGGCGGCGAGCATCGCAAGAGGAGATGTTCCGGCAATCATCTCATCTTTGGTTATCCCTTTGGGGGGAACAAATACCGGCCAGCGGCACATTTTCTGAATCAGATGTACCAAATGAAGCAGAACATCCTTCTGAGTGGGGTCGACGGCAAAGCTCTCTTCCAGCTTATCTAGAGAGTCTTTATAATTTTTTTTCACCTCATAGAGACGCCCCATGTTGTTGAGCGCATGAAGGCGGAGCGCCTGATTTTCCGGGAGCAGAACGCTTTCAGTTTCCAGTGAGAGTCGCCACTGTTCAAGCGCTTCATCATCCCGTTTCTGCTGTTCGAGGCAGTTACCCAGATTAAGGCGGGAACGTATAAATTTCGGGTTCTGCTCGATGGATCTAGCGTATGCCGCTTCCGCAAGAGAGTATTGACGGTCAGATGCAAGTTCAACCCCGAGATTGAAGTTGGCTACATAAGCTAAAGGTGAGGTCGTATTTTCAAGCCACAATCGATACAGAGCGATTGTCTGCTCTTTCAAGCCGGCAGATTTCAAACGATCTGCTGCGCCCATCAGCTCTATAATTTCAAGGTTACCCTGTTCGGCAAGAATAAAAGAGGATTTTTCGGGAGATTCAATTTGGTCTGTTGAAATGTTGTCGGGCATCAATTCCTCTCAAGAATGCTTTTTAAAGTTATCTCTACGGAAGATATATTTCAGCAAGATATCAGTTTTTTCAGATCAGCCAATTGTCCAGTTCAATTTCAGCTCCGGCATAATAAAGCATCAAAGGTGCATCGCTTGGCCAGCGCCCGACCTCATCATTATCACGCACAAGAGTTACCGAAACAAACAGCTTGCTTCCTTCCATAAGCTTTATGCTTTTCAATGGAAAGCTTATCTCGCAGGTTTTAGCGATTTTCCAATGGCAGTAACAGATGGTCGGTGCCCAGACACCGTTTTCCTTCACCAGAAGGAGACCTTCATCGTTTTTGACCTGAAGCGGGAGCCGATATTCGCGATCATAGAATATATGCAGATTAAAAACATCATCTTCTTTTAGGAGGCGATTGAAATCCTGTACTCCGTCAATTCTTATAAAAAATGATTTTTTGTTGTAGCCGTAATATAGACTCTGGAGCATCCGGTCTGAGGAGTGCATCGCCGACCCCTGCCTGGTGAGGTCATAAAGTCCTGCCGCGAGCCACTCAAAATAATCATTTACCCTGCCGGTTATTTCAGGATCTATGTAGGCAGCCGGTTCTCTGATCAAGCCTGCGGGATTTTTCTTTTTGATTGGCTCCAGCAGCTCTCTCGGAGATTCCTGTCCCAACAATCTGTAGATATTCATAAGATGCTGCCGGAAAAGGCGATCAAAGCGATCGCTGTGCGGAGAAAAATGGTCGTCACCGTACCACCAGAACCAGTCACTCCCTTCGGCTGCGTATAATGATCGACAGATCATTTCAGCCGTTCCGTCAGTTGAGGGATCACCGCTAAGAAGGGTAGCGGCAACTGATTGGTTTTTAGAAACAGCGAAACTGCGGGCTTGTGCAAGAAGATCCCAGGCGAGATTCTCCTCAGGATGTCCGACCCATATTGCATAGTTTCCATTGATCCATGAACCGGGATAAATCGTATGGAGGCAACCATCAAAGCTCGTCTCTTTAAGAACTTCACTGCAGGTTTTAAGGTCTAGTGTGCGCGATTCAGCTATTCTCTTGTACATTCCATGAAGAAAATCATAAGCATTATCCGGGTAATATTCCCAGGCATTCTCTCCGTCAAGGATAATCGGTACAACTCTGCCACTCCCGCCAAGACGCGATTTAATGGCATTCAGCCGCTCACAGAGATCAGCTGCAGCCCTTTCCGGCTCCCACTGTGAATATGTGAAACCTATCAGATCCGAGAGTTGATGGTCGCGGAAAAATGTTCCGATTTCACCATGCGGGGATGAGTAACGCCAAGGTCTGTAAAGACGCTCCTTGGCTGCACCAAGCCCGCCATCCATACTTTTTTCAAGTATTTCTTCATCGGTGGCGATCCAGTTTATTCCGCATTCTGCAATAATTGAAAGGGTTTCATCGCTTACTGAGCCCTCCGATGGCCACATTCCGGCGGGGGCAAAGCCGAATATTTCTTTGAAATAAGCAATACCCCTGAGGATTTGCGCTCTGGCATCCTCAGGGAAGCGAATACCGGCGGTTGGCATTACTGCCCGCGGCATAGAGGTTTTAAGAATTTTCATATCGCAGAGCAGCGGCATAATCGGATGATAGTAAGGGGTTACAGAGAGCTCGACACGCCCCTCGATATGGAGGCGTTTGTAAATGGGGAGAATCTCTTGCAGAAGTTGAAGCTGTGCTGCAAACAGCCTCTCCTTATCGTCCGGCGTATAGTTTTCGCCCTTTGCTACAAGCTCCCGGAATACCGGATAGCGCTTTCGTGCGGCTTCACCTGTCCAGGCAAGAAAAAACCATACCTGAAGGTCGAGAAGGTCCTGATTGGTAAAATGCTTGACTCTTTCACGGGCAATCCCCTCTTTCCCTTCGCCAGCCATATAGAGGAGTTCAAGATAACGCCGTGACGGTTCAATCATATTCTGGCGATTGGCTGAAAAAAAGTTCTCCAGAAGAAAAAGCTTGTCATCATACGTCATGTCGCCCGGATTCATTTTCCCTTTAATCAGAAAAGAGTCAACAGCGTTCCCTGATGCGTAATCCAGCAACTGTTCAATCAATGATGGAACCAGATTGAAAACGGCTTTTGCCCCCGGAGTATCTTCGATAATTGCCGGCATATCAAAATAGTCCTTAATGCCGTGCAGATAGGTCCAGGGGAGAGCATATTCATTTTTAAGCGGGTCTTTGTAGTACGGCTGATGCATATGCCATACGATTACAACGTCAAGTGGAGTTGAAGGCATAAAGGGCTAAACCATCTCCTTTTTCCACGTTACGATCTTTTTCTGATATTCGTTCAGCAGTTTTTGAGCCACCTTACTATCTTTCGCTTCTGCAACAACATGGACGTACGGTATGTATTGATCGGGGAGTACTAACACCCAGTCTTCTCCGAAATGCACCTTGATCCCGTCTATGAAGGTAGCCTCTTTTTCAAGGCTGTCTTCGCTCATTTTCCGCATGATTCCACCCTTCATCTCCCATGGGCATGGAATGCTGGTTTGCAGAAATGCTGAAGCAGGTACTAGATTAAGGGCCTGAGAAAGCGGCAGACCGGATACCGCTGCCAGCTCCATAAGCTTTGCTATCGCAAACATACCGTCAAATGATCCCTGAAAATGCGGAAATGCAAATCGCCCATCAACAGAGGCACTAAGAATGACTTCTGAGGACGTTGCCGCTTCAAGCATGGCTCTATCAGAACTTTTGGTACGGTTAACCTGACTGCGGTGTTCTCTTGTCATCTGCTCGATTATTGAGGGTGCCTGAACAGGAATTGCTATAGTTCCCTTCTGTCCCGATTTCATAAGTAGTGCAACTATCAGCGAAAGTAGTTCAACGCCGCTGTATATACGTCCGGTTTCATCTACGAGGGTCACTGCTTCGGCGGTCGGGTCAAGCCAGAATCCCGCCTGCGCTCCGAGTGACGATACAATTGTCGAAAGTTGCTTAAGAGCTTCGTCACGCGGCTTCATCTTTACACCACGCCCCTCATCAACGTATGCGTTGAGAGCTATAACCGAAAAGCCGAGTTTTGTAAGCAGCTGAGGCAGTATCTGACTGGCTGGAGAAAAGCAGAAATCAACTACGACGGTGCAGGCTGCTTTGGCAAGCGTTTCACGATCTACCGCACGGAGAAAGCCCTCTCTGTAGAAATCTCCGACATTATTGATGTCGGTGATAACTCCAGGCTCTGTATGGTGTGCTCGCCGAAAGTTCTCCTTAAAAAAAGTACGCTCTATGTTTTTACCCATATTGCTGGAAAAATCGAGTCCGTCACCATCCAGAAAAACGATCTCAAGCTGAGCCGGATCATCCTGTGCCTGCCTGAAATGAACGCCGCTTACTTCACCGAAGGTTTTAAGCTTGTAGCGCAGAAGCGGAAGAGCAGTCATCTTCATGTCCCGCACGTTGACACCGGCAGAGAGGAGACCACCGACAAAACAACGCTTCAGCATCCGTGAAGATGGATTTGAATCTCGACCGGCAAGTACAAAGCTCCCTTTGGGGAGGGAAGTTCCATAGGCGCATCCAAGCTTTGCACAGAATTCAGGGGTAAGTTCTACGTTGGAGAGCCCTTTTATTATAGCCCCTTCAAAGAGTGATTTTTTCCACTTCTCACCCCATATCATGTTCGTTGTAACGGTCGCTCCGGCTTCAATGGTTTTTTTTGGCCAGATTTTTACGTCTGCTTTGATTGTGGCTTCATCACCGACGGAGGTTTCATCGGCAACGATAACCCCATCTTCCAGAATTGCACTCTGCCCGATCCGCACATTGGAACAGATTACGCTGTCTGTAATCTTTGCCCCTTTTTTGACGTATGAGTTGTCCCATATAATGGAGCGTGTAAGCCTGACACCCGCTTCTATGGTGCAGTTCCGCCCGATTACAGAATCCTTTATGCGCACCTCTCCAAGTATCTGACTATTATCACCGACAACAACTGTCCCCTCCAATCCCGATGCATCTTCAAGCTTTACGTCAGCACCTGTACGCAGATCTTTCCCGACAAAGTCCTGTTTCGGCTCATCTATTTTCAGATTGATCCGCCCTCTAAATACATCTATGCAAGCCTCACGATAAGAATCTGTATTCCCTATGTCTCTCCAGTACCCCTTGGCGGTCATTCCGAAGAGCGCATCCTTCTTTTTAAGCATCAACGGGAAGAGATCCTGAGAAAAATCGAAATTTTCCCCTTCAGGGATGTATTTAAGCACCTCCGGTTCCAACACATAAATTCCGGTGTTTATTGTATCTGAAATTACTTCACCCCAGCCCGGTTTCTCGAGAAACTGTGTAATCCGCTTTTCTTTGTCCGTAATCACAACTCCGAACTGCAGCGGATCCTTAACTGATGTCAGCGTAATTGTGGCTTTAGCTTTGTTATCCTGATGAAAATCAATAATTTTTTTCAGGTTGAAATCGGTAAGCAGGTCACCGCTTATAACCATAAAACGCTCATCCAGAAGTTTTTCTGCAGCCTTAACCGCCCCTGCCGTCCCCATATCGGTCAACGGCGTGACATAGCTTATTTTGACGCCGAAATCTGCACCATCACGAAAAAAATTCTTGATGTAAAACGGTTGGTGATATAGCAGCATGACCAGATCCGTTATTTCATATTTTTTAAGCAGTTCAACGATATGAAGCATGATTGGACGGTTGAAAAGCGGAATCATAGGTTTTGGCATACTTCCGGTGAGTGGTTGAATGCGGGTACCGAAGCCCCCCGCCATAATGACAGCTTTCATAAACCCCCCTTTTGTAAAAATCAGAATTTCTACGATTCTGGAAGAGCAGCTTCTGCTACTACTTCGCTTTTAACGCTTTTTTTGCCAGAACCCGCGAAATTTCCTGTTTAAGTTCAGTAAGGTCGCCTGACTTTACTACATAGCCATCAGCCAGCCATGCCGAGAAATCATCTTTGTAGCAGGAGAATGCCGAGCATAGAATTACCGGCATCTCATGACGCTCTTTAACCAGTTTTTGTAACAGCTCAATGCCGCTTTCATTTTTCAGCTTGATATCCAGAATTGCGAGATCAAATGTGGCAAGCTGTAGTTTTTCGACCGCCTCGGCGCTGCTCGCAGCTGTCTCTACTTCATACCCCTCGTCTTTCAACTCTTCAGCGTACAGCAAGCGAATGTTTGCTTCATCATCTACTACAAGTAATCTGCTCATGACTGCTCCTCCTTGTGAGTGGGAAGTGTTATGATATAACGAATACCCTCCGGCTCATCGGCTATCGCCAGAAATGGTATTCCCTGCTTTTCCAGCATGGTTTTACATAATGCCAAACCTAAGCCGGCACCAAGATCCCGGGTTTCTGAAAACGGAATGAGAAGGTGATCAAGTTCAGCCTGAGTTATGTTGCGGCTTCGATCTTTAACTACAAGAACAACTCCGGATTCTCGATTTTCGGAAGTTATTGTGATGGTCTTGTCTTCACCTACCCCGCTGATATCGCTCTGCAGGATCGTGCGGAGAGAGTAGGAGAGCTGCTTGAAGTCTATATATACCGGCGGAATATGATCTCCCGGAGTATAGATTGTACCGTACCCCTCTGCTGTCAGAAGGTCAGAAGTGTCACGCAGAGCGGTTTCAATCAACTGATTAACATCCCAGAAATCACGAGTCGGATATAGTGAGTCGGAATAGTTGAGAATTTCATCCAGAACACCTTCAAGATGCCTGGTTTCAGCTACTATTGACTCGATGAAAGTCCGTCTCGGATCAGACTCTGAGCTGTTTTTAAGCATTGAGCGCGCAAATCCACCGATGACCATAAGCGGGTTGCGTACTGAATGAGCAATGCTTGAGGTTATACGTCCGACCAGAGCCATATTCTCCATCCGGACTATTAAATCCTGCTGTTCCTTTAACTTCTTTCCAGCTTCAGTCACACGGTTAAGTTCCACCTGAAGCTTGTCATAAAGTGCCGCCCGCTCAATTGCAAATGCCACCGGAAAACTGAAACTCTCAAGCGAACGCATATCATCATCGCTGATCCTGCGATGTGTAATAAAGTTATCCGCTATAATCATCCCTATACGTCTGGTACGCGAAATAAGCGGCATGAGCAGAAAAGTATCAACTCCGAGTAGTCGTGCCAGTTCAGCTGGAACATCCGGATTATTGAAAGCATCTTCTATAAGAACAGGGTGTTGAGATGCGAGTGCTTTTACAATGATGTGATTTGTATCACTTATCGGTATGGTAAGCTGCTCAAGAATGTCGTGGAACTTTGCGCGCTCCGAACTGAGTTTGTTAAGGCGGAAATTCTGCGCGAGGGATTTCAGATCCATGTCTTTGCTGCTGATTTCGTTCCAGACCTGCCCCGCCTCTTCCAGTGTGCGGGGTCCGATCCCCAGATAACCATTTAGCAAGCCTGTTTCACGATCTTTCAACAGCAGAAAGGCTCGATTCATACCGAAGCCTTTCCCTGCGGTGATGGCGGTTAAAGCAACGGAGAGAACTTCATCAAGATCAACGGAACTCTGCAGCACATAACCGAGTTCATGAAGAAAACGGATTTCAAGTGTTTTAGTGTCAAGGAAGTTGCCAAGGGACTGGATCTGGTTTTTTTGTCTCTGATATTCACTAAGCAGAAGCGACAGGATGGGTGATAGAGGGTTAGAGGAGTCCTGAAAACGGGCAATATCAGCCGCCAGTCTGTCGCACTCGATACACTTTTGAAGCTGGCGCTGCTCTTTTAAATCAAGCAGCTCCTTTTCATCATTATGGATGTTCAGGCATTCTCCCTGGGCAATACAATCTCTATTCCAGCAAAAATCCGAATCCACGCTGAACCTCGTTAGATATTAGTAGAGTGGGAGTATAACAGTCATTTGTGAAGATGCAACTTTACTTCACATTCCAGGTTGTACCCTGTTGAGAATCAAGAAGCTGAATCCCTTTTGAGAGTAGCTGATCACGGATTTCATCACTACGTCTGAAATTTTTTGCTCTGCGAGCCTCGGCTCGTTCCGCAATAAGCAGTTCTATATCTTCCGGCGATATGTCTATCTGTTCACTCTTGGATGCTTTTATCTCGTACAGCCAAAGTGCCGGTGCGGTTGTAAATAGACCAAGAACGCCCCCGACTTCCGCAAACAGATGACGGGTTCGAGCCATTAATGAAAGTGCAATCGGTGTGACTTCCAGATTCTCAGCCAGAAAGCGATTAGCTGTACGAACGGTATCAAACAGAACGCCGAGGGCAAGTGCGCTGTTAAAATCATCATCCATGGCTTCTGTAAAACGGGTCAAAAACTGGTTCAATTTATCCTGAAGCTCCTGACCAACCTGACACAGAGATTCTACTGCTGTAACATCAGCTGAGACGATGTCCCCTTTCAGTATTTCATCAAGAGCAGCCATGCATGAGTAGATCCGCTCCAGCCCCGATTGGGCATCATCCAGATTCTGATCCGAGAAATCAATCGGCGATCTGTAGTGAGCGGAGAGTATGAAAAACCGAAGGGTTTCGGGGTGATATTTTTTGAGAACCTCACGAATTGTAAAAAAGTTACCGAGAGATTTACTCATTTTTTCGGCGTTTATATTGACAAAGCCGTTATGTATCCAGTAACGGACAAACTGACAGCCGTTTGCCCCTTCCGACTGGGCAATTTCATTTTCGTGGTGTGGAAATACGAGATCTTTGCCCCCTCCATGAATGTCAAAAGTTTTGCCAAGAAACTCCATACTCATTGCTGAGCACTCAATATGCCACCCGGGACGCCCGTTTCCCCACGGAGATTCCCACCACGGCTCTCCAGGTTTTGACCCTTTCCAGAGAGCAAAGTCCATCGGGTGACGTTTTTTATCTCCTACTTCAACTCTTGCCCCTGCCTGCATATCTTCAAGGTTTCTTCCTGAAAGCTTCAGATATTCCGGGAAGGTTTCTACCGCGTAATATACATCTCCGTCAGATGTATATGCGTACCCCTTGACGATAAGGGTTTCAATAATATTAATAATACCAGCTATATGGTCTGTTGCTTTTGGCTCGACGGTTGGTTTAGCCATTCCGAGAAGTGACATATCTTCATCGAAAGCCTGAATATAGCGATCTGCAACCGTCCTGTAATCGGTACCCTCCTGGTTTGCGCGGTTAATGATCTTGTCGTCAATGTCTGTATAGTTTCTTATATATGTAACGTCATAACCGGCATATTTAAGATACCTGAAGATAATGTCAAAGACGATTCCGGCACGGGCGTGGCCGATATGACAATAATCATATACTGTTACGCCGCAGACATACATACCGACCTTACCCGCTACCAACGGGACAAATATCTCTTTTTCACCTGTCAGGGTATTATAAATTCGTAACGCCATTGGAAGGTACTCCAGTCATAAAATGTGTGGCATTATGCCTGCTTGCCGTATGGATGACAACAAGGGAATTGGTAGAAACATCAAGCCTTCGGTGAAATCGCAAGCTGATATATTTTTATCAGCACCAGAACCACAGCGGCACCGACAATATCCGCAACCAGATCAGCCCACTCTGCTGATCTGGTTTTTGTGAGAGTCCCCTGCATAATTTCTATCAGGATTCCAAGAGCGATGCCGTAGACAAATGAGTATTCAGCAGCACGTTTACGCGGATTAAGCGCGAGAAAAACAACATATGTTACTGTCGCAATAGCCGCAGCATGATTAAGCCTGTCCGACCCAAGTCCAACAGGAGCAGACTTACCAGGCATTAGCGCCAGCCATATAAGCGCCAATGTCAGGGTCGTGGCGAAAAACAGCCAAAAGGAATGACCTTTTTGATATTTAACCACACCGTTTAACCTGCGTGAGAATGTAGCAAACCTCTGAGTTTTGTCCCGATTCCGTCAGCATTTATCTATCTTAAGCCAAGGATAACCGTGCCGGCTGTCACGGCAACGTTAGCCAAAACTTGTGTCCAGTCTTTTATCTCTCTCATCCATGCAGTTCTCTCAAGTTTTTGTGGAACAACCAGTGTGTCACCGGCTCCAAGCGAAGATGAAAGGAATCCGCCAAAGCTCCAATGACTCCCTTCAACACTCCACTGCATACCGAAAGAAGATGATTGCTGACGACTATAAACCGTACCGTCTGCACGGATTATATACATCTCTGACGTTTCAGCATCCTTGGAGGGGCCACCCGATTTATTAAGATAATTTTCAACGCTATTATCAGGTTGATATATGAATGATGTTGGATTATAAACCTGCCCCATCACATTGACTACTCCAGGGCGAGGTGGAATAAAAAGCTTATCGCCCCCCTCCAGCAGTAGATCATACTCGCTAGTACTCAGATTATTAGCATCATTAAGCTGAATAACAACACGCCCCTCAGCTTTTAGGGTCTTCAGCCTGTCAATATTTTTTTTAAGCCCTTCCATTGAAGCTAGAGTTGCATCCAGCTCTGATTTAGAGGAGGCTATAGATGCCAACTCTGATTTTTTACTGAATAAATCAGCCTCCGTTTTTGAAAGGACATCATCCATTCTTTTTTGCTGCTGCTCCATTACGGAACGTCTGGTAAATTTTGCCCCGCGCAGATAAGCTTTATCAGTAAAACCACCTGCTCTATTGATAATTGAACTTAATTTTTCCCCCTTGTAAATCGGGTAAATTCCAGGAAAACGAAATTCACCGGCAAGCGTTACATAGCGCTCAACCTCTTCCGTCCAGCTTGGAATTTTCCTCACTGAAAGCTCATCGAATGGCAAAAGAGTAATATTGTTTTCCGGATCATTTTTAAGTGCCTTATCAAGATTGATTATCAAGGATGACATGGATACATTATCAGTACTCCGCTGCATTCGCGAAATTTCTGCATTCTTAAGAAAAGCCGTCATTTTTACGTTTCCGGAACTATAAATCAGGTCCCTCACAGTCATTCCCTTAAGAAGTCTATACTGACCTGGCTTCTGCACTTCACCGGAGACACGCACATACGGCATCTCCTCCATATCCCATTTTGAATATATAGTTACGGTGTCAAACTCCTTAAGCTCCAGGTTGAAATCAGCTTCACCCGCTATCGCCTTGGCTGGGTTTATGACTATCATTTCAGGCTGATAACTCGGGGCGACCAGTCGATTAATAGTTCCAATGTTCTGGTGATATTCCGGCAGCAGGTTATCAGGAGGCAAAAGATCCGCCAATTTCATGCCCGGTTTTATAGCATAATCACCTGGTCTCAATACATAACCCGCTAAACGGACATAACCACGTACTGTGCTGTCAATAGGGAAAATTTTCACCAGATCCATATCTTTTATTGGAATATCTGCCGCCAAGGAATCTATGTTCGTGTCGGCAGACTGAGGCTCAAGATTTACGTCGACAACACTTCTCTTCACATTGGCATCAACTCGCAATATTTGAAGCCGTTGGAGATATCCTGTAGAAACAATTCCGTCTGCAAGGTCAAGAAGATCTTTAAGTGTTTTCTCGTTTTTAAGCTCGAAAATTGCTGGGCGCCTCACGTTTCCAGATACTCCGACTACGGAACCTAATGATGGAATAAAAACAGTGTCACCAGATTGCAGTCGTATATCGCGGCTTTTATCCCCTTTTAGAAAAAATTCGTAGAGATCAACAGTATCTACAAGCTTGCCGTCACGCTTGATAGCGATAGAACGGAGGCTGCCGTTACGAGACGGCCCCCCTGCAGCCGAAAGTGCATTTAGAAGGGTTGACATTGATGATATATTATAATCCCCGGGAGCTTTAACATTTCCAACGACATACACCTTGATCATTCTGAGCTTACCCATTGTAACGCTCAGTTCAAAGTTTCTGTAAATACGCGAAAGCTGCCCGGTTAACAGCTGTGGAAGCTTGCCAAAGGTTACACCCGCAACTTGAACCGGTCCAACTTTAGGTATGACAACTTCTCCGTTGCGATTGACTTCAAGCGGCAATGATGCGTCTATTCCACCCCATATTGTCAGATTAATCCGGTCTCCAGCCCCCAGAATATAGTCTGGTCCCACAGGGATATCACTTACAGCAACAAAAGGATCTGCGGCTGACTGGAAAAAATTGTAGCCAAATTGAGTGAGTCTTTTTAATGTAAACTTCTGTGGTGCTGTTTTAGTCGCATAATCGACGGAGTCGATCATAGCGGCTTCTACTGCTGAAGGTTCTGATACAATATCTGATACGACTTGCTGCCCGTCTGAACTGGAGTTAAGTGATGAATTGTTTTTTTGGTTAGCGTTTTGAAGAAATTCACCCGAACCTTCAGGAACTTGAGAGAGAGGGGTTGTCTGTTTACCAAAAGCTGATTCGGCACCCTGTGAGTATGTTGTGGTTGCAGGCGGTGCGGATGGCATAGCTACCTGAGAAGAGGGGATGCCAACTGCTGTAGCCGCCGAAATTACGGGGGCTACAGCAGTTGGCGCTACAGCAGTTTCAGCAAAAATATATGTTGCAGTACATACAGTAATCAAGAGCGCAGTTGCAACCGCTTTAAGCAGATTCTTCATCAAATTTACCCCTTTGACTATTTAACTATTGATTAAGTTGAAGTGTAATGTGCGGGGCGATATTACGTTAGTAAATAGTAAAACGTCAATAACTTGATTTAAAACTACTATTTTGAATTTGCATCAATGATAATTCTGATGTAGATTAACGCCTTTAAAATATCCGTATTTTCAGTATACGAGGAGTTTTAAAAATATGCTGACTAAACGTCGTCTCTTGGTCTTTGTTTCAGATTTAATTATGATAGCGGCTGCCCTCTGCAGCGCTTTTCTACTGCGGTTTGACTTCATAATTCCATCAGCTCAGGCTGAACTTTTCTGGCAATGCCTGATGGTTGTTCTGATCGTAAAGCCGCTTGTCTTTCTGGTAACCGGTTTCTACAACAGTCTCTGGCGTTATGCGTCGGTGCAGGATGCAGTTGAAATACTCAAAGGTGTCACTATATCTTCGGTTCTAGCTGTCTCAGCTCTGTTTTTTCTTCGCCAGTTCACTCCGGTTCCACGCTCGATCTTTGTTCTTGATTTTATTCTTCTATTTACTCTGCTCGCCGCGAGTCGACTGATATGGCGTCTTTTGCGCGAGACTTACATCGTTGGGAGAAGTTGTGAAGGACCGCAGACTATCATTGTCGGCGCCGGTGAAGCGGGGAGTCTGTTGTTAAAAGATATACGAAGACAGCCCCATGCTGCTTATAATGTTTGCGGCTTTGTAGATGATGACCTCGAGAAAAAAGGGATGAAACTTCACGGGATTCCGGTTTTAGGAACTACAAAGCAGCTTAAGTCTCTAATCATCGCATACGAGATTGAAGATGTTATAATTGCAATGCCTTCAGCCAATGGCAAGACAATTCGGGATATAATAGATTCCTGCAAAAACGCAAATGTTACTTTTAAAACACTTCCTGGCATAAGCGATCTTATTGACGGTTCGCTGACAATCTCACAAATTAAAAATGTTGAGATAGAGGATCTTCTCGGGCGTGAACCGGTACAGCTGGATAGAGAGCTGATATGCAATTATCTTACTGACAAGCGCGTTCTGGTGACCGGTGCCGGTGGCAGTATAGGGAGCGAAGTCTGCCGTCAGGTTGTTCAGTTCTCACCGGCAAAACTTATTTTACTCGATCAGTCTGAAACCGCACTGTATGAGATAGAGAAAGAGCTGGTTGCTAATTTTTCAAACGTAAGAATAATGCCTCTAATCGCGGACGTGCAGGATCGCGAAAAAATTATGGCGGCTTTTGAGGAGTTAACTCCTGAGGTGGTATTTCATGCGGCAGCCTACAAGCATGTGCCGATGATGGAGTATAACCCGGCTCAGGCGGTTCTTAATAATGTATTTGGATCAAAGAATATTGCTGATGCCGCCCATACATTCAAAAGCCGCAATATGGTTATGATATCCACCGATAAGGCGGTTAATCCGACTAACGTCATGGGGGCAACCAAAAGAGCTGCAGAAATATATATTCAGGCTCTTTCCAGAGCCAGCACGACCAAGTTCACTACGGTACGTTTTGGGAATGTTCTTGGGAGCAACGGCAGCGTCATACCTCTGTTTAAAGAGCAGATCGCAAAGGGGGGACCGTTAACAGTTACAGACAAACGTATCATCCGATACTTCATGACCATTCCAGAGGCTACGCAACTTGTTCTGCAAGCGGGGAGCATGGGGCGCGGCAGCGAAATACTGCTGCTTGACATGGGTGAACCGGTACGGATAGTCGATCTGGCAGAAGAGCTTATCAGGCTGTCAGGCCTGACTCCGTATGAGGATATTGAGATCGTATTCACCGGCCTCCGCCCTGGTGAAAAACTGTTTGAGGAGCTGCTTATAGATGGAGAGGGGATACTTCCTACTTCGCATGACAAAATAAAGGTTCTGGAGTCAGTTGACATAGACCTTGAATGGGTTAGAAATGAGCTTGACTCCCTGTATACTGCTGCACGCACGAACTGCATCAAAGATATGATAGATATCATAAAGCGCCTGGTACCCGAATACAGACCTGCCTACAGCTTCAATGGCGATGCCCCACCGACGTTTCAACGAGTTCGTCCGGATCTTTTCCCTCGCACATCCAGAGTTGTTCAGATAAGGAAATAAAGATGGTTCGCAAGTTTTTTTGTCTAATAAGCCTCGTACTGTCGTCAGCCACACCCTCCTGGTCTCTCTCTTCTGCCAATATCCCTCTCGATAGCCCCGTCTACTCTTATATCGAAAAACTGTCCGGTTTCGGTTTGATAACAACTGATATCAGAGGGGTCAAACCGTATAGCAAGGCTGAGGCTGCACGGCTTCTAATGGAGGCGGAAGAAAGGCTGAATAAAGCCGAAGTTCCTTTGGATCGTTTTGCAATTCAAGTAGTCGCAAGGCTGCGCGAAATGATTCCTCGCGAAATAGCCTTACGGGAGAATCCTGACAGAAAACCACGAACGATTGATTACAATCCGCTTTCATCACTACGCCTCCGCTATGTTTTTCTCGATGGAGCCGCTCGAAATTACCAGCGTGATGTCCACGACCCGGGAGACGATGGTGTATTTGGAATAGGCAGCGGCTTGAGACCCCCAAATCCCTATCCGTCAGCTGCTCATCAGAGAGGGGGCGAAGGAACCCCGCTTATTGAGAACAACAATGGCGTTATCTACCCTGACGGACATAATGGCGAAATTAGATGGGGGAGTGAGTTTTCAGTTTCTGATTCTGCAGTCGCTGTTCTTGAACCAACTCTGCAGAGTGATGGTGAGAACACCTCCATACGACTGAATCGTGGTTATATCAAGATAGGTGGCAAATCCCTCGAACTGGAAGCAGGTAAAGATGAAAACTGGCTGGGGCTCGGCTATCGAGGAAATATAACTCTGACCAACAATGCGGAAAACTTTACAGAGATAAAACTATCGTCACCGGAACCTTTTGATGCACCATATATTGGCTCTATGAAATTCGCGTTTATCGCTTCACGTTTCGATTATAGCAAAGTAGGCAGCGTAGAACGTCAGCCCTGGTTTTATGCTTTGAAGCTTTCCACCCGACCGCTTGAAAACCTTGAGTTCGGATTCAACCTTGGGCGACAGGTGGGTGGTCCGGGGGTAAATAACGGTTTGGGGGATTCCCTTCGCGGCTTAATCGGTGGCACCAGCGATGACAACTCCAATGGTCTTGCCGGCTTTGAAGCTCGTTATCGCATACCCAATCTCCGCAATATGGAGCTTTATGGTGAACTCTCCGGCGAAGACACCGCCCTTTTCTGGCCGATTGTTGAGAGTTATATTGCCGGCTTGTATATCCCGCGACTGACTGATGACGGGCGCAACGACTTCAGGTTTGAATTTTTTCAAGGGAATCAGATACTTTACACCCACACAACCTTCCCTGCCGGTTATATATACAAAAATATGCCGATTGGACACTCTCAAGGGGGAGCCACGCGCGATTTTTTCTTTCGTGCAAGCCACTGGTTCAATCCACGAAACAATCTGGCGCTGGAGTATTTTTATACTAATCGTGGATATATCGGGCGGATTGGTGCGCAGTCAATTGAGAGAAAGCATTCCGGCAGAGTTTTCTGGGATATACCGCTAACCGCCAATTTTGATCTCCAGCTTGGGTATGGTGTTGAAAAAATTCAGAATATGAATCTGGTGGCTGGAGTTGAGAAAACAAATCAGATAGCAAAGTTTGAGATCAGGTACAGATACTGATCAAGCAACTATAGCTGTTTGGGAATTTACCGTACAGCCTCTTGCGAGGAACCCACTCGCAAGTTTCGTCCCTTCTTTTTTTTATAGAGATAGTGTAGAGTATCTTCGTACTTCTTGAATACACCCTTTTTTCGTGTGCAACCATGACAGAATCACTAAAAAAAGTTTTGATTATTGATGACGACCCTTTCTTCCTGAAAGTTCTTACGGACAATTTCAGCGAAAATGGGTTCACTGTTTATAACGCCAATGACGGTATTGAGGGTGTAAAAACCTATATCGAGAAACAGCCGAATGTCGTAATTTCCGATCTTGTCATGCCGCGCATGGGTGGGGTCAGCACCTGCATGGAGATCAGCCGGCTTGGGGGTGACACTCCACCTGTTATCGTCCTGCTGACATCAATGTTTCAGGAAACACCCCATGAGCACAGCGCTGCTGAGATGGGAGCAAAAGTTCATATCCCGAAGTCAACGCGTCCGGTTGACATTGTTATCATCGTCGAGCAGCTGCTGGAGCGCGGCAAATACCTTTAGAGCCGGAATCATGCCTTTTATTTATCGCAACCTTTCACTCACCCCGGGTGATGATGAAAAAAAACTGCCCTCCATACTCGCAGCAAAAATTTCCGTCCCTTTAGAATCTATTCTCGATTTTCGGATAATCCGCAAAGCAATAGATGCCAGAAAAAAACCTCATATCAAGATAATATACACACTTTCATTTTCATCTCTTGATGATTCAATTAAACGCAGGCTTGGAGTTGAGCCGTCTCTGGAGTGGCAGGAAGAAAAGGGTGTCCCCAAACTTAATCAGATTGAATCAAAGCAACGGGTAGTGATTGTAGGAAGCGGGCCTGCCGGACTTTTTGCCGCTCTACGACTCTCGGAATACGGGTTGACTGCCACGGTAATAGAGCGGGGAGAGCCGGTAGAAAAGCGCTTTCTCTCAGTACAGCGTTTCTGGAAAGACGGCACTCTTAATACCGAATCCAATGTCCAGTTTGGCGAAGGTGGCGCGGGCACTTTTTCGGACGGGAAGCTTACCTGCAGATCTAAAGATCTACTGGTGCCTTGGGTATTGGACAAACTTGTTCAGTTCGGCGCGCAGCCGGAGATTCGCTACCTTGCAAAAGCTCATATTGGCACCGATAGACTAAGAAGTGTCAACATAGCCATCAGACAAAAACTTCTGGATAAAGGATTTACTTTTCGCTTCGAGACCCGCCTGACAGATTTCTCCATAAAGAACGGACGTGTTACCGCTGTTACTCTCAATAACGAGGAAGAGATTGAGTGTGATAAGCTTATCCTTGCAACAGGTCATAGCGCAAGGGATACCTTTGAAATGCTGGAACGCCTGAACGTGCCGCTTCAGCGGAAACCTTTCGCTATGGGACTAAGGGTAGAACATCCCCAGGAGCTTATAAACAGGACTCAGTACGGCAGTTTCAAAAAGACCGAACTCCCTGCAGCCGACTACGCGCTTGCATGGAACAACACGGTTACAGGTCGCAGCGCTTATTCCTTCTGTATGTGCCCTGGCGGTGTTGTTGTGGGGGGAGCCTCGGAAGATGGCGGTGTTGTTACGAATGGCATGAGTGGACAGCTGCGAAATACGCACTATGCAAACAGCGCCCTGGTAGTAAATGTTCGTGAGGATGATTTTGAAGGTGCTGGACCGCTGGCAGGAGTTTGTCTGCAGCGGAAGTGGGAACAACAGGCTTATATCATGGGTGGAGGCGGATTTATTGCCCCCGCGCAGAATCTGATGGAGTTTTTACGTCTTCCGGGGAGAGGAGGAGTAAGGACAAGTTATCGCCCTGGAGTCAGAGAAACAGACCTGGAGAGAGTCCTGCCACGTTTTATTGTAGATACACTGAGAGAAGGAATTGCGGATTTTGGACGGAAAATGAAGGGATTTATAACTTCTGAAGCAACACTTATAGGTATTGAATCACGCACTTCATCGCCTGTGCGAGTACTGCGTGACAGCAACTTTGAGTCGGTCGGCGTTGCAGGTTTATATCCAACCGGCGAGGGTGCAGGTTACGCCGGCGGCATAATGAGTTCTGCCGTAGATGGCATACGAGTTGCGGATGTTATTGCACGGGGGCTAGCCGCGACAGACAATTAGTTGAACACCTTCTGACATTACCTTTTATATTCTGAACAGCAGATAAAAGGTAATGTCAGTTACGGTTAAGAGAGTCTCTGATTCAACTCACTGTTTTGGAATATCCAGTTTGAGATCAAGCTCACGAACCTTTCCCACTGTTTCGAGCGGCTTGTCGAATTTTGCCTTATCCCCTATCACAACTAGCTTAAAAGCATCAGGGCGAAGATGTTTCTTTGCCGCTGCAAGTACTTCAGCCTTTGTTACTCTGGCAATATTATCCCGGTATTTATCCAGATAATCTACAGGATAACCATAATATTCAAGTCTTGCCCGCTGACTGACAATTGACGAGGGGCTGGTAAATCCGAACATAAACGAATTTATCATATATTCCCGCGCTGCATTCAATTCAGCATCCGTTACCTCGTTAATAGTCAGGTCCGTAATAATATTTTTCATAAGGTTGATTGTTCTGGATGTGGATTCCGCCTTGGTTTCTGTCTCTGCAATAAAACGACCTGTAAAGCGGCGACCGATATCAAACCGGCTGCTAACGCTATATGCAAGCCCCTGATTGGTGCGAATTTCCGTAGTAAGACGTGAGGTGAAACTGCCTCCAAGTATGTAGTCCAGTATGCGTATGGCGTAAATGTCCGGCGAATCCTTTGTTAAACCTAAATGCCCCATCCTTATAACAGTCTGATTCACATCTTTTTTACCGTAAATTACTTCGCTGCTAAACTCCTGTTTTGGCTGTGCAATCTCAGGCGTTATCAAGGCAGGTTGTTTCTTACCAGCCTTGAATCTTTCATTCAACTCGCGTAAGAGCGTTGTTTTGTCAAAATCTCCGGATACAGCCAGAAGCATATTATCCAGTCTGTAGAAACGATTGTGAAAATCGATAAGTTCTGAGCGTTTGATTGAATTGACCGACTGGAACGTTTCAATATCACCTAGCGGGTGTCCGGCGTAAATAGTTCTATCAAGCTCTCTCTCGGCAATTTCCTTCGGATCATCGTTCTGACGCCGAAGATACTCAATCATCTGTCTGCGGAAAACTTCAATTCTTTTTTCACTGAAATCTGGTCGTAAAAGTACGTCACTGAATATCTGCAAGGTTCGGTTGAAATTCTTCTTCAGCGTTGTCAAGGAAACCGTTCCCATATCACTGCCTATAGAGCTCTCTACAGCAGAAGCCATAAATTCAAGCTCATCGTCCATATCCTCCGGGGACATCCCACCAGCTCCGCCGCTTCGCATCACAGAACCAACCATGCTTGACAATCCGGCTTTTTCGGCAGTCTCATAAACAGAGCCTGTTCTTACCATTGCAGTCATATTTATTATCGGGAGCTCTGTATCACGCAGCAGGTAAACAGGCATACCGCAATCAAGCAGCACCCTTTCAGCCTGGGGTATCTTAAAGGTGAGCTCAGGAAATTTCATACTCCGCGGATTTGACAGCGGTTCGGCTGCCGTAGCGAGTGAAACCAGCAAAAATAGAAAAAAACAGACGGAAGATAACAGAAGCCTCATTTGTCACCCCCTTTTTTTGTTATGAATCCGACCGTACGGTTCTCCCTGGTGAAATACTTCTTTGCCACCCGCATGATATCAGCCGGAGTAACTCCGGCAATTTTGTCGCGATTCTCTGTCATATAGCGCCAACTTCCGGTGGTAGCTTCATACTCGGTAAGATTTCTCGCCAACCCTCCATTTGTACCCATACGGCGAGCCTCCTCGTATTCAATCTTGTTGAGAATCCTCTGCAGATCCCGTTCAGCTACAGGTGTGGTCTTCAGCAACTCCAGTTCTGTCTGCACAGCATCTTCAACCTCTTTTACGGTATGAGGGGCGCGAGGATTCGCACTTACAACAAAAAGACCAGGATATCGGGAACCGGGAGCATCAAATGCTCCGATATCAGAGGCGACCTGCTGTTCAATGACCAGTTTTTTATAGAAGCGTGAAGTCCTGCCGCTTCCGAGAATCATGTTTATTACATCAAAAACGTAGTCGTCAGGAGTGGCAATAGCCGGTTTATGAAAACCGATTATCAACGTAGGCTCAGACTCTGCGAGCAGCTCTATACGCCTTTCACCCATCTGTTCCGGCTCAACCGCAGTAACCGGCGGCACATCTTTGCCCGGCTTGATACCTCCAAAATAGCGCTCAACCAGCTCTATCGCCTTTTTTGTGTCTATGTCTCCCACGATCCCTACAATTGCATTGTTAGGAGCATAATAGTTATGGAAAAACTGCTCTGCTTTGGTTCGGGTCAAATTTTCAATATCAGACATCCAGCCAATCGTAGGCTGACCATAGGAGTGAGTCAGAAAGCTCGATGCAACAAAGGTTTCCCAAAGCTTACTCTCAGGGTTCGCATCATACGAACGCCTCCGCTCCTCCATTACAACAGCCCGTTCAGTGTAAAACTCCCTAAGCACAGCGTTCTGCAGTCTGTCAGACTCAATTGCAGCCCATAGTTCAAGTTTGTTTGAGGGGAGGCTTATCAGGTAGGTTGTGCCGTCGCGACTGGTAAACGCATTATAACCAACTCCGCCATTTTTTGAGTACAGTTCGAAAAACTCATCTTTTATGACATATTTAGCAGCGTCAGCTTCTAGAGAAGAGAGGCGTTTTTCAAGCGACGCCAGTTTTTCGGCACTCCCCTTTTCCCGTTTAGCCTTCTCTGCAGTTAACTCCAGGGCTGTCGCTTCGATAGCATCCAGTATCGGTTTTTCGGAGGCGTAATCATTTGTTCCGAGAGTAGTAGTCCCCTTAAAGAGCATATGTTCAAGAAGATGTGCAATACCCCTTTCATCACTCCGCTCATCTACACTCCCGACTTTGAAGCGAATCCAGGCAGAGACTGTTGGTGAAGTGTGACGCTCTACCATCAATAATTTCATTCCATTTTTCATTGTGTGCTCAACAACTTTTTCTTCAAGTGTTGCAGCACACAGATTGCTGCTTATCAACAATACAGCTACTATCGAGAGAAAATATTTCATTCAGTTAAACTCCTTGGCAATGCTTTGAATCCGGCTCATTAAGCTGATTTACTATGTAAAACTCCCGCATTACGGGAAGATTCCAGGGGTTCCAAGTCCCATTGTCTCCCTGAAACCGCAGATAAGATTCATATTCTGAACCGCCTGCCCTGAAGCCCCTTTTACCAGATTATCTATCGCTGAAACGACAATTATTCTGCCGGTTCGGGAATCCACCAGAGGCGAGATGTCGCAGAAGTTAGAACCCCGAACAAAAGCGGTGGATGGGAGAGAGCCATTTAAGAGAATCCGTACAAACGGCTCATCGGCATAAAACTCCTGATAAAGTTCTGAAAGAGCCTCATTGGAGATCGGTGATAGCGGTGTTGAATATATTGTTGACAGAATACCTCTATCCATCGGTACAAGGTGAGGAGTAAAAGTTATCTTAAGCTGTTTAGCCGCCAGCAGTGACAGCTCCTGCTCTATTTCTGGGGTATGCCGATGTACACCTCCAACTCCATAAGCCTTATACCCTTCATTAACTTCGCAGTAGAGGCTCTCCACCTTTGCAGATCGCCCCGCGCCTGTCACCCCTGATGCCGAATCTGCAATAATGCTTGAAAGGTCAATTAAACCGTTTTTCAGCAGAGGAGCGAGCCCGAGTATAATACTGGTAGGATAGCATCCGGGATTAGCAACCAGCTTTGCCTCTCTTATCATACCCCTTCTGATTTCCGGTAATCCGTAAACGGCGTTCTTCAGGTTGGCAGGATTTATGTGAGGTTCGTACCACTCCCCGTAAACAACCGGATCCGAAAGACGATAATCAGCGGAGAGGTCAATAACTTTCTTGCCAAGTTCAAGAAAGGTTGGCACTACTTCCATGGCGGCTTTGTGTGGCAGGGCGGTAAATATTATATCAGCCTGCTCCGCAATCCGAACCGGTTCCAGATTCTCAAGAACAGTGTCACATATCCCGCGAAGTGTAGGAAAAATATCTGATATAGGCTTACCCGCGCTCTGCTCAGATGTCAGGCAGGTTACCATGACTTCGGGATGCGACTGCAGTATCCGGATTAATTCCAAACCTGTATAACCGCTGGCACCTACAATAGCAATTTTCAACATTAATACTCCCCCTTAATGAAATTCAGACAGCACTGTTCCACAAAGCTATCGACTGTTCAGTATCAGCCGCAGCCTGATAAATTCGGTAATAGTCGTCCCACTATATATCGAGCAGGTTTTAAATTACAAGACAGCTTCGTGTAAATCCCGACGATGGTAGCGCCACGCGAAGGCGGCTCCACGAAAATACCAGTCAATCAGAAAAGCGCCCCACACCATGTAAAGAGAAAGATGCAGCCAGCTTGAGGCAACCCATGAAAGTGAAACCCGTATCCCCCACATTGCTACGAACGTGACAACAAATACATAGAAAGTGTCACCGGTACCCCTTAGACTCCCCGCATATACAAATGATATTGCCAGCGGAACCTGTGCAAATGCCACCAGCCTCAAAAACATACTCCCTTTTTCGATAACTTCAGGATCCTGGCTGAAGAGACCGATAAGAAAATCTGGTGCAGTAAAAAAAAGTATTGCCATAACTCCCATAAGGGCAACGGCTAGTCTTAGAGCCTCTTTGTGACTCATTCTTGCTCTCTGGAGTTTGCCGGCACCTAGAGACTGCCCCATAAGAGTAGCTGCGGCAATTCCCATTCCTGCTCCCGGCATAAACGAGAGTGATTCTATGGACAAGCCGATCTGATGTGCCGCATAGGCGGTTGTACCGTATGCAATAATGAAACTTGAGTAAAAAAGCTGTCCACTCTGCTGAGCTACACGCTCCAGCGCTACCGGCCAGCCAACATTCCATATCCTGCGAAAAAGGCTGAAATCAGGTTGATGGAAGCTTATATATTTTTTGCGCATTGCCTGAACAAACAGATAAGTAAATCCAACAAATTCAGAACTGTTTATAGCAATTGCCGCCCCCTTGACTCCAAGTGCCGGTGCTCCAAACCTGCCATAAATAAGTGGCCACGCAATAAGTACGTGCAGAATATTTACCAGAATAATAGCCTTCATAGGAGTACGTGTGTCGCCCACCCCATGCATAATTCCTGAAATAAGATTTAGACCTGTTGTCCAGATCATCCAGAGAAATACCAGCCTTATGTACTCTGCAGCCAACTCCTGCACATCAGGCCCGGCTCCCATAAGCCCGGCAATATCGCCCCCCCAGAACGATCCGGCTAACGCACATACAGCGGTCATAACTAAACCGAACAGACAGGCGGTATAAGCAGTACGCCCGGCATCTTCACGTCTTCCGGCGCCCCATAGATGGGAGATTACGACTGTTGTGCCTGTTGAGAGTCCCCAGAAAACAGTCATTGTTGTTGTCATGAGCAGCTGTCCAAGTCCGGTTGCAGCTATAGCGGAAGCTCCAAGTCCACCGGTCAGAAAGACATCAACAATTGATACCAGTCGCTGAAAAAGTGATGACAGCAGAACCGGAAGCGAGAGATTAACTACATTGCGGCGTATCGATACCGGCTTATTTGATTTCAGGAACATTTTGGTGAGAGTATGAGGCATGAGTCCAGTGTCTGGTGTGAAAAGCCCAAGAGCCGATATAATTTATGATCCTCAATGGACACAACACAGGCTTGTATCGGATTGAAGTATTGAAGATTAAAGGGCGGCTTACATATAATCAAGCAGCGACAGTTTAGTCAGTTTAGCTGTGGCGGACAGCGACGCTTCAAAGGCGATCTGCTGATTGTTCTGCTGTATTCCGAGCTTTGCATAATCAACTTCCTGAATACCGGTAGATATTGACAATAAAGTATTTTTATTATTGTCATTAAGTTTACTCATATTATCGAGTCTGGTTGTGCGGGAGAGAACATCGCTTGTAGCTATTATGAGCTGTTTTGCTCCATCCTGAAGCGCCTGCGAAGCTGTTGAAATATCGGTTACGTTGCTAGGGGTCAGCCTGTCCCCTATGGCTGCAATCAGATTGTCAAAAGTATCCAGAATGTTTGTAGAACCATAATTTGGGGAACTCCCTGTACCAAGAAGAACTCTGTCTCCGGTAATATTCAGAGCCTGAAAGGAGCCCTGAGCAACCTCTATAGTAAGCTGCGTCCCGTCACCTGCAAACGAGTTGTCGATCGGTGGATTATCGGCGTTTGAATTCTTGAACGGTATAACACTATTGTTTGCACCCCCAAAAATATACTGATCTCCGTACTGGGTGTTTGCCATATCTATCAACTGACTTTTAAGGTCAACAAGCTGGTCGTGCGCACTCTGCCTGAGATTTGGATCACTGCTGCCGCTGTTAATTGAACCGGTAACCTTTTGTGCCAGATTTACAATTGATGACAAGCCGTCCAGAGCCGTACTTGTAAATTTCAACCATGAACTGGCTTTGCTTATGTTGCTTGAATACTGGTCAAGCGCTCTTACTTTATCACCCACTTCAAGCAGCACCCTGCTTGTAATAGGGTCGTCACTCGGTCGGTTAATGTTCTGCCCTGATGATATTAACTCCTGTGTATTATCAAGCCTTCTGCGGCTAAGCTGAATATTATAAAGAGAATTTTCTGCCGACATATTTGCAGTTACTCGCATAGGTTATGCTCCTATCTTACCATTGCAATGACTACGTCCATCATTTCAGTGGCAGTTGTAATGAGTTTGGCTGACGCCTGGTATGAACGCTGATATTTGACCAGATTCGTAAGCTCTTCGTCCAACGAAACTCCTGAATTAGACTCTCTGAGAGTAGAGAGCTGCTTGGTAAAGGCTTCATCCTGAGTAACTGTTGTTTTGCTCGCCTGAACATCAAGCCCCACCTTACTCACAAGACTGTTGTAAAAGCTGCTGAACGTAGAAGAGGGGGTTTCTGATGGGACAGTGTACGCCCCGGTCAGTTTAGCTATCAAAAGTGCATTACTATTGTCGCCAGACAGAGCAATGTTGCCCGATGCTGCAATATTATTGACACTTAGTCCGGCATCCAACGAAAAACCTGCCGCTGAACCCGCCGCCAGAACGGTAGGGGAGAAAAAATTCTGACCAGTCAGCCCTACAGGGCTGTAACCCGCTGAGTGCTGGCTGTTAACCGCGTCAATTATTGATTTTGCCAATGTATCAACCTGAGTCAGATAATACGGTATTATTGAGTCCCTTAGTACTACCGTAGCCCCCAACTCTCCGGAAGTCGGCCTCACTATTGTAAGAGACCCCTGAGCGGCTGTCAGCATGACGTCATAATTATCAGCAGTAGTATCTCTTCGTAGAGAAAATTTAGCCGACGTAGAGCCGATTACAAGTGCTGACCCGTTGTCCGCATAAAAAACATCCGTTGTCCCGTCAAGATTTTCGGTAAAAGTTATGCCGGTTTTTTGTGACAGCTCTCTTATCAACTGATCCCGTTGATCCCTTATTTCATTTGCATTTCCACTAACCAGCTCTGTTGTTCTTATCTGACCGTTAAGCCGCGCAATATTTGACAGCGTATTATTTATGCTCTCTGTCAGAGGCACAAGCGAATCATTCTGAACCGTAATTGAATCGTTAAGAGCCTTACTGACGGAATGAAAATTATCAGCCAGTATCTGCCCTCTTGTCATTACCACCTGACGCTCTGACGCCCCCGCCGGGTTCAGCGTGAGATCCTGCCATGCACTGAAATAATTCGATATTGCGGTTCCTATGCCGTCGCTGCTAACCTCGTTGAAAGATGGTTCAATCTGCTGAAGAACCATTGATTTTGTCGTATCGTAACCCTGCGTAGTCTCCGCGTTGGTCAACTGCTGCTGCAGCAAGCCATCATAATACCGCTCAACAGAGGCTATTTTGACTCCGGTTCCAAGAGGAAAACCGTTGTGGGAGGTCGGCGGTGCAGTCTCAAGCAATACACGCTGCCTTGAATAACCGGGAGTATTGACGTTAGCAATATTTTCTCCGGTCACCTCCTGTGCGACGCGATATATGTTAAGTCCGTTTTTGCCGATCTCTATGGTTGAGCTTAGACTCATATCACACCTCTCTGTTGATCATTATAGCACCTGTCGGCCTTTGCTGATAGCCCCCGGAAGAACCATACACGTTTGATTGATTTATAAGCCGTGTAATCAGATTAAGCGAGGCGGTGACAGAAGATGCGAAACGCTCGGCTATATCCCTGTTCAGAGTTGCTACCAGCTGAACGCTTATAGCTGTATCTCTCAGTTTCTTCTGCTTATCCAGCAGTTCGGGTTTACCCCGTTTTGCAATATGATCCGCAACCGTTCTAAGAAGCGTGGTCTCCGCCAGCCCTTCTCTCTTAGCCAGAGTGGCGACTGCCTTCTGAAGTGTCGGGGAGTGTGCCGATATTTTATCTGTAAGCTCTTCTTTTGACCTGTTGGAGACAGCCATCGCCGAGATGTTTATTTCTCCCATCTCAACCGTTTCCCGCTCAAGAGCCTGAAGAAGTTCATTCAGAAGTTTTGTCTGTTTATCCACGGCTTCAATAAGATTTTGCAGTTCCATAAACTGGACTCCAGAGGAGAGTTTGCTACTCTTGATGATCAACTTTTGGAACAACTCTTGAGCTTTCCTGCCTGATAATATCTTTTTCGATTATTTTGGCTATACCCAGACCGCGACCCTGTTTTACGGAAATATTCGCATATTCCTGATCCAGCATCGAGCGGTAAACCTCTTCACCATGACCGCCACCTGTCAGGTTATCCTTGGCAACAGTCGAACGCATCGATTTCATCATCATTCCGACAAAGAGCGCTTCAAAATCCTGAGAGACTTTTTTTGCCTGAATACGCTGCTTTTCAGTCAGCGCCCCCCCTGAAGAGGCTTTTTGCAGAAGTTGTGCTTTGTCAACTGAACTTCCTGATATATCGGGCATTACTGCTGTACTGTACTTTATGTCCATATAAGCTCTTATCGTCCTGGTAGAATATCTATGAAGTTATATTATCGAGAGCTCCCCCTGAAGCGCTCCGGCAGCCTTTATAGCCTGAAGAATACTGATAAGATCCCGCGGAGTGACTCCAAGAAGATTAAGAGCCCTGACGACATCACCAATACTAGCCCCCTCCTGTAGCACCATAAGCCGCCTGTTCTCCTCTTCCACCTTCAAATCGGTACGGGGGACCACTTTTGTGTCACCCGTTTTGCTCAACGGAGAGGGTTGAGAAACAAGCGGTGTCTCCTTTATAACCAGTGAAAGGGTTCCGTGTGTAATCGCGACTGTTGAGATTCTTACGTTCTCCCCCAACACTATGGTGCCGGTTCGTTCGTTAAGAACAACCTTGGCAGGCATATCAGGCTTAACTTCAAGTCGCTCCAGAGCTGCTACAAACTCGACAGTACGATCCGAATAACCTTCCGGAATTCGCAAAGAGACTGAGCCCGGATCACTGCACGACGCAACTGAACTTTTAAATTTATCATTTATTGCAGCGGCAATCCGTGATGCCGTGGTAAAATCTGCAACAAATAGATTGAGATTTAATGTAGTTCTACCGCTCAACGTATTCGGGAGTTCACGTTCAACCAAAGCCCCGTTAGGCACTCTGCCGGCTGTAGGATGGTTCTTTTGAGCAGTAGCACCTTGTCCGCCAAATGCAAACGAATTTGTCAGAACAGACCCCTGTGCAACAGCATAAACCTGATTATCCGCCCCCTTAAGGGGTGCCATCAGCAGGGTACCACCGGCAATGCTTTTTGCATCTCCTATGGACGAAACCAGGACATCAAGACGATTCCCCTGCTTGGCAAATGGGGGGAGGTTTGCAGTAACCATAACAGCAGCAACGTTTTTTACCTTGATATCATTTATTGATGTGGATATACCCATCCGTTCCAGCATATTGACTACTGACTGCGTCTGGATTCTTGTCTGGTCGCTGTCACCGGAACCGTTAAGTCCTACTACAAGCCCATAACCTATCAGCTGATTGTCCCGAACCCCTTCAAAACCGGCAAGATCCTTTATTCGTACAGCGTGCGCTGTTCCCGAAATGAACATAAGACATATAAACAGCGTTGTAGCGATTATTCTCATATATAATTACCTTTTTTGCCATTCTGTTACTATTTGCCTAAGTTCTTTTAAAACGGCCAGACCTTATCAAGGATACTCATTAACCACCCCGGACTCTGTTGGTCAGAAATTATACCCCTGCCAGAATAACTGATTTTGGCATCTGCAACATAAATTGAATTCACAGTATTATCCTGAGCAACATCCCTCGGTCTTACCGTCCCTTCAAGAACAATTTCCTGGTCTTCATTGTTTACCTTTATGTTCCGCCGCCCCTCTATCAATAGATTTCCATTAGGGAGCACATCAACTACACGGGCGGTGATAGTGGCTTTCAGGCTTTCATCTCTCGATGTCGAACCACTACCGGAAAATTTGGAGGCGTTGCTTGCAGAGATAAGCTTGCTGAGATCAGCCAGGTACTGAGAAGCAACTTTTGACCCTTCGAGCCCCATAAAATTCGGGATTCCGGCACTTATCTCAGACCCTCTGGAAGTATCGGTTTTAGAGGCTTTGGAAGCGCTCGCAACTTCTGAAATTACAATAGTTAGAGTGTCACCTCTTCTGCGAGCCTTAAGATCATCGGTTAAACCGGCTGATGAGGACTGCCAGATGGAGCCGCTTGAATAGTCTGGAGCCGGTTTTGCCGGCGGCTCTTCAAAACCGGCTGTTTTAACATCTGTTTTCTGAACCGCACATCCAGACAGTAACAGCACTATTATAAGAGGGAATATAAGATTCATAAATTGATCCTTCGGTCGGGAGAGCTAAAAAGCCACCTGAACCGTAGTTGCGCTGATAACTCTGGCTGGTATTTCTTTGAGGGAGGTAAGATTCTGTACGCTTATAGTATCCCCTTCAGCTCCGGCGCTTCGTGCCTTTCCGGATACGGCAACTTTCAGCACCTCGTTCTCCGCAATTATTGTGACCATCTGACCCGCTTTAATCAGCGGCACTCTTTCAACCTGGTCAGAACGTACCGGTTGATTAGCTTTAAGGGTGGTTCGAGCCTTTTTGCCGACAACATCGCTTAGTGATCTTGCGGCAAGGCGTGAACCAGGTGAGAGCAGATACTCCTGCACAACAACGTCGGCTTCAGTCAATAGGTCGCCATACTCAATCTGATGCAGTGCAACGACCATATCTGTTTTTGCCTCAACATCAACAGTGACAGAAATGTTCCGAATAACGCGGTCATTCTGCCTGATTATAACCGTAAGATTTGTTTTACCCCACCCCTCCCACTGCTGAGGAGCGATAATTTCGTAATCCATCTTACCTTCAGGCATTTTCAGATGTCGGTTTATTGATATTCTGTTTATATGCAGAGTCCAATTCATACCTGAACTACGGGCGATTATAAACGATGTAACAAGTTCACGAATCTCCTGTTCCCGATTTGTGGCGGATGAGACATCACCTGGAGCTGAAAGGGTCAAAAGCATGAAGAGCAGTAAGATATGGGGTAACGAAAATTTCATACGTGATCCAACCAATTCCTAGCGTTTAAGATTGTTGGCTGTCTGCAGCATTTCATCCGAAGCCTGAACTGCTTTGGAGTTAATTTCATAGGCACGCTGACCGACGATCATATTAACCATCTCTTCGGCAACATTTACATTGCTCATCTCCAGCATCCCCTGACTTACCGTACCAAGGCCCCCCTGCCCAGGAACACCAATGGTTGCTGTTCCTGATGCGTCAGTCGGGAGATATATGTTTTTACCCTGGCTTGAAAGCCCTGAAGGGTTAGGAAATGAAGCCAGCTGTATGTTGCCTACAGAGGTTGTGGCGTTCTGCCCGGCGACCTGAACAGACACAGTACCGTCACTGCCGATGTTTATCTTGGTTGTACCCGGAAGTGTAACTATTGAAGGGGATAGCGGGTTGCCATCGGCTGTTACGATCTGTCGGGTGCTGTCAAGCTTGAACGCACCGGATTTTGTATATCCAGTAGAGCCGTCAGGCATTGTGATCGGGAAAAATCCATCCCCTTCGATTGCCAGATCGAGTTCGTTTCCTGTCTGAGTAAAATCACCCGCAGTGAATAATTTTGTAACCGCAGCGAGACGGCTGCCAAGACCTATCTGAATTCCGGTCGGAACCTGAGTGGCATTGGTGGCTGGAGAACCGGACGATTTCAGGTTCTGATAAATCAGATCCTGAAAATCTGCGCGACTTCGTTTGAATCCTGTTGTATTTACGTTTGCAAGATTGTTGGCGACAACATCAATGTTTTTCTGTTGCCCCTGCATTCCTGAAGCAGCAGTCCATAATGCTCTGATCATATTATCTCCCCTTCAAATATAGTTTTAATTATTAAAATCAGACTCTGCCAAGATCGTTAGCCGCTTTAGAAGCCATATCATCAAAGCCTTTGATAACCTTTGAACATGCCTCAAAGTAACGATTTGTCTCAATAAGCTCAACCATTTCTGAAATGCTCTCGACGTTCGACCCCTCAATGTGCCCCTGCTGCACCTGAGCTTTACTTGCCTGAGTAGCTGCCTGGCTGTCTGTTGCCAAAAACAGAGCACTGCCTATCTTAGTCAAGTTATAAGGTTTGGTAAAATCTACAACTGTAATAGTACCGGATTGAACGCCGTCGACCATAACAACACCTTTAGGGTCAATCTGCACATTACTCCCGTCAATGCGAATAGGGGTTCCGCCTACCCCCTGCACAGGGTAGCCGTCGGCTGTCACAAGGTTGCCGTCTGCAGATGTCCTAAAATTCCCCTGCCTTGTATATGCAGTGCCTTCGGGTGTTGTTACAGCAAAAAAGCCGTCTCCGTCTATTGCCAGGTCAAGCGGGTTACCGCTCTGAGTTGTCGGTCCACTTGCATAATCGATATAAATATTCTCTTTCTGCAGTATTGGATCGGCAGTTGAACCCTGTGGCACTGCAGGCGGATTGATGTTCCCTGAAAGCAAACCTTCAAAGGACATTTTATCTTTCTTAAATCCCGGAGTATTCACGTTTGCGAGATTATTGCTGATTATGTCGAGTCTGCGCATTGCCGCCAGACTGCCGGAAACGGCTGAATATATACCGCTGTTCATAATTATTTCCCTCTTGGTTTCTAATTCTTGTGCAGCTTGAGACGTCCGCGCAACCTGACCATAGCCTGACTGATTAACTGAGAGATTCTTGATTCTGTGAGACCCATTGTTTCGCCGATCTCTTTTAGATTAAAGTCCTCATTATAGTAGAGGGTTACTGCTAGGCGCTCCTTTTCAGGCAGAGTATCTATAGCCCTACCGAGCGCCTCAGCCAATTGCATACTCATAACCTGCTGCTGCGGACTTTTTTCTTCAGCCTCGCAGAGGACATCAGCAAGACAGAGTGGATTACCATCTTCACCCTCCCAACTGTCATCCAGACTTATAAAAGTAAAGACGTGAACATCATCAAGAAGTTCAAAATATTCGTCTATACTTATACCAAGCGAATCTGCGACCTCTTCACTCGTCGGGTTTCGACCAAGCAGATTTTCAAGATTGTGGAGCTCGCGTTCCAACCGTTTGTATTTATCCCGCATGGAGCGGCTGAGAACATCGTAAGAGCGGAGTTCATCAAGTATTGTGCCCCGTATATGCTGTTCCGCAAATGTTTTAAAGAGCACGCCACGCAACGGATCAAAACGGTCGGCTGCATTTATCAAGCCAATCATAGCCGAACTTGTCAGGTCCTGCTGATCAAGATGAGGCGGGAGTTTTGCAGATATTCTTCCGACAAGATAGCGCACCAGCGGAATATGATCAACAATCAGCTTCTCCCTCTCTGCAGCTTGACAAAAGTCAGCAGTGCGGTCTGTTTCGCCCTGCATAAAGTCAGTTCCCCCCTGCACAGTCAAGCATTCTTCGGAAGAAAAACTGGATATTCCCTTTAACCCTGTTCTGGCGTTTGTTCTCGATAACTCTCCTGGCTATTGTCGTAAAGCATTGTGCAGCTTCGGAGTCGGGGAAAAGTTCGGTGACGGCTTTTTGACGTTTAACAGCCTCAATAACCTTTTCGTCCTTTATGACACAGCCGAGGTAGTCCAGAGAAATGTCAAGAAACCGCCCGGCTACATTGGCAAGCTTGCGGAAAACTTCAAGTGCATCCTCACTGTCCTTTGCCATATTTACCAGAACTTTGAAGTGATGTTCCGAGTAACGGGTTGCCAGAAGCTTTATCAATGCGTAAGCGTCGGTTATAGATGTAGGCTCAGGGGTTACAACAACGAATATTTCCTGTGCCGCGACGGTAAAGTAGGTTACGTTTTCTGATATCCCTGCTTCAGTATCAACTATAAGTATATCGAACTGTTCCTCGAGCATATCAAGCTCGTCAAGCAGTTTCAGTTTTTCATGCTGCCCAAGACTTGTAAGTTCCTGCACACCCGAACCAGCCGGAATGATCTTGATACCCGCAGGTCCGTCAATAAGAATATCAACAATGCTTTTCTCGCCGTTCAGAACGTGATTCAGGTTGTAGACCGGTGAAAGCCCCAAAAGGACGTCAAGATTGCCCAACCCCAGATCTGCATCTATCAAAAGAACCTTCTTGCCTTGAGCGGATAGCGCTATTGCAAGATTTGAAACTACATTACTCTTACCCACACCACCCTTGCCGCTAGTTACCGAAATAACCCTTATTCCCTGAGGATCAACCAGACCAAGCTGAGAAGAAGATTCCGCCTGCTGGCTTTTCTTTGCTGTACGAGCCATCTGGCGCAGAGTGTCAGCCTGATCACCTGTCCCTGTTACGCTGTTCATTCTGCCCCCTCACGAAAAATCATATCTGCCAGTTTTGCCGGTGTTGCAATCTCAATATCTTCCGGCACCCGCTGACCTGTTGTAAAATAGGCAATCTGAAGGTTGTCCTTCATCAGTAGATTGACCATATTACCGAAACTTTCACATTCATCAATTTTTGTAAACACTACCTTACTTATCTGGAAAATTCTGAACCGGTTCAGAATTTCTTCGAGCTCTCTGTCTTTCGTCGTTGCGGAGAGGCAGAGATAGACCTCCATAGGAATCTTATCTTCAAAAAAGTTCTTCATTTCATCCAGCTTTTCTTTGTCTTTGTGACTTCGACCTGCGGTGTCTATAAAAATGAGATCACAAGCGGAGTGTTTCTCAACAGCTTTTTCAAGCTCTTTCGGCGTTGAGGCCACCTCCAGGGGAATTCCCATTATCCGCGAATATGTTTTAAGCTGTTCAACAGCACCAACCCTGAAAATATCCATTGTAATCAGTGCTACCTTGTTACCTCTATTGAGCGCATACATTGCGGCGAGCTTCGCAGTTGTAGTCGTTTTGCCAACACCTGTAGGACCAACCAGCGCGATAATGCGCGGGGAATTTTTTTTGAGCTTCAGTGTACCGGCAAATTTTATGAGACGTCCAAGCGTTTCGCCTAATCTCCCTTTTACAGACTGGTTGCCGCTTTCAACTGGAAGAGTGTTCAATGTGTCAATAATTTTTCTAATGAGATCAGTTGAAACACCACTTGATGCAAGTTCTCTTGCAAGCGGTGAATCATCCGGCAGTAGATCTTCGCCCGTTTGAATTCTTAAATTGCTGTCTTCAGGTATTGTCGGCCACTGAACATCCTTCGTGTCGACGCCATGACTCTTAGCCAGAGTAGCCAGAAGGAGCTTCTTGATTTCTTCAAGATCCGAACGTGGAATATTCTTAAGGTTTATTCCGCTATGTTGTGTTTCAGCCGCCTCATCTTCACTGCTCTGTTTTGCTTCTGCTCTAGCCTCCTCTTCACGGCGTGTAAGCGATTCAACCTTTTCCCGCAGATCCTTCAGTTCTCGCGCAAGCGGAGCAAGCATTGAACTCTCCATCTCTTCACGAGCCGTCCTTTCACGCGGGGGGGGCTCTCTATATGCAACTGGGGTGGGCTGTGGCGGAGCCGTTTTTCGCACAGGGTCTATTGCAGCGGTAACCCGGTAGACCTGCTTGCTGAAAAAACCGAGAAAGCCGCCGGTCTGCTCTTTTTTAGTAGAAAGTATCATTGCGTCCGGCCCAAGCTCAGCCTTTACCATACGCAAAGCTTCCGGCATACTTGCCGCTTGAAATGTTTTAACCAGCATTGAAACTTACCACCCCTAGAGACTGAATTTTAATATTCTGAGGTATTTCATTGTGTGAAAGCACAGCCATATGAGGCACAAAGCGCTCAATCAGCTTCCGGACGTGACGTCTTATCGAAGGTGAAGCAAGAAGAACCGGCTGAGCGCCGCTTGATCCAAAGCGCTCTGACATCATGCGCACAGAAGCAATTATCTGCTGGGCAACAGCAGGTTCAATGGCGAGATAATTCCCCTGATCGGAGGGCTGAATCGCCTCAGCAATTGTATCTTCAACCTCCCGATCCATTGTTACCAGAAAAAGAGTCTCGTCCTCCATCTTATACTGATCCACAATAAATCTCCCCAAGCCCTGCCTTACAAACTCGGTCAATACATCGGGATCCTTTGTCAATGAGGCGTAATCTGCAAGGCTCTCAAGAATTGTACGCATATCACGGATTGAGACACCCTCTTTAAGGAGGTTTTTAACAACTCTCAGCACCGTACCAAGATTTAGCAGTGCAGGTATAAGCTCATCAACAACTTTAGGTGCTAATACTGCAACATTGTCAAGAAGCTGCTGCATCTCCTGCCGACCAACCAGCTCATGCGAGTAGCGTTTGATAATCTCACTTATATGGGTAGCGACAACCGTCGTACTGTCTACAACCGTATAGCCGTTGATCTGTGCCTGATCTCTCTCTTCATTTCTGATCCAGACTGCAGGGAGCCCAAAGACCGGCTCTTTAGTTGCGACCCCCGGCAGAGTGGCAGTTACCCCTCCTGAATCCATTGCCAGATATTGACCCGTAAGCTCACTGCCGCCGATTCTTGCCCCACGTATCAGCAGATTGTATTCGTACGGTTTAAGCTGCAGATTGTCATGGATGTGAATGGGCGGCACAACGAAACCCATTTTCTGTGCAGTCTGCCGCCTGATGGAGCGTATCCGCTCCAACAGCTCTCCGTTTTGGGCGGCATCCACCATCGGCACCAGCCCGTAACCAACCTCCAGTTCAAGAACATCAAGCGGCCTGATGTTTGATGCCTGATCTATTGACTCTTCACCCGCAGTTGTCTCTGCAACTGCTGACTCCTCAACAACTTCAGCTTTCTCTCTAGCCATTTTAGCAACCAGAAATGCCACAGCCGAGAGTAGCAAAAAGGCAAAATGAGGGAGACCGGGAATAAGTGCAAAGAGAAACATTACACCGGAAGCCACAAAAAAAGCCTTTGGATAGTTAAGAAACTGTCCGGTCAACTCCTGCCCGAAACTATTTTCGTCAGCGGAACGGGTTACAAGAATACCGGCGGCGGTTGAAATTACAAGCGCTGGAACCTGTGCTACAAGCCCTTCACCAATAGTCAGAAGTGTGTAGTTCGCAAGAGCATCCATAATCGGCATACCCTGCTGCCAGACACCTATTATCAAGCCGCCGAAAATATTGACGAGGACTATCAGAATTCCTGCGATTGCATCTCCTCGTACAAACTTGCTTGCACCGTCCATAGATCCGTAAAAATCAGCCTCACGCGATATCTTCATGCGTCTGATTTTTGCCTCTTTGTCGGTCAGAAGTCCTGCTGAAAGATCTGCGTCTATAGCCATCTGCTTGCCCGGCATAGCATCCAGCGTAAAACGGGCGGCAACCTCTGCAACACGACCGGCACCTTTGGTGATAACAACAAAATTAATGATTACAAGGATCAGAAACAGTACAGCTCCAACAACGTAGTTACCACCCACCACAAACTGTCCGAAAGCTTTTATGACTGCACCGGCTGATTCAGCCCCTTCACTTCCATGAAGCAATATAAGTCTGGTTGATGCAATATTGAGCGCCAGTCGAAAGAGGGTAGTTACCAGCAGTACAGATGGAAACACTGAAAAATCAAGTGGTTGTATAGTGTATAGACAAATCAGCAGAATTGAAAGGGCAACGGTTATATTTGCAGCCAGAAAAATATCCAGCACAAAAGCCGGAAGTGGAATTATCATCAGCGCCAGAATGCCGATAAGTCCGAGCGCTACATATATATCCGAGTTTTTGCGAAATCCGCTCAACTCTATCGCTTCAACTGATCCATTTGCCATAGTTTACTGTTAATAACCTCATTTTTTGGGTTTATCACCGGCTAAATTCTGCAATAATCATGCCGTCTGAATGACATGATACTGTCACCCAACTCCTCTCCACTCCTGACTGCCACTTTACTGACTTAGGTCGATGAGCTGCTGCCATTAAGTCATAAAGAGATTGTCTGTCAAAGCATTGAACGCGTCGGATAATTGACTTGATTATGTTTATTCTTCGCCCCTTTCTCTAACTTGCATACCTGAGTAGTATAATGTATTCTTGCTCATGTTGATGCTGAAGCATCTCTACTATCCAGAAACTACCGAGGAGATATCATGAATCCTATTCATCACCGACTTATTATACTGGGCGCCGGCCCTGCGGGTTACACAGCAGCGGTTTACGCAGCAAGAGCAAATCTGAACCCTGTCCTGATTGCCGGCCTGCAGCCCGGAGGGCAACTGACCACCACAACTGAAGTAGACAACTGGCCGGGTGACCATGCAGGGGTGGAGGGACCGGAGTTAATGGAACGGATGAGATTGCACGCAGAACGATTCAATACTACGATAATTTACGATCATATAAAGAGCACAAACCTTAGACAGCGACCATTTCTGCTGGAGGGGGACTCAACCAGCTACAGCTGTGACGCTCTTATTATTGCAACCGGGGCATCAGCAAAATACCTGGGGCTTCCGTCAGAATCGGCGTTCAAGGGGAAAGGTGTCTCAGCCTGTGCAACATGTGACGGTTTCTTTTATCGCGGGAAAGATGTCGCGGTGATTGGTGGCGGCAGCACCGCCGTAGAGGAGGCTCTCTATCTTTCCAATATTGCCCGCCATGTAACAGTTGTACATCGTCGTGAAGAGTTTCGCGCGGAAAAGGTGATGACTGACAGCCTTATTGAGAAAACAAAGGGTGGCAATGTTACCATTGAATGGAATCACCAACTTGATGAAGTCCTTGGAGATTCGGGGGGAGTGACCGGAATGCGCATACGCCACCGTAGCGGATCAACGAAGGAGATCCAGCTTCATGGTATATTCATTGCGATCGGACATACTCCAAATACCGGCATTTTTGAGGGTCAGCTTGATATGCTCGACGGTTACATCCGAACTAAATGCGGAGGATTTGATGGCAATCTTACAGCAACTAGCATAGCAGGTGTCTTTGCTGCGGGTGACGTTCAGGATTTCACCTATCGGCAGGCTATAACCTCCGCCGGAACAGGCTGTATGGCAGCAAAGGATGCTGAGCGTTATCTGGATTCTCTGGAAAAGTAAGGTGAATACGATTTTGACAGATGGTGATACAGAACTTGAAAAACTACTCCACGATGTACGCAGAACCATCTCGGATAACAAACTGTTTCTGGCAAGACTGCTGAGTGAAACCGGTGAAGACGAATCCGATGATGAGACTGGAGCTGCCGTTCAGGAGAGGGAGTTTGAAGAGTTGTAGCGGCGGTTTTAAGATCTGACTCTTATCTTAACGTCCGGGCGATATGAATTTAGAGATAAGCAAGAAAACAGGTGGTCAGCCTGGCATCAATCTTTTGAGCACACTCTTAGCCGTATCCAGAATCTCTTCAAATGAGGTATCTTTCATAGTGCAGACAAGCTTATAGTCGGGAGTGAACTGATATTTTTTCGGTTCGCTCCGCATCATGCTTATGATTGTATCCGGTTTTGCGGGTGTACGCGGGTGGAAAGATATGACCACCGCTTTTCCGTCAAAATCAATCTGCCGCACAATGAGCTGCTTCAATAGAATCCGTAGTTTCATAATCTCGAACAGGTACGAAGTCGCCAATGGATATTTGCCGAACCGGTCAATAACCTCGTTCTGTACATCAAGAACGTCATCTTCACTCTCAGCCTGAGTAAGTTTTTTGTAGATAACCAGTCGCTGTCCAGCCTCTCTTACATAGTTTTCAGGTATAAAGGCTGGTACTTTCAGATTTATTTCCGGTTCAACACGCTCTACAGACTCTTCACCGCGCATTTTCGCTATAGTCTCTTCCAGCATCTGGTTATACAGTTCAAACCCGATTTCTGTTACCGTCCCCGACTGCCTGTTACCCAGCATATCGCCTGCCCCACGGATTTCCATATCATGTGTAGCTATACGGAAACCTGCTCCAAGTTCGGATATCTCCTGCAGAACACGTAACCGCTCTCGAGCATCGGAACTGATGGCTGCTTCACCCGGTATCAGCAGATATGTGTAACCTCGCTGGGTTGATCTGCCTACACGACCGCGCAGTTGATAAAGCTGTGAAAGTCCAAACTTATCAGCGTGATCGACAATAAGTGTATTTGCGTTCGGAATATCAAGACCCGATTCAATTATGGTAGTACAGAGGAGAAGATTGGTTTCTCCATGCATAAAGCCGAGCATAACCTTCTCCAGTTCATGTTCGCCCATCTGTCCGTGTCCAACCGCTATCTTTGCCTCAGGGATAAGTTGAGCGAGGAGTTCCGCTCTTTTGCCGATAGTTTGCACGCGGTTGTGAACAAAGAACACCTGCCCACCACGTCGCAGTTCACGCATAACAGCCTCACGGATAAGATCTTCGGAGAAACGTGACACAACAGTTTTTACAGCCAGGCGATCCACCGGAGGCGTATCAATAATTGAAAGGTCGCGAATCCCCATCATTGACATATAAAGTGTCCGCGGTATAGGTGTTGCCGTTAGAGTCATAACGTCTACTACTGCTCGGAACGACTTCAGGCTTTCCTTGTCCTTAACTCCGAAACGCTGCTCTTCATCGATAATCATAAGCCCGAGATCCTTGAATGCAACATCCTTTTGAAGAAGGCGATGAGTCCCGATGATTATATCTATATCACCCTTTTTTAGACGTTCAAGGATATCCTTCTGCTCCTTTGCAGTACGGAAACGGGAGAGAACCTCTACAGTAACCGGATAATCCTTAAGCCGTTCACGGAAAGTTTCGTAGTGCTGCTGGGCAAGGATTGTGGTCGGGACAAGGATTCCGACCTGCTTGCCGTCAAGGGCTGATTTGAAAGCTCCCCGAAGGGCGACCTCTGTTTTACCATAACCTACATCACCGCAAACCAGACGATCCATCGGCTTTGAATGTTGCATATCGGCGAGTACATCCTGAATTGCGGAGAGCTGATCCGGAGTCTCCTCCCAGGCAAAAGAGGCTTCAAACTCCCTGTACATTTCATCTGGCGGAGAGAAGGAGAAACCTTCGCTGAGTTGTCTGCGGGCGTAAATTTCCAACAGCTCACCTGCAAGCTCCTCTATATTTTTGCGTGCTTTCCCCTTAGACTTTTCCCAGGAAACTCCACCGAGTTTGTCGAGAGACGGATGACTCCCCTCCGGTCCGATATATGGCTGAACCAGCCCAAGACGATCCACAGGGAGAAACAGTTTGTCTGACCCCGCATACTCAATCAGCAGAAAATCACCGGCTGTATTTCCCACGCTTATATGCTGAAGTCCACGGTACAGACCAATGCCGTGATCTATATGAACCATATAGTCGCCGGGCTTGAGTTCAGCCAAAGAAGCAAGGAGCTGTTTTTTACGCACCTCCGAGATGCCCCGTCTGCGAACCCTTTTACCGAAAAGTTCTTCTTCTGCAATCAGTGTAAAACGCGAAGAGTTGAGCCTGAAGCCTCTCGACATATCACCTGTAACAATCAATACCGATGACAGAAACTCTTTACGCCCCAACTGTTCCTGAAAACCATGTTCAGAGATGAAGCATGGGATCTTGTATGGCGTAAGAAGATCTTTCAGACGCTCTGCCTGAGGATGCTGATGGCAGACGATAGAAACTTGTTCCCCGCTATCGAGCCATTTACGGAGAGTATCCGCAAACGGTGCAAGAGCATGGCTGCTCTCTTTTGAAACAGTTATTCGCAGGTCGCTGTTGTTTTGACAATCGACATTAAAGGTTGAATTCTCGATGAATGCCTCTGTCAGAAAATCGGGCAGCTCTATAACCGTACGATTTTTGATAATGCTGCTGAGTTCTGTTTCATCAAGAAACAGCTCTTTCACAGGAGAGTGGGGCATTCCGCCGACTGCAGCCTTTGTAACGCCAGCCTCAATCTCTTCGTATACTGAAATGGCAGAGTAATTAATTGCGTCAGGATCCAGCATCATGAGAGGGGTATTAGATGGTATATAGTCAAAGAACGTTTCAAGGTTGGGGTGAAGAAGCGGCTGCAGAAAATCTATCCCCTGAAAATAGACAGCATTCTGGAGATCTTCAAGGATAGTTCGACGGCGATTTGCCGGTATGTCAAGATCGTCACAGACCTTTTTAAGACGTGGCGAAATATCGGCAAGCAGTTCGTCCGAAAGGATCAGTTCCCTTGAGGGGAGAAGCATCAACTCCTCGATCGGCTGCAGTGAACGCTGCGTCAGAGGATCAAAAGCACGGATAGTTTCGACGGTATCTCCGAAAAACTCTATTCTGACCGGCGTAGTCAGGTTTGGAGGAAATATGTCCAGAATGCCACCACGTACAGCAAATGTTCCTCTATCCTCAACTAAAGGGACATTTGCGTATCCAATACGAATCAGCCTTGCCAGCAACTCATCACGTTCAAAATCCTCACCAGCCAGCAGATAGCAGGAAGCATCATTAAGAGTTTTCCTTGGCAATACACGCTGTAAAGCTGCTGCCACAGGAATAACGGTTATACGGGAGAGGCGGTTCTGCAACCTAAAAAGTGCGTCGAGACGAGCACCGGTAACGTCCGGATGAGGTGAGGAGGCTGAAAAGGGGGCGCAATCCCACGCTTGAAAAAGTGTGATACCTAGATTGCCGCCTGTAAAAAACCCAAGCTCCCTGCAGAACTCTTCGGCTGCTTCCTGAGTGGGGAGTATGATTACGGCGCTTTCAAGACCGGCTTCTGCAAGCTCGGCAACGAGGAGAGCCGGAGCCGACCCTTTGAGCCCCCTGGCTGTAACTTTGCGCTCACCTCGGCGAAGTGCGGCAAGTATATCGATTGTCTGTGGTATCAGAGAGGACATTAAATCTCTTATGCTTTGAACAGTTTAAAGCTACTCAATGTTTACGAAGACCGGCTTTAAGCTTTGGCTTGCCATCCTGAATGACCACTCTGAAGGCGATTCGGTCAGTTCCAAGTTTAGCGGCAAGAATCGGCTTCTGTTTCTCAATTGTGTTTGCCACAAGATCTCTGGTGATTTTATCTATAGGGAGTTTACAGGCTATTCGCGCCTCACGGAATTCATGAACCAAACGATCAATTTCTTCCTCAGGAGAGGGCGAAGAGTGCTCAAACTCCTTCTTTACAGGCCTGTCTTTTTGACGAAGGTGAAGATCGCTGATAAACCTGTCTCGTGAATACCGCCCCTCTTCCATCAATTTAAGGACTCTGTTCCAGTGTTCACGGTAGGTATTAAGACGTGCCACCAACATAGTAAAACGGTGCTTGTACATTGTGTTGTTTATCGGGGTACCGGTGTAGCGACGCACAAGCTTTTCAACCTCTGCAAGCAGAACAAGCGGCTCACGTTTTTCAAGACCGATGAAGTACTGCTCGTATCTGGTTATCAACTCGTTTAATTTTTTATCAAGGAGTATTACATCCTCAGCTATTGCCATTAAGAACCTCTTTGTAAGGTCTGCCGATAAACCTCTAGCACTATAGTCAAATATGCTGATAAGTAAAGACCAAAGATAGCCGAGATTGATGCAACTCCCCTAATCTCTTGCGCTTTAGCTCTTTATCGCATAAAGTGTGGAAAGTTTTTTTCATTTTTATTTAATGGAGCTTATCGATATGAAACCACTTGCATCTATAGTGCTTGCGGCCGGAAAAGGCACACGGATGAAATCATCCACAATCAAGGTACTGCACAGCGTTGCCGGCTTGCAAATGATCTCATGGCCGGTTGCCGCTGCACGTGAGGCAGGCTCAGATACCGTTGTTGTGGTGGTGGGGCATCAGGCAAACGCTGTTCAGGGAGTTTTTCGTGGAGCAAGTGACATCCGTTGCGCCATGCAGGAGGAGCAGCTCGGTACCGGACACGCAGTCGCCTGCGCGCTGGATGCCCTCACAGGATTTCGAGGTACAGTTTTGATTCTTTGCGGAGACACGCCGCTGCTCCGTCCTGAAACATTGAAAAAAATGCTGGCGTACCACCACGACAGCGGAGCTGCCGTCACGGTGCTTACCGCTTTGATGGATGACCCTTACGGATACGGCAGGGTGGTTCGAGACTCTTCCGGCATGGTCTGCCGCATTGTAGAGCAGAAAGATGCCAGCATTGAAGAGCAGGAGATAAGAGAGATAAACAGCGGCATCTACTGCATGGATTCACTTTTCCTGTTCGATAACATAAGAGCAATTGGCAGTAATAATGCCCAAGGAGAGTACTACCTTACTGATCTGCTGTCAATCGCCGTCAGCAAGGGATTGACCTGCATAGCTATGCCTGCATCAGACCCTGATGAGATTATGGGTGTAAATGACAGGGTACAACTGGCCGAAGCCGACTGTCTGCTCCGTGGGCGTATAAATCGCGAACATATGTTAAACGGCGTAAGTATGATTGACCCACTTACAACATATATCGAACATGGGGTTTCAATTGGTGCCGACACGGTTATTCACCCCGGTTGCCGTATTTGCGCAGGTACAGTTATAGGTAGTGGTTGCGAGATTGAGCAGAATGTAATCATCTCAGGCTGCCGTATCGGAAATGACTGTCACATCAAGGCATCTTCCGTACTGGAACAGTCAGAGCTTGGCGAAGATGTTGCGATCGGCCCTATGGCACATCTGCGCCCCGGTACGGTTCTGAGTAACAAGGTCAAGATAGGCAATTTTGTTGAAACTAAAAAAGTTATTATGGGAGAGGGGTCTAAAGCATCTCATCTTACATATCTTGGGGATGCCGAAATAGGGAGCGGCGTTAACATCGGCTGCGGCACCATCACCTGCAATTATGACGGAGTCAACAAACACCGCACTATTATTGGCGACAACGTATTCATAGGGAGCGATGTACAGTTGGTGGCGCCTGTAAATGTCGGCAGCAACTCACTGGTTGCGGCAGGCACGACCGTAACTGTTGATGTCCCGCCGGATTCACTTGCACTTTCGAGAGTTCCGCAGTTAAACAAGGTTGGGTGGAAACTTAAAAAGAAATCCTGATCAATAGTCAATGTAGAGGGTAGATAAGTTCACGCTGCAGCCGACTCCACCCGGTTTCTACCGGATGATTTAGCCTGATATAAGAGGTTATCTACCCTCATCAGGATTTCAGAAACTGTTTCACTCTTTGTACAGATCACTGACACAACACCCAGACTCGCTGTAACATATTCTGATACGTTCGACCCTTTATGCGGAATATTGAGAGCCTGTATGCCGATCCGGATCTTCTCCGCCATCAGCACTGCACCATCAATGTCGGTTTCAGGCAGTATGCAGGCAAACTCTTCGCCTCCATAACGGGCTGCAATATCAACGGAACGACCAGTTGATTCGGCAAGAACGCGGGCTACCTTTTTCAGGCATTCATCACCTTCAACGTGTCCATAATTATCGTTAAACGCCTTAAAATGGTCGATATCCAAAAGTATCAACGACAGGCGAATTCCTGAACGGATGTGCCTTAAATACTCTCTTGCCAACAGCTCGTCAAAATGTCTTCTATTTGCTATACCGGTTAAACCATCGGTATTACTCAAAGCCTCCAGTTTGCTGTTGGACTCCTCAAGTGCTTTTTCAGAGCGTTTCTGCTCAGTTATGTCACTAAAAGACCATACTCTCCCAACAACAGAATTATCCAGTCTCTGCGGTTGCGAAAATCTCTTGAAATAACGCCCGTCAACCAGGCTGAGAGTGTCGTAACTGGACTCATCCGGATTGTTGTACAGATACATGACTTTTTCAAAAAATTCATCAGGATTGATTACCTGGGCTTTTATATGATTTGTAACGGGATACTTGGTATGTGTATTCATAAGCTCTTCAGGTATATGCCAAAGATCCATAAACTTTTTATTCCAACGGGCTATATGCCCATTTCTATCTGTAACAAGAACTCCATCGGCAGTCGACTCAAGAGTGGCATTAAGAAGAGAGAATGATTTTAAAAGCGCATCCTCTGCCTCCTTCTGAAGCTTGCTGCCAAGCAGAAACCTTCGAGTGGCAAATCCGGAGAGCATAACCCCCAGAAACCAGATAGCCCCATGCGTTGTCAGATCTGAATATAACTGACTTCTTGTCGCCTCTGCCAATGGCTGAACCGGTAGAGTAACGCATAATCCACCCCGTATATCACCGATTTTGTACCCCTGGACGGCGTGACATTTAAGACATGATTTTTCTGTTATGAAGACCCGCATAAACCGAATAAAAGGTTTACCGTCAATTTCCAGCATTTCAGAGATCTCTTCACCCCCGGATTTAAGAGATTCCAGAGCTTTCCTCTCCCATGGATCAGGAAAATTTTCAGGGCGGATAGGATTGAGGCTGGTGAGGTGGGCTGTTGCAGCAGAAGAGCCTGACTCTTTAGCCAGCTGATAAACCTGACGCGTCATATATGCCGGATTTATTAAAGTCAGAGCACGACCTGAAGGTGTTGTTATGTCACGTTCAGGTATGTTAGACAGATACTTATTAGGCTGATTTTTATCAGTAATTGGCGCATATACACCGCCATGAGAAGACCCCCAGCTGCGATAAACAATATCCCTATTAATTGCAGTTCTGGCTTCTGATTCCGCCAGCATACGGAGTGATTCTTTATCGTTCCTCACGGTAAAAAAAGCAGATACAAAGAGTAGCAGAGTCCATGAGAATACGAAAGTCCAGGCGTACCGCTTGATACTGGCATTATGCTTATTATCATTCATGTTCGGCGACGGTTCTGGAACAGTCAAAGTTTATCTCCCTTTAACATCTGTAGCTTTTCTGCTGTAAAACAGCTGTTAAACAAACAAAGGTTCTACGAAATTATCCCGTAAAACCTTTTCCTTCTGGAAGAAACACAATTTTGACATCCCTGCTTACTTGACCAGTCAATTAAACCGGCTATCCGATATCGATCTCGACCTTATCACCTTCCGACACTCTCAGTTTCTTTTCAATGCCGGGTCCGACAACAATTGTCCCGTCATACTGCTGCCCCATGTCTTTCATAACCATTACAGGAAAAGTTCCGCTTGTTCCGGCAGTTCTATTTGTCAGCTTCAGTTTTTTGAATGTGCTCTTATGGAAGTCCGAGATGAACTGACAGGTTGGCTGGCTGACAGCTATCATACCTAGAGAGTCAAAGCTGGCACTAGCCTGCTTATTGGCAAGATGGCTAATACTCATTCTAAGCAATGCATCATCCTGAACTGCGTTCTCCTGAACGGCTGATGAAGATTCTAACTCTGCCAGCTTCGCATCAAGCTTCTGTGCGGCAAGATTAAGTGTTATGGAAAGAACCTGAAGATTTATGTTGTTGGCACAAAGGAGGAAAAGCGATGCGCCGGAAATTCTTTTTACAAGAACACGACCGTCCGCATAACGTAAATCCAGAAGTTCGAGTGTCTGAGACATCTGCAGTCCGTACGAGCACTCCTGAGTAAGAGCCGCTGCTCTCTGAAGAGATGCCGTCTCTATAAGAGCTGGAAAGGCATGATCAAGGAGCTCACCGCTATGAGTGAAGAGCGCAGAGCCGATAACTCCATCAACGCTGTTTATCTGCTGTAAAATATCCTTCATTGAGCTGTTCCTCTACTTTGCCGGTATAAGCGCACTCTTGATCTCTGTTTCCACCGCATCAAGATTGCAGCCGGGCTTTACAGCAATACTCAGGTAGTGCTGTTTGGAGTCATACAGTAAAAGGTTGTAATTCGAGGTATGAACCGCAGCTGCCTTGATATCACCAAGCCCCAGCAACTCACCGATTCCGGATCCGCTCTTCGCGAGAAACACCCCTTTTGCAGCCAACGAAACAGCCTCAATGCTCGAATCCTGAACAGGAAGCCCCTGCTGTTTGTCGAGCAGTACAGCGTAGGTGATATTGTTTATTTCCTGGAGTCTCGCAGCTATTTTACTCATTGTACGGCGAGGAGTCACAGCAGGACCGGCGGATTTATTGGCGGCTGCTCCCGCATTTTCCTCATCCAGACGGCGCAGCGCCTCAAGTAGTAGAAAGTCTGTGCGGTAATGTATAGTGCAGACGTTTGAAGTCATCTCAGGCTGAATAGTAAAAGTGCCGCCCGGCCATTTTATAATCTCATAAATAGCCTGTTCACCGGATTCATCACCCTGTTCGGCATGAATTATCTCTCCATCAACAAAGTAGATTACACCGTAGCTCTCCCCGTATTCTACGGAAATTGCCCCGGTATATTTGTTGTGCCCCTTCAGCTGAATAACATCAGTAAGGGAAAGTCCCGCAACCGCGCCTTTAAAACCGCTTACATTTTGTGACATCTGTACCAACCTGTCGCAGGTATAAAGTCTTGTCTGCTCATTTTTAATAAATGCGGTATTTAAAACATAATCAAGGGGTAAGTTCAAGTACGAATGTAATCTGGATAAAAGAAAACCCCGCCGGTCACCCGACGGGGTTATTATAAATCAGAAAATCAATGTTAGTCTTCGCAGAGATCTACTTTCACATCCCAGTTTTTAAGTTTCATTGTACCGTTTTTCTCAAGGTTGAGGTGCATTTTGAAAGCGCGATCCCACAGTTGCGGCTCATGTCCAACCTTACGCTTGAGGCAGTCTGCCTCGGCAATGTTGAGGTATTCGGTAAGCTGTGCTTTGTAGTCTGGATGTGCGCATTTCTCGATGATTTTGCGAGCACGCTCTTTCGGTGCCAGACCACGCAGGTCAGCAAGACCCTGCTCGGTGATAACGCAGTCAAGATCGTGCTCGGTGTGATCTATATGCGAGCAGTGCGGTACTACGCAGGAGATACCGGTCGGATCGGTCTTTGAAGGTCGTGAAGACGGAGTATGCATCATCTTCAGGAAGCCGTTACGGAGGAAGTCACCGGAACCGCCAAGACCGTTGATCATGCGTGTACCACCAACAAGAGTTGAGTTGGCGTGAGCATAGATATCTATCTCAACAGGGGTATTCATGGCGATACACCCTAAACGACGTATTGGCTCAGGTGCATTTGAGATTGAGAGAGGACGAAGTGTTATTTTGTCAAAATATTTGTCCATGTTGGCAAAAAATCTTGGGAAGCCCGGCTCTGCTGAAAGGGAAAGAGAGCAGGAAGATGCCGCATCCAGTTTGCCGGAGTCAAAGAGGTCAAGCATGGTGTCCTGAAGAACTTCAGTATAAACCGTAAGATTGCTGAAAGGGCCTTTTGCAAGACCACCAATAACAGCGTTGGCTATTGAACCAACTCCTGACTGGAGTGGAAGAAGATTTTTAGGGAGACGCCCCGCCTTCACTTCCTGTGTAAAAAATTCGATTACATGATTTGCAATCGCTTCAGAAGTATCATCCTGCTCGGCAAAAGCACGACCCTGATCACGGAGTTTTGATTCAACTACTGCAATGACCTTGCTTGGATCGCATGGAATCGAAGTGGAACCGATTCTGGAATCAGCTTTTGTTATGTCGAAAACCTGACGGTTTGGAGGAGTCAGAGGGGTTATAAGGTCGTGAATCCCTTCGAAAGAAGGTTGGCCGGTGTTCACCTCGATTATGATTCTGTCGCAAATCATAAGTATTTCAGGGATAACACCACAGGAAGATGTAGGAACCAGACTGCCATCTTCTTTAATTGCTGAAACTTCGATAATAGCAAGATCAAGCTTTCCGCTTGGGGAATCCTTGGTGTAAAAACCGTATCCCAAATCCTGTGCAAATAGTGAAAGGTGTTTGTCGCCCATACGAATGCGACCCTGGTTAATACCGGCAGCGATATTTTTACCGGTCTGGTATGGCCAGCGACGGTCAATCATATCGTTAATTGCCCAACGGTCTTCGGTTTCAGCTCCTACGGAAGCGCCGATGAACAGGTTGAATTTGAGTTTGCCCTGGAGGTTGTTTTTTTCTACGTGCTCAGCAAGAGCAATAGGTACTACTTTGGGGTAGCCGGCAGGGGTAAAGCCGGACCAGCCAAGGTTCATGCCGTCTTTGAAAAAATCAATCGTTTGCTCAGGTGTCATCACTTTGTTTAAAAGTGATTTACATTGTACTCGATCCTGCAGTGTTCCGTAATCAGACATTTACTACCTCCAGTTTGTTTATTGTGTTTACAGGTTTATGTCCTGTGTTGAAAAGCTTGATTATTATCACCGCTCAAAAGAATAATATTATGCAAAATCAATATGTTATATCACACACAACAAGTCATCCACTAAATTAAAACCGGATTTTACGCATAGGACTATGTTTCGTCAAGATAAAAAGTATACGTGTATTATCCGGATTCCTAACTTTCATAATCTACCGCTACGATCGAAGAACAGACAGATTTCATGTAAGGTATTATCTCATTTGCGTGGTACGGATGAACCTGATATGCCTTGAGATCTTCGAGAGAATCGAAGCGGGTCGTAAGGGCTATATCGTAGGAGCGCTCAGATTTCACAACATCAACACCAGCTTCAAGGTGGCGCAACAGATCAATTCTGCCATCCATGGTCAGAATTTTGTTTCTTGTTGCGGTAATATTTGCGTCCGTCGGATCAGCCAGTTTAAATAAAACGATATGAGTAATCATTCAGAAGTTTCCCTTTCATCAGATAGCGGTTATCAAACAGTTGCAGTCTGTATACATCCAGTGAATTAAACTGTCAATGAGGCTTAGCGGCGTCAATGTTTATATTTTTTCCAGCTGGTGTGAGTTGACGCAGAAAAGCCACATAAGCCCCTGCTCCACCCATTTCGCGAGGTGCCGGAGCAAATTCAAGAACGGTCGCTTTACCTGCATCACGAAGCCAGGCGGCAACAGCCTGATGAAGCACAGGCTCTTCAGCAGAGTGTATCCCCTTGCCGGTAATTATCAAAACTGCTTTTTGCCCCTTCTGCTGTGCAGATTGTAGAAAAGGGGCGAGCGCCTCCAGAGCCTCTTCACGCGTCAGACCATGCAGGTCAAGCTGGTAATCCACTGACACAACACCACGCCTTACCTGTCGGAGGCGATTCCCGGCAAGAGGCTGTAATTCATCCTCATCAGGAAGGTCGTCGCAGAATTTGGTGTCCATCTTAAGACGGCTGATCTCTTCTGCAAAAACAGCTGCTTCAATAACAGCCGCTCTTTCAGCACCCATTGCAACTTCTTTCTGTATTTTATGCAGCTGATTTTCTTCTGGCTTAATCTGTTTTTTCACCGACTTGCCGATTGGAGTTACATCAGCAAAAGCCTGAAGAAAAAGATTCATTCCGCACTCTGGCGACTCTTCAGTTTTAGTTACAACAGTTTTGACCGGCACATCAATGGCAGGTTCAGGTAGGACAACCCCTTTTAGTGAACTAAAAGGGGTTACTTGAAACTCTTTAGGCCTGGGGATGCTCGCAGGGCTCTTTTTTTTCTTTGCCACCGCCTCAGTCCTTCGCTACCAGAGTTATTTCTATGCGGCGATTACCGGCTCGTCCCTCTTTTGTTGAGTTGTCCGCAACCGGTTTGTGTTCGGCAAACGCCGTCGCCGATAAATTGGCAGGATCAATTCCCTGCTGCTGTAGAAATTTTGCAACATTGATAGCCCGTGCAGCTGAAAGCTCCCAGTTTGTGGGAAATGTACGTATCAAAACACCTGATATCTGAATATTATCAGTATGACCTTCAATCCGGATTGCCTTATCAGTCACGTTTTTAAGAGTCTCCACCATTTTATCAAGGATTTCAAAACCTTCCTCTTTTATATCTGCTTTTCCGGAGTCAAAAAGGATTGCAGCCTCCATATTAACCGTCAACTTACCTTTCAGTTCCGATATTGTAACCTGCCCCTTGGCTATCTCATTTTTCATGTTGGAAAGAAGCTTCTCATAAGTACCGCTAAGCTCTTTAACCTTCTCTTCTTTTGCCTTCTGAAGCTCCGCAATATCATCAGCCAGACGCTTGTTTTCCACTCTCATATCAGCTACCTGCTGACGCAGCTCGGCAATGTTCTTTGACAAAGTATCCGACTTAGCTCTGAGTATATTCTCCAGCTGTTTTTTATCATCAGAAAGAATCGCTGTATCTTCTGTTAAGCGTTTAAATCGATTCTGCAGATCTGCATTCTCGGAAGAGAGTTTTTTGTAAGTCTGCTGCAGTGTAGCAAGGTCTTTGGATAAAGCATCAGCCTCTTCAACCTTTTTCAGGTATCTGCTTTCAGCTACAAGACAGCCGCTGGCAGAGAGCATAAATAAGCCACAGCAAAGAAAAACAAACAGACGTCTACACATTTGATCAAACCCCCATCGAATTATTATGGCTGCAACTTGTAGCACAAAAACATTATTTTCGTAATAACGAAATATGAGGCTCTATTACTTCTCTCTGCAGACAGAACCTGCCGTAAACTTGACATATAGCACCTTTACGTCTACAAGAAACCGGATAATTTATGTTTATATCTATTGTAACGGAGTATCGATGAAATTCAGAATTTCATTTGTAGGAGCGGGACCCGGAGCTACTGACCTGATTACTGTGCGTGGCTCACGCCTCCTTGGCAAAGCTGATGTTGTCATATATGCAGGCAGCCTGGTAGATAGAAAACTTGTACAGTTATATGCAGCCAAAGCAGATATTTATGATTCTGCAGGCATGACTCTTACAGAAGTTATCACCCTTATGGTTACTACCGTAGAGGCAGGAGGCACTGTTGTTAGACTGCATACCGGCGATCCATCAATATATGGCGCAATCCAGGAACAGATGGAGGAGCTTGACCACCTCGGAATAGAGTATCAGGTCGTTCCCGGAGTAACCAGCGCCTTTGCCGCCGCAGCCGCTCTCAAACAGGAGCTTACGCTGCCGGAACTGACCCAGACCGTAATTTTCACCCGCATTGAGGGGCGCACTCCGGTCCCGGAACGGGAAAAATTGAGCAAAATAGCCATGATCGGCGCAACTATGGTTATATATCTCTCGGTTGGGATGGCGGATAAAGTTGTCGAGCAGCTGTTGCAGGGTGCCTACACACCTGAAACTTCTGCCGCAGTTGTATGCAGAGCCTCCTGGGACGATGAAGAGATAATTCAGTGTAAACTTTCTGATCTTGCCGAAAAGGTTAAACTGGCTGGTATTGACCGCCATGCACTGATAGTTGTAGGTGACGTTCTTGCCGCCAGGCGTGAAGGTCTTAAAGCAAAATCGCTTCTTTACGACAGTGAATTTTCACACGGATTCAGAGAGGGCAAAGTAGTTTAGATGCGATTAGCAGTTATTGCGATAACCGGAAACGGTGCAGAACTGGCAAGAACAGTGAGCAATTTTTTTGAAGGTGCAGAGCTTTTTGTTTCAAACCGTTATGCGTCATATTCAAGCTCACCGGAAAATATTTTTGAACCAAAGGAGTTGAGAAATCTGCTCAGCTCAATATGGAAAGCTTATGACGGTTTCATATTTATAATGGCAACAGGTATTGTTGTTAGAATGATAGCAAAATTAATGGAATCCAAATCGTCAGACCCTGCGGTAGTTGTTATGGATGAAGCCGGAAAATTTGCAATTTCGCTTCTGTCGGGACATCTTGGGGGGGCGAACACTCTGGCGCAACTATGTGCCTCCGCAACAGGGGGGGAGGCTGTCATTACCACGGCTACAGATGTAAATAACCTCCCATCCTTTGATCTCCTTGCAAAAGAACATGGCTGGCTGATTGACGATATCAGCCGCATCAAAATCCTCAACTCTCTCCTTCTTGATAAAAAAGAAATCGCTGTTGTTGACACGAGCGGGCAAACCTCTGGATGGTTGAACGGAAGAGGAGATATAAACTTCTACGATACTTTTGCTGAAGCACTCCGCTCTGGAGCTGCCGGGTTTCTGTTTGTTACTAACAGAGAGCTGTTGCCGGAAGAGCTGCGTGACAACCTGCTCATTCTACGCCCACGCAATCTGGTGTTAGGCATCGGTTGCAATCGCGGCACAACATCTCACGAGTTGGAAGCATTTCTGCTGCACCATCTCGGACACCTTTCCCTCTCCGCAAAAAGCGTTGCCTGTCTGGCAACCATCGCAGCCAAGAGTGATGAAGTCGGACTGATTGAACTGTCAGAACGTCTTGCAGTTCCGCTCCATTGCTTTGAGGCAGACGAACTGAATAAAATCAATTGTCCTTCCCCCCCCTCAGATCATGCTTTTGCCGCTGTAGGCGCTACCGGGGTTGCAGAACCATCCGCCATCCTCGCGTCAAACGGCGGGAAACTACTGTTGAAAAAAGTGAAAAACGCAAATGTAACTCTGGCAGTTGCAGAAATTGAGGAAAAATGGGTATCGAAATGAAACCAATCATAGCAATAACAATGGGAGACCCATCCGGAGTCGGACCAGAAATAATCATAAAAGCAATCAGTTCCGGAGAAACTGCAGACAACTGTACTCCGTTCGTGATTGGCGACAAACCGGCTATGGAGAGGGCTGTTTCTATCTGCAACTCACCCCTGAAAATCGCTTTAATAACTGAACCTAGAGAAGCTCAAACCCTTCCTGCCGGCATACTCCCGCTGCTTGCACTGTCAGACCTTACAGCATCGGACATTGTATATGGAGCGCCGTCTGCCGCCGCCGGTGATGCAGTTTACCAATATATCTGTCACGCAGCCAAACTCTGCCTTTCCGGTAAAGTTGCCGCAATGGTAACCGCTCCGATAAATAAAGAGGCTATGCACAGAGCCGGTCACGACTACCCTGGCCATACGGAACTATTGGCGGATCTCTGCGGTACGGACGATTTTGTTATGATGCTGGCAGGCGATATTCTTCGAGTGGGTCTTGTTACGATTCACGAGGCGATTGAAGATATACCGAGGCTTGTGACTTTTGAGCAGGTTCTTAAAACCATTAGAATCACCGCTAAAGCAGTTAATCGACTTACCGGGAAAAAAGATGCTGAAATTGCGGTGTTGGCCCTCAACCCGCACTGCGGCGAAGGGGGTAAATTCGGAAATCAGGATACTGATATAATCGAACCGGCGATAAAAGCTGCCCGGAACGAGGGTATTAATGCAGTTGGTCCACTCTCGGCTGACACTCTCTTTTACTTTGCGGCAAAAGGTAATTATGACGGCGTAGTAGCCATGTATCACGATCAGGGGCTTATTCCGTTAAAAATGCTGCACTTTGACGATGCTGTAAACATTACGCTCGGACTCCCGATAATCCGCACCTCTGTAGACCACGGCACCGCATACAATCTTGCAGGAACAGGAACAGCATCCGAAAAGAGCCTTGTTGCCGCCGTCAGAATGGCGGTAGGAATGATACAGTAAATTTTGTTTTTTTACTGGAAAGATAAGCAATTAATACTTATAGTGTGCCAATCTGAGCTTAAAGCGGTACTAATATAAAGGAGTTTTTTATGAAAAAGTTATGTTTCCTGCTGATCTTTATTCTCGCCTGCGCAGTTTCTGCTTTTGCGGCATCTTCCTATGATAAGGATATAGTTATTCTGGATCAGAGCAGAAACGACAAGGTCACAGCTGTTTTTAAAGAGATGATTGATTCCTACAGAGAAAAGGATGTGAGAGGTTTTTTTGAGCATATATCTGAGGATCGTTTTATACAGGATTACATGACATTTCATGAAGCTATCTTACTTGATATGAGGATGCAGGATATCCTGAGCGTCGATACCTGGATAAATAAAATTACTACTGACGGCATTAAACGCTACCTTTATGTACGATGGGAAAAGAGGTATGAAGACACTGATTCAGACAAAGAGATCAGGCAACTGGGTTCTTCAAGGTTTCTTTTTGATGAAATTGATGGTGAATATAAGCTTGTTGAGATTGCCGGAAACCACTTTTGGGGAGGAAGCCTCCCTGAATGGAAAGCCGAAGTTCCTCCAATCTCTGGTCAGGAAAAAGAGACCACAGTAAATGCAGCTGGCTTGAATATTCCACCTACTGCCAACGCGGGGACGAATCAGCGGGTTGTTACCGGCTCTGTTGTAACTCTGGATGGTAGCGGCAGCAGCGATGCAAACGGCGATACACTAACTTATACTTGGAGCGTATCATCCAAGCCTGTCGGAAGCACAGTGGCGCTCTCAAGTAAATCAGCCGTAACTCCTTCATTTACAACTAATTCCGTTGGTACTTATATTTTCAATTTGATAGTTAATGATGGGAAAGTTAATAGCACCATATCTACTGTCAAGGTAGTGGTAATCGCAAATAGCGGTTCTATTTCGGTTGGTTGGTAAGGGAGAGACTAATGAAATCAGGATATTTATTTACATTGGGCTTCCTGTTAGCAACGATGCTGACATTATTTACGGGATGCGGCTCAAATAGCGCAGCAACTAACACATCAAAAAGTAACGGCACAGGCTCGATAACCGCCAAACTGATATGGTCTGACGACAGCTCAATATCAGAAACCAAATCTACGGCTAAAGCAGCTGACGGTGTCGTTACTGTCAGGATTATTGTCTCTGGCACGGGCTTTTCAGATATACAGAAAGATTTCCCTGCCGTAGATACTGGCGGTGTTATCGATGAGGTGCCTGCCGGTGGCGGACGTACCCTAAAGGCACATGGGCTTAACTCAAACGGCGTTGTCATATACCAAGGGGAAATTAGCAACATTACCGTTCAAGCCGGTAAGCTTACAGATATTGGGGTTATTGAAATGCTTTCAGTCAATGTTGCTCCGATGGCAAATGCAGGGGCAAATCAGAGTGTAATTTCAGGAAGCATTGTAACGCTCAACGGAAGCGGGAGCAGCGACGCGAATGGTGATTTGCTGACATATAGCTGGACTTTCTCCTCTAAGCCAGCAGGGAGCAGCACTGTTCTCTCAGCTACAGCTGTTGCGAATCCAACATTTACAGCCGATGTTACAGGCACATATATTTTGGCGTTGGTGGTTAACGACGGGACTGCAAACAGCTCTGCTGCCTCAGTTACAGTTACCGCGTCAGACGCCAACGCTGCTCCGGTGGCAAATGCAGGGGCAAATCAGAGTGTAATTTCAGGAAGCATTGTAACGCTCAACGGAAGCGGGAGCAGCGACGCGAATGGTGATTTGCTGACTTATAGCTGGGGTTTCACATCTAAACCTGTAGGAAGCAGCGCGACTCTCTCAGCTACAGCAGCCTTGAATCCCACCTTTACTGCGGATTTAGCTGGAAATTATGTTTTAAGTCTGGTGGTCAACGATGGGTCTTTAAATAGTGCAGCGGCTTCAGTCACCATTACAGCAACTATTGGCTATCCTGATCTGATTATCAGTAATATAGAATGTCCAATGTTTGGCGGTGCAATGCCAATCTCGTTCGATATTGTAAATACAGGATCTGTCACAGCATTGGGACCAATTGAATACGTCCCTTCTTGGAAGTATCTGTCAACTGACGTAAAAACATATATCGGCAATATCCCTGCAGATAGCTCAATTCACATTGAAACGCTTTCGGACTGCTATCCTGCTGACAATAATTCTGTCGTAGTCGATCCCAACAATCTCATAACAGAGTCAGACGAGACCAATAATTCAACCGGATTTTAACAAGGAGTTATATGAAACGGCTAGTTGTTGTTACTTTACTGCTCTGCGCGACATCGGTTGCAGGAGCGGAAACTACGGGTAAAGAATGGCAGGCATCCGGACGCTTAACATCGGACATCACATTTACAAATATTGAAGGTGGCAGCAATACTGATAGTGATAGAGAGAAAACCACTCACAACGAGGAGTTGAATCTTAATCTGTCGGGTCCACTTTGGAATGGGGAGTCCGGCATTGAAACCAGGTCAAGAACCACCAACGATGACCGGATACAAAATGGTGGAGTTGAACTGCTCTATTTTAATTCCTATTACAGAGATAAAATATGGTTGGCGGAAGCTGGAGATGTTGCTGCGGGTCTTAATCCATACATTTACAGCGGAAGCCTAAAGGGATTGAAAGCCGTTTACAAATCACCCGAAAAGAGTGACGCCTGGCACTATACTCTGATTTCCGGACTGAACAAAGGACTCTGGAGAGATTTTTATAGCAGCACCTCCGACGAAGCTCCAACCGCTTTTGCAGGCGCCTTTGAGGCTAAATATCTTTATGAAACTGCAAAGACAATCTCATTCAGCATTGCCGGACTACAGGAATATCTCTCCACTGTTAATAAAAATACCGCTGTTGCCGGTTCAGAAGGGTTTGGGGTTGGACTCGATGGTTCATGGCGATTTAACAGACTTGTCACACTTTCAGGAAGAACGGCTTTGACCAGAGGAACAAATGACATAAGGAACGATATTCCAAACTCATACCATAATGCCATACTCCTCAAACTACTCACAAAACCGATAGCTCCGCTCAGAAGCACTTTTACCTACCAACGGGTAAGCACCGGTTTCGTTTCTTTCGGTGGAAGCGGCAATCAAGATAAAGAGCAGATTGAAAATGCAACAACTTGGGATATAGGGTCATCACTCACGGCAAATCTGGATTTGAGAGCAAGCCGTGACAATCTCAACGGAGATCTCGGTGCTACGCAGAAAAATTACTATGAATATGGACAACTAACCTACTATCCCGATTTTATCAAAAGAGGAGAGCTGACAATTCAAGCCTCAAATAAAGATGTCACCGGGAGGGGAACGGACAACAAGCAGTTGACTATCGGAACCGATTTCGCTCTTCGCAGCAAATCAGGATGGAGATATGGAGTTGGGTATGAGTTTGGTGACTATAGCGACAACAAGTCAGCAGTTTCTTCGCAGACGACTAATATCTACAGGGCGCTGCTTGGCTATAAACATAACCTGACGGATGACCGCTCATACAGAATGACACTGAGCGCAAACTATCTCGACATCACGGCACAGCAAAATAAAATTGGTTTCAAAGTTGACGCTGGATATAGCCACAACAGAAAGCTCTCCATGGATCTGCTTTATATGACAGACTATGTTGATATGCGTCAGAATGATGATACTGCAAACTCAACTTATCAGCTCAGAGCGAATTACGTTCTGGATGAAAAAGGGAAGTATATTGTGCAGTTGTCACTTGAAGAGCGTGATATCGATGTGGATAATCAGCCCACAAGCAGCTACAACGAAACTATCGGGAAGATTTCCCTCGCGATGAATTTTTAAGCTAGTACATCAAGAGGGGATTCCCATGCGCAAGATCATATCTTATCTGTTTCTTACAGTGCTGTTATTTTACGGAGAGACAAACGCAACCACATTAAATGTTGCACAAATGGCCTCTATCAGTCCGGTAATTGTGACCAATGCGGGATTGATTGATGAGATTATGATCAATGGGAGGCGCTTTGATTCCCTCAACAAACGAACAATTGAATTTTACAAAGATGATCTGAAAGATGGAAAAGTTCTTATTACCGGACTTCTGGAGCGCGAAGATGGGGGCGCTTTGGATGATTTACAGGTCGAGATAACCACAGATGGAGGGACAACATGGAGCCGCGCGGCGGGTCATGCCAACTGGGAATGGTTTTTCCAACCTCAAACAGGCAAAACGTACGAGTTCTCGATCCGCGTTGTTCAGGCGATCCCTGCCAGCGATCTGATAATTCCCGTACCTTCTACATTAAGTATCGCCGGCTTTTCATTTACCCCCGACAGTAGTGCAACCCTGGTAGGCGGGCTTCTTAGCGGAACCGGAAAAATCACCATACCTTATTTTGAACAGTTCTCGCTGCCGCAGGATGTCGCTGTAGCTTTTGATGATTTGAATATTGCCAACGGCGTGGTGATTTCCGGTAAAGTGACCAGTCAGACCCCATTCACATTATCAACAGATGCAGTAGATATTTCCGTCTCAAAGCTGGTTATCTCTGCGACACCTGATCACAGCACACTTGAAGGCAGCGCAAAACTGAAAGGTTTTCTCGGGGCACTGCCCGTGCTACCCCTTGAAAACGGCAGCAAACTCCTGGTGAGTTCGTTTCAGGCTAGCGTAGCGGTAAACTCGCAATCATTCGTTATCTGGCAGGAAAAAGGGGTCAAGCTCACGCTTGGCGATGGCTCCGTCCGTGTGAATTATAATCTGGGTGACAGCAAAACGACGCTTGACCTGAGCGGTTTAACGACTTCGGTAAAATTCGGTACTCTGCTGACTGATGCCGCCAACACGAGTGACTCGATAACGGCATCTCTTTTATCGGCAGTCGGAACGGTATATTCTCTCCGGACAGTTGGTCAGGCATATCTGCTGAATAGTGCGATTACCCTGAACAACGCGGCAATGAGCATTGATATTGCCGATATCAATGCGCCAAAAATTACCTTGAACAGCTCAATAGATTTTTCCGGTTACAACCACGCAATCATAAAGAAACTTACCGGTGGCACCATTACTGCGGATATTTCCAAAACCGGATTTAGCGCTGCTATCAGTTTTGCCAACGCATTGGCTCCGGCAACTCTACTTAATCGCGGCGGGCTGGACAAAAATGTCCGGATGGAATTCACTGCTCCCCCTGAATTCTCAATTTCCATAGCGAAAAACGGTGATCTACCGACATTTAATCTTAACGGTTTATCAGCCAAACTGAACTTCGGCGATCTTTTGACAAACGCCAAGGCGCAAGGTGCTGAAACGGCAACATCGGTGGTGGCGAATATTGCCTTTGCTGCGGACTCTGCAAGTAATGTGATCCTCTCTTTTCCTGAAACCGCAGTTGCCTATCTGCCTGGAGGGAAATTTGGGCTGGCCGGTATTAACGCAAGTTTGAATCCTGGGGATCTTTCCGTGTCAATCAATGCCAGCGCCAATCTCGATGCCTATGCTGATCCGGTTTTCAACGCCTTCAGCGGGACAGCTGTACGGGTTGCGGTCGCCTCGACGGGGGTTACGGCAAGCCTGACGGCTGACAGCGGAATAGATCCAATCGTTCTTATGAATCGGGGCGGGGCTGGAAAAGATGTGCTTCTCACTGTTAACGGGACTCCATCGGCAACTCTGACGATCGGCGGCAATACGGTCGATTTAAGCTTTGGCGCATTAAACGCCTCGGTAAAATTTGGCGATATCCTTCAAAGCGCCAAAGGCTCTTTTGCACCTGTTGTAGCAAGCCTGCAAAGCGCCGCCGATAATGCGCGACAGTACACACTTTCCTTTCCAAACGGTCCTCTCTATCTCCTTGGCAGTTCGTTCGGGCTTGAAGGGGTAAGTGCAGGCTTCAACCTCGGCGACAAAACGATCAGCCTGACCGGCAGCGCCAATCTCCAGGATTACAGCGCTCCGCTGCTGAAAGCCATGAGCGGCTCCACGCTCAGCGCGACCATCGCCCCGGCAGGTTTTTCCGCCACACTGACGCCAGTCGGCCAATTAGCCCCCTTCACCGTTCTTGATCGCGGCGGTTCCGGTAAAGACGTGCAGGTCGCCTTTACCACTCCACCAACGGTTCGTCTCACTCTACGGGGTGGGGATATTGATTTTGGCTTGGACGGCGGGTCTGCCGAGATCCGTTTTGGTGATCTGCTGGAGCAAGCCGTTGCTACGTTGACCGCACAGCAAAACGAAGCACGGCAGACAATTAGCGGTATGTATAACTGGAGTCTGGAAGGGCGCAGAAAGCTTATTGACGAGTCCAAAATGTTTCTTAGCTCTCTCAAAGGATCACTTGATCTGAAAACCATAACCACTCCGAAGATCTCTTTCAATGCTCAGGCGGATCTGCATGAATACGGCGGACTGTTCTCCACGGTAACCAATGCGCAGCTCAGCAACGCGCTTATTTCAGGGGCAGGAGTAAGCGGCACACTCGCCGTCAATATCGGCAGTATTGATATCTGGCAGGAAAAAGGGGTCAAGGTCGTATTTACTGAAAATCCATCGCTCCGTTTTGCTCTTGGCGGCAGCGGATTTTCACTCGGCTTTGCAAGCATCGCCGGAAATCTGAATTTTGGGGCATTACTGGAAAATGCCGTCGCGGAAATCAGGAGAGCTACTCCTGACACCAGTGAGCTTGAAGTTGATGCCAAAAATGCTACAACCACGGCGACTGCCGAGATGCTCTGGAATATCAACGGAGCTAAAAAGCTTGCAGGGAGCACCGTCTCTCTACAAAACCTTGCCGGTACGCTTAATATTGCCGATATTTCCGCCCCTTCGATTAGCCTTAATGCCACGGCAGATCTTAGTCAATACGGTGGAATATTAAGCAGCGTCAGCAGCGCCGCTCTTGAAGGTGTAACCATCTCGAAAACCGGCTTGAAAGGGACATTGTCTACCTCGCTCCGGGAGATCGATATCTGGAAAGACAAAAACGTCAAGCTCTCTCTGACCACCCCCGCGAAGTTCAAGCTGGATGTGACAAGTAGCGGCGTCAGCGTTGGCATTGGTGAGCTGAATGGTTCGGTTGATTTTGGCGATCTGCTGAACAATGCCACGGCACAGCTTAACACTGTCAGCAACGGAGTGCATGGCTGGGCACTGAATGAGGTACATGCCCTCGATAGTGGCTCTATCAAGTTACAGAACCTGGCGGGGCAGGTCGATCTTACTGATTTGAGCAAACCCCGGATCGGGATGAACGGGCAGATTGATCTGAAGGGTTATGGCGGTATTTTCAGTCAGCTTGAACCGGTTGCCGTAGAGAATGCAACCATTACTCTGGATGGCTTCAAGGCCGATGTCAGCGTGCCGCTGGTGGCGGTTGATATCTGGGAGACAAAAAAAGTCAAGGTGAACTTTACCGGCGCAACACCGCCACTCCTGAATATGGCCGTGACACGCGACGGATTGAAAGCGGGGCTTTCTAATCTGAGCGCGAAACTTCAGTTCGGTGATCTGCTCGGCGGTATTGAGGCGGAGCTGACGCAGGCAGTAGGTCTGCCAACGCAGCCATCGCTTTATAAATGGAGTGTGCCAGATGTTCCCAATCCCCGAACCCTGCTCACCGACAACCTGGGTAGTGTAACCGTTTCAGGTATAAACGGGACATTCAACCTGAGTGACCTGTCCAATCCTGCCATTGTCTTTGACGCCGCCGCCGATTTCAGCAGCTATTCGTTACCAGGATTCACTCTTAGTACGGTTGCGCTTGACGATGCCCGGATTTCTCGCAGCGGCATCGAATGGAATATGAGGGTGCAGGGGGAAACAACCATTACGGTTCTCGATCTTGGCGAAGAGAGCCAGGATGTCCGTCTCGTCCTTGCCGGATCGACCACTGCCGGAACAAACGGCGTAGGAGCTGACGGGAGTGCAAAGCTCTATTTCGGAGCGTTGTTCGACAGCGTGGAGCCGGTCGTTCTCGTGAAGGATGGGAATAATTTCACCTTTCCCGCCATCAATAAAACATTCACCTATATCAAAGCAGGGCAGAGCATCAGTTTTTCCGACCTTTACGGAACAGTTACAAAAGTTGGAGACGCCTATAAAATCTCGCTTGGCGGCACGGCAGAGCTCCAATCAACCCTCCTTTCTAAAATCGGAACGCAGAGCATAAATTTCAGCGACCTCGAAATCAGCAGCGCCGGTTTCAAAGGGTCTATAAATGCAACATGGATCAATCAAACCTTTGATATTTTAGGCGGCAAAGCAAAAATTGTCCTCAGGAGCGCAACTGTTGCTATCGATTCAAGCGCCACGCTGCCAATCAAGCTGACAGCGCTTGACGGAAGCCTGGATCTGACTCCTCTGTTTGCCGCCGGGCAGTCAGCACTGGGCGCACTCTCCATGAACGGAGCGCAGCTTGGCTGGACTCTGCCAAACGCATCGTTCACTTACAAAGATAATTTCATCTTCAAAAACCTGAGCGGCACTCTTGATCTTGACAACCTGACGACACCATCAATCGGTTTGTCAGGTAACTTCAGCTACAAAGGTATTACCGGCCTCGACCTTGCGCTGAACAACTTTTCCGTCACCGCTGCCGGTTTGAGCGGCACGGTTGCCCTCGCCAACGGGGCTATTGCTGTTGGAACTCTTAGTGGGCTTAAGCTGACATCCTTGAGCGCGACCTTCGGGGGTACGGATACTATCTCCGGCTCAGTTGCCCTAACTTACAGTAACAACAGCTTTCTCGGTTCCGGAAAAGCTGTGAACCTGGCGTTTGGGGCAAACATAAGTGAGAACGGCATTGGCGACTTGACGCTCAGCGGCACCGCTCCAAATGTAGAAATTGCGAATTTTGCCAAACTGATATTTACAAATGTCGCTGCAACACCTGCGTGGGAAAACTTCTCTATCACCCTCGACGGCACCGTAAAACCGGACAATCCTCTATTTAAAGCTGCGAGCAGTCTTGAGTTAAAAGGACTTAAAATATCAAGCAGTGGTATTAGTGTTGAGGGCGCAGGAATGGAATTTGACGTCAGCGGCGCCAATGCTTTGCTGGGTGGTTTTCCTCTGAGTATCAGCAAACTCGGTATCGGATTTGATGATAGTACATTTTACCTGAGTGCTAAAGGTGAGCTTAGCCTGGATATTGCGAAAGCCGGCGCCGGTGTCAAACTAAAAAGCAACGGTGGACTGAGCGTTGACAATATCTCCATTGCAGTCACTCAACCGGCAGTGAGTTTTGGCGGTGAAGTTGCCTGGTATAGCAGCGACCCGACTTTTGGCAATGGTTTTGGTGCGTCGGGACTTTCTCTCAAAATAGCTGAGATGTTCAGCGTAACCGGTACATTTAAAACAGGTACATCAACAGGCGGGCGATATTGGATGGCCAAAGCACAGGGGGGCCTTGGAGGCGGAATCCCGATGACACCGCTGCCACTTAGCATATACGAAGCAGGCGGCGGTGCAGCGTATAACATGACGTATAGAGAAGCGGAAAAAGATTTTGTGCCGGGCAACGCTAAGAACGTCGTCATTATCCTTTCATCCCTGATCGGTACTAACGATGTCGGTTATACTTGGCATGGCCAGTTTGAAATAGCGTTGGACAGTGCAAAGCAGATTACCGCCACGGGAGACAGCTACCTGCTCAGCGAAAAAGATAAAAAACCTGGCGATAGAAAGATCTCGGCAATAGCGACATTGACGTCCGACAGTTTCCAGATCAACGGAGATGCCAACATTACCTACGAAATTTTCAACTTTAACGGTAATCTGGATATCCTGATGAGCTCAAGCGCCCAGCATGTTTACGTCGGGACAAACAGAGACATGGTCAGTATCAGCCTTGTTCCTTTGGGGCTAAGTGCGCGTGGCTACTTCATGATCGACAACAGGCAGCTTGCTTTTGGGGCACTGTATGAACTGAAGAAGAGATTGTCTCTCGACTGGTGGGGACCAAATCCGTGGGTTGCCATTGACGCTGAAGCGGGAGCTGAAGGGCGAATCTATTACAATCCGTTTTTCATGGATCTTGGCGCACATGCAGCAGTAACGCTTTCAGCCGGATATGGCAGCGTATTCAGCGGCTCACTCGGTATGGGCATGGATCTCCGTTTTAGAGCGCCGGATCCGACTTATGCCAAGGTGAAGCTTAAATTCTATCTGCCGGTTTACGATGGCTGGGTTTCATTTACCACCTATTTCCCTTCAAAACCCGCCAGCGTCAGCAGTGACAGCTATCCTCCGTTAATCAACGAGATCGAACCGGGTCAGGATAGTGATGTTTCGCTCTTCCCTGCTCTTACCGTATCGACGACACTTGCAAGCGATGGCACGCTGTTTGCCAAAGATGACAGCATTGAGGAAAAAGACAAAATATACCACTCTGAGGTAGTGGGGCTGAAATTAACCGACACGCAGACAAATCAGAATATTCCGTTGGCAACAAAACTGGCAGCGGGAAACGAGCATGAATTCATCCCACGCCAACTGCTGGCTCCCGGTCACAGCTACACCTTCAGTGGAAAAGTTAATCTCCTGAAAAATAATAAAGTTGTCAAAACTGACAGTATCAATAAAACCTTTGCTACAACTACGGCTGATGAACTGAAATTTGACGAGATCATCGAACTGGTTACCCCGCTGCCATTGGCCGTCAATGTAATGAATGAAGTACAAATCGTAATGAAGTATAAGGACATCATCAATTACCTGCCGAGAAGGGAGCAGGATCCGCATGTGCAGTACCGGCTGAAGGTTACCAACCAGAAAGACGAGGTAATCACCGGAACGACTTCCTATCATGAGGCGACGCGCAGCGTGATTTTCCAGCCAGGCAAGGATCTGGTGCGCGCAGTCTATTATTGCCGCTATGAGGCGACTGGAGAAGTCAGGAATACGGTCAAAAACGACAGGGGAGAGTATCTGAATCCGTTCAAAAACTTCCAGGTAGATAGTGTGCAGAACGCATCTTCGGGCAATTCCTCTGCTCTTTCTCTTGCAGGCAGTGCCACTGCACATACAGCTCATCTGGACCGTTATACCTACTATACCCATGACCGCTACAAGATCACAATTACTGACCCTGTCGAGAAAGTGGTTTATTTTTCGACATTTACAGCGAAGCACAGCCTGACCGCCACAGAAAGCCTACAACGATTTGATGGGATGAATGAGCGGCTCGATCCCTCTCTTTCAATAATGACGGATACGGGTGATGCCAAACGGGTCTACCTGAAAGTCAACTCCGCTTTGGGCGCTATCGGCATCGAAGAGGGGATTGGCCTTGGTTATCGTCTGACAACAACATGGCAGGTTGAGGGTGGAGCAGATGTTATCATCACCGATAACCATGAGGCATACTGGCCGGACAAATATATGCTCGATCTCGGCGTCAGGAAAAACTTCACGCTTCCGGTCAGCGCTCTCAAAAGTGCTGTTATCGAGTATTACAACACAACCACCAACGCGGCTCTGCTTACGCAAGTAGTGCGGATAGTCAACGGCGGAACGACAAACCAGAGTCAGCATGAAGCGGATATGCAAGGTGTAGCCGATAGAGTGAAAGGGACCTCTGGCAGGGGGCAGCTTACTGGCAGTGTGGCGGGCGCAGGTGGTTTTACAGGTGTAGGTGGCATGGCTGGTTCCGGTGGTTTTGCCGGCTCGGGCGGTGGCGGTTTGGCTGGAGGAGGCCTGCAGGGGGTGGAAGGCATTGGTGGTGATATTGGAGCGCAATTAGATTTTCAGGGGGGTGGACTATGACAAGCGCGTTTCTGAAAATGGCGGTTTCGGCTCTCTTTATTATCGGCATGGCAGGGGATCTTTATGCAGAACCGCCCGCAACGCTTACCGCATACGCAAAGTTCAGCAATAATCAGGTTCAGCTCAAGTGGCTGATCCCGAAATACTCGGATGCCAACAGTTATACTATCTACAGGGGCTCAAAGGGAGAGCCGGGGCGGTTGCTGGCAACGCTCACTCCTGTTAGCGACGATGCATTAACGGCGATGGGATTCGACAAGGATTACCGCGAGTTCATTCATCCGTACAAAGACGTCAAAACCCTTGACGACAGTATTATGGTTGCCAAGACAGCAAAGCAGGTGGACGCCTTCAGAATACTCCGTCTTATGCAGGACAACAGGTTTGCCAAGCATCTCGGCCAATATTTTGTTGATACCGATGTTAAGCCGGGCATGACGTACCATTACCGGATTGAACTGCTCAACAATGATAAAACGATTGCCCGAGCATCGATTGACGTAGCAACGAAGGAAACTTCCGGATCAACTGTTATGTGGGTTCAGGCGCAGGATACGGAAAAAGGCGTTACATTGAACTGGGAAAACAGTGCTGAATTTTCGTTCTATCATCTGTATAGAAAGCTCGACGGAGAGAAAGAGCACACCCGGTTGACGAAACAGCCGATTTATGTGGCGCCGTCATCATCCGTCGAGACCAGATACCTTTATCAGGATACAGCACTGAAGGAGGGGCAAAGGGCGCATTATTATGTCCGCAAAGTCGATCAGTTCGGTGACGAAGGCAAAGCCTCCTACCAGGTTTCCGGTGAAATCAAAGTGGACAGGAAACCGGCAAGGGTGACTAATATCTTTGTGAAAAACAGCGACAGGAAGATCTCCCTCCGCTGGAAAAAAGGGGAAAATATTCTGGGATACAACATCTACAGAAGTCTCAATCACAAAACCGGATTCAAGAAGATCAACAGCGATCCCGTCAAAGAAGAAGCATACTTTGATCACGACTTCAGCACTGGCAAGAGTTACTACTACATTGTAACAGCCGTAAATATGCACGGCGAGTCCACTCCATCAGACGCGATGCTTGCCTATGCTCGTGACGTAACACCACCTGATGCGCCAACCGCCTTGACTTTCAGTGTCACGCCGGGAACCGCGCATTTGAAATGGCAGGGAGTTGCAACCCCTGATCTGCTCGGATACCGCGTCTATATGTCGATGGACAGGCAGGCTGAGTCCTGGGCAATGATTACCAAAAAAGAGGTGGCAGAGCCGTCTTATCTGCATGAACGAGCAAAGACACTCAGCCGTCACAATTACTATTACCGGGTAACAGCCGTGGACAAGGCGTTCAATGAGAGCGCTCCCTCTAACATTATTGAGGTCAAACTCCCGGATGTTACAAAGCCCGAACAGCCGGTCGTTGACCAGTTTCACGTCTATCCCGGAAAAATCCTGATCCAGTGGAGCCAGATAGCGCTTTATGATTTCAGTCACTACAATATTTACCGGAAAACGGGTGCTGCCTTAACCAAACTCAACGATGTTCCGCTCAAGGTACTTCTTTATACCGATGCCAAGCCAGACTTGGGATTGAACGAATATGTCGTCACCTCGGTTGATCAAAGCGGCAATGAATCGGATAGAAAGGTCTCACTGGCTGTGCACGCCCACGATGGAGAGCCGGCGACTGTTTCGGGTTTATCAGTAAAACCCGTGACAAAGGGGGTTGAACTGTCATTTGTGTGTGGCGATGAGGATTATACAGGGTTTGAGGTGTATCGAAGCAGCGGCAGCGATAAAAAATATCATAATATCTCCGGATTCCGGAAAGGAACCCGGTTTGTCGATACTCGTGTAGTACATAAGCAGGTATATTTTTATATGATTAAAGCATTTGATCGTTCCGGGAATGTCAGAGAAAGCAGAAGTGTTAAAATAAAGTATTGACTTTAGTTCAACGGAGAACCAATTGAACCCAAAAGATAAATCTCGAATAGTCGGCGCGGAAACAGTCAGAATGCTTGAACTTGGACACCCCTGGGTTGTCGCTGATGGATATACAAAAAAATGGCGACCTGGTAAAGCCGGAGAAATTGTAGAGCTTTGCGACAGTAGTGGGCGTTTCATAGCCTCAGCCCTTCTTGATCCTGCGGAGAGAATAATAGCCAGAGTACTCGATCGAAATCCGATGAGACTGGACAGTAAGTGGCTGATCAAGCGATTTCAGAACGCCATCAATCTTCGCAAAAATCATGCAGACTTGAAAAATTCAAATGCATACCGCCTTGTAAATGCCGAAGGGGACGGACTTCCGGGTCTGACGGTTGACAGGTATGCAGACTATCTCATGCTTCAGCTTTACAGCTCAGCCTGGCGTCCGCACCTGAAAACCGTAACAGATATTCTGCAGGAGCTGATCTCACCAATCGGGATATACGAAAAGAGCCGTCCTCAGAATACAAGGGGTCTTGAAGCGACGAGTGACAGCAAAAAATACGGCAATCTTCTTGCTGGTAGAGCCGCGCCTAATCGTCTTGAAGTTATGGAAAACGGACTTACTTTTCTAGTTACTCTTGAGCATGGGCTGAATACCGGTCTTTTTCTCGACCAGCGCAACAACAGACGGGATCTTATGAAAAGAGCAGCAGGAAAGCGGGTTCTGAATCTCTTCTCCTATACGGGCGCTTTTTCAGTTGCGGCTGCGGCAGCCGGATCGGAACAGGTTACAAGCGTCGATGCCTCAGCTTCATACAGCGACTGGGCAAAGGATAATTTTGCGGCAAACCGAATCAATCATAAACAGCACAACTTTATTGTCGGTGACTGCCTGACTGTATTGGCAAAACTGAAACAGGACAATAAACGCTTCGATATAATACTTATGGATCCACCCTCTTTTTCGACAACAGCAAAAAACCGCTTCACAACACGCGGAGGAACATCTGATCTGGTTGCATCCTCACTCCATCTCCTCCACGATGGCGGGCTTCTGATAACTTCATCAAACCATCAGAAGGTGGATATTGCCGATTATCTAAAAGAGTTGAGAAGGGGTGCTTTACAATCGGGCTGTGAACAGAGGGTGATCTCTCAACTCGGACAGCCGGAAGACTTTCCGTATCCGGTAACTTTTCCCGAGGGGCGTTATCTTAAGTATGTTATTTCTGTGAAGTAAAATAAGTTGAAAAGCAGGTATAACCGACGCGTTAGCCTGCATAAAGGAGAATGAGCAGATGACTACGCCAGGTCAATTGAAAGAATTGTATAAACAAGGGCAGAATATCAGTGCATTCTTACGCAAAGAAATGGGCGTAGAACATAACACACATGAAATTATAGAGACTTCATATGATTTACAAACTGGAAGTTATATTGCTGCCATGCAAGATGAAAAGATGTTGAAACACCAGAAAGAATATACACAAGAAATAGCCGCTACAATTCTCTCGTTGTACGAACCAAACTCTATACTTGAAGCTGGAGTTGGAGAGGCGACCACATTGTCTGGTGTTTTGCAACATATGCAAAGCGAAATCCACGCTTATGGATTCGACTTAAGCTGGTCAAGAGTCGCGTATGCGAAAAAGTGGCTTAAGAGCAAAGGCTTTAACAATACCTTTTTATGCTCGGGAGACCTGTTCAATATTCCATTTCTTGATAATTCAGTTGACGTTGTGTACACCTCTCATTCTATTGAACCTAATGGCGGTAATGAAGAACCAATTTTACGAGAGTTGTATCGGGTTGCCAGAAAGTACTTGATCCTTTTAGAGCCTGGATACGAACTTGCCAGTGATGAATCAAGACAAAGGATGGATTCTCACGGATACTGCAAAAATCTAAAGGGAATTTCTGATTCGCTCGGCTATGATGTACTGGAACACAAATTGTTCCCGTACACCTCAAATCCTCTGAATCCGACAGCATTGACCATTATTCGAAAAGACAACGATGTTGAATCTCCATATAGCATCCTCGCTTGCCCGCACTTCAAAACACCATTAAGAGAAATCGGCGGGATGTTGTTTAGTCCAGAAGCACTTGTTGTCTACCCAATACTAGGAGGTATTCCTTGCCTAAGGATTGAAAATGGTATTTTCGCAAGTAAGTACGAAGAAGTCATGAAAACTGGCTAGTTATTCCTGCCTCGATAAATTGTTATCTCTGTAAAGTCAGCTTTAACGGCTGGTTTGTAAATAAGCCGCTACTTTGTCCAGATAAAAAGTGATGGCGCCGGATTGGCAGCCGCGTCTTGTGTAACCGTTCCAATCATTAGATTTTTATCCAAAGAGATAACACCGCTAAATGTAGCATCTGAAGCATTTGTTCCAAATATGCCGTCATTTGACATTATGGTGAATGATTTCGACACATCAGCTCTTACACCATTACTTTGAACAATATTTCTTATTATGGAATTTCCGGAAGCATCAAAAACAGTTACTGCTCTACCCCAGTAAAAATCTTTTAGCGACATGAAATTTGTGTTCCATGTCCCCTGCATATTAGCTAATGAAAAACCTGTGACGCCTGTCCTAACGAACATTGATAGCGCAATTGATCCATCACCGTTTGTATAAGTTGCAACCAGTAAATTCTTGTCCGTAGATAAAACACCATAAAAGCTTTTCAAAAGTGATGTTGTAACAATGCCCTGAGAATTAAGATCCAGCTTAAATGGAGATATTGTGAAGGGGACTGTAGTAGAACCGGAACTACCGGAACCACCGGAAACAGTTGCTGTCCCAAGACTGTTTATGCTGACATTGGAACGCTGCCAACCGTTTGCCCAGCTAGATCCACTGTTTCCCTGTTGCAAAAAGTCCTGCCATCTCCAGGAACCCTGTAGGTCTGACTGCTGAAACCCGCTACTTGCTTTAATACCGATATAAATACTTTCATCTCCTACCAATCCACCAGTTCCAACGATGAGCTGTTTGTTGCTGGAGAGAAACATTTTAGTCGTAGAGTCTGTAGTTGTAATCTCGCCGTTAGCTGAAACATTTAACTGCATTGCAGCTGTCTGTCCTGTTCCTCCATCTGAATTCAAGCCATTTGAAGGAGTTGCAACACCGCTTGAACTTACTGAAAGTGTCGCTCTTGCCCAGGATGAGTTACTACCTGTAATGTACTGGAAAATGTACCAAGTACCGGTCAAGTCATTTTGACTGTATGTGTCTGCTGTTAACCCGAGAAATGAATTTATAACCATCTGTACTTCAGCAATAGAAACAGTACCATCACCATTAAAATCACCAACTAAAGCGGCATTCGAAGTTGCCGGTTTGAGGGTAAACATAAAAACAAGCACGACCAACCATTTGTAAATGCAATTTTGTAAATACTTCATGAGCTCTCCCTTTGGAGAAGAATTAAAGACTTCGTAGATCTCGATTAGGCAAAAAAACAACCAGTCAATCGAACTGGCATTTGATACATACACCCAATCAATTAAATCTGCCAATCAATTCAGCCTGATTGACACAGAGAGAAACTGATGATTTGACAAGCCATGTCAAAACACAGGGCGATTGCTTATAATTTCCCATGATTCTGAGCAATTTGTTTTGCTCAATCGCAACAATATATTAATAAAAGCCCTGTAAATGCCGATCAATACTGTGAATCCATTACGTTAGGAGCCACAGT
>JAQUHA010000058.1 GCA_028683855.1 Desulfuromonadaceae bacterium
ACTGTGGCTCCTAACGTAATGGATTCACAGTATTGATCGGCATTTACAGGGCTTTTATTAATATATTGTTGCGATTGAGCAAAACAAATTGCTCAGAATCATGGGAAATTATAAGCAATCGCCCTGCCTCGGAATTTAACCTTCCATATCTTTACTTAAAGAGCCGATGAGTACCTTATCCGGTTGAGACAGATATCAAATGACAACTCGCCTGAGAACTCTTTTAATAGAGTATTGTGTATAAATTTAAATTTAAAAATCCTACTGATAATTGCAGATATATGTAAAACATATTTAAATTTGTTTGGAAGCTAAAAACCGGATGGGAATGGAAGTAAGAAACTGAATCTACTGCCACAATGACTGGATGGATAACTGAGCTGCAACAGATCTGCAGCAAATAAAATATTGTTCAATAGTTCAATGTTTTTGCGTGACAGATCGGCAGGGTATTCGGACGTATATGTTTATGAATTTGGGAGTTCGGGATTAAATCTGCGAACAACCTGCTTCTGCGGATAGCTCTTGCAAATTTCATAATATAAGGTTCAAACTCCACCCAGAATCCAAAAATAACAATTACTAATCCGCATAGTGTAATCGGTTCCATATCGAGACCTCCGGTTTAAATGGTTTTGTGTCTACCGCCGCCGGTTAATTCTATATATTACGGTAAAGACCTATAACCTTACCTATAATAATCACTTCACCATCTTCCGGATATATAAGGATCGGGTCCATATCAGGATTCTCCGGCTGCAGACGAATATGATCCGGCTCCTTATAATAACTCTTGACGGTTGCCTCTCCCTCAAGCATGGCAATTACAATATCCCTGTTTTCTGCGACTGCCTGTGGGCGAACCATAACCAGATCGCCTTCTAAAATACCCGCAGTAATCATAGAATCACCTCTGACTCTCAAGAAGAAACAGCCTTCTCCCTTAACAGCCATCTGATCGACTGAAAAATACCCTTGTATATCTTCAATGGCAGTGGAAAGTTGACCGGCACGGACCGTACCGACTATAGGCAGGGATACATGACTGCGACTGCTGCCATGCTCTTTTAGTACAATACCGCGGTTAACGCTCTCCCTTTTAATATATCCTTTGCGCTCCAAAGCATCGAGATGCTTCATTACCGGTAGTGTACCGGAGACATTCAAGTGGGTTGCGATTTCACGCTGACTGGGAGGATAGCCGTTACCGTCTGTAAAAGTGGTGATGAACTGCAGCACCTGCTGCTGACGTTGGGTGAGTTCATTCTTATTTTTTCTATCATAGGTAGTCATAAGACTACCATACATATCTTATTTATCTATGTCAAGAGTTCTGAATCGTTATTTCTTCAAATAATGTTTCTCCCCCTCAAAAACGGAAAGAACTCCTTATCAGCCCCAAGCATATGTTGTATCACAACATTGTGAACCAGAAACTCAAAGACATCTCCTGTTGTAAGTGAAGACTCTTTGAACGCTTGAGCCATTTTTTTACCTTCTGCAAGAAGTGTTGAGTGGAGAAGCGAGTGATTTGCCAGAACAGGATAAGAAGCCGATTCAAGAATTGACTCCTCATCGCGGAAATGTACGCAGATATCATCAAGGAGCTGATCTATTACCGGCGAGATGTCAGAGGCAGGCATACCGGACAGAATCATCTTCAACAGTATATTTGACGATTCAAAAAGTGATTTGTGCTGAATATCAATTTTTTCAACACCACAAGAGTACTCTTCGCTCCATGACAGCTGAACCAAAGTGGTTTTACCCCACTTTTTAGCGGCAATTTCAGTTGTGTAAGGAAGGGATTCAAGCCTGTCGCGCCCCCTTGTCTTTGCTCTGTAGAGGAGATCATCTGCAAGAGAGACAATATCCATTGGAGCGCCTCCGACGCAGCAGGTTACAGTTACAACTCCCATGCTGGCTGTAACAATCTCCGCAACACTCGAACCCTTATGAGGTATGGCAAGTTCCCTTAATGAACCTCTTATTTTTTCGGCTATTGCAATCGCACCAACAGAAGCGGTCTCAGGGAGTATACAGACAAACTCCTCCCCTCCATAGCGTGCAGACAGATCCGATGCCCGACTTGCCGAATCAGCCAGTACCCGACCGATTTTTTTCAAACACTCATCACCTGCCAAGTGACCATAAGTGTCATTAAATGCCTTGAAATGATCTATATCAAGCATGATTAAAGACAATTCCGCTCCAGACCTGGAGTGACGGGCATATTCCTGCGCCAGAGTTTCGTTAAAACAGCGGCGATTTGCAATTCCGGTCAAAACATCTGTGCTGCTAAGAACGGCAAGCATTCTATTTGAATCTTCAAGCGCCTTCTCTGCAAGTTTCTGTTCAGTTATATCACTAAAAGACCATACCCTGCCGACAACAGAATCCCCTACCCTCTGCGGTTGAGAAAACCTTTTGAAATATCTACCGTCGAGCAGAATAAGGATGTCGAAGCTTGAAATTTCAGGATTGTTGTATAAATGAACAACTTTATCGTAAAACGCCTCCGGATTTGTCATCTGCCCCTTAATATGCTGAGTCAGAGGAAACTTAACGTCTGTTTTAAGAAGATCATCCGGTATATTCCACAAATCGGCAAACTTCTGATTCCAGCGGGAGATGTGACCGCCAAGGTCTGTCACAAGAATGCCGTCAGCCGTAGATTCTAATGTGGCGTTCAGCATTGAAAGTGATGAAGTGAGTTTTTCGTCCGCCTCCTTTATTGCTGAAACCTCCCTGTTAAGCCTGCTACTGACTTCAATAAGTTCCCTCTCCCTTGAAGCAAGAGCTCTATTTAGTCTTCGCAACTGATTGTTCCATAGAAGAATTATCAGGAGAAATCCCATGAATAAGATAGAAATCTTTATGATTGAATCATAATCCTTTGATGGGGTGGATTTTATCGTAATTACATCCCCCCTCACAGGCTTAACAGTCTCTATACTGTTATTCATACTGTTATTCAGAACGGCTTGAGAGTGAGTTAGATCTTTTGAAACTCCTAGATTAAAGTTATTAACCTGTTCAAGCAACTGCTCTGCAATTTTATAATTACATAGCAGTTGAGTAAAAGATTTTTCAACGGAATCAGGCTCAATCGCATGGGATGGAGGAGGTATTAAAAGAAGTAATGCAATTGCGGTGTAAAGAAGGGGGTTAACCATATATTAATCTCCGTTTATCCGCAGTTTTTTACTAATTTATGACTGTCTTATACCGGGAATTAATACCTTAAGCAAAAATTACTTCTTGAAACCTAGGTTTCAACTTTTGATAGCAGTAAAGAGAGGAGTTTCCCAAGATCATCTATTTTGTATGGCTTGGATATTGCGGCAGAAAAACCGTATGCGCCGTAATCAGACATTATCGTATCATTCGAGTATCCGCTTGAAACAATAAGACATGCCTTTGGATCAATGGAAAGTATCCGGGCAGCTGCCTCCCTGCCACCCATTCCGCCCGGTATGGTCAGATCCATTATAACAGCGGAAAAGGGATTTCCAGAATCTCTGGCGGCAGTAAACTCTTTTACCGCTTCATCTCCGTTTTCGCACACAACAGGTTTATATTCCATAAATTCCAACATACCTGAAGTCATATCGCGTATCATCTCTTCATCATCCATAACGAGAATTGATGCGCCTTTATGATTTACCTCCGCAAGCTTTTTAGAATCATTTTCATGCTGCAGATAGGTTTCGCCTATTGAAGGGAGATAAATGGTAAAAGTAGTCCCCTTATCAACAACAGATGTAACGGTTATCTGTCCGCCGTGCCTAATTATGATTGATTGGACAGAAGCCAACCCCAGTCCGTTGCCGGCAGCTTTTGTTGTGAAGTAGGGATCGAAAATATTTTTGATTATTTTTTCCGGAATCCCGCACCCCTTATCGACAATGGACAAACGGATATATGAACCGGAATGGAGTGACACGCTATTACCAATATCAAGTGAAACATTTTCCGCAAAGATCTTCAGCTCCCCACCAGCAGGCATCGCCTGTGTGGCATTAATTATAAGATTATGCAACACCTGACTCAACTGCCCCTCATCAGCCTCTATTGCATGAATATCTGACGAAACATCAACAACTCCCTTCACATTTGATCCGTGAAGTGCCAGAGAGACAGTTTCATTGACAATATGCTGAACTGAAACGACTTTTTTTACAGGTTCGCCGCCGCGAGCAAAAGTTAAAAGCTGATGAGCCAGTTCTCCGGCACGAACTGAAGCTTTATCGGCCTCGATAAGCGGCTTATAGGATTTATGAGTAGAATCTATAAACCTCTGTGCAAATGATATATTACCAATAACTCCTGTCAGTATATTATTGAAGTCGTGTGCAATACCACCAGCAAGAATACCGAGAGATTCTAGTTTTTCTATCTTAAGCTGCTCTTTTTCGTGCATTTTACGATCAGTGATATCAATGGTATATCCGGCAAGCAGCGTTTTTTCTCCAATCACAATAGGAAACTTGATACTGGTATAACTTCTGCCGTTAAGCTCCTCTTCAAGAGTCAGAACTTCACCCTTTGAAACAACTTCCCAGTTATCGGCAATAATTTTTTCCGCCAGCTCGCTCGGAAAAAGCTCTTTAATACTTTTACCAGCCATTTTGGATCCGGCAATACCAATCATATCCTTATAATTTTCACTGCTTTGAAATACACGGCTGTCGGTTGGAGTTACTTCTTGAATAAATGAATAAATCGGAGAGTGTTTCATAAAAAGCATAAACAGTTCATTTGTATAGCTGAGTTCATCTTCAATACGAAATCTGTTTTGACGACTGAGAAGAAGATTGCCAAGCAGCACTGTAGCAAGAGGGTAGACAAGCATTATCGGGAGAGCCACGCTATAAAAAGTTTTTACGGCTAAATCCCGTGGTAGCAGCAACATACAGGCAACCATTAAAAGATGAACTGCCACACCAAATATATACAGTTCATTTAAAGAGAAAGACCTGGAAACTTTAGAACGATAGTATCGCCATATCAACCCAGTCAGACAGGATGTGATAATGGTTGCAACACCCATCTGTGCGCCTGCTCCACCTAGACTTACACGATACAAAAGTGAAATCACCATCGCACATAACGTCGGTACTGTTCCAAAAAAAAGCCCGGTAAGCCCAAGAATAATTGAACGGGTATCAAAAATAATGCCGGCATCAAGTTTCAGCGGGATAGTCATCAAAACAATAACAACCGCACCAATTACCGCTCCTGTTCCAACCTTGTAAATTATAGTATTTCTGTTTTTTTTACTTTGACAGAAAATATCATAAATTAAGCCCAGTGACATGAGGAGAGCGGCATTTTCGATAAGTCCTACCAGGATATTTTTTCCCATACAGATATATCCCCGGTTAAGTGCAGTTAAAATTAAAAGTTCTGTCGGCAAAGCTTCCTGATAATATTTAACAAGATTATTAAAGTCAATATTTACAAAGTATTTCAGAGAGATGCCTTGTAAATATTAAGGTACTGACGGTTGTCAAGACAGAAAAATGATGAAATTAAGTTTGGTTCAGCCCAGTTGAATGCCCCTTGTTCTTTGAAAGATCAGCTTGTTCAAGTAGTCCGTTGAAGTATACCTCTGCCG
>JAQUHA010000038.1 GCA_028683855.1 Desulfuromonadaceae bacterium
TGCTGATTTTAAGAAAAAAAAGTGGGTATTAAAGCGGAATAAAATCTCACTTTAAAGCCCACTTCTTTTGAACAATTCCACTGCCAAATCAAATGTAAATCACTGCCAAATCAAAAGTCGCGCCACAGAAAGACGACCCATGCCGGACAGACCATCGTAACAGTCACAAGCAGCCATAAAAGAGCATCTGTCATACAGGCTGCCATACAAAAACTGGCAAGGTTTTTCAAAGCACTTACCCTGACTACGGAGCAGTTGAGGATAACGGAAAGATTTCGACTGATTGCCCGCAAAGCGTTTAGTAAATATAAAAAAGCCACCTAGAACCTAATCTAAGTGGCTGTTTTTATTGGTGGGCGAAACAGGGATCGAACCTGTGACATCCAGCTTGTAAGGCTGGCGCTCTCCCAGCTGAGCTATTCGCCCTAAACTATTCTGCTATTTAATAAATGGCGGGGTTGACGGGGCTCGAACCCGCGACTTCCAGCGTGACAGGCTGGCACTCTAACCAGCTGAGCTACAACCCCCCGAGACAAACTAAAGATTATTTCTTTTTCTTCGGTACTACGTTAACCGCTTCCTTTAAAGTCTTGCCTGGCTTAAACTTTGGAACTGTAGCTGCAGGTATATCGATCTTCTCACCTGTCTGTGGATTCTGACCCTTACGAGCAGCTCTTTTTGCCGTAGAGAAGGTGCCAAATCCTACAAGACTGAGTTTATCTCCACTCTTCAGTGCAGAAGTAACGGTGGCGATAAATGCTGAAACTGCTTTTTCTGCGTCTACTTTTTTAAGACCAGCCTGATCAGCAACTGAAGTAATTAATTCTGCTTTTGTCACTTTACACCTCCAAGTTTTATTTGCTTCAAAGCGAACAACTGTTTATCAGATCCTGGTAATTGGTGTCAAGTGTTTTTTTCGCGTGAACAAGCATTTTATGGGCGATTGTGAGCTGTTTGTAAAAAATAAAGATTGGTTTTGAAAAATAAACCAAATATGCTCCTGGAACTTACACTAAAATCAGGCAGCCTCCTTGAATTCCTGTTCAAATATAACTATCGGTTTCTCTTTGTTGTATATCACCTCTTCGTTAATGACAACCTCCTGAACATTTGTCTGAGAAGGCACATCATACATAATATCAAGCATAGAATTTTCCATAATTGCTCTCAGTCCACGAGCACCGGTGTTTCGCTTCAATGCTTCTTTGGCAATCGCCACTAAGGATCCATCCGTAAAGCGTAAACGCACTTTCTCCAGATCAAAAAGCTTCTGATACTGCTTAACTAAAGAGTTTTTTGGCTCTTTTAGTATCTGCACCAAAGCCTCTTCATCGAGTTCGCTCAATGTAGCAAGCATTGGTAAACGCCCTATAAACTCAGGTATGTAACCATATTGCAGGAGATCTTCCGGTGTCAGACTCTTAAGCAGTTCACCCAGTTTCTTCTCTTCGCGCTTCTTGATATCTGCCCCAAAACCAAGTGACTTTTTGCCTATACGTTGTTGTATAACAGTTTCAAGACCTGCAAAAGCACCCCCGCAAATAAAAAGAATATTTGTGGTATCTACTTTCATAAACTCAGACTGCGGATGCTTTCTGCCACCTTTAGGTGGTATGCTGGCTATGGTACCCTCGATAATTTTCAACAGCGCCTGCTGAACACCCTCACCAGAAACATCGCGAGTAATAGAAGGAGAGTCAGATTTTCTGGCGATCTTGTCAATTTCATCAATGTATATTATACCCTTCTGAGCTCGCTCTACGTCATAATCCGACGCTTGAAGAAGGGTAAGTATTATATTTTCAACATCCTCACCAACATAACCAGCTTCAGTAAGATTAGTTGCATCTGCCATAGCAAACGGGACTTTAAGGATACGAGCCAAAGTCTGGGCAAGAAGTGTTTTTCCAGATCCGGTCGGACCAAGCAGCAGAATGTTACTTTTCTGCATCTCAACATCACCTGGCTTCCCACCGGAATCAATACGTTTGTAATGGTTATACACTGCAACTGAAAGCACCTTTTTCGCCATCTCCTGACCAATAACATATTCGTCAAGAATATCTTTAATTTGTCTAGGCTTGGGAAGCTTCTGAACGTCTGGACCTGTCGTCTCTTCCAGCTTTGTTTCTTCTGCAATGATATCATTGCAGAGTTCAATGCATTCATCACATATATAAACAGCTGGACCGGCAATAAGCTTCTTTACATCCTCCTGATTCTTTCCGCAAAAAGAACAGGTCAGGTTTTCCTGTGTTGTGCTACGACGGCTCATGGCATATCCCCTGACAACGGCTTTCTGTTGAAAATAGCATCTATCAAGCCATACTCTTTTGCATCTTCAGCAGACATGAAAAAATCACGCTCCGTATCTGCCTCTACTTTCTCTTTCCGCTGTCCAGAGAGCTCCGCAAGAATTCCGTTAAGCTCATCTTTCATCCGCAGAATTTCCTTTGCGTGAATACTTATATCAGAAGCCTGCCCTTGAAATCCTCCAAGAGGCTGATGAATCATAATCCTTGAATGACTAAGGCTGTATCGTTTACCCTTCTCTCCCGCAGTGAGTAAAACCGCACCCATTGAGGCAGCCTGTCCGACACATATAGTAGAAACCGGAGATTTAATATAACGCATTGTATCAAATATTGCCATACCGGCAGTTACTACGCCACCGGGTGAATTAATATAAAGATGAATATCTTTATCAGGATCCTCAGCTTCAAGGAAAAGCAGCTGTGCTATTATGAGATTTGCAACATTGTCATCAATTGGTCCGCCAAGAAAAATAATTCTTTCTTTAAGCAGGCGTGAATAAATATCAAATGCTCGCTCACCTCTACCACTCTGTTCTACAACCATCGGGATATACATTTAATGCTCCTTAGGCTGCTTCAGGCTGTTCAGGATCAAACTCTGTAACTACTGCACCTTTAATAAGAATGGAAATAGCCTTGTCCTCTTTTATCTCAGAAATAATTGAGCTCTTCGCATTCTGATTTGCAGAGTAATACTCTTTGATACGATCAAGCATTTCCGGATTTCCTGCTGCCATCTTTTCATACTGAGCGGCAAGATCTTCATCGTTTACTGAAATATTCTCTTTTTCTACAAGAGCCATCAGCAATAATCCGCCTCTTACTTTATCAACGGCATCATCGTGAAAACGGGAACGGAAACCTTCTGCGTCTATCCCAGCCATCTCCAGAGACATCTGCTGACTTTTGAGCCGGTTTTTAAGATTTTCAAACATATGATCCAACTGACGTTTGACCATTGATTCAGGAACATCCAACGGATTTTTCTTAATCAGCTCCTGAATAAGCCGTTCCTTGAATTCGTTATCAATACGGTCAGTTTCATGTTTTTCATGATACTCGACCATTCTGGCTCGAAGTGCCTCCATTGTTTCATATTCACCAAACTGCTGGGCAAATTCATCATCCAACTCCGGCAACTCTTTACGCTTGATTTCATTTACCTTAACAGAGAAAAGACCTCTCTTTAACTCCGCTTCAGCCGAATCATCAGCTTTTGGAAGGTCAAGGGTAAATTCTATGGAATCACCGGTTTTTAATCCGATTAACTTTTCTTCAAAACCAGGAATAATTTTTCCAGCCCCTACTTCAACATCGGCAGACTGCAACCCGCTGTTCTCCTCAGGAGCACCTTCAACTACAACTGAATAATCTACCGATACAATCTGACCGTTATCAACCACCGCATCTTCAAGTGGAACCAACTGAGCCATATTTTCCTGCATACGTTCAAGCTCAGCTTCAATATTTGAGGGTTTAGCAACATATTTTTCTTTTGTTACATTCAATCCAAGATATTCGCCAAGAATAATGTTTGGCATAACGTCAAAAACTGCACTGTACTTAAAAGGAGCGCCAGCCTCAAGAATATCGCTCTCAATCACAGGAGAATCGATAGGCTCAAGCTTGTGCTCATCCATCGCTTTATATAGCGTATCCTGATATAAACGACGCATAACATCATCTCGCATGGCATCAGCATATGTGCGTTTAATAAGCTGCATAGGCGCCTTGCCGGGACGGAAGCCCTGAAGCTTCGCCTTTTTCTGAATTGCGGAATACGCCTTATCAATCTCTTGATCAACCCGTTCAGCAGGTATTTCTATAATAATCTTTTTTTGAACCGAACTGATGTCTTCGACGTGAACCTGCATAATAGGTATCCTCTTCTCAATTGATATGTAATGTTTGTATTTGAGATATTCTTGAAACAAACATCGGAAATTATTGATTGGTGCGAGAGAGGAGACTTGAACTCCTATACCGTGAGGTGCCAGATCCTAAGTCTGGTGCGTCTGCCAATTCCGCCACTCTCGCAACTGTATTGAACCATGAAACGATTGATCATGGTCGATGTATGCTGGGTAAAAAGAATGAGAATGTAGATGATAATCTCAAATAGGTCAAGAAATTATTGAGCAATAAGCGGAATACGATAAAAGATTTTATTATCCGCCCGCAAGCTTAACCTTAAAGCCACGGTTCAGCAGTTCGGTTGACAAGAGCTCACGATGATCACCCTGCATCTCGATAACGCCATCTTTAACAGTACCGCCACAACCGCATTTTTTCTTTAGCACCCCTGCCAACTCCTTTATTTCAGCAGCAGAAAGTGGTATCCCGCTTATTGTTATAACGGTTCCGCCGCCCCTCCCTTTAACTTCTCTACGCAACCGAACAATGCCATCATTTTTTTGGAAAGAAGGTTTCTCTGCTTTTTTTGGCAGTTTTATACGTCCCGAATCTGTAGAATAAACTGGGATGCTATCAGACCAGTTTGTCATTTTCCCCAATCCCTTGCATACCTGAAATCGCGATCAATAGTTCTGTTAGAAACCTTTGCTATCACCGGAAGCCTTCGTTTAAAATGAGAATTCTGAATTTTTAAGTAAATCATATCTACAAACTCACTTTCCAAACCCTCAGCAATCAATTCGGATCTTGTTAAACGCTGATCTACCATAAGATATAGAAGTTCATCAACCTTACTATATGTAAACCCGAGTTCTTCTTCATCTGTCTGCCCCATCCATAGATCGGCAGATGGTTTTTTTTCAATCACTTCGACAGGAACACCCATGAAGGCGGAAAGCTCCCAAACCTGACTTTTATAAATATCACCGATTGGATTCAGTGCAGAAGCCATATCCCCATAAAGAGTGCCATATCCAAGTAGCAGTTCAGTTTTGTTGCTGGTGCCCAGAACAAGTGCTCCAAGCAGAGCCGATTGATCAAAAAGAATGGTCATGCGTTCGCGTGCCATTTTGTTCCCGCGCCGCATATTATTTGCGTCCGGGAAAAGTTCAAAATAAGCATCCACCATAGTGGATATGGGTATTACCGAGAAATTGACACCGCACGCTGAAGCGACAAGCCTTGCATGCTCTTCACTCTCCGGGTTGCTCGTTTTATAAGGCATACATACAGCATGGACATTATCCCCCCCCAACGCCTCAGCAGCTATAAAAGCAACAAGTGCGGAGTCTATACCGCCAGACAATCCAAGAATTACCTTATTTAATCCGACTTTATTTACTTCATCCCTGACAAAACCAACAAGAAGCTTTCTCAGCAACTCCATATTTGACTGCAATCCATACGGCATTATTTTTCCCTTTCCCCGGAAATTCTGGCAAGCTCCTTCATTGTCACGGATAAGCTTTCATCACGAATCATCGGAGAAAAGATTCTTTCGCGCCGCAAAGAGCCTTCATCAATTTTAACAGTAACAAAACCCTCATCAAAAAGAGGGCCGCGCACAACAGATTTGCCCGATGGCGCTACATATTCAGAACCGCCCCAAAAATTCACACCATCCTCAAAACCTACCCTGTTACAGTAAAGAACCCGGCAGTTCAGAAAAAGAGCTGTAGTCGAGCTTAGTTTCTGCCATGAAGCCGCAGCCCCCAGAGAATCACCCTCAATCCCCCGTGAAGGGCTGCTTGAAAGACAGATAAGTGTTACAGCTCCATCCATAGCAAGAATATACGAAGCCGACAGATGCCACATATCTTCACATATCAGCAGCCCGAAACGTCCAAATTTTGTATCAAAAGCGCGGAACTTTTCCCCTCGTGCGAGATAGCGCTGTTCATCAAACAGGCCGTATGTAGGGAGATAAACCTTGCGATGCAGATGCCGAATTTCACCGCTTTCAAGATAGAGTGCTGAATTGTAGAAAAGATAGTCGTCAGACTCCTCAACAAAACCGATCGCAATAGAAATCCCGTTTGAGAGTTCAATCAATCTTGCAATCTCCGGTGAGTCAAGTTTCAGTGCAACTTCCGGAACAAGATCTTTAAGAAAATAGCCGGAAACTGCCAACTCAGGAAAGATGATCAGATCAATCCCCGCTTCACGCGCCTTCGTAATTTCAGATTCAATAATCCTAAGGTTGTCTGCAACACAACCAAGTTTAGGCTTTATTTGAGCAAGTACAGCTGTAAAATCCATGACGACTCCCAATACCACCCGACCGTTAAGGGCAGACACTTCAAAAATGAGCTTCACATCAAAAGCTGAGAACAGCTACCGATCCGTTAATAAGCCAGATCAAATGCATTTTTTATCTGTTCGATAGAATGGTGATTGTCAATATGCAGCAGAATGGCAATTACGTCAAATCTGGCATTCGTATCATGCAACCGTTGTTTACCAAGCCAGGTGAGTGCCGCCTTGGAAATCTGACGCTGTTTGAACGCATTCACAGCCAGCTGCGGAACCCCGTATGAAACTCCCCGACGCGTCTTGACTTCTACAAATACAAGGCTCTTATCTTCCGGATCTCTGGCGATAATGTCAACCTCGCCCCCCTTGCATCTAAAGTTCCGCTCCAGTACAAGATAACCGCTCTCCTTCAGAAAAGCTGTCGCAACATCTTCACCAAATCTGCCGATACTCATGTTACCTGTATCTTTTGAATCAGTTGAGTAGATATTTTTACTGGCAAAAAGATTCACGGTTGTTGATCCAAAAAGACATCTTCATCAAAACAGCCATTACTATTCAGACCACGAATCCTGTAGTATTTATCCAGCTCCTCATTAAACCTTGATCTATCAATACCATTAATATCCATACCATAACCGCTACTGCCACACTCTTTAAAGAAACGTTCAGGCAGGATATCATCTTTGCGCGAGAAACCGTTGGCACAGTTGTAGTAACGCTCAGTCATTACAGTGCGGGCACCTATCTCTTTTAAACGCTCCGGTGAATATGACAATCCTGTTACGGCTGTCAATAATTCGGCATACTCTTCAAGGGTGGCACCCAAAAATGCAAACTTACAAACTGACAATGAATCTATCGCCGCATTTGTATCCTCGGCAATGCTGATTATACGGGCTTTGCCGGAGAATGAAAAGCGATCCGTAGGAACAGGTTTCCGGAGTATTTCATGCGAAATCGGATAAGCACTAAGATGGCATCCCCCACGATTGCTGGTACAGTAAGAGAGCGCCATCCCGTATGCACCACGTGGATCATACGGAGGAAGCTCAAGAGATTTTACGCTCATGGAAAACTCCGGTCTCCCCATTTTTTCGGCGAGACGCTTTGCCCCACGGGAGAGCAACTCACCATCTCCATGACGTCCGGCAATATCGCCCAACAACTCCGGCAACTCATCAGCTGTTGCAAAGGCGCCCCTTATTTCACCATAAGCCGAAATGGCAGCAGCAGCGGAAACCGGATCCATCCCAAGTTTATTACAGATATCGTTAGCCTTGATAATTGCATCGAGAGACCCAATACCATTCAGAGCTCCAAAATGTGAAACCGAATCATATTCCGGAAGATATTTACCTGATTCTGATATTTTCCCACACTTTATGGGACAGCCATAACAGCCTGATTTGGCAGGGCTGCAAACTTTATTAATGGTTGTCGCAGAGTAGTTTACGGAGCGGTCAAAATAAGTTTTACGAAAGTTTTCGGTAGGAGTCATACGGCGTTGCGCGATCAAATCCACCAGCACTGTTGTTCCGAATTCAGAAATACCAAGCGGCCCAAAGATTACTGGAGACGCAGTGAACAGACGCATAACATCACGACAGGAGTTATCAAAAGCCCGCAGGTCGGCTATATCCGTTTTAAAATTACCATCTACGGTTATAGCCTTCAGGTTCTTACTACCCATAACGGCGCCGAGACCGCCGCGCCCGACTGAATTTCCATCCCCCACCACTATATTAGCAAACAGCACTCCGCTTTCACCTGCCGGGCCGATTGCAGCGACAGGTCCATTCTCTTTAAGTGCCGCAACAGCTGCAGGGACGTCACTCCCCCACAATGAAACAGCAGACAGGATTTCGACCTTATCTCCATTTATAGTCAGAACAACCGGTTCTGGGCTTTTTCCGATTATAAATAGTGCATCAATGCCAGCTGCTTTCATAGACCACGGAAAACTACCACCTAAAGAACAGTCATAAATGGTATTTGTTAACGGAGAACGGGATACAACAGAAAGTTGAGCAGTTGAGGGGGCGGCAGTCCCGCACAATGGACCGGTTGCAAAAACAAGCGGCATCTCAGAACTGAAAGGCATCAGCTTATAATGATCACGCATGAGACGTACGCCAAGAGCGCGTCCGCCAAGATATTCCTCTAACAGTTTTAGTGGAATATCTTCATGGTGATGGCTGCCTCTGGTCAGATCAACTTTAAGTATCCTGCCGTGCCATCCGTTCATAACTGCTCAGCTTGTTTTCTGAAACACGCTGCTTTTTGGAAATAGGATAACAGGTGGAGTGGCTGAACGATAGAGGAGAAAGGTCTTGCCAAGAATTTGGGCAACATCAGCCTTGCAGGCTTCTGAAAGCAGCTCTGAAGCTTCGTGTTTATCAAGCATACAATTTTCGAGTAGTTTTACTTTAATCAGTTCGTGACCGTCCAGAGCAGCATTTGCTTCGGCAATTAAAGCCGCCTCAATCTCTTTTTTACCGATCTGAATCAATGGTTTAAGGTTATGTCCGAGAGCCCGCAGGTGTCGTTTCTGTTTTCCGGTCAACATAAATTTATTAGCTCCTGATGATGCATAGTAAAGACAGCAGAAGCTATATCACATTGAACAGGCTGCTGGCAAATCACATTTAAGAAGCCGCACCAACTCATCAGCATTAAAAACCGACGGATAGCAGACACCACCCATGCAGAGTGAAACTGAAACCGGATAATCTCCATTTTCGACCTGAACGATAAGCTCCCGAATTGGATAGTTGTGCAGAGCGTGGTTTAATGGAGAAACAGCTTCAGAGTCTTTTTTTCCGGAAAATCTCGCAATTACCGGCTCAGCATCAAGGGTGCTAAGCAGTTGCAAAGCCTCAAGATGTCCAAGAGGATTTCTATTAATTTCAGGCAGAATTCCGTTCAGTATCTCAGTTGAATAAGCGAGCAACTCCGGTCTATCATCAACCCGTCCAAGACGGTAAAGGGTATGGGCAGCACGTCCAAGCGCCGACGGAGTTACTCCGTCACGGTCAGTCATAACATCCGAAGGCATCTGCTCTGCATCATGCCCTGTCAGGGTAAACCGACCGGATTCTGGATCACGAAAAAGCGATATCATATCTTCAGCAAGCACTCTAGCCGTATCAAGCCAAAACTCTTCAAGAGTTGCCTCAAAAAGATCAATCAGCCCACCGGCAAGAAAAGCATAATCTTCAAGAAAAGCTGGAACATCAAATGCTCCGTCAAGATAACAGCGGAGCAATCTTCCATCGGCACGCCTAAGATTGTTAACAATAAATAAAGCTGCACGTTCAGCGGTTGCAATGTATTCCGAAACATTGTTTACAATACCCGCTTTCGCCATCGCAGATATCATCAAGCCATTCCATGAGGTAATAATCTTATCATCTCTAACGGGTCTGACCCTTTTTTCACGTAATTTGAGAAGATCCGCCCGACACCGTTCAGGTATATTAAATGTATTGTCGTAACTATGGCTGCTATCCGAAAAATATTCATCCTTCAAAGCAAGGGAAAGAATGTTTTTACCCTCATAATTCCCATTTTCTGTTACTGAATACCCTTTACAGAAGTGTTCGGAATAAGTTCCAAGACAGATATCTATCTCATTTTTATCCCATAGATAAAAATGCCCCTCACCACCTTCTGAATCAGCATCCAAAGCCGAGCAGAAAGCACCTTCATCACACTGGAGTTCCCTCATCACAAAGAGGATAAGTTCATCCGTCATTGTTCTATAAAACTTATTTCCAGTCGCCAGAAAAGCGTTGGTAGTAATCCGTGCCAGCATTGCCTGATCGTAAAGCATCTTTTCAAAATGCGGCACTAACCAGAACTGATCGACAGAGTAACGATGTATTCCCCCTCCAAGCTGATCCCAAATGCCCCCGGCTCTGATTTTCTGCAAGGTATTAAGAGCCATCTGAAGAGCTGTTTCAACGGATAGAGCAGACGGAGCATCCAAAATATCAGGCAGATATTTCGCACGTTTAATCAACCAGTTTAAATAGATCGGCATTGGAAATTTCGGTCTACGACCAAAACCTCCATTAGCTGAATCGTATATCTGCTTCAAAGAGTTAAAAGCCTTCTTATCAACCTGCATGAGATCAGGGGATACCGGCATACAGGGAGTAAGCTCTATTTTTTTAAGCGCATCCATTATCCCTTGACAGTTTTTTTCAATCCTTTCGGGCTGTTCCTGCCACAACAGAGCAATATTGGCGAGCAGATCCATCAAACCGCCAACCCCACCATAACCAAGCCTGGGCAGATACGTTACAGCCAGAAATGGTCGCCTGTCAGGCTTCATAAAAATATTGAGCGGCCACCCGCCGCTTCCGGTGAGAGTCTGCGAGACAGTCATATAAAAATCATCTATGTCGGGTCGTTCTTCACGATCAACCTTTATACATACAAAATTCTTATTGAGGAGCGCAGCCACTTCTTCATCCTCAAAAGATTCATGAGCCATGACATGACACCAGTGGCAGGTTGCGTAACCTATAGAAAGAAAGATGGGAAGGTTCTCTGCTGCTGCACGTTCAAATGGAGCGGCTCCCCACTCATACCAGTCAACCGGATTTTCGGAATGCTGTCGAAGATATGGGCTTTTGGAATAAATGAGATTATTGAAGCAGCTGCAGCTTCTCGCGGTAGGACTGTTATTCTCTGCAGAATTAATGTCGGCAACAAAAAAATCAGTATTTTCAGATTTAGTCATATAAGCATCGTCTTGTATCTCTGAATGGCAGAACTCTTTGTCAACGGCACAGAAGCTTAATTGCCGCTATAATCTTTTCTCTCTCCATAACTACAGCAGCGGGGATAAAAAGATCAACCTCGTTTAGTGCTGTTCCGGTAAGAGTACAAACAAACTCACGGAACATCAGCAGTTCACGCGCAAACAGATCGTAAAAACCAAACCTTAGATCTTTAAGCTGATGCGGGGCCTCAGAAGTAAAATTGAGGGTACACCATTCATCAAAAAACTCATCTCCTGACAGATCCAACAACGGAATACCGTTAAGACGGCAAGTCATTGGGCGATGTCCATAAACAAGGCACTCACCATTTTCAGACAGCAGGACGCATGAAGTTTCATCAGATTCCGGCATCAACTCATCCCAATCCTCCTCAGGAATACCATTTAACAGCCACGGTTCTACAAAAGCAGGATTGATGGATTTGAGAGATTCAAGCCTCTTTAACGCCTTTCTGAAAATCACCTTTTTAACTTTAACCGGAAGATTATCAACACCGAGTTTTAGATAGAATGCGTCAAGCAGGGTGATATCAAAAAGCCCTCTACAGCACTCTGAACAGCCACTACCGCAGACAATCATTTCAGGATGCTGCTCCATAGAGCGGAGAAACCAGCTGTCAACCTCGCTTAACAGCAAACCGTAACTTTTCAGAAGGGCGTTCATGAAATTACATATACACCATTACAGTTATAGAGATAGAGCCATCCACCGTCTTGAAGGGGATAGTAACGCCTTTACACTGTACATTTATACTTGATGTTTCGTTTGAATCCGGAGGCTCGGAAATTGCCCGCAGCTGCCCTGAAACAACCAAAGGAAGTCCAAGTGCAACACTTCCGTACTGTTCATGATATTTTGTCTTGAATACTCCGGCTATGTTGTTTGCCAACTCTCCCATTGCGTCACGAATGCACTCCTCATCCGCCTCATCAACCATAAGAAGCTCTTTGGCAACACACTGGGCGCTCGATTTATCAGTGGCAATAATTATATAGCCGACACGATCACCGGCAATACCGACAATACCTGTAACGTCAGAATCAACCGGCTCAACTTTTTTTTCTACCTTACCTGCCAGCAGATCTATATTCATATAACTTTTAAATACATCCTGAGTCGCAGACATAATTGTAAACATAATTTCTTCAAATGAAATAGCAGCCAAAAGTATTTCCTCCTGAATTAAATTTATGCAGCGGCGCATTCTATTTCAGAGTGACTGGAAATTCAAGAATACTTTAACATTTTATATATAATTCAGAACAAAGCAGCCATTCTCTAGTATATGAGAGAATGGCTGTCAGTTAAAAACAGAAGCTTTTAAGGTTTTTCAGATCAATAAGCCTCATGGTTTTCAAGAACGTCCGCTTCGGTAACTCTAGCTCTAAAGAGCCTGTACACCCATATTTTATAACAAATTACAATTGGAACAAAAATAGCTGCCACAACTGTCATTATTTTGAGCGTCAGCAGACTTGATGACGAATTAAATATTGTCAGGTTTGATGCAGGATCAATACTTGAGGGGATCAGGTTCGGGAACAGACCGGTCACACCTGTAAAAACCACAAAAACTATCGTCAGACATGAAAAGAGGAAAGCTTTGTGACATGAACCTTTGGCAATAAAAACTTTTACCAGCAGTAACGAAATTACGGCTATTACAGGGACAATCAGTAGTACCGGAGCTTTTAGAAAATTGTCGTACAGTTTTGTTGCCGGATAGGTATAGCCAAGAAACGCAACAGCTACAACAAGAAGTGGAATCCAGAGTTTATCTGCAAGATCAGCACCACGCCGGCTTAGATCTCCGGTAGTTTTTATAGCGGCATAAAGTGAACCATGCACAGCAAAGAGCAGTACAAAAAGTACTCCGGTTAAAAGACCGTATGGATTAAGCAGCCCTACCAATGAACCATCATAACTGAAATTGATGGCGGCAAAATCGTTTCTCATAGGAATACCCTTAAAAATATTGCCGAAGGCAACACCAAAGAGAAGTGCAGGAAGAAAGCTTGAGACAATTATCGCAGTATCCCATGATTTTTTCCACACGGTGGTATCAATCTTACCTCTAAATTCAAAAGAGACACCCCTTACTATAAGAGCAAACAGCAAAAGTACCAGAGCAGAGTAGAGGTTACTGAACATAAGTGCATAAGTTGTTGGAAAAGCAGCAAATGTAGCCCCTCCAGCAGTTACAAGCCAGACTTCATTTCCATCCCATACAGGACCGACGGAATTTATAAGAACCCGTTTTTCCGTATCGTTCTTTGCGAGAAATCCAGCCATAAAACCGCTTCCAAGAACAAAACCGTCAAGCATGAAGTAAACTGCCCAGAGCACACCCCAGAGTACGAACCAGATGATTTGAAATACTGATATATCCATGAGTTATCCCCTCCCCTGAACTTTGATTATATTGGAGATATCTGTATCCGGTCCCTTTTTGGCATATTTGACCAGAAGGAAAATATCGATAGCACCAAGTACCCCATAGAGAAGCGTAAAACCAAGTAGTGAAAGAGCAACCTGCGTCACCGATATCGACTTGGAAACAGCATCTACAGTTTTCATAACTCCATATACAATCCACGGCTGCCTGCCAAGTTCAGCAACCAACCACCCTAGTTGCTCGGCAATGTATGGAACAGGTATTGAGAAGACCATCAGAGAGAGGAACAGTCTGTTGTCAGTAAAGCTCTCTTTGCGAGAGATTACAATACCGGCAAGGCTGACCAGTATCATGAATGTCCCCAGACCGACCATAAGGCGAAAACTAAGGAAAACAGGGGTTACTGGCGGTCGCATTTCCTTTGGGAAATCCTTCAGCCCTTTGATTTCGCCGTCAGCTTCACGGAACGCCATGTAACTCAGCATACTCGGAATTGTAAAAACCTCAACTGCGTTACGCTCATTCTTGGCATCAGGAATAATTAGAAGGCTCATACCGGCATTTCTTTTAGTTTCCCATACAGATTCCATGGCAGCAAATTTTTCCGGTTGTTTTTCTGCAATCTCTGCTGCGTGGAAATCTCCTGTCAATCCAACAAGTAGCGAAGCAACAAAAGCCCAGTTCGCAGCCATACGGAAAGAACGCTTGAAGAAATCCGTTTCGTTGTTGCGTAGAAGATGCCATGCAGAGACACCCATAATTACAAAAGCCGCAAGCGCATATCCTGACATTAGTGCATGCGCAAACTTTATAAGACCGTATTCGTTAGTTAGAACAGCAAGAAAATCATTCATCTCAGCACGCCCATTACGAATTACATAACCAACCGGATGTTGCATCCATGCATTAGCAAGCAAAATTATCAATGCGGAAAGATTCGTTGCAAGAGCGGTCAACCATATCGTCACAGCATGAATTTTCTTTGACAGCTTGTTCCACCCGAAAATCCATACACCTATAAAAACGGACTCCATAAAGAAAGCTACAGTAGCCTCAATTGCCAACGGCGCACCGAATATGTCTCCTACAAAACGGGAGTATTCAGACCAGTTCAAGCCGAACTGAAACTCCATTGTAATACCGGTAACTACACCAAGTGCAAAATTTATCAGAAACAGTTTTCCCCAGAATTTGGTCATACGAAGCCATAGTTCATCACCGGTCATTACATATCTGGTTTCCATCCAGGCTGTCATGATGGATAACCCCAACGTAAGTGGAACGAATATCCAATGAAACATGATGGTTGAGGCAAACTGCCACTGACTCAGAGTTACTACATTCATACTTCCCCCCTCTTTTGAAATATTTATCTAAACGAACATCAAAGTGAAGCGTATCCCGAATCATAAAAATGTCAACAGCGGTACGTTATCTTGTCAATAAATCTGATTGACTGACTTAGAAGCAACTTAAATAACAAACAAGAGCTTTTTTATCTTTTATGTGATTCAAGAGTTATTGTCAACAAAAAATCTGGTCAGGCTAAAAAATATTTGTATTTATGGAATATTACAGGGAACTGAAGTAATTCTTATGGTCAAATCACCAAGAAAAAGGCAGGCGGGGCGATGACTGACAACCATGATGGTACAGCCGGGGAGGTTTCTGAATCGCTGCTTCAGACGTGAAACAAGCTCCAGCTCCGTCTGCAGATCAAGGCTTTCCGTCGGCTCATCGAGAAGAAGTATCGGGGCATTTTTTACAAGAGCACGAGCCAGAGCAATCCGTCTCCCCTCCCCTCCTGATACGGCAGAGCCATTAAGACCAACCTGGGTATCCAGCCCATCCGGAAGTCCGTCAATCCAGCTTTCCAGACAACTGTCGTAAACTGCCGATCGTAATAATTCATCGCTGGCAGAGGGGTTGCCGAGCAGAATGTTGTCACGGATGCTGCCATTGAAGAGGTGAGGACGTTGCGGCACAGCGGCAATCAGCTTAAGCAGAGACTCCTTTGGCAGAGCAGTGATTTCCGCACCGCCAACCGTAACGCTCCCCTGGTAATTACGGAAACGGAGCAGAACTTCAAGCAGGAGACTCTTCCCCGCTCCGCTACCGCCGGTAAGTACCACACTTCCGCCCGGAGGAACCGTAAGGGAAAAATCATGCAGAACGCCGCTACCGGCAAGATACGAAGCAGAAACATTTGTAAAACGGATTGCATTATCAACGGGCATTGATGTGATCAAAGCAGCATCAGGAACCGGTATCGGGGCATCCGACAGTTCGAAGATTCTGGCTGAGGACTCCCGTACTGCCGGAAACAGATTCAGGGCTGGCGGCAGTTGCCCGACAGACTCAAAGATTGCCGCAGAAAACAGAAGCAGCATGACCAGATTTGGCGGCGAAACCTGTAATGCGGCCACTTCTGTTCCGGCTGTCACCAGCACTGCTGCCACGGCGGAGCCGGCAAAAAAAACCATTCCGGCTATTGAAAATCCGTTGATTCCGGCCAGTCGCTGCTGCTCGTCAATCAGGTCTGATGACAGATCGTCAACAAAAGCGGCCTGACGCTCCACCGCACCGAGCAGAACCAGCTCTTCAAGCCCTTGGATTCCATCCGTAACCCTGTTGCGCAGATCGGCAGCCAATAGAGCGGATCTTTTTCCGGGCGCCTCGGAGAAGCGGCCAACCAGCAGTGGCAGTCCAACTCCTGTCAGCAGGAGGAACAGGAACATTGCTGTGGCTGAAGAGAGACTGAAGCAGGCGATAAAAACCACGCCGCCAACCATTGACACGACACCGGTAGCCATCGGAGCGATTATCCTGAGATAGAGCGTCTCCATGGCATCGATATCAGCCCGGAGTCTTCCGGTAACATCGCCGCCGGAGTAGCGCTCCAGAGAGGCCGGAGTGAGTGGAATCAGCTTTTTGAACAGCCAGACACGAAGCTCAGCAAGAATTCTGAAGGTTGCCTCGTGTGTAACCAGTCTCTCGGCGTACCGTCCGACAGTCCTGGCGATGGCAAGAAACCTTATGGTTGCAGACGGAAAAAAATAGTTGAATGAAGCGCCGGTGACTCCGGATACCGCCATGGAGGCGATAAACCAGCCGGAAATCGCCATCAGTAAACTATTGGCGGCGATCACCAGTACCCCGAGAATGATTCCGGCACTCATCCAGCGCCACTGCCTGCCGGATATTTTAAGAAATCGCAGGATCAGGCTCATACAAGCCCCGCCACCGGCGACAGGAATTCATGCGGCGTAATGATCCGGTCTATCCTGCCGTCGACCATCTCCGCCACCCTGTCAGCCCTTGAAAGTGTCTGCTCGCGATGACTTATGACCAGCAGGGTCCGACCGGAGGCGAGGTTGTGCAGTGCGTCACAGACCAGCTTCTCGCTTTCAGCATCGAGTCCGGCAGTCGGTTCGTCCAGGACAATCAAGGTTGCCGGAGAGAGATAGGCTCTGGCAAGAGCAAGCCGCCTCAGCTCACCGCCGGAGAGACCGGCGCCGCGATCCCCCAGAACTGTGTCCAAGCCACCGGACATCTTATTGATGAACTGATCTGCCGCCGCTGCCCTGATTGCCGCTGCGATCTCATCATCATCGGCATCCGGCCGCCCCAGAGTGAGATTTTCACGCAGAGTGCCGGCGGTGAAATATGGCGACTGCGAAACCCAGGCGATGGACGACCGCCAACTCTCCGCATCCAGCAGCGTCAGATCCTGACCATTAACAAGTATCCGCCCCGACTCCGGTCTGGCAAGCCCGACCAGAAGCCGCGCAAATGTTGTCTTGCCGGCACCGCTCTCCCCGACAAGAGCAGTAACTGAGCCGGAGGGGAGTGTAAAATCGACATTACGCACCCCGCCCCGCTCCCCACCATAGCGGAAGCTAACACTTTCGAATGTTATCGCAGGAGCCCCCGGTGCGGGCAGCAACGTCCCAGAGAATCCAGCCGGCGCTACTTTACCCAGCAGGGGAGATATCCGCTCGGCTGCCGCAACACCCTGCATCCTGGAGTGATACGAGAGGCCGAGGTTTCTCAGCGGCAGATAAAATTCCGGAGCCATAAGAAGAACAAAGAGCCCCTCACCAAGCGGGAGCTCCCCTGACAGCAGCCTGAAACCGATTATTACCGCGACGACGGCAGTGCCAACGGTGGCGAAAAACTCCAGGGTAAAGGCTGACAAAAAGGCGACACGCAGGACTGTCATGGTCGCAGAGCGGTAGTCGTCCGAAACTTTCGCAACCACCTCCGCCTCTCTCTTTGCCGCACCGGAGATGACAAGATCCGGCAGCCCGGCGACAAGATCAAGCAGATGCCCGGCCATCCGTGACAGTTTGCTCCACTGGCGGCGATGCAGCTTTTCGGAGCCGCGGCCGATCAGAATCATGAAGAGGGGAATACAGGGTGCCGAGAAGAGCAGAACCAGACCGGAGCGCCATTCGGAGGGAACAATTATGATCAGGAACATAAACGGCAGAATTGCCGCCAGAACGAGCTGAGGAAGAAAGCGGGTGAAGTAGTGTTCCAGTTCATCAACACCCTTGGTGACAGTTTCAACGAGTGAGCCGGTCTCACCGCCGGCAAGTCCGGCCGAACCGAGCAGCTGGATCTTGCGGTAGAGCCTGCTTCTAACCGCACGCTTTACTCTGGCGGCAGCGGCAGCGGACCTGTTTTCCATTATATAGGTGCAGAGCGCCCGGCCTGCGGCGAGCAGAACCAGAACAGCGGCAAGCGGCAGTATAGCATCCACCGCAGCGCCATCGATAACAAGAGCCTGGCATGCCGTAGCCAGAAGCCGGGCCTGAAAAACAATCAGTACACCGATAGCTACAGCCAGACCTACTACTGAAAAGAGGAGCCCCCGGACCTCCCGGGCCTCCTCAAACAACCAGCGTTCAGCGCCTTTGCCGGAATGGACACTATCGTCACTGCTCTGTTCAGAATGGTCACTCATTCAATGAAATCCGCACCGCAACCGGTGCTATTCCCACTCGATAGTTGCCGGTGGCTTGCTCGAAACATCGTAGACAACGCGGTTTATCCCTTTCACCTCGTTGATGATACGCCCGCTGATGCGGGCCAGGTCGTCGTACGGCATCGGATACCAGCCGGCAGTCATAAAATCCTTTGTTTCGACAGCACGGAGAGCAACGACGTATTCGTAAGTGCGGCCATCACCCATTACTCCGACGCTCTTCACCGGGAGGAAAACGGCAAACGCTTGGCTTATTTTCTCGTAGTGTCCACTCGCGTAAAGCTCTTCAATATAGATTGCATCGGCACGACGCAGAATATCGCAGTACTCTTTTTTCACCTCACCGAGAATACGTACGCCGAGGCCGGGGCCGGGGAACGGGTGACGCCACACCATCTGATGCGGCAGACCAAGCTCCTCACCTATCGCCCGCACCTCGTCCTTGAACAGCTCCCGAAGCGGTTCCAGAAGTTTCAGTTTCATATAATCGGGAAGCCCGCCGACGTTGTGATGACTTTTGATATTGTGCGCCTTGCCGGTCTTGGCTCCGGCTGATTCGATAACATCGGGATAGATAGTCCCCTGAGCCAGCCAGTTGGCATCCTTGATCAGCTTCGACTGCTCTTCAAAGATATCGACAAAGAGTCCGCCGATGATCTTGCGCTTCCTCTCCGGATCGCTGACCCCCTCAAGTCCGGCCAGAAAACGATCTTCGGCATCAACCCGGATCACCTTGACGCCAAGATTCTGGGCAAAGGTAGCCATAACCTGATCCCCCTCACCCAGACGGAGCAGGCCGTTATCGACAAAAACGCAGGTCAGCTGATCACCGATTGCCCGATGAATCAGGGCGGCGGCGACAGAGGAATCAACACCGCCGGAGAGACCGAGAATAACCGTCTCATTTCCAACCTGTTTACGGATACGCTCAACGGCATCTTCGATGATCTGCCCCGGTGTCCACTGCCCGGTGCAGCCGCATACCGAACGGACAAAAGTGTCAAGCAGCTGTTCACCACGCGGAGTGTGATTCACCTCTGGGTGGAACTGCACACCGTAGAGATTTCTGGCAACATTCTGAATCGCGCAAACCGGTGCGTTTGCAGTTCCGGCAACGACCTCGAAATTATCCGGCACGCGGGAGACGTGGTCACCATGACTCATCCAGACCGGGCTGGCGCCATTAACAAAGAATGAGTCAAAGAGCGGCCCCGGCTGACCGGAGGCAAGCAGTTCGGCATGACCGAATTCACGTTTACCGGCAGGAACGACCTCACCGCCGAAATGACGGCTCATCAGCTGCATCCCGTAGCAGATGCCGAGAACGGGCACACCAAGTTCGAACAGCTCCTCTTCGACTGACGGAGCGCCGTCGTCATAAACCGAGCAGGGACCGCCGGAGAGAATGATGCCATTCGGCGCGAAGGAGCGGATTGCCGCAAGATCCATATCATACGGGTGAAGTTCGCAGTACACGTGCGCCTCACGGACACGGCGGGCAATCAGCTGGGTATACTGTGAACCGAAGTCAAGAATCAGAATCTTCTGGCTGTGAATGTCACTATTCATCGTGTTTAGTCCTCTTTGGATTTTTGCTTATTGGTGATCCGGAAACTGCTGATAATTCTTTCGAAGCGGCACAGATTATCTCGCAGACTGACAAGGTGGTGATTGTCGTTCCATACGCAGCATCTGTCAAGTACGAAGAAGCTCAGGTTTATTTGCTAAAACATATTCTTTCTTAAGATAAACGCCACATTTACAAGTCCAATCATAACCGGCACCTCGACTAACGGCCCGATGACAGCGGCAAAGGCGGCACCGGAGTTCAGGCCGAATACGGCGACCGCAACGGCAATGGCCAGTTCAAAATTATTGCTGGCAGCCGTGAAAGCCAACGTGGTTGTCTTGCTGTAATCTGCCCCCATCTTTTTCCCCATCCAGAATGACACCAGAAACATGACAATGAAATAGATCAGCATAGGTATGGCGATCCGGACAACGTCCATTGGCAGCTGCACGATCAGCTGCCCTTTGAGGCTGAACATAACAACAATGGTGAAGAGAAGGGCGATCAGGGTTAACGACCCTATTCTGGGGAGGAAATTCTTACGGTACCGCTCCTTACCCATTACTTTAACGCCGACCAGCCGGGTAAGCGCACCGGCAATACAGGGGATGCCGAGATAGATGAAAACGCTCTTCGCAATCTGCTGGATACTTACATCAACCACACTACCTGACAAGCCGAACATGGGTGGCAGCACGGTTATGAAGAACCAGGCATAGACACTGTAAAAGAGAACCTGAAACAGACTGTTGAACGCCACCAACCCGGCGGCATACTCGGTATTCCCTTTCGCCAGATCGTTCCAGACAATGACCATGGCAATGCATCTCGCCAAACCAATCATGATCAGGCCAACCATATATTCAGGTTTGTCCGGCAGAAACGTAATTGCCAGTACGAACATCAGCACCGGCCCAATCAACCAGTTCTGGAGCAGCGACATACCAAGAATCTTCTTGTTATGAAAGACTTCTGGCATCTCTTCATATTTGACCTTGGCAAAAGGTGGATACATCATCAGGATCAACCCGATGGCAATCGGCATATTGGTCGTGCCGACCTGAAAACTGTTGATAAAGGACTCTACTCCCGGCACAAAATAGCCAAATCCGACGCCAAGAGCCATCGCGGCGAAAATCCAGAGTGTCAGCCAGCGATCAAGGAAAGAGAGTTTTCGGGAAAGATTTTCGCTCATTGCCCATCTCCTGTAAGGTATTCAATAAGTTTTGCTTTGATCTCATCCCGCACCCTGCGGAATTCCGGCAACACCTCTTCCGGTCTGCCGGGCAATCGTGACGGGTCATCAAAACCGATATGCACCCGTTTCACTCCGCCGAAAAATATCGGGCACTGTTCGTTTGCCGAGCCGCACAGGGTAATCACGTGGTCAAAAGTCTGTCCGGCAAAATCGTCGATTGTCTTGGAATGATGAGTGGAGATGTCAATGCCGAGTTCAGCCAGCACCTGACTGGCCAACGGATTAACCCGGGTGGCCTCGGTTCCGGCTGAAAAGGCATCAAAGCTGTCAGCCAGATAGTGGTTGATCAGGCCTTCCGCCATCTGTGAACGGCAGGAGTTGTGGGTGCAGAGAAAGAGAACGCGTTTTTTCATAGGATAAATATATCCGCTTTAACGGATATTGCAAGTCACAATTGTGTTACGATGCCGAGTTTTTGAAAAGAGTTTTATGCGGGGCAAGTGTCGGACTTGTTTTTCATAATGGTTGCCACTGTTTCCCGGTCTTGTATTGCTTCGGGAAGTTCATTGGCGTGTTGTTCGAGGATCTTAAGCACCTCACGGCAGATAGTACAGCTCTCTTTGCTCAACTTATAGTGCATCCAGACGCCTTGACGACGGATATCCACCCAGCAACTACGCTTTAAATACGCTAAATGACGTGAAACTGTGGATTGTGGTAAATTCAAAACAGCAATTAAATCACAGACACACAGCTCACCTTCGGAATGTAACAGGAGAATGATGCGGAGTCGAATCGGGTCGGAAAGTGCTTTTAATGTTTGCGCGAGGTGTTTCATGTGAGTATTGGTTCCTGTAATCACTTGTTATATTCGGTTCAGTTTATGTCATGAGGTTTGTAATTTGCAAGCACAGAAAAATGTGGTATATCCGTATACGCGAATTTAATGAAAATATCTGTGTAGCTAAATTTAACAGGGGGAGCATTTCAATGGCAAAAAAACATTTAGTATGGTCGGCAGTTCTGGTTGGTGTGGTAACATTTTCTGGTGTAGCAGGTGCAGAAGTTGTCAAGCTGCACGGTTCGACAACCGTTCAAAAACGTATCATGGAGCCGGGGAAAGATGCCCTCAAAAAAGCTACCGGAATTGATTTAGAACTTGTCGGCAATGGTACTGGCAATGGAGTTGAAGACCTGGTTGCAGGTAAATGTGACGCTGCAATGGCTTCTGAAGAGTTAGCCGATGCAGTAGCAAGTATGAAAGATGCTTCCGGCAAGGCAGCCTCTGACGACTTGAAGCCAAATGTAATTACCAACGATGTTATCAAGGTTATTGTTAATCCGGAAAATACGGTAACAAAACTTTCCAAAGACCAGCTAAAAGGACTGCATAAACAAGTTAAGAGTTTATGTGGTGCGTAGCGCAGCGGAGCCACCACATAAAGTCAAGTTGAACTTGACCATCTCGGCTTAGTTTCTGCTTTCTGGATTTTTATCGGGATTTCTCAGGTTTTCGGTAG